>NZ_JAGFNO010000038.1:0-80382 GCF_017592595.1 Streptomyces sp. NEAU-YJ-81 | reverse complement strand
CCGCGCCGACGGTCGCGGTGGCCGACGATCCGATTGCGATCGTGGCGATGAGCTGCCGTTTCCCGGGTGGGGTGCGGTCGCCGGAAGAGCTGTGGCAGTTGCTGACGGCCGGTGGGGACGCGATTGCGGAGTTCCCGTCCGATCGTGGCTGGGATCTGGCGGGGCTGTACGACCCGGACCCGGACCGTCCGGGCACGTCGTACGCACGCGAGGGCGGTTTCCTTTACGACGCCGGGGACTTCGACGCGTCGTTCTTTGGGATCTCGCCGCGTGAAGCCCTGGCCATGGACCCGCAGCAGCGGTTGCTGCTGGAGACGTCGTGGGAGGCGTTCGAGCGCGCGGGCATCGACCCGGGTGCGCTGCGCGGTCAGCAGATCGGTGTCTTTGCCGGGACCAACGGCCAGGACTATCTGTCGCTGCTGATGCAGGCGCCCGAGGGCCTGGAGGGCCATCTGGGCACGGGCAACGCGGCGAGCGTGGTGTCCGGTCGGGTGGCGTACACCTTCGGCCTTGAGGGCCCGGCCGTCACGGTCGACACGGCCTGCTCGTCGTCGCTGGTGGCGCTGCATCTGGCGGTGCAGGCGCTGCGGCAGGGTGAGTGCACGATGGCGCTCGCGGGCGGCGTCACGGTGATGTCCACCCCCGAGAACTTCATCGACTTCAGCCGTCAGCGCGGACTGGCCGCCGATGGCCGCATCAAGGCGTTCGCGGCCGGTGCGGATGGCACCGGCTGGGGCGAGGGCGCGGGCATGCTGCTCGTGGAGCGGCTGTCGGACGCGCGGCGCCACGGGCACCCGGTGCTGGCGGTCGTGCGGGGCAGCGCGATCAACCAGGACGGTGCGTCGAACGGTCTGACGGCGCCCAACGGTCCGTCGCAGCAGCGCGTCATCCGGCAGGCGCTGACCAGCGCCGGGCTGACGACCGGCGATGTGGACGTGGTCGAGGCGCACGGTACGGGTACGACGCTGGGTGACCCGATCGAGGCTCAGGCGCTGCTCGCCACGTACGGGCAGCAGCGGGATGGGGACCGGCCGTTGTGGCTGGGGTCCATCAAGTCCAACATCGGGCACACGCAGGCGGCGGCGGGTGTCGCGGGCATCATCAAGATGGTGTTGGCGATGCGGCACGGGGTGTTGCCGCAGACGTTGCATGTGGATGAGCCGTCGCCGCATGTGGACTGGTCGGCGGGTGCGGTCTCGCTGCTGACGGAGCAGGTGGAATGGCCGGAGGTCGGCCGTCCGCGCCGTGCCGGTATCTCCTCGTTCGGCATCAGTGGCACCAACGCGCACACCATCATCGAGCAGGCCCCGGCTCTTCCGGCCGCCACGGCCGCCACGGCCGCCCCGACCGAGGCGCCCGAGCGGAACGGCCTCGGCGGCCTCCTGCCGTTCGTCCTGTCCGCCAAGAGCGCCGAAGCGCTGCGGGAGCAGGCCGCGCGGCTGCACGCCCACCTCGCGTCGCGGCCGGAGTCGGCGCCGCTCGACATCGCCCACGCCCTGGCCGTCGGCCGCGCCGCCCTGGAGCGGCGTGCCGTGCTGACCGTCGGCGACCGGGACGAACTGCTGCGGTCGCTCGACGCGGTGGCCCGGGGCGAGGCCGCCCCGTTCATGGTCGAGGGGGCGGTTGCTGAGGGCAAGGTGGCGTTCCTGTTCACGGGGCAGGGGAGCCAGCGACTGGGGATGGGGCGTGAGCTCTACCAGGCGTATCCGGTGTTCGCGGATGCGCTGGATGAGGTGTGTGCGCATCTGGATCTGTATCTGGAGCGGCCGCTGCGGGATGTGCTCTTCGGGGATGACGCTGAGACGTTGGATCAGACGGGGTTCACTCAGCCTGCGTTGTTCGCGGTTGAGGTGGCGTTGTTCCGGCTGGTCGAGGCGTGGGGTCTGACGCCGGACTTCCTCTCGGGTCACTCCATCGGTGAGCTGGCTGCCGCCCATGTGGCGGGTGTGTTGTCGCTGGCGGATGCGGCGCAGTTGGTGGCGGCTCGTGGGCGGTTGATGCAGGAGCTTCCGGCGGGTGGCGCGATGATCGCGGTGCAGGCGTCGGAGGACGAGGTCATGCCGCTGCTGACCGAGCGGGTCAGCATCGCCGCGCTCAACGGGCCGACCTCCGTGGTCATCGCAGGTGACGAGGACGCGGCGCTGGAGATTGCGGCCTCGTTCGAGGCGCAGGGTCGGAAGACCAAGCGCCTCACGGTCAGCCACGCGTTCCACTCCCCGCGTATGGACGGCATGCTGGACGCCTTCCGCGAGGTGGCCGAGGGGCTGACGTACGAGGCCCCGCGCATCCCGATCGTCTCCAACCTCACCGGCGCCATCGTCTCCGCCGAGGAGATCACGACCCCCGACTTCTGGGTGCGCCACGTCCGCGAAGCCGTCCGCTTCCTCGATGGCGTGCGGACGTTGGAAGCCCAAGGCGTCACCACCTTCGTGGAGTTGGGCCCCGACGGTGTCCTCTCCGCGATGGCGCAGGAGTGCGTGACCGGTGAGGACACCGCGTTCGCCGCCGCGCTGCGCAAGCACCGCCCGGAGGCCGAGGCGCTGCTCTCGGCCGTCGCGCGAGCACACGTCCGTGGGGTGACGCCCGACTGGGCGGCCGTTTTCACCGGTTCGGGCGCCGCCCCGGTGGACCCGGCCGAGCTACCCACCTACGCCTTCCAGCGCCAGCGCTACTGGCCCAGCGCCGCCGCCCTCGCGGCGGGCGACCCCGAGTCGATCGGGCTGGGCGACATCGACCATCCGCTCCTCGGCGCCGCCGTCGCGCTCGCGGACGCCGATGGGCTCCTGCTCACGGGTGTGCTCTCCATCCGCACGCACCCCTGGCTGGCCGACCACGCGGTCATGGACACCGTGCTGCTGCCCGGTACGGCCTTCGTCGAGCTGGCCGGCGCCGCAGGCGCCCAGGTCGGCTGCGAGCGGCTGGACGAACTCACCCTGGAAGCCCCGCTCGTGCTGCCGGAGCACACCGGGGTGCGGGTGCAGCTCGTCGTGGACGGGCCGGACGAGTCCGGCCGCCGTTCCTTCAGCCTGCATTCGCGTCGGCAGGACGCGCTCGGGACTGAGCCGTGGACGCGCCACGCCACCGGTGTGCTCGCGCCCGGCGCCCGGATCTCCGAGTCCGGCGAGCCCGATGAGCTCGCCGTATGGCCGCCGCAGGGCGCGACGCCGATCGCGGTCGAGGGGCTGTACGAGGAGCTGGCCGGGGCAGGTCTCGGCTACGGGCCGGTGTTCCAGGGGCTCAAGGGCGCCTGGCGGCTCGGCGAGAACCTCTACGCCGAGGTGGGCTTCCCCGAGGACGCGCCGCTGACGTCGGGTGCCGAGGCCGAGCGGTTCGGCCTGCACCCGGCCCTGCTCGACGCCGCGCTGCACGTCATCGGCCTCGACAGCGCCGACCGCGAGGCGGCGCCGGCCGAGGGCGCGCTGCTGCCGTTCGCGTGGAACGGCGTTCAGCTACACGCGGCCGGGGCCGGTGCGCTCCGGGTGCGGCTGTCCGAGCGGCCGTCGAACGCGGTCTCGCTGCTGGTGGCCGACGGCACGGGCCGCCCGGTGGCCACCATCGAGTCGGTGGCGCTGCGGGCGGCCTCCGCCGACCAGGTCCGCGCGGCGCGTGGCGGACTGCACGAGTCGCTGTTCCGGCTGGACTGGACGGCGGTTCCGGCGCCCGCGACGGGCGCGGCCACGGGCGACTGGGCGGTGCTCGGCGCGGATGCCGGTCAACTGGCCGTGCTGGAGGGCGCGTTCGGGTCCGGGGTCCGGCTCGCCGCGTATCGCGATCTGTCGGTGCTGCGGACGGCCGTGGCGGCCGGGGCGCCCGCGCCCGACACCGTCCTGCTGGCCGGTGCCGGTGCCGGTGCCGGTGCCGGTGTCGGTGTCGGCCTCAGTGACGGCAACGGCGACGGCACCGATGCGACGGCCGTGTACGAGGCCACGCAGACCACCCTCGCCCTGCTCCAGGAGTGGCTGGCCGATGAGCGGTTCGCCGCCTCGCGGCTGGTGCTGCTGAGCCGGGGCGCGGTGGAGACCGAGCCGGGGGCGGGCGTGGCGGATCTGCCGTACGCCGCCGTGCGCGGTCTGTTCCGCTCCGCGCAGTCGGAGAACCCCGGCCGTCTGGTGCTGCTGGACGTGGACGGCGAGGAGGGCTCGTACCGTACGGTGCCCGCCGCGCTCGGCGTGGACGAGGCGGAGCTGGCGCTGCGCGCGGGCGTGGCGCTCGCGCCCCGGCTGGCCCGGGTGCCTGTTACTGAGAGCACCGACGGCGACGCTCACGAGCAATCCACCGCCCCGTCGTACGACCCCAACGGCACCGTGCTGATCACCGGCGCCGGCGGAACCCTCGGCGGCCTCTTCGCCCGCCACCTCGTCTCCGCCCACGGCGTACGGCGACTCCTGCTGGTCAGCCGCCGTGGCGCCGACGCCGACGGCGCCGAGGAGCTGGCCGTCGACCTCACGGCGGCCGGTGCCACCGTGACCTGGGCGGCCTGCGATGTGGCCGACCGCGACGCGCTCGCCGCGACCCTGGCCGCCATCCCGGCCGAGCATCCGCTGACCGCCGTGGTGCACACGGCGGGTGTCCTGGACGACGGCATCCTCGGCTCCCTGACGCCCGAGCGGGTGGCGCGGGTGCTGCGTCCCAAGGTGGACGCGGCGCTCAACCTGCACGAGCTGACCCGTGGCCACGAGCTGTCCGCTTTCGTGCTGTTCTCCGGTGCCGCCGCCGTGTTCGGCGCGCCCGGACAGGCGAGCTACGCCGCCGCCAACTCCTTCCTGGAGGCGCTGGCCCAGCACCGCGTGGCCCAGGGGCTCCCGGCCACCGCGCTGGCCTGGGGCCTGTGGGGCGGTGCGGGCATGGGCAGCGGCCTTGACGAGGTCGATCTGCTGCGCATCGCGCGAGGCGGGGTCGCCCCGATCGCCGCCGACGAGGGGCTCGCGCTCTTCGACGCGGCCCGCGCCGACGGTGCCGCCGTGCTGTTCCCGATGCGGCTCGACTACGCGGGGCTGCGCACCGAGGCCACGGCGACCGGCAGCGTCCCGGCGCTGTTCCGCGGCCTGGTGCGGACCCCGGTCCGGCGGGCCGCCGCCGCGGCCGGCACCGCCGACGGCTCCTCGCTCGCCCAGCGGCTGGCCGGGCTCGCCCGGTCCGAACAGGACCGTGAGCTGCTGGAGTTGGTGTGCGGCCGGGTCGCCGCGGTGCTCGGTTACGCGGGCCCGGAGGCGGTCGAGGCCGGGCGGGCGTTCAAGGAGCTGGGCTTCGACTCGCTCACCGCCGTCGAACTCCGCAACGACCTCAAGACCGTCACCGGGCTGCGGCTACCCGCCACGCTCGTCTTCGACTACCCGACCCCCACCGCCCTGGCCGGTCATCTGCGCGAGGAGCTGCTGGGCGCCGAGGAGACCACGGCGCCGCTCGTCCCCGTACGGACGGGCGCGGCCCCGGCGGTCGACGACGACCCGATCGTCATCGTCGGCATGAGCTGCCGCTTCCCGGGCGGGGTGCGCACCCCGGAGGAGCTGTGGGAGCTGGTCGCCACCGGCGGCGACGGCATCTCCGGCTTCCCCGTGGACCGTGGCTGGGACCTCGACGGTCTGTACCACCCGGACCCCGACCACGCGGGCACCTCGTACACCCGCGAGGGCGGCTTCCTGCACGACGCCGCCGACTTCGACCCGGACTTCTTCGGCATCTCGCCGCGTGAGGCGCTCGCGATGGACCCGCAGCAGCGGCTGCTGCTGGAGACGTCGTGGGAGGCGTTCGAGCGCGCGGGCATCGACCCGGCGACCGTGCGCGGCAGCAAGACCGGCGTGTTCGCGGGCGTCATGTACCACGACTACGTGACCGGGCTCGACGGCATCCCCGACGGTGTCGAGGGCTACATCGGCACCGGCAACGCGGGCTCCATCGCGTCGGGCCGGGTGGCGTACACCTTCGGTCTTGAGGGCCCGGCGGTCACCGTCGACACGGCGTGTTCGTCCTCGCTGGTGGCGCTCCACTGGGCGATCCAGGCGCTGCGCGCGGGCGAGTGCACCATGGCGCTGGCCGGTGGTGTCGCGGTCATGGCCACCCCCGAGACGTTCATCGACTTCAGCCGTCAGCGCGGCCTGGCCACGGACGGCCGGTGCAAGTCCTTCGCGGCGTCGGCGGACGGCACGGGCTGGGCCGAGGGCGCGGGCATGCTGCTCGTGGAGCGGCTCTCGGACGCGCGGCGCCACGGGCACCCGGTGCTTGCGGTCGTGCGGGGCAGCGCGATCAACCAGGACGGTGCCTCGAACGGTCTGACGGCGCCGAACGGCCCGTCCCAGCAGCGTGTCATCCGGCAGGCGCTGGCCGCCGCCGGGCTGTCGGCGGGCGATGTGGACGCGGTCGAGGCGCACGGTACGGGCACGACGCTGGGTGACCCGATCGAGGCGCAGGCGCTGCTGGCCACGTACGGGCAGCAGCGGGACGCGGAGCGGCCGCTGTGGCTCGGCTCCATCAAGTCCAACATCGGTCACACACAGGCCGCCGCCGGTGTCGCGGGCATCATCAAGATGGTGCTGGCCATGCGCCACGGTGTGCTGCCCCAGACACTGCACGTGGACGCGCCCTCGGCCAACGTCGACTGGGAGGACGGCGCGGTCTCGCTGCTCACGGAGCGGATGGAGTGGCCGGAGACCGGCCGTCCGCGCCGCGCCGGTGTGTCGTCGTTCGGCATCAGCGGCACCAACGCGCACACCATCATCGAGCAGCCGCCGGCCGCCGAGGACCACGAGGACGCTGCTGCGCGGCCCGCCGCCGTACCGCCGGTGCTGCCGTGGCCGCTGTCGGCCGTGGGCCGGGACGCGCTGCGCGACCAGGCCCGCCACCTGCGCGACCGGCTGCGGGCCCACTCCACTGACGAGGACGTGGACCTGGCCGCCATCGGCTACACCCTGGCCGCCGGGCGCACCACCTTCGAAGACCGCGCGGTGCTGGTGGCCGACGGCCGCGAGGGCTTCCTGCGCGCCCTGGATGCACTGGCCTCCGGCGAACCGGCCACGGGCCTGGTGCAGGGCTCGCCGGTGGCCGGGAAGCTGGCCTTCCTGTTCACGGGGCAGGGGAGCCAGCGGCTGGGGATGGGGCGTGAGCTGTACGACGCCTATCCGATGTTCGCGCAGGCGCTGGACGAGGTGTGTGCTCACCTGGACGCGCATCTCGAACGGCCGCTGCGGGATGTGCTGTTCGGGGACGACGCCACGACTCTGGACCGGACCGGGTTCACCCAGCCCGCGCTGTTCGCGGTCGAGGTGGCGCTGTTCCGGCTGGTCGAGGCGTGGGGGCTGCGGCCCGACTTCCTCTCCGGGCACTCGATCGGTGAGCTGGCCGCCGCCCATGTGGCGGGTGTGCTGTCGCTGGCGGATGCGGCGAAGCTGGTGGCGGCGCGCGGGCGGTTGATGCAGGAGCTGCCGGCCGGTGGCGCGATGATCGCCGTCCAGGCGGCCGAGGACGAGGTCACGCCGCTGCTCAGCGAGCGCGTCTCGATCGCCGCGCTCAACGGGCCCACCTCCGTGGTCATCGCGGGTGATGAGGACGCGGCTGTCTCGATCGCGGCGACCTTCGAGGCCCAGGGCCGCAAGACCAAGCGCCTCACGGTCAGCCACGCCTTCCACTCCCCGTGCATGGACGGCATGTTGGACGCGTTCCGCGAGGTGGCGCAGGGGCTGACCTACGAAGCCCCGCGCATCCCGATCGTCTCCAACCTCACCGGTTCCGTCGTCTCCGCCGAGGAGATCACGACCGCCGACTTCTGGGTGCGCCACGTCCGCGAGGCCGTCCGCTTCCTCGACGGCGTCCGGACGATGGAAGCCCACGGCGTCACCACCTACCTCGAACTCGGCCCCGACGGTGTGCTGTCCGCCATGGGCCAGGACTGCCTCGCCGAGGGCGACGCGGCGGCGGCCTTCGTCGCCGCCCTGCGCGGTGGCCGCCCCGAGGCCGAGACCGTCACCTCCGCCCTCGCCGCGCTGCAGGTCCGGGGCGTGGCCCTGGACTGGGAGGCGTTCTACGCCGGAACTGGTGCGCGGCGCGTGGAGTTGCCGACGTACGCGTTCCAGCGGCGGCGCTACTGGCTGGACGTGCGGACCGCCACCGCCACCCCCGACGCCACGGCTCAGGACGCGGTCGACGCCCGCTTCTGGGAGGCCGTCGAGCGTGCGGACCTGGCCTCGCTCGCCGAGACCCTGAACCTCGGCACCGAGGACAACGGCGCGCTGGAGGCCCTGCTGCCCTCGCTGTCGTCGTGGCGGCGGCAGCAGTCGGAGCGTTCGACGGTGGACGGCTGGCGCTACCGGGTGTCGTGGAAGCCGGTCACCGACCGCTCCGCGGCGTCCCTGGGCGGCCGTTGGCTCGTGGTGGTACCGGCCGAGGCGGCCGAGGACGCCTGGGTCGCGGGTGCCGTGCGGATGCTGAACGAGCGCGGTGCCGACGTACGCCGCGTCGAGCTGACTGCCGACGACGACCGCGCCGCGGTGGCCGAGCGGCTGGCCGGGGTCGTTGGCGACGAGCCCGTGACCGGTGGCGTGCTGTCCCTGCTGGGCCTCGCGGACGGTCTGGCCCTCGCGGACGGTCCGGCACACGCAGACGGTTTGGCTTCCGCGGACGGCGACGCGCTGCTGCGGACGGCCGCGCTGACGCAGGCCCTGGGCGACGCGGGCATCGGCGCGCCGCTGTGGGTGGCCACGCGGGGCGCGGTGGCCGTGGGCCGTTCGGATGGAGCGGTCAGCCCGGAGGGGGCGCGGCTGTGGGGTCTGGGCCGGGTGGCGGCGCTGGAGCTGCCCGAGCGCTGGGGCGGTCTGGTCGACCTCCCGGCGACGGCCGATGAGCGTGCGCTGGGGCGGCTGGCCGAGGTGCTGGCCGGTGCCGGTGGCGAGGACCAGGTCGCGGTGCGGGCGTCGGGCGTGTTCGGACGTCGGCTCGTACGGGCTACCGCGTCCTCCGGCGACACGTGGACGCCGGGCGCCGGTACGACCCTGGTCACCGGCGGTACGGGCGCGCTGGGCGCGCAGGTGGCCCGCTGGCTGGTCGCGGGCGGCGCCGAGCATGTGGTGCTCACCAGCCGCCGGGGCCTGGACGCCCCCGGTGCCGTCGAGCTGCGTGACGAACTTGCCGCCTCCGGTGCCCGGGTGACCGTCGCCGCGTGCGATGTGTCCGACCGGGACGCGCTCGCGCGGCTCCTCGCCGGTCTTCCCGCCGAGCTGCCGCTGACCGCCGTCGTGCACACGGCGGGGGTGCTGGACGACGGCGTACTGGACTCGCTCACGCCAGAGCGCTTCACATCCGTACTGCGCGCCAAGGCAGCCGCCGCGGCCCATCTCGACGAGCTGACGCGCGACCGGGAGCTGTCGGCCTTCGTGCTGTTCTCCTCGATCAGCGGCACGTTCGGCGCTGCGGGCCAGGGCAACTACGCCGCCGCCAACGCCTATCTGGACGCGCTGGCCGAGCGGCGGCGCGCCGAGGGCTTGCCCGCCACCTCGATCGCCTGGGGCCCGTGGGCCGAGGGCGGCATGGCCACGGACGGAACACTGGAGCAGCGGCTGCGCCGGGGCGGACTGCCGCCGATGGACGCCGAGTTGGCGATCGGCGCGCTCCAGCGGGCGCTCGACCTCGATGACACCGTGGTCACCGTCGCGGACATCGACTGGGACCGGTTCGCACCGGACTTCACCGCCGCCCGGCCCAGCCGCCTGCTCGCGGACCTCCCGGAGACCCGCGCGGCGGCGGCGAACACCGCCACCGAGACCGCGGCCGACGGCTCCTCGCTCGCCGCCCGGCTGGCCGGGCTGGGCGAGGCGGAGCGGGACCGGCTGCTGCTGGACCTGGTCCGTACGCAGGTGGCCGCGGTACTCGGACACGACGGCTCGGAGTCCATCGCCGCCGACCGCGCCTTCGGCGAGCTGGGCTTCGACTCGCTGACCGCCGTCGAGCTGCGCAACCGGCTCGGTGCCGCCAGCGGTGTCCAACTGCCCACGACCCTGGTCTTCGACTACCCGACGGCCGCCGCCCTCGCGGGCTATCTGCGCGGCGAACTCATCGGGGCGGACACCGCCGCCGCCGGGGCCTCGCAGCCTGCGGCCGTGACGGCGGCGGTCGATGACGACCCGATCGCGATCGTCGCGATGAGCTGCCGCTTCCCGGGCGGGGTGCGTACGCCCGAGGAGCTGTGGCAACTGCTCACCGCGGGCGGGGACGCGATCGCCGAGTTCCCCGCCGACCGCGGCTGGGACCTGGACGCGCTCTACGACCCGGACCCCGACCGGCGGGGCACCTTCTACGCACGCGAGGGCGGTTTCCTCTACGACGCGGGCCACTTCGACGCCCCGTTCTTCGGGATCTCGCCGCGCGAGGCCCTGGCCATGGACCCGCAGCAGCGGTTGCTGCTGGAGACCTCCTGGGAGGCGTTCGAGCGCGCGGGCATCGACCCGGCGACGCTGCGCGGCACCTCTGCCGGGGTCTTCGTCGGCTCCAACGGACAGGACTACGACGCCTCGCTGCACACCGTCCCCGAGGAGGTCGAGGGCTACCTGGGCACGGGCAACGCGGCCAGCGTGGTCTCCGGCCGGCTCGCCTACACCTTCGGTCTTGAGGGCCCGGCGGTCACCGTCGACACGGCATGTTCGTCGTCGCTGGTGGCGCTGCACTGGGCGATCCAGGCGCTGCGCCAGGGCGAGTGCTCGCTCGCGCTCGCCGGCGGTGTGACGGTCATGTCGAGCCCCGGCGCGTACATCGAGTTCAGCCGCCAGCGCGGACTGGCTCCGGACGGCCGCTGCAAGGCGTTCGCGGCCGAGGCGGACGGCACCGGCTGGGGCGAGGGCGTCGGCATGCTGCTCGTGGAGCGGCTGTCGGACGCCCGGCGCAACGGCCACCCGGTGCTGGCGATCGTCCGTGGCTCCGCCATCAACCAGGACGGCGCCTCCAACGGTCTGACCGCGCCCAATGGCCCGGCCCAGCAGCGCGTGATCCGCCAGGCGCTGGCCGGTGCGGGCCTGTCGGCCGCCGAGGTGGACGCGGTCGAGGCCCATGGCACCGGCACCCGGCTCGGCGACCCGATCGAGGCGCAGGCGCTGCTGGCCACTTATGGCCAGGAGCGGGAGGCGGACCGGCCGCTGTGGCTGGGCGCCATCAAGTCCAACATCGGCCACACCCAGGCCGCCGCCGGTGTCGCGGGCATCATCAAGATGGTGCTGGCCATGCGCCACGGTGTGCTGCCGCGCACTCTGCACGTGGACGATCCGTCGCCGCATGTGGACTGGTCGGCGGGCGCGGTGTCGCTGCTCACCGAGCAGGTGGAGTGGCCGGAGACCGGCCGTCCGCGCCGCGCGGGCGTCTCCTCGTTCGGCTTCAGCGGCACCAACGCCCATACGGTCCTGGAGCAGGCCCCGGTCCACGACGAGCCGGTCGACAGCACATCGCAGAGCCCCCTCGTGCGGCCCGATGTGGTGGCCTGGCCGCTGTCGGCCAAGGGCGAGGACGCGCTGCGGGCCCAGGCCGAGCGGCTGCGCGCCCACCTCGAGGCCGACACCGGGCTCGGCGCCGTGGACGTGGCGTACTCCCTGGCCACCACCAGGTCCGCCCTGGAGCACCGCGCGGTGGTCCTCGGCCCGGACCGGGACCGGCTGCTCGCGGGCCTCACCGCCCTCGCGCGCGGCGAGTCCGCCGCCCATCTGGTCCGGGGTGTGCCCGCCGAGGGTCGTACGGCCATGCTCTTCACCGGGCAGGGCAGCCAGCGGCTCGGCATGGGCCGTGAGCTGTACGAGGCCAGCCCGGTCTTCGCGGAGGCGCTGGACGCGGTCTGCGCCGAGCTGGACCGGCACCTCGAATGGCCGCTGTACGACGTGCTGTTCGGGGACGACAAGGAGTCGCTGGACCGGACCGGCTTCACCCAGCCCGCGCTGTTCGCGGTCGAGGTGGCACTCTTCCGGCTGGCCGAGGCCGCCGGACTGCGGCCGGACGTCCTGGCCGGGCACTCCATCGGCGAGCTGGCCGCGGCGCATGTGTCCGGGGTGCTGTCGCTGGAGGACGCCGCCACGCTGGTGGCCGCCCGCGGCCGGCTGATGCAGCAACTGCCCGCCCGTGGCGCGATGGTCGCGCTGCAGGCGGCGGAGGACGAGGTCGAGCCGCTGCTCACCGAGCGCGTCGGCATCGCCGCGCTCAACGGGCCCACCTCGGTGGTCATCGCGGGCGACGAGGACGCGGCGCTGGAGATCGCGGCGTCGTTCGAGGCGCGGGGCCGCAAGACCAAGCGGCTCACCGTGAGCCACGCCTTCCACTCCCCGCTGATGGACGGCATGCTCGCCGACTTCCGCAAGGTCGCCGAGAGGCTGACGTACCGCGCGCCGCGCATCCCGATCGTCTCCACGGTCACCGGGCAGCCGGTCGCCGACGAGCTGGGCATGGCCGCCGACTACTGGGTCCGCCATGTCCGCCACGCCGTCCGCTTCCTCGACGCTGTCCGCGCCCTGGAGGCCCAAGGCGTCACCACCTACGTCGAACTGGGCCCGGACGGGGTGCTGTCCGCCATGGCGCAGGACTGCGTCACAGCCGGAGGCGACGGCGCCGAAGAGGTGGCCTTCGTGCCCGTACTGCGCGCCGGGCGCCCCGAGACGGAGACGCTGACCGGCGCCCTCGCCACGCTGCACGTGCGGGGCGCGGCCGTGGACTGGGAGGCGCTGTTCGCCGGGACCGGCGCCCACCGCGTCGAGCTGCCCACATACGCCTTCCAGCGGCGGCGCTACTGGCTGGACGGCACCCCGCGCCACACGTCCGGCGAGGCGGCCACGGCCGTCGACGCGGCCGGCGCCCGGTTCTGGGATGCGGTCGAGAGCGACGATCTCGCCTCGCTGTCGGACGCGGTGGGCATCGATGTGGACCAGCCGCTCAGCGCGCTGCTCCCGGCGCTGTCCGCGTGGCGGCGCCGCGAACGCGAGCAGTCCGCGCTCGACGGCCGGCGCTACCGCGTCACCTGGAAGCCGCTGGAGGAGCCGCGGCTCGCCGCCGCTCCCGGCGTCTGGCTGGTCGCCGAACCGGCCGCGGCCGCGGGCCACGCCGACACCGTACGGCGCCTCGTGGCCGCGCTGGCCGACCGGGGCGCCGACATCCGGCGCATCGGCATCACCCCGGCCGACGGCGGGGACCTCGACCGGGGCGCCCTGGCCGACCGGATCCGCCGGGCGGCGGCCGACGAGCCCGTGCACGGTGTGCTGTCGCTGCTCGCGCTGGACGAGCGCCCGCACCCCGACCACCCCGCCGTGCCCACCGGGCTGCTGCGCACCGGAGTGCTGGTGCAGGCGCTCGGGGACGCGGGCCTGGACGCCCCGCTGTGGTGCGTCACCACCAGCGCCGTCTCCACCGCCGCCTCGGAACCGGTCGGCAGCGCCGCACAGGCGCAGCTCTGGGGCCTGGGGCGGGTGGTCGCGCTGGAGCACCCCGAGCGCTGGGGCGGTCTGATCGACCTGCCCGCGACGCTCGACGAACGGGCCGCCGACCGCCTGGCCGGTGTGCTCGGCGGACACGGCGACGACCACGAGGACCAGTTGGCGATCCGTACGGCCGGAATCCTGGCCCGCCGCCTCGCCCACGCCGAGTCCACCCCGGCCACCGGCGCGCCCTGGCGGCCGCGTGGCACGGTCCTGGTCACCGGCGGCACCGGCGCGCTGGGCGCCCATGTGGCCCGCTGGCTGGCGGAGAACGGCGCCGAGCATCTGGTGCTCACCAGCCGCCGGGGCCCCGACGCCCCCGGCGCCGACGTACTCGCGGCCGAACTGATCGCGAAGGGCGCCCAGGTGACCGTCGCCGCCTGCGACGTCACCGACCGGGACGCGGTCGCCGGGCTGCTGGCCCGGATCCGCGACGAGCACCCGGTCCACCCGCTCACCGCCGTCGTGCACACGGCGGGCGCCGGGCAGTTCGCACCGCTCGCGGAGACCACCCCGGCCGATGTCGCCGATGTGGTCGCAGCCAAGGTCGCGGGCGCGGCCCATCTGGACGCGCTGCTCGGCGACACCGAGCTGGACGCCTTCGTGCTCTTCTCCTCGATCGCCGCGGTGTGGGGCAGTGGCGGCCAGGGCGCCTACGCGGCCGGAAACGCCTTCCTCGACGCGCTGGCCGAACAGCGCCGGGCCCGCGGCCTCACCGCCACCTCCGTGGCCTGGGGCCCGTGGGCGGACGGCGGACTCGTCACCGACGACGAGGCGGCCGAGCAACTGCGCCGCCGCGGCCTGCCGGTGATGGCCCCGCACTCCGCCATCGCCGCCCTCCAGCAGGCGCTGGACCGGAACGAGACCGTGGTGACGGTGGCCGATGTCGACTGGGACCGTTTCGCCCCCACCTTCACGGCGGCCCGCCCCCGCCCGCTCATCGCCGATCTGCCCGAGGTCCGCGCCGCCCTGGCACCGGACCCGGCGGAGGGCGCGGACGGCGGCACGGCCGAGGCATCGGCGGAGTCCCTGCGGCAGCGGCTCGCCGGGCTCACCGAGTCCGAGGCGGACAAGGTCCTGCTCGATCTCGTCCGTACGGAGGTCGCCGCCGTCCTCGGACACGACGACATCACGGCCGTCCAGGCGGGCCGGGCCTTCAAGGAGCTGGGCTTCGACTCCCTCACCGCCGTCGAACTCCGCAACCGGCTGAACGCGGCCACCGGGCTCCAGCTCACCGCCACCCTGGTCTTCGACCACCCGACGCCCGGCGCGCTCGCCGATGTGCTGCGCGCCGACCTCCTCGGCGAGGACACCACACCCGAACTCCCGGCCCTCGCCGAAATCGACAAGCTGGAATTCACCCTTTCCCACGTCTCCGACGACGCGACGGAACGCGAACGGGTCACGGCCCGACTCGAAGCGCTGCTTCGGACATGGAACGAGACCGAGAGCGCGGCGGGCGCCGACGGCGGCGAGGACGATGAACTCGCCCTCGACGCCGCCTCCGCCGAAGACATCTTCGACATCATCAACAATGAATTCGGAAGGTCCTGACGTGATGACCGCCCTCAATTCAACTGACCTCAGGAGGTGACGTTTCCGTGGCTAGCGCGAACGAAGAGAAGCTTCTCGACAATCTGAAGTGGATGACCACTGAGCTGCGCCGGGCCCGTCGCCGCCTGACCGAGGTGGAGGCGGACGCGCAGGAACCGATCGCGATCACCGCGATGAGCTGCCGGTTCCCCGGTGGCGTCGGTTCGCCCGAGGACCTGTGGAAGCTGGTCGCGGAGGGCGGCGACGCCATTTCCGGATTCCCCGCCGACCGCGGCTGGGACATCGAGGGGCTGGCCGATCCTGACCCCGACCGCAAGGGCACCTTCTACAACAGCGGCGGCGGATTCCTCGACGGCGCCACCGAATTCGACCCCGGATTCTTCGGCATTTCGCCGCGCGAGGCCCTCGCGATGGACCCGCAGCAGCGGCTGCTGCTGGAAACCTCCTGGGAGGTTTTCGAGCGCGCGGGAATCGACCCGACCTCCGTCAAGGGCAGCCGCACCGGCGTTTATGTGGGCGCCTCGGCCATGGGCTATGGCTCGGATGTTTCGGGCGCGCCGGAGGAGCTGGAGGGGCTGCTGCTCACCGGCGGCGCCACCAGCGTGCTGTCCGGCCGTATCGCCTACACCTTCGGCCTCGAAGGCCCGGCCGCCACGATCGACACGGCGTGCTCGTCGTCGCTGGTCGCCCTGCATTGGGCGGCCCAGGCGCTGCGGCAGCGCGAATGCTCGCTCGCCCTCGTCGGCGGCGTCACCGTGATGCCCAACCCGGACGTCTTCGTGGAGTTCAGCCGCCAGCGCGGCCTCGCCCCCGACGGCCGCTGCAAGTCCTTCGCCGCCTCGGCGGACGGCACCGGCTGGTCCGAGGGCGTCGGCGTGCTGCTGGTCGAGCGGCTGTCGGACGCCCGCAGGAACGGCCACCCGGTACTCGCCGTGGTGCGTGGCAGCGCGGTGAACCAGGATGGTGCGTCCAATGGTCTGACCGCGCCGAACGGCCCCTCGCAGCGGCGCGTCATCCGCCAGGCCCTGGAGAACGCCCGGCTGTCCGCCGCCGAGATCGACGTCGTCGAGGCGCACGGCACGGGCACGACGCTGGGCGACCCGATCGAGGCGCAGGCGCTGCTGGCCACCTACGGCCAGGAGCGGCCCGAGGGCCGGCCGCTGTGGCTGGGCTCGCTCAAGTCCAACCTGGGCCACGCCCAGGCGGCGGCGGGTGTCGCGGGCGTCATCAAGATGGTCATGGCGATACGCCACGGCGTCCTGCCCAAGACCCTCCACGTCGACCAGCCGTCCCCGACCGTCGACTGGTCGGCGGGCGAGGTGTCCCTGCTGACCGAGGCCCGCCCCTGGGACGAGACCGGCAGGCCGCGCCGGGCCGGTGTCTCGGCCTTCGGCGTGAGCGGCACCAACGCCCACACCATCCTGGAGCAGGCCCCCGAGCCGGAGGCCGAGGAGCCGTCGGCCACGGACGAGGACGCCACCCCGGTCGCGGCGGTCACCGCCACCGTACTGCCGTGGCCCCTGTCCGCCGGGAACGCGGCGGCGCTGCGCGACAACGCCCGCCGCCTCGCCTCCCACCTCGACCGCGAACCCGCCCTCGGCACCACCGATGTGGCCTACTCGCTGGCCACCGGCCGGGCGGCGCTGGAGCGCCGCGCGGTGGTCGTGGGCGAGGACCGCGCCGGGCTGACGGCGGGCCTGGAGGCGCTGGCGCGGGGGGAGTCCGCGCCGGGGCTGGTCGAGGGCGTGGTTGCCGAGGGCGAGCTGGCGTTCCTGTTCACGGGGCAGGGGAGCCAGCGGCTGGGGATGGGGCATGAGCTGTATGACGCCTATCCGGTGTTCGCCGAGGCGCTGGATGCGGTGTGTGCGGAGCTGGACCGGCATCTTGAGCGGCCTTTGAAGGACGTGCTGTTCGGGGACGATGCTGAGGCGCTCGACCAGACCGGTTTCACCCAGCCTGCGCTGTTCGCGGTTGAGGTGGCGCTGTTCCGGCTCGTTGAGGCGTGGGGTCTGAAGCCCGACTATCTGTCGGGACACTCGATTGGTGAGCTGGCCGCGGCGCATGTGGCGGGTGTGTTGTCGCTCGCGGATGCGGCGAAGCTGGTGGCCGCGCGTGGCCGTCTGATGCAGGAGCTTCCGGCCGGTGGCGCGATGATCGCGGTCCAGGCGTCGGAGGACGAGGTGCTGCCGCTGCTGACCGAGCGGGTCAGCATTGCCGCGCTCAACGGGCCGACGTCGGTGGTCATCGCGGGTGATGAGGACGAGGCTGTCGCGATTGCGGCGGGCTTCGAGGCGCAGGGTCGTAAGACCAAGCGGCTCACGGTCAGCCACGCCTTCCACTCGCCGCGTATGGACGGCATGTTGGACGCGTTCCGGCAGGTGGCGCAGGGGCTGTCGTACGAGGCTCCGAAGATCCCGATCGTGTCGAATCTGACCGGTGGCGTGGTGTCCGCCGAGGAGATCACGACCCCCGACTTCTGGGTGCGCCACGTCCGCGAGGCCGTCCGCTTCCTCGACGGGGTACGGACCCTTGAGTCCAAGGGTGTCACCACGTTCGTCGAACTGGGCCCGGACGGTGTGCTCACCGCGATGGCTCAGGAGTGTGTGACCGACTCCGCGTCGGACGCCGCGTTCATCTCCGCGCTGCGCAAGGACCGCCCCGAGGCCGAGGCGCTGACCACGGCCGTCGCACGGGCGCATGTGCGCGGTGCGGCCGTGGACTGGGCCGGGTTCTTCGCCGGTAGGGACGCGGAGCAGGTGGATCTGCCGACGTACGCCTTCCAGCATGAGCGGTTCTGGCTGGAGCCGGGCGCGGCTTCCGTGGGTGATGTGGCCTCCGTGGGGCTGGAGTTGGCTGGGCATCCGCTGCTCGGCGCCGCGGTGCCGCTGGCGGAGACCGATGGGCTGGTCTTCACGGGACGGCTGGGTGTGGATACGCATCCGTGGCTGGCCGACCATGTGGTGCGGGACACGGTGGTGCTGCCCGGCACGGCGTTCGTGGAGCTCGCCGTGCGCGCCGGTGATCAGGTCGGCTGTGACCTGCTCGACGAGCTGACCCTGCACGCCCCGTTGGTGCTGCCCGCACGCGGTGGCGTCCGGCTGCAGCTCACGGTCGGCGCGCCCGACGGCGCCGGGCGGCGGTCCCTGACCGTGCTGTCCCGCGCGGAGGACGCCCCGGCCGAGGAGCCGTGGACGCGACACGCCGACGGTGTGCTCGCCTCGGGCGCGCCCCGGCCGTCGTTCGCGCTGACCGCGTGGCCGCCGCAGGGCGCCGAGGCGGCCCGTACCGAGGAGCTGTACGCGGCCCTCGCGGACGGCGGGCTGCGGTACGGCCCGGTGTTCCAGGGGCTTACGGCCGCATGGCGGCGCGGGGACGAACTCTTCGCTGAGGTGCGGCTGGACGAGTCCGCCGCCTCCGACGCGCAGGCGTACGGACTGCATCCGGCGCTGCTCGACTCGGCGCTGCACGCGCTCGGCATGGACGGTCTGGGCGACGGCGAGAGCCAGGGCGGGCGGCTGCCGTTCGCCTGGAGCGGTGTGTCGCTGTACGCGAGCGGCGCCTCGGCGCTGCGGGTGCGGCTGGTGCTGCGGGGCGCGGACGGGGTCCGGCTGGAGATCGCGGACTTGGCCGGTGCGCCGGTCGCCGCCGTGGACTCGCTGGTCCTGCGCGCCGTGTCGGCGGAGCAGGTGCGGGCCGCACGGGCGGCGTACCACGAGTCGCTGTTCCGGGTGGAGTGGACCGAACTCCCGGCCGGAGCGGGCGCCGGCGCGCCCGGCGGCAGCCGGTGGGCGGCGCTCGGCGCGGACGCCCTCGGGCTCGTGGCCGCCGGGGCCGGTGCGTATGCGGACTTCACGGCGCTGGGCGAGGCCGTGGCGTCCGGGGCGGCCGTACCGGAGTACGTGTTCGTCACCCCGTCCACCGAGAGTGGCGACGAGGTGCCCGGCGCGGTGCGCCGGGCCACGGCCGAGGCGCTGGGCCTGGCCCAGGCGTGGCTGGCCGATGAGCGGTTCGCCACCTCGCGGCTGGTGTTCCTGACCCTCGGCGAGGGCGAGCCGGTGCGCGATCCGGCGCAGTCCGCGGTGTGGGGTCTGCTGCGCACGGCGCAGGCCGAGAACCCGGACCGCTTCGTCCTGCTGGACACCGACGGCCAGGACGCGTCGCTCACGGCGCTTCCGGCCGCGCTGGCGGCGGGCGAGGAGCAACTCGCCGTCCGTACGGGCGTCGCCCGCATCCCGCGCCTGGCCAGGGTGCCGATCGCGGACGAGACGGCGGCCACCGAGGGCGCCTTCGACTCCCAGGGCACGGTGCTGGTCACCGGCGCCTCCGGTTCGCTGGGCGGGCTGGTGGCCCGGCATCTGGTGGCCGAGCGTGGCGTACGGCAGCTCCTGCTGGTGAGCCGCCGTGGGCAGCAGGCCCCGGGTGCGGCCGAACTCGCCGCTGAGCTGGGCGAGTTGGGTGCCGAGGTGGCCTGGGCGGCGTGTGATGTGGCGGACCGGGACGCGCTCGCCGCGGCCCTCGCCACCGTCCCCGGCGAGCATCCGCTGACCGCCGTCGTGCACACGGCCGGTGTGCTGGACGACGGTGTGATCGGCTCGCTGACGCCCGAGCGCGTCGACCACGTCATGCGTCCGAAGGTGGACGCGGCGTGGAATCTGCACGAGCTGACCCGCGACCTGGACCTGACGGCCTTCGTGCTGTTCTCCTCCGCCTCGGGCGTCTTCGGCACCCCCGGCCAGGGCAACTACGCGGCCGCCAACGCCTTCCTGGACGCCCTCGCCGTACACCGCCGCGCCGAGAGCCTCCCTGCCGTCTCGCTGGCCTGGGGCCCCTGGGCGGGCGCCGGTATGGCCGGTGGCCTGGACGAGGCCGACATCAGCCGGATGCGGCGCGCCGGACTGCCGCCGCTGTCCCCGGCGGAGGGCCTTGCCCTCCTGGACGCCGCGCTCACCACGGACGAGGCTGTGCCGGTCCCGATGCGCGTGGACGCCGTGGCGCTGCGCGCCCAGGCCGCGGCGGGCGCGCTCGCGCCGCTGCTGCGCGGGCTGGTGCGGGTCCCGGTGCGCCGCGCGGTGGACACCGCCGCGGGCGGCGGCTCCGCGCTGGCGGAGCGGCTGGCCGGGCTGAGCGCGGCCGAGCAGGACCGGCTGCTGCTGGACCTGGTCCGTACGCAGGTGGCGGCCGTCCTCGGCTATGCGGGCCCGCAGGCCGTCGAGGAGGGCCGGGCCTTCAAGGACCTGGGCTTCGACTCCCTGACCGCCGTC
The DNA here is from genome assembly GCF_017592595.1 of Streptomyces sp. NEAU-YJ-81. Taxonomy (NCBI): domain Bacteria; kingdom Bacillati; phylum Actinomycetota; class Actinomycetes; order Kitasatosporales; family Streptomycetaceae; genus Streptomyces; species Streptomyces sp. NEAU-YJ-81. Next base: position 60,143 of record NZ_JAGFNO010000038.1, on the reverse strand, counting down.
GAACTGCGCAATCTGCTGCGCGAGGCGACCGGGCTGCGGCTGCCGCCCACGCTCGTCTTCGACTACCCCACCTCGACCAGCCTGGCGGGCCATCTGCGCGAGGAGATCGTCGGGGACGCGGCCGACGCGATCGTGCCCGACCGGGTGATCAGCGCGGTGGACCGCGACGACCCGATCGCGATCGTCGCGATGAGCTGCCGCTTCCCCGGTGGCGTGCGGTCGCCCGAGGAGCTGTGGCAACTGCTGGTCGCCGGTGACGACGCCATCACCCCGTTCCCCGCCGACCGCGGCTGGGACCTCGCCACCCTCTACAGCGACGACCCCGACCTCGAGGGCACCAGCTACACCCGCGAGGGCGGCTTCCTGCACGACGTGGCCGACTTCGACGCGTCGTTCTTCGGTATCTCGCCGCGTGAGGCGCTCGCGATGGACCCGCAGCAGCGGCTGCTGCTGGAGACCACCTGGGAGGCGTTCGAGCGGGCCGGGGTCGACCCCGCGTCCCTGCGCGGCAGCCGTACCGGTGTCTACATCGGCTCCAACGACCAGGACTATCTGACGCTGTGGCTGAACGAGCCGCAGGGCCTCGAAGGCCACCTCGGCACCGGCAACTCCTCCAGCGTGGCCTCCGGCCGGCTCTCCTACGCCTTCGGGCTCGAAGGCCCGGCGGTCACCATCGACACGGCCTGCTCGTCGTCGGTGGTGGCGCTGCACCTGGCCGCGCAGGCGCTGCGCAACGGCGAATGCTCGCTCGCGCTGGCCGGAGCCGTCACGGTCATGTCGACCCCGGGCGCCTTCCTGGAGTTCAGCCGTCAGCGCGGACTGGCCGCCGACGGCCGGATCAAGGCGTTCTCCGGTGACGCGGACGGCACCAACTGGGCCGAAGGCGTGGGCCTCTTCCTGGTGGAGCGGCTCTCCGACGCGCGCGAGAACGGCCATCCGGTGCTCGCCGTCCTGCGCTCCACCGCCATCAACCAGGACGGCGCGTCGAACGGCCTGACCGCGCCCAACGGCCCGTCCCAGCAGCGCGTCATCCGGCAGGCCCTGGCCAACGCCGGTCTTTCGGCCACGGACATCGACGTCGTGGAGGCCCACGGCACCGGTACGACGCTGGGCGACCCGATCGAGGCGCAGGCGCTGCTCGCCACCTACGGCCAGGACCGGCCGGAGGACCGGCCGCTGTGGCTGGGTTCGGTGAAGTCCAACATCGGCCACACCCAGGCCGTGGCGGGCGCCGCCGGCATCATGAAGATGGTTATGGCGATGCGGCACGGTGTGCTGCCGCGGACCCTCCACGTCAGCGAGCCGACCCCGCACGTCGACTGGTCGGCGGGAGACATCGAGCTGCTGGCCGAGGCCCGGCCCTGGCCGGAGACCGGCCGTCCGCGCCGCGCGGGTGTGTCGTCGTTCGGTTTCAGCGGCACCAACTCGCACGCGATCATCGAGCAGGCCCCGGCCATGGACGCGGTCTCCGCGCCCGCTCCGGAGCGGGCCCTGCCCGTCCTCGCCTGGCCGGTTTCGGGCCGTACCGAGGACGCGCTACGGGCCCAGGCCGCACGGCTGCGGCCCGCCGTGGACGCCTTCGCGGACGCCTCCGTGGACGGCGGCGCCGATGGGCCGCGCCCGCTCGACCTCGGCTACTCCCTCGCCACCTCCCGCGCCGCTCTGGAACACCGGGCCGTGGTGCTCGGCCGGGACGGCGGCCTCCTCGGCGAGCAGCTCGCGGCGCTGGCCGACGGGCGCGGTGCCACGGGGCTCGTCGAGGGCTCGGTGACCGGCGGCAAGCTGGCGTTCCTCTTCACCGGGCAGGGCAGCCAGCGGCTGGGGATGGGGCGTGAGCTGTACGACGCCTACCCGGCGTTCGCCGAAGCGCTGGACGCGATCTGCGCGGAGCTGGACGCCCATCTTGAACGGCCTTTGCAGGACGTGCTGTTCGGGGATGAGGCCGAGGCACTGGACCAGACCGCGTTCACCCAGCCTGCGCTGTTCGCGGTCGAGGTGGCGCTGTTCCGGCTGGTCGAGGCGTGGGGCCTGAAGGCGGACTTCCTCTCCGGCCACTCGATCGGTGAGCTGGCCGCCGCGCATGTGGCCGGTGTGCTGTCGCTCGCGGACGCGTGCACGCTGGTGGCCGCGCGGGGCCGGCTGATGCAGGAGCTGCCCGCCGGTGGCGCGATGATCGCCGTTGAGGCGTCGGAGGACGAGGTGACGCCGCTGCTCAACGAGCGCGTCTCGATCGCCGCGCTGAACGGGCCGACGTCGGTGGTCATCGCGGGCGATGAGGACGCGGCGGCGGAGCTCGCGGCGTCGTTCGAGGCGCAGGGTCGTAAGACCAAGCGGCTCACCGTCAGCCACGCGTTCCACTCGCCTCGCATGGACGGGATGCTGGAGGCGTTCGGTGACATCGCGCAGGGCCTGTCGTATGAGGCCCCGCGGATCCCGATCGTCTCCAACCTCACCGGCGCCATCGTCTCCGCCGAGGAGATCACCAGCCCCGACTTCTGGGTGCGCCACGTCCGCGAGGCCGTCCGCTTCCTCGACGGCGTACGGGCGTTGGAAGCCCAAGGCGTCACCACCTTCGTGGAGCTGGGCCCCGACGGCGTCCTGACCGCCATGGCCCAGGAGTGCGTCACCGACGCCGACGTGGCGGGCTTCGCGGCCGGGCTGCGCAAGGACCGCCCCGAGGCCGAGACCCTCACCACCGCGCTCGCCCAGGCGTATGTCCGGGGCGCCGAGGTGGACTGGGCCGGGTACTTCGCCGGGACCGGCGCCCACCGCGTCGACCTGCCGACGTACGCGTTCCAGCGCCGCCGCTACTGGCCGGAGTTCGCCCTGGAGGCCGGGACCGCGGCCGAGGGCGCCGTGGACGCGGTGGACGCGCGATTCTGGGAGGCCGTGGAGCGCGAGGACTGGGAGTCGCTCGCCACCGAGCTGCGGGTCGAGGGCGACCAGCCGCTCAGCGCGGTGCTGCCCGCCCTGTCGACGTGGCGCCGCGCCCAGCGCGAGCGGTCCGCCGCCGACGGCCACCTCTACAACGTGGTGTGGAAGCCGCGTCCGCAGGCCCCGTCGGGCTCCCCGGCCCCGGCCGGCACCTGGCTGACCGTCGTTCCCGCGCACCACGCCGACGACCCGCGGATCACCGCCGTGGCCGACGACCTGACGGGGCGCGGGGTGCGGGTCGTCCGCGTCGAACTGGACGCCGCGGACACCGACCCCGCGGCCGTGGGCGACCGCCTCGCCCAGGCGACGGCCGACGGCCCGGTGGCCGGAGTGCTGTCCCTGCTGGCGCTGGACGAGCGGCCACACCCGGCGCATCCGGCGGTGCCAGTCGGCCTCGCGCTGACCGGTGCGCTGACCGAGGCGCTGGCGCGGCCCGAGGCGCTGGCCCTGCGGGGCGAGGACGCCCCGGCGCGGCTGTGGTGCGCCACCCGGGGCGCGGTCGCGACCGGCGGCGCCGACCGGCTGGACAGCGCCACCCAGGCCCAGGTCTGGGGTTACGGCCGGGTCGTCGCCCTGGAGCAGCCCGAGCGCTGGGGCGGTCTGGTCGACCTGCCGGAGACCGTGGACGAGCGGGCGCTGGACCGGCTCGCGGCCGTGCTCGCCGGGGCCGACGACGAGGATCAGGTGGCGATCCGCGCCACCGGGGTCTTCGTACGCCGCCTCGTCCCGGCCCCGCGCGACGTGGCCACCGCCGCCGCCGAGCCCTGGACGCCGCGCGGCACCGTGCTGGTGACCGGTGGCACGGGCGCCCTGGGGCGGCATGTCGCCCGCTGGCTGGCCCACAACGGCGCGGAGCGGCTGGTGCTGCTCAGCCGCCGGGGCCCCGACGCGCCGGGCGCGGCCGAGATCGTGGCCGAACTGTCCGGCACCGACACCGCCGTGACCGTCGAGGCATGCGATGTGGCCGACCGCGACGCGCTCGCGGCGCTCGTGGAGAAGCTGGCCGCCAACGGCACCCCGGTACGCGCCGTGGTGCATTCGGCCGGGATCTCCCAGGAGCCCGGCACCGGCACCGAACTCCCTGAGTTCGCCGGGATCGTGGCGGCCAAGACGACCGGGGCGGTCCACCTCGACGCTCTCTTCGGCGAGGACGCCGAGCTGGACGCCTTCGTGCTCTTCTCCTCGATCGCCGGGGTGTGGGGCAGTGGCGGCCAGGGGGCGTACGCGGCCGGAAACGCCTTCCTCGACGCGCTGGCCGAACAGCGCCGGGCGCGCGGTCTCACCGCCACCTCCGTGGCCTGGGGCCCGTGGGCGGAGGGCGGTATGGCCGCCGAGGGCGACGCGGAGGAGCAGTTGCGCCGCCGTGGACTGCCGCCGATGGCACCGGAGCTGAACATGGTCGCCTTCCAGCGGGTGCTCTCCCGCCAGGAGACCGCCGTGACGGTGGCCGATGTCGACTGGGAGCGGTTCGCCCCGGCCTTCACCGCCGCCCGCCCCCGCCCGCTGATCGACGATCTGCCGCAGGTCGCCAAGGCCCTAGGGGGCGGTGGCGAGGGCGAATCGGCGGACACGGCGGCGGCCGACGGCGCCTCGGCGCTGCGCGAGCGGCTCGCCGGACTCGCCGTGGCCGACCGTAAGGACGCGGTGCTGGAGGTGGTCCGCACCCATGTGGCCAGCGCCCTCGGCCATGCCTCAGCCGACGAGGTCGAGGCCGGACGCGCCTTCAGCGAGCTGGGCTTCGACTCGCTCACCGCGGTCGAACTGCGCACCCGGCTCGGCGCGACCACCGGCCTCAAACTGCCCGCGAGCCTGGTCTACGACTACCCGACACCGGCCGCGCTCGCCGAGCATCTGCTGACCGAGCTGATCCCGGACGGACCGGGCCACGGCCCCGGCCATGCCCAGGCCCATGTGGACACCGATCCGCAGGACGCCGAGCTGCGCCGCACCCTGGCCACCATCCCGATGGGCCGGATCCGGGAGGCGGGGCTGCTGGACACGCTGCTCCGGCTGGCCGATCCACAAGCAGCCACTTCCGATCCCAGCCGCGTCGAGGACGAGGCGGAGTCCATCGACGAGATGGACGTCCAGCACCTCATCGACATGGCGCTCGACCTCGACAGCCTCGACGGCAACGATTCCTGACGCGGGCCCAAGCACGGAGTACACGATGACAACCCCCAACGAAAAGCTCGTTGACGCGCTGCGGGCCTCGCTGAAGGAAACCGAGCGGCTGCGGAAGCAGAACCAGCAGCTCGCCGACGCGTCCCGGGAACCGATCGCGATCGTCGGCATGAGCTGCCGGTTCCCCGGCGGCGTCGGCAGCCCCGAGGAGCTGTGGCGGCTCGTCGTGGACGGCCAGGACGCCATCTCCGGCTTCCCCACCGACCGCGGCTGGGACATCGAGGCGCTGTACGACCCGGACCCGGAGCGCGAGGGCACGTTCTACGCCCGCGGGGGCGGCTTCCTGTACGACGCGAGCCGGTTCGACCCGGGCTTCTTCGGGATCTCGCCGCGTGAGGCGCTCGCGATGGACCCGCAGCAGCGGCTGCTGCTGGAGACCTCCTGGGAGGCGTTCGAGCGGGCCGGGATCGACCCGGACACGATGCGGGGCTCGCGCACCGGCGTGTTCGTCGGCGCGTCCACGCAGGCGTACGGGGCGGGGGAGTACGACCTCCCGGAGGGTGTCGAGGGCCATCTGCTCACCGGCACCGCCTCCAGCGTCGCGTCCGGGCGGCTCTCCTACGCCTTCGGCCTGGAGGGTCCGGCGGCCACCATCGACACCGCCTGCTCGTCCTCCTCGGTCGCGCTGCACCTGGCGGTCCAGGCGCTGCGGCAGAGCGAGTGCTCGCTGGCGCTGGCGGCGGGCGCGACCGTGCTGTCCTCCCCGGATGTGTTCGTGGAGTTCAGCCGTCAGCGCGGACTCTCCGCCGACGGCCGCTGCAAGTCCTTCGCGGCGTCGGCGGATGGCACCGGCTGGTCCGAGGGTGTCGCGGTGCTGCTGGTCGAGCGGCTGTCGGACGCGCGGCGCAACGGGCACCCGGTGCTCGCGGTGGTGCGCGGCAGCGCCGTGAACCAGGACGGCGCGTCCAACGGCCTGACCGCGCCGAACGGCCCCTCGCAGCGGCGCGTCATCCGGCAGGCCCTGGAGAACGCCCGTCTCAACCCCGCCGACGTGGACGCGGTGGAGGCCCATGGCACGGGCACCACGCTGGGCGACCCCATCGAGGCACAGGCCCTCCTGTCCACCTACGGCAAGGAACGGCCTGACGGGCGCCCGCTGTGGCTCGGCTCGCTGAAGTCGAACATCGGCCACACCCAGAACGTCGCCGGTATCGGCGGCGTCATCAAGATGGTGATGGCGATGCGGCACGGGGTGCTGCCGCAGACGCTGCACGTGGACGAGCCCACCCCGCACGTCGACTGGTCGGCGGGAGAGGTGTCCCTGCTGACCGAGGCGCGGCCGTGGCCCGAGACCGGCCAGCCGCGCCGGGCGGGCGTCTCGTCCTTCGGTGTGAGCGGGACCAACGTCCACACCATCATCGAGCAGGCGCCCGAAGCCGAAGCGGCGGAGGCTGCTTCGGCTCCCGTGGCGGCTCCGGCTGTGGTGCCGTGGGTGCTCTCGGGGCGGGGCGTGGCCGCGCTGCGGGACCAGGCCGAGCGGCTGGTCGCGCATGTGGAGGCGCGTGGCGAGCTGCGGCCGGTGGACGTGGGGTTCTCGCTGGCGACCGGGCGGTCGGCCTTTGAACACCGTGCGGTGGTGGTGGCCGAGGACCGGGATGGGCTGCTCGCTGGTCTGGGTGCGCTGGTTGAGGGTCGTGGTGCGCCGGGTGTGGTCGAGGGTTCGGTGGCCGGTGGCAAGGTGGCGTTCCTGCTCACGGGGCAGGGGAGCCAGCGGCTTGGGATGGGGCGTGAGCTCTACCAGGCGTATCCGGTGTTCGCCGAGGCGCTGGATGCGGTGTGCGCGGAGCTGGACGCGCATCTGGAGCGGCCGCTGCGGGATGTGTTGTTCGGGGATGACGCGGCCGTACTGGATCAGACGGGGTTCACTCAGCCTGCGTTGTTCGCGGTTGAGGTGGCGCTGTTCCGTCTCGTTGAGGCGTGGGGTCTGAAGCCGGACTTCCTGTCGGGGCACTCGATCGGTGAGCTGGCTGCCGCGCATGTGGCGGGTGTGTTGTCGCTGGCGGACGCGGCGAAGTTGGTGGCGGCGCGTGGCCGTCTGATGCAGGAGCTGCCTGCCGGTGGCGCGATGATCGCCGTCCAGGCGTCCGAGGACGAGGTGACGCCGCTGCTGACCGAGCGGGTGTCGATCGCCGCGCTCAACGGGCCCACCTCCGTCGTTATCGCGGGTGATGAGGACGCGGCTGTCGCGATCGCGGAGTCGTTCGAGGCCCAGGGTCGGAAGACCAAGCGGCTCACGGTCAGCCACGCCTTCCACTCGCCGCGTATGGACGGCATGTTGGAGGCGTTCCGCGAGGTGGCGCAGGGGCTGACGTACGAGGCCCCGCGCATCCCGATCGTCTCCAACCTCACCGGTTCCGTCGTCTCCGCCGAGGAGATCACGACGGCCGACTTCTGGGTGCGCCACGTCCGCGAGGCCGTCCGCTTCCTCGATGGCATACGGACGCTTGAGGCGCAGAACGTCTCCACCTTCATCGAGCTGGGCCCCGACGGTGTCCTCACCGCCATGGCCCAGGACTGTGTGACCGGCGAGGATGCCGCGTTCATCTCCGCGCTGCGCAAGGACCGCCCCGAGGCCGAGGCGCTGACCACGGCCATCGCCCGGGCGCAGGTCCGTGGTGTGACGCCGGACTGGGCCGCGTACTTCGCCGGGACCGGCGCCCACCGCGTCGATCTGCCGACGTACGCCTTCCAGCATGAGCGGTTCTGGCTGGAGCCGGGTGCGGCGTCCGTGGGTGATGTGGCCTCCGTCGGGTTGGAGTTGGCCGGACACCCGCTGCTGGGTGCGGCGGTGCCGCTGGTGGAGTCCGATGGACTCGTCTTCACGGGACGACTTGGCCTCGACACCCATCCGTGGCTGGCCGATCACACGGTCCGGGATGCGGTGGTGGTCCCGGGCTCGGCGTTCGTGGAGCTTGCCGTCCGGGCCGGTGACCAGGTCGGTTGTGACCTGCTCGATGAGCTGACCCTGCACGCCCCGCTGGTGCTGCCCGCCCGCGGTGGCGTCCGGCTGCAGGTCACGGTGGGTGCCTCGGACGACGCCGGGCGTCGTTCGTTCACCGTCTCCTCCCGTCCGGAGGACGCCGCCGCCGACACGGCGTGGGTGCGGAACGCGGGCGGTGTGCTCGCCTCCGGCGCCCCCAGCCCGTCGTTCGACCTGGCCGAGTGGCCGCCGACCGCCGCCGAGGCGATCGAGCCCGACGCGCTCTACGCCCGGCTGGCCGGGGACGGGTTGCGGCATGGCCCGGGGTTCCAGGGGCTCACGGCCGCCTGGCGGCGCGGGGACGAACTCTTCGCCGAGGTCCGGCTGGACGACGACGTCAAGCCCGGCGCCGGAGAGTTCGCCGTGCACCCGGCGCTGCTGGACGCCGCCCTGCACGCTCTCCACGGCCGCGAGGGCGCCCAACTGACCGATGTCTGGCAGGGCGTCCGGCTGTACGCGGAGGGTGCGTCCGCGCTGCGCGTACGGATCGCGCCCGCCGGAGCCGACACCGTGACCCTGGCGCTCGCCGATGCCACGGGCGAGCCGGTCGCCGCCGTTGACGGTCTGCGCTGCCGTGCGCTCCCCGACGACCTCACCGGCGACGCGGACGTGGCGCGGCAGAGCCTGTTCCGGCTCGACTGGGTGGCCCCGCAGACCACCTCCGCCGGTCCGGATGCCGCCGCCCGCCGTATCGTCCTGGGCGAGGACCCGTTCGGGCTGGTCCCGGCCGGAGTGGCCGCCGCCTCCGCCCCCGATCTGGCCGCGCTGGGCGCGTCCGTCGAGGCGGGCGACACCGCCGCCCCGGAGCTGGTCCTCGCGTCCTTCGCGCCCGCACCCGGCGGCCCGGACGAGAACGTGGCCGAGGCCGCGCACCGGGAGGCGCGGCGCGCGCTGACCCTGGTGCAGGGCTGGCTGGCCGATGAGCGGTTCGCCGACGCGCGCCTGGTGGTCGTCACCCGGGGCGCCATGGCCGCCGACGCCGAGGAGGGCGTCACCGATCTGGTGCACGCGCCCCTGTGGGGTCTGGTGCGCTCCGCCGAGACCGAGAACCCCGGCCGCTTCGTCCTCGTGGACGTAGACGAGGCCGCCGGGACGGCTGAAGCCGCCGGGACTGCCGAGGCTGCTGGGTCCGGCGGGTCCGCTGGCGCCGCCGAGGTCGCCGACACCTTCGCCGACGCGCTCGCCGACGCCCTGGCCACCGGCGAGCCTGAGCTCGCCCTGCGCGCGGGCCGGACCCTAGCGCCCCGGCTGGCCCGCGCCACGGCCCCGGCCCCGGGCTCGGGTTCGGCCCCGGGCTCGGGTTCGGCCCTGGCCTCGGGCTCGAGTTCGGCCTCGGGCTCGACCTCGGCCCCGGCCCCGGACAACGACGCCGACGCCACCCCCGCGTTCGACGCCGACGGCACCGTGCTCATCACCGGCGGCACCGGCGCCCTGGGCCGGCTGCTCGCCCGCCACCTGGTCGCCGAGCACGGCGTACGCCACCTCCTGCTGACCAGCCGCCGTGGCGCGGACGCCGACGGCGCCACCGAGCTGGCCGCCGAACTCCGCGAGCGCGGCGCCGAGGTCACCCTCGCCGCCTGCGACGCCGCGGACCGCGACGCGCTCGCCGCGACCCTGGCCGCCGTCCCGGCCGAGCATCCGCTGACGGCCGTCGTGCACACCGCCGGTGTGCTGGACGACGGCACGGCCGCCGCCCTGACGCCCGAGCAGTTGGAGCGGGTGCTGCGTCCGAAGGTGGACGCGGCCTGGAACCTGCACGAGCTGACCCGCGGCCTCGACCTGTCCGCGTTCGTGCTGTTCTCCGCCGTCGCGGGCACGCTGGGCGGCGCGGGCCAGGCCAACTACGCCGCGGCCAACGTCTTCCTCGACGCGCTCGCCGCCCACCGCCACGCGGCGGGCCTGCCCGCCACCTCGCTGGTGTGGGGCCTGTGGGCCCAGTCCGGCGGTATCACCGGCGATCTGACCGAGACCGATCTGCTGCGGCTGGCCCGCAGCGGCATGGGCGCCCTCACCGACGACGAGGGCATGGCGCTCTTCGACGCCGCCCGCCGCACCGGCCGGACCCTGCTGATCCCGGCCCGGCTCGATCTCGCGGCGCTGCGTTCCGCGGCCGGATCCGGCCCGGTCCCGGCGCTGCTGCGCGGGCTGATCCGCACGACCGGCCGACGCACCGCCGCGGGCGCGCTCGCCGCCGGTTCGTCGCTGGCCCAGCGGCTGCGCGCGCTCTCCCCGAACGAGCGCCGCCGGACGCTGCTCGACCTCGTCCGCGGCCATGTGGCCACGGCCCTCGGCCACGCCTCCGCCGACGCCATCGAGGCCCGCCGCGCCTTCAAGGAGCTGGGCTTCGACTCGCTCACCGCCGTCGAACTGCGCAACCGGCTCTCCGCCGCCACCGGGCTCAAGCTGCCCACCACGATCGTCTTCGACCATCCGAACCCCACCGTCCTCGCCGACCATCTGCGCGCCGAACTACTCGGCCTGGACGTCGACGAGGCCGAGGCCGAGGCCGAGCAGGCGGACCCGGCGCTCCCCGCCACCGCCGTCTCCCTCGCGGATGACCCGATCGCCATCGTCGCGATGGGCTGCCGCTACCCCGGCGACGTCCGCTCGCCCGAGGACCTTTGGCAGCTCGTGGCCACCGGCTCGGACGCCATCACCGGATTCCCCGTCAACCGCAACTGGGAGAGCCAGTGGGCGGCGGACGGCGACGAGGCCGACGCGGCCCCGTCCGACTACGCCCGCGCCGGTGGCTTCCTGCACGACGCGGACCTCTTCGACGCCTCGTTCTTCGGCATCTCGCCGCGTGAGGCCCTGGCCATGGACCCGCAGCAGCGGCTGCTGCTGGAGACGTCATGGGAGGTGTTCGAGCGCGCCGGGATCGACCCGGACTCGCTCCGTGGCCGCTCCGTCGGCGTGTTCGTAGGCGCGGCCTACAGCGGCTACGACGCGGGCCTGGAGCAGGCCGGCGCGGAGGTCGCGGGCCATGTGATGACGGGCAACGCGGGCAGCGTCATGTCCGGCCGTATCGCCTACGCCCTCGGTCTTGAGGGCCCGGCGGTCACCGTCGACACGGCATGTTCGTCGTCGCTGGTGGCGCTGCACTGGGCGATCCAGGCGCTGCGCCAGGGCGAGTGCACGATGGCGCTCGCGGGCGGTGTCACCGTGATGACGACGCCCGGCCACTTCACCGAGTTCGGCCGCCAGGGCGGCCTGGCCGCCGACGGCCGCTGCAAGGCGTTCGCGGCCGGTGCGGACGGCACCGGCTGGGGCGAGGGCGTCGGCATGCTGCTCGTGGAGCGGCTGTCCGACGCGCGGCGCCACGGCCACCAGGTGCTGGCCGTCGTGCGCGGCTCGGCCGTCAACCAGGACGGTGCGAGCAACGGCCTGACGGCGCCGAACGGCCCGTCCCAGCAGCGCGTCATCCGCAAGGCGCTGACCAGCGCCGGGCTGACCAGCGGCGATGTGGACGTCGTCGAGGCGCACGGCACGGGAACCACGCTGGGCGACCCGATCGAGGCGCAGGCGCTGCTGGCCACCTACGGCCAGGAACGCGACGCGGAGCGGCCGTTGTGGCTCGGCTCCATCAAGTCCAACATCGGCCACTCCCAGGCGGCGGCCGGTGTCGCCGGAATCATCAAGATGGTGATGGCGATGCGGCACGGTGTGCTGCCGCAGACGCTGCACGTGGACGAGCCGTCGCCGCATGTCGACTGGACGGCCGGTGACATCGCGCTGCTGACGCAGGCGCGGGAGTGGCCGGAGACCGGCCGCGCGCGCCGCGCCGCCGTGTCCTCGTTCGGCATCAGCGGCACCAACGCCCACACCATCATCGAGCAGGCCCCGGCCGGCACGGCCGAACCGGTGGAGGAGGAGCCCGAGCGGGGCGGCTCCGATGTGCTGCCGTACGCGCTCTCCGCCAAGGGCACCGACGCCCTGCGGGCCCAGGCCGAGCGGCTCTACGCCCATCTGACCGCGCACTCCGACCTCGCACCGGCCGACGTCGCCCACACCCTGGTCACCGGGCGCGCCGCGCTCGACCACCGCGCGGTGCTGGTCGCGGACGGCAGGGACGACCTGCTGCGCGGCCTCGACGCGTTGGCGCGGGGCGAGTCCGCGCCGGGGCTGGCCGAGGGGGCGGTCGCCGAGGGTGAGCTGGCGTTCCTGTTCACGGGGCAGGGGAGTCAGCGGCTGGGGATGGGGCGTGAGCTCTACCAGGCGTATCCGGTGTTCGCGGAGGCGCTGGACGCGGTCTGCGATGAGCTGGACGCGCATCTCGAACGGCCGTTGAAGACGGTCCTGTTCGGGGATGACGCCGAGGCGCTGGATCAGACCGGGTTCACCCAGCCTGCGCTGTTCGCCGTCGAGGTGGCGTTGTTCCGGCTGGTGGAGGCGTGGGGTCTGCGGCCCGACTATCTGTCGGGGCACTCGATTGGTGAGCTGGCCGCCGCGCATGTGGCGGGTGTGTTGTCCCTCGCGGATGCGGCGAAGCTGGTGGCGGCGCGTGGCCGTCTGATGCAGGAGCTGCCCGCGGGCGGCGCGATGATCGCCGTCCAGGCGTCGGAGGACGAGGTGGCGCCGCTGCTCACCGAGCGGGTGTCGATCGCCGCGCTCAACGGACCCACTTCGGTCGTCATCGCGGGTGATGAGGATGCGGCGCTGGAGATCGCGGCGGGCTTCGAGGCCCAGGGTCGTAAGACCAAGCGCCTCACCGTCAGCCACGCCTTCCACTCGCCGCGTATGGACGGCATGTTGGAGGGGTTCCGCGAGGTCGCGGAGGGCCTGTCGTACGAGGCCCCGCGCATCCCGATCGTCTCCAACCTGACCGGGAACGTGGTCTCCGCCGAGGAGATCACGACCCCCGACTTCTGGGTGCGCCACGTCCGCGAAGCCGTCCGCTTCCTCGACGGCGTGCGGACGTTGGAAGCCCAAGGCGTCACCAACTTCGTCGAGTTGGGCCCCGACGGCATCCTCACCGCGATGGCGCAGGAGTGCGTCACCGGTGGCGGCGCCGCGTTCGTCTCCGTGCTGCGCAAGGACCGTCCCGAGGCCGAGGCGCTGACCACGGCCGTCGCCCGCGCGTATGTGCGGGGCGTGGCGCCGGACTGGGCCGCGTACTTCGCCGGGACCGGTGCCCACCGCGTCGACCTGCCGACCTACGCCTTCCAGCACCGCCGCTACTGGCCCGAGGAGCCGGTGGCGAGCCTGGCCGCCGCGGGTGTCGACGGCTGGCGGTACCAGGTGGCGTGGAAGCCGCTGTCGCTGGGCTCCGCGGCCCGGCTGTCCGGGGTGTGGCTCGTCGCCGCCCCCGCCGACGATGCCGCCGCCGACGCGTGGACGGACGGTGTCGTCCGTACGCTGACCGAGCGGGGCGCCGAGGTGCGGCGGCTCGACCTGGCCGCCGAGGACCGCGCGGGCCTCGCCGAGCGGCTGCGCACGGCGGCCGACGGCGGCGCCGTGGCCGGTGTGCTCTCGCTGCTGGCCACCGGGGACGCCGACGCCCTGCTGCCCACGGCCGCCCTCGTGCAGGCCATGGGCGACGCCGCGATCGACGCGCCGCTGTGGTGTGCCACCCGGGGCGCGGTCTCGACGGGGCGTCAGGGCGAGCTGGTGGACCCGGCCCGCGCCCAGGTGTGGGGCCTTGGCCGAGTGGCGGCCCTGGAGCTGCCCGACCGCTGGGGCGGTCTCATCGACCTCCCCGAGACCCTGACCGACCGGGTGCTGTCGCGGCTCGCGGTGGTGCTCGCCGGGGCCGGGGACGAGGACCAGATCGCCGTCCGCGCCTCCGGGGTGTTCGGCCGCCGGCTGGCGCGGGCGACCGCACGGCAGGTGGCGGAGGCCGAGGGCTGGAGCGCCCGCGGCACAGTGCTGGTGACGGGCGGTACGGGCGCGCTGGGTGGCCAGGTGGCCCGTTGGCTGATCGACAAGGGCGCCGAGCATGTGGTGCTCACGAGCCGCCGTGGCCTCGACGCCCCGGGCGCGGCCGAGCTGCGCGATGAACTCGCCGCCTCCGGCGCCCGGATCACGGTCGCGGCCTGCGACGTGGCCGATCGGGAGGCCCTGGCCGGGCTGCTGGCCGACCTCCCCGCCGAGCTGCCGCTGACGGCCGTGGTGCACGCGGCCGGGGTGCTGGACGACGGCATTCTGGAGTCGCTGACCCCCGAGCGCTTCGCCTCCGTGCTGCGTGCGAAGGCCGACGCCGCGCTCGCCCTGGACGAGCTGACGCGCGAGCTGGACCTGTCCGCATTCGTGCTGTTCTCCTCGACCAGCGGCACCGTGGGCGCCGCGGGCCAGGCCAACTACGCCGCCGCGAACGCCTTCCTGGACGCGCTCGCCCAGCGGCGGCGCGCCGAGGGGCTGCCCGCCACCTCGATCGCCTGGGGCCCGTGGGCCGCGGGCGGTATGGCCGCCGACGAGGCGCTGGAGCAGCGCATGCGCCGCGCCGGGATGCCGCCCATGGACGCCGATCTCGCGATCGACGCCCTGCAGCGCGCCCTCGACCTGGGCGACGCGGCCGTGACCGTGGCGGATGTCGACTGGGACCGGTTCGCCCCCGGCTTCACCGCGGGCCGTCCCAGCCCCCTGCTGGCCGACCTGCCCGAGGTGCGCCAGGCCGCCACGCGGGGCGCCGCCACCGCTACCGGCGAGGCCGTGCCCGTCGAGACGGCCTCCGCGCTCGCGCGGCGGCTCCTGGGCCTGCCCGAGGCGGAGCGCCACCGGGCGCTGCTGGATCTCGTACGGACCCATGTGGCGGAGGTCCTCGGCCACGCCGATGTGTCCGACATCAGCGCCGAACGGGCCTTCCGTGAGATCGGTTTCGACTCCCTCACCGCCGTCGAACTGCGCAACGGTCTCAACGCCGCCACCGATCTGCGGCTCCCCGCCACCCTCATCTACGACTACCCGACGCCGCTCGCCCTCGCCGACCACCTCTTCGCCGAACTGCTCGGCGGGCAGGTGGCGGTCACGGGCGGCACGTCGCCGGTGGCGGGCACTGCGGCCGACGACGATCCGATCGCGATCGTCGCGATGAGCTGCCGCTTCCCGGGCGGTGTCCGCACCCCCGAGGAGCTGTGGCAACTGCTGGTGTCCGGCACGGACGCCATCGTGGACATGCCCGCCGACCGCGGCTGGGACCTCCGGACGCTCTACAACCCGGACCCGGACGTCGAGGGCACCTCGTATGCCCGCGAGGGCGGTTTCCTGCACGACGCGGCCGACTTCGACCCGGCGTTCTTCGGCATCTCGCCGCGTGAGGCCCTGGCCATGGACCCGCAGCAGCGGCTGCTGCTGGAGACGTCCTGGGAGGCGTTCGAGCGGGCCGGGATCGACCCCGCTTCCCTGCGCGGCTCCACCGCCGGTGTCTTCGTCGGCACCAACGGCCAGGACTATCTGTCCCTGCTGCTGAGCGACTCGCAGGGCCTCGAAGGGCATATGGGTACGGGCAACGCGGCCAGCGTGATCTCGGGCCGGCTCGCCTACACCTTCGGCCTCGAAGGCCCGGCGGTCACCATCGACACCGCCTGCTCCTCCTCGCTGGTCGCCCTCCACTCGGCGATCCAGGCGCTGCGCGGCGGCGAGTGCTCGATCGCGCTCGCGGGCGGTGTGACCGTGATGTCGACGCCCGGTGTGTTCGTGGACTTCAGCCGTCAGCGCGGGCTCGCGGAGGACGGCAGGATCAAGGCGTTCGCGGCCGAGGCGGACGGCACCGGCTGGGGCGAGGGCGTGGGCATGCTGCTCGTCGAGCGGCTGTCGGACGCCCGCCGCAACGGCCACCCGGTGCTCGCGCTCGTACGCGGCACAGCCGTCAACCAGGACGGTGCGTCCAATGGTCTGACGGCGCCCAACGGGCCGTCGCAGCAGCGCGTCATCCGCCAGGCGCTCGCCGGTGCCGGTCTGGCCCCGTCCGAGGTGGACGCGGTCGAGGCACACGGCACCGGCACCCGGCTGGGCGACCCGATCGAGGCGCAGGCGCTGCTCGCCACGTACGGCCAGGACCGGGTGGAGGGGCAGCCGCTGCTGCTCGGCTCCATCAAGTCCAACATCGGGCACACGCAGGCCGCGGCCGGTGTCGCCGGTGTGATGAAGATGGTTCTCGCCATGCGGCACGGGGTGCTCCCGCGCACGCTGCACGTGGACGAGCCCACCCCGCATGTCGACTGGACGGCGGGCGACATCAGCCTGCTGACGGAGCAGGTGGCATGGCCGGAGACCGGCCATCCGCGGCGCGCGGGCATCTCCTCCTTCGGCTTCAGCGGCACCAACGCCCACGCCGTCGTGGAAGAGGCCCCGGCGGCTGACGTTGTTGAGGCCGCTGAGCACGCCGACGCGGGCGGAACGGCCCTGCCGGTGCTGCTCTCGGCCCGGACGGCGGAGGGGCTGCGTGAGCAGGCCCAGCAGTTGCACGGCCACCTGACCGAGCGGACCGAGCTGCGGACCGCCGACCTCGGCTTCGCGCTCGCCGTGGGCCGCTCGGCGTTCGAGGAGCGCGCGGCGCTGGTCGCCGAGGACCGGGACGGGCTGCTGTCCGGCCTGGAGGCGCTCGCCGAGGGGCGTACGGCGGCCGGGCTCGTTCAGGGTTCGGTGGCCGGTGGCCGGGTGGCGTTCCTGTTCACGGGGCAGGGCAGTCAGCGGCTCGGCATGGGGCGTGAGCTGTACTACGCGTACCCGGCCTTCGCGGAGGCGCTGGACGCGGTCTGCGATGAGCTGGACGCGCATCTCGAACGGCCATTGAAGACGGTGCTGTTCGGCGAGGACGCCGAGGCGCTGGATCGGACGGGGTTCACTCAGCCTGCGTTGTTCGCGGTTGAGGTGGCGTTGTTCCGGCTGGTCGAGGCGTGGGGTCTGCGTGCGGACTTCCTGTCGGGGCATTCGATTGGTGAGTTGGCTGCGGCGCATGTGGCGGGTGTGTTGTCGCTGGCGGATGCGTCGAAGTTGGTGGCGGCGCGTGGCCGTTTGATGCAGGAGCTGCCTGCTGGTGGCGCGATGATTGCCATCCAGGCTTCGGAGGACGAGGTCACGCCGCTGCTCAGCGAGCGGGTGTCGATTGCCGCGCTCAATGGGCCCACTTCGGTCGTCATCGCGGGTGATGAGGACGTGGCGCTGGAGATTGCGGCCTCGTTCGAGGCGCAGGGTCGGAAGACGAAGCGGCTCACGGTCAGCCATGCGTTCCACTCGCCGTGTATGGAGGGCATGCTGGACGCGTTCCGTGAGGTGGCGGAGGGGCTGGCGTACGAGGCCCCGCGCATCCCGATCGTGTCCAATCTGACCGGTGGCGTGGTGTCCGCCGAGGAGATCACGACGGCCGACTTCTGGGTGCGCCACGTCCGCGAGGCCGTGCGCTTCCTGGACGGCATCCGCACCCTCGAAGCGCGCAACGTCACCACGTTCGTCGAGCTGGGCCCCGACGGGGTCCTGACCGCGATGGCGCAGGAGTGTGTGACCGACGCCGAGTCGGAGGCCGCGTTCGTCTCCGTGCTGCGCAAGGACCGTCCCGAGGCCGAGGCGCTGACCACGGCCGTGGCACGGGCGCATGTGCGCGGTGTGGCGGTGGACTGGGCGGCCTTCTACGCCGGGACCGGCGCCACCCGACTGGCGCCGGACGAGCTGGCCGAGCTGCCCACGTACGCCTTCCAGCGGCAGCGCTACTGGCCGAAGGTCTCGTCGCTGTTCCTCGGCGATGTGGCCGCGGTCGGGCTGGGCGAGGCCGAGCATCCGCTGCTCGGTGCCAGCGCCGAACTGCCCAGCGCGGACGGCATGTTGTTCACCGGGCGGCTGGCGCTGTCCACGCACCCGTGGCTGGCCGATCACACGATCATGGACACTGTGCTGCTGCCGGGCACCGCGTTCGTGGAGCTGGCGGTCCGGGCCGGTGACCAGGTCGGCTGCGAGGTGCTGGAGGAGCTGACCCTCGAAGCGCCGCTGGTCCTGGCCGAGGACGGTGGCGTCCAACTGCGGCTGTGGGTCGGCGCGGCCGATGACACCGGCCGCCGCCCGCTGGAGCTGCACTCCCGGGCCGAGCACCTGTCGGCCGAGGAGCCGTGGACCCGGCATGCGTCCGGTGTCCTGGCGTCCGGTGACCGTCCGGAGGCGTCGTTCGAGCTGACCGCATGGCCCCCGGCGGACGCCGCCGAGGTGGCGGTCGGCGACCGTTACGCCGAGCTGCGGAACGTCGGTTTCGCCTACGGCCCCGCGTTCCAGGGGCTGCGCAAGGCATGGCGGCGCGGTGGCGAGGTGTTCGCCGAGGTGGTGCTGGACGAGGGCACGGCCGAGGAGGCCGCCGCGTTCGGGCTGCACCCGGCGCTGCTGGACGCCGCACTGCACGCGCTCGGCCTGGCCGGGCTCGGCGGCACCGAGACCGAGGGGCGGCTGCCGTTCGCCTGGACCGGGGTGTCGCTGTACGCGAGCGGCGCGGCCACGCTGCGGGTGCGGATGGCCGCCGTGGGCGGCGACGGCGTCCGGCTGGAGATCGCGGACGCCGCGGGCGCGCCGGTCGCGGCCGTGGACTCGCTGGTGCTGCGCCCGGTCTCGGCCGAGCAACTGCAGAGCGCGCGGACGGCCTACCACGAGTCGCTGTACCGCGTGGAGTGGACGACGGCCGGGCTGGTGGACGCCGCCGGGGCGGACACCGCGGTCGACGGCCGCTGGGCGGCGCTGGGCACGGATACCCTGGGCCTCGCCACATACCCGGACCTGGCCGCGCTGAGCGAGGCCGTCGATTCCGGAACGGCGCTGCCGGAGTACGTCGTGGTGGACCTGGCACCCGAAGCCCGCGTAGACGCAGCACTTGAAGGCCCGGGTGCGGCAAATCAAGCCCGTCCGGCGTTTGAGGACCGGGGCCTTGGGGCGGAGCCCCAAGTTTCGGGAAGGGGCGGGGTGGGGGAAAGCCCCTCGCCCGCCACCACGGCGCACCAGGCCACCACCCAGGTGCTGGGCCTGCTGCAGCAGTGGCTGGCCGACGACCGCTTCATGGACTCACGTCTGGTCCTGCTGACCTCGGGGACCGTGGCCACCGAGGCCGGTGAGCCGGTGGCGGATCCGGCGGGCGCCGCCGTCCGCGGTCTGGTGCGTTCGGCACAGTCCGAGAACCCGGACAGGCTCCTCCTGATCGACCTCGACGGCCACGACGACTCGCAGGCCGCGCTGCCCGCGGTGGTCGCGGCGCTCGCGAGCGGCGAGGCCGAGGTCGCGGTGCGGCAGGGCGTCGTCAAGACGCCACGCCTGGCCCGTGCGGCGTCGGCGGCCGACACCGAGGCCCCGGAGTGGAACCCGGACGGCACGGTGCTGGTCACCGGCGCGTCCGGTTCGCTGGGCGGCCTGTTCGCCCGCCACCTGGTGGCGGAGCGTGGCGTACGGCAGCTCCTGCTGGTGAGCCGTCGTGGCGAGCAGGCCCCGGGCGCGGCCGAACTCGGCGCCGAGCTGGCCGAGTTGGGTGCGAGCGTGCGCTGGGCGGCGTGTGATGTGGCGGACCGGGACGCGCTCGCCGCGACCCTCGCCGACATCCCCGCCGAACATCCGCTCACGGCGGTCGTCCACACGGCCGGTGTGCTGGACGACGGTGTGATCGGCTCCCTCACCCCCGAGCGCGTCGAAAACGTCATGCGTCCGAAGGTGGACGCCGCCTGGAACCTGCACGAGCTGACCCGCGACCAGGACCTCTCGGCGTTCGTACTGTTCTCCTCGGCCGCCGGTGTGTTCGGCGGCCCCGGCCAGGGCAACTACGCGGCGGCCAATGTCTTCCTGGACGCCCTCGCCCAGCACCGCGCCGCCCAGGGCCTGCCGGCCACCGCGCTGGCGTGGGGCCTGTGGGCCGGTGGCGGCATGGGCGACACCCTGGACGAGGCCGACATCACCCGGATGCGGCGGGCCGGAGTGCCCCCGCTGCCGGTGGCGGAGGGACTGCGGCTCTTCGACGCCGCGCTGACCGTCGACGAGGCGTCGCTGGTGCCGATGCGCCTGGACCTCGCGGCGCTGCGCAACCAGCCCGCGATCTCGCCGCTGCTGCGCGGCCTGGTGCGGGTACCGGCGCGGCGCGCCGTGGACGCGGTCGCGGCGGGCGGCGAGACCGGTCTGGCCGGGCGGCTCGCCGGGCTGAGCACGGCGGAGCAGGAGCGGCTGCTGCTGGACCTGGTCCGGGCGCAGGTGGCGACCGTACTCGGCTACGCGGGTGCGGAGACCATCGGTTCCGGGCGGGCGTTCAAGGATCTGGGCTTCGACTCGCTGACCGCTGTCGAGCTGCGCAATCAGCTCAACTCGGTCACCGGGCTGCGGCTGCCCGCGACGCTCATCTTCGACTATCCGGACCCGCAGGTCCTGGCCCGCCATTTGCGGACCGAGCTGGTGGGCGAGGAGTCGGCGGAGGTGCACACCCCGGTCCCGGTGACGGCCGTCACCGAGGACGAGCCGATCGCCATCGTCGGGATGAGCTGCCGCTACCCGGGCGGGGTCACCACCCCCGAGGAGCTGTGGCAGCTCGTCATCGGCGCCACCGACGCCATTTCCGACTTCCCCGTCGACCGTGGCTGGGACCTCGACGCGCTCTACAGCGACGACCCCGACCAGGTGGGCACCAGCTACACCCGCGAGGGCGGCTTCCTGCACGACGCCGCCGACTTCGACCCCGACTTCTTCGGGATCAACCCGCGCGAGGCCATGGCGATGGATCCGCAGCAGCGGCTGCTGCTGGAGACGTCGTGGGAGGCGTTCGAGCGCGCGGGCATCGCCCCGGCGGCCGTACGCGGCAGCAAGACCGGTGTCTTCGCGGGCGTCATGTACCACGACTATCTGACCCGGCTGACCGCCGTCCCCGAGGGGCTCGAGGGCTACCTCGGCACGGGCGGCGCGGGCTCCATCGCCTCGGGCCGGGTGGCGTACACCTTCGGCCTGGAGGGCCCGGCGGTCACCATCGACACGGCGTGCTCGTCGTCGCTGGTGGCACTGCACCTGGCCGCGCAGGCACTGCGCAACGGCGAGTGCTCGCTGGCGCTGGCCGGTGGTGTGACCGTCATGGCCACCCCGGACACGTTCATCGACTTCAGTCGCCAGCAGGGCCTGTCCACCGACGGCCGCTGCAAGTCCTTCGCGGCGTCGGCGGACGGCACCGGCTGGGCCGAGGGCGCGGGCATGCTGCTCGTCGAGCGGCTGTCGGACGCGCGGCGCAACGGACACCGGGTGCTGGCGATCGTGCGGGGCTCGGCCATCAACCAGGACGGTGCGTCCAACGGTCTGACGGCGCCCAACGGCCCGTCCCAGCAGCGCGTCATCCGCGACGCGCTGACCAGCGCCCGGCTCACCACCGCCGATGTCGATGTGGTGGAGGCACACGGCACGGGCACGACGCTGGGCGACCCGATCGAGGCCCAGGCCCTGCTCGCCACCTACGGCCGCAGCCGGCCGGAGGGACAGCCGCTGTGGCTCGGCTCGCTGAAGTCCAACATCGGCCACACCCAGGCCGCCGCGGGTGTCGCGGGCATCATCAAGATGATCATGGCGATGCGGCACGGCGTGCTCCCGCAGACGCTGCACATCGACGAGCCCACCCCGCATGTGGACTGGTCGGCGGGCGACCTCGAGCTGCTGACCGAGGCCCGGCCGTGGCCGGAGCTCGGCCGGCCGCGCCGGGCGGCCATCTCGTCGTTCGGCGTGAGCGGTACGAACGCGCACACGATCATCGAGCAGCCCCCGGCTCCCGAGGAGATCCCCGCGACCGGTCCGGTGGCGGAGCTGCCGACGGTGCCCTGGGTGCTCTCGGGCAAGTCCGACGCCGCTCTGCGCGGCCAGGCCGAACGGCTCCTCGCCCACCTCGGCACCCACCCCGACCTGGACACCACGGACGTCGGCCACGCGCTGGCGACGGGCCGGGCGGCGCTGGAGCGCCGCGCGGTCGTCGTCGGCGAGGACCGTGCCGGGCTGCTGTCCGGCCTGGAGGCGCTGGCGCGCGGCGAGTCGGCCGCGGGGCTGGTCCAGGGGACGGTGGCCGAGGGCGGCAAGGTGGCGTTCCTGTTCACGGGGCAGGGGAGCCAGCGGCTGGGGATGGGGCGTGAGCTGTACGACGCCTATCCGGTGTTCGCGGAGGCGCTGGACGCGGTCTGCGATGAGCTGGACGCGCATCTGGAACGGCCGTTGAAGACGGTGCTGTTCGGGGAGGATGCGGAGGCACTGGACCAGACGGGGTTCACTCAGCCCGCGTTGTTCGCGGTTGAGGTGGCGCTGTTCCGGCTGGTGGAGGCGTGGGGGCTGCGGCCCGACTTCCTCTCTGGTCACTCAATTGGTGAGTTGGCTGCCGCGCATGTGGCGGGGGTGCTCTCGCTCGCCGACGTAGCGAAGCTGGTGGCCGCACGTGGCCGTTTGATGCAGGAGCTGCCGGCCGGTGGCGCGATGATCGCGGTCCAGGCTTCGGAGGACGAGGTCACACCGCTGCTCACCGACCGTGTGTCGATGGCCGCGCTCAACGGGCCGACCTCCGTCGTCATCGCAGGTGATGAGGACGCGGCTCTGGAGATCGCGGCGGGCTTCGAGGCGCAGGGTCGGAAGACCAAGCGGCTCACCGTCAGCCATGCGTTCCACTCGCCGCGTATGGACGGGATGCTGGAGGCGTTCCGGCAGGTGGCCGAGGGGTTGACGTACGAGGCCCCGCGCATCCCGATCGTCTCCAACCTCACCGGCGCCATCGTCTCCGCCGAGGAGATCACGACCCCCGACTTCTGGGTGCGCCACGTCCGCGAAGCCGTCCGCTTCCTCGATGGCGTCCGGACGATGGAAGCCCAGGGCGTCACCACCTACGTCGAGTTGGGCCCCGACGGTGTCCTCACCGCCATGGCCCAGGAGTGCGTCTCCGGCGATGCCGCCGCCTTCGTCTCGGCGCTCCGTAAGGGACGTACCGAGCCGGGGGCGCTGACGGCGGCCCTCGCCGCGCTGCACACCCGGGGGCCGGCCCTGGACTGGTCGGCGTTCTTCGCCGGTACGGGAGCCCGCGCCATCGAGCTGCCGACCTACGCCTTCCAGCGGCAGCGCTTCTGGGTGGAGGACCCGGAGGAGGTCCGCGAGGCCGTCGCGGCCATGGATTCCGTGGACGCGCGGTTCTGGGAGGCCGTCGAGCGCGAGGACTTGGAGGCCCTGGCCGGGACGCTCCAGTCCGAGGACGCCGACGCGCTCTCCTCGCTGGGCGCCGTTCTGCCGATGCTGTCCTCGTGGCGGCGGCGCCAGGGCGAGCGGTCCACCGTGGACGCCTGGCGCTACCAGGTGACCTGGAAGCCGGTGGCCGCCCGCGCCGAGGGGGCGCTGACCGGCCGCTGGCTGGTCGTCACCACCACTGAAGAGGCGGACGGCGCGCTGGCCGAGGGTGTCGTACGGACGCTGTCCGCACGCGGCGCCGAGGTCCAGCGGGTCGAGCTGGCCGCCGCGGACCGTACGGGCATGGCCGAGCGGCTGGCCGAGGCGGTCGCCGACGCCCCGGTGGCCGGGGTGTTCGCGCTGCCGTCACTCGCCGAAAGCACCGAAAGCACCGAAAGCACCGAAAGCATCGAGGGCGGCGAGGGTGCCGACGGGCTGGTCCGCACCGCCGCCCTGGCGCAGGCGCTGGGCGATCTGGGCGTGGACGCGCCGCTGTGGGTCGCCACGCGCGGCGCGGTCTCGACCGGCCGGACGGACGGGCCGGTGGACCCGTGGCAGGCGCGGGTCTGGGGCCTGGGCCGGGTCGCGGCCCTGGAGCTGGCCGAGCGGTGGGGCGGTCTCGTCGATCTGCCGGAGACGCTGGACGACCGGGCGCTGTCGCGGCTGGCGGGCGTGCTGGCCGGTGGCGCGGGCGAGGACCAGGTGGCGGTGCGCGCCTCCGGCGTCTTCGGCCGCCGGCTGACCCGCTCCGCCAACACCGGGCACGGCCGCGACTGGCGGCCGGGCGCGGGTTCGGTCCTGGTGAGCGGCGGTACGGGCGCGCTGGGCGCGCATGTGGCCCGCTGGCTGATCGACAAGGGCGCCGAACACGTGGTGCTCACCAGCCGCCGTGGCCTCGACGCCCCCGGCGCGGCCGAGCTGCGGGACGAACTCGCCGCCTCGGGCGCCCGGGTCACCGTCGCGGCCTGCGACGCCGCCGACCGCGAGGCGCTGGCCGCGCTGGTGGCCGGGCTCCCGGCCGAACTGCCGCTGACGGCGGTGGTGCACGCGGCCGGGGTGCTGGACGACGGCGTTCTGGAGTCGCTCACCCCCGAGCGCTTCGCCTCCGTCCTGCGCGCCAAGGCCGAGGCCGCGGCCAATCTGCACGAGCTGACGCGGGACCTGGACCTGACGGCCTTCGTCCTGTTCTCCTCGTTCGCGGGCTCGATCGGCGCCGCCGGTCAGGCCAACTACGCCGCCGCGAACGCCTTCCTGGACGCGCTCGCCGAGCGCCGCCGGGCCGAGGGCCTGCCCGCCACCTCGGTGGCCTGGGGCCCGTGGGCCGAGGGCGGGATGGCCGCGGACGACGCGCTGGAGCAGCGCATGCGCCGCGCCGGTGTGCCGCCGATGGCGGCGGACCTGGCCATCGCCGCGCTGCAGCGGGCGCTGGACCTGGACGAGACCGCGGTGACGGTCGCGGACATCGACTGGGAGCGGCTGGCCCCCGGCTTCACCGCCTCCCGGCCGAGCCCGCTGCTGCTGGAGCTGCCCGAGGTGCGTACCGCGCTGGAGGCCGAGAGCGGGCGGACGGCCCGTACGGCCGGTGGCGGCGCGGACGAGTCCTCGCTGGCCCAGCGGCTCGCGGGGGTCCCGGCGGCCGAGCGCGAGCGGATCCTGCTGGACCTGGTGCGCTCGGCCGTGGCCGATGTGCTGGGCCACTCCGACGCGGAGGCCGTGGAGGCGGACCGGGCGTTCCGGGATCTGGGCTTCGACTCGCTGACGGCCGTCGAGCTGCGCAACCGCATGAACACCGTGACCGGGCTGCGGCTACCGCCCACGCTGGTGTACGACTACCCGTCGTCCTCGGCGCTCGCCGCCCACCTCCGTACGGAGATCCTGGGCGAGGAGAGCGCGGCCGAGGCGGTCGCCGGTGCGTCGTCCATGACGGTGGCCGTCGCCGACGATCCGATCGCGATCGTCGGGATGAGCTGCCGCTTCCCGGGTGGCGTGCGGTCGCCGGAGGAACTGTGGCGGCTCCTGGTCTCCGGGCAGGACGCGGTGACGGGCTTCCCGGCCGACCGTGGCTGGGACCTGGAGGCGCTGTACGACCCGGACTCCGCCACCGAGAACACCAGCTATGTCCGCGAGGGCGGATTCCTGGCGGACGCCGGGGACTTCGACGCGGCGTTCTTCGGTATCTCGCCGCGCGAGGCGCTCGCGATGGATCCGCAGCAGCGGTTGCTGCTGGAGACGTCCTGGGAGGCGTTCGAGCGCGCCGGGATCGACCCGACGACGCTGCGCGGTCAGCAGGTCGGCGTGTTCGCGGGCACCAACGGCCAGGACTACATGTCGCTCGTCCTCCACTCGCCGGACGGCGGCGATGGCTTCATGGGGACGGGTAACGCGGCCAGTGTGATGTCGGGCCGGGTGTCGTATGCGCTGGGTCTCGAGGGCCCGGCGGTGACGGTGGATACCGCCTGCTCGTCCTCCTTGGTGGCGTTGCACTGGGCGATTCAGGCGTTGCGTGCGGGTGAGTGCTCGTTGGCGCTGGCCGGTGGTGTGACGGTGATGTCGACGCCGGGTTCGTTCGTGGACTTCAGTCGTCAGCGTGGGCTGGCGGAGGATGGCCGGATCAAGGCGTTCGCGGCCGGTGCGGATGGCACCGGTTGGGGCGAGGGCGTGGGCATGCTGCTCGTCGAGCGGCTGTCGGACGCCCAGCGCCATGGCCATGAGGTGCTGGCGGTCGTCCGCGGCTCCGCGATCAACCAGGACGGTGCGTCCAACGGTCTGACGGCGCCGAATGGTCCCTCGCAGCAGCGGGTGATCCGGCAGGCGCTGGCCGGTGCGGGTCTTTCGGCGTCCGAGGTGGACGCGGTCGAGGCGCACGGCACCGGTACGACGCTGGGCGACCCGATCGAGGCGCAGGCGCTGCTGGCCACCTACGGCCAGGAGCGCGACGCCGACCAGCCCCTGTTGCTCGGCTCCATCAAGTCCAACATCGGGCACACGCAGGCCGCGGCCGGTGTCGCCGGTGTGATGAAGATGGTGCTGGCGCTGCGGCACGGTGTGCTGCCGCCGACCCTGCACGTGGACGAGCCGACCCCGCATGTCGACTGGTCCGCCGGGGAGCTGGAGCTGCTGACCGAGGCGCGGGAGTGGCCGGAGACCGGCCGTCCGCGCCGGGCCGCGGTGTCGGCGTTCGGCATCAGCGGCACCAACGCGCACACCTTGCTGGAGCAGGCCCCGGAGCCTGCGGAGAACCGCGCCGTCGCTCCGGCGGTGGAGCTGCCGACGGTGCCGTGGGTGCTGTCGGCCAAGTCCCCGGCCGCCGTACGCGGCCAGGCCGAACGGCTCCTGGCCCACCTCGGCGGTGAGACCGTACCGGCCGCCACCGATGTGGCCTACTCGCTGGCCACGACCCGCGCCGCCCTGGACCACCGGGCCGTGCTCACCGCGGACAGCGGGGACGGGCTGCTGGCCGGTCTCGCGGCGCTGGCGCGGGGCGAGTCCGAGGTGCCGGGCCTGGTCGAGGGCTCGGTGGCCGGTGGCAAGGTGGCGTTCCTCTTCACCGGGCAGGGCAGCCAGCGGCTCGGCATGGGCCGTGAGCTGTACGACACCTTCCCGGTGTTCGCGGACGCGCTGGACGAGGTGTGCGCCCACCTGGACGCGCATCTCGAACGGCCGCTGCGGGATGTGCTGTTCGGCGACGACGCCGCCGCACTGGACCAGACCGGTTTCACCCAGCCCGCGCTGTTCGCGGTCGAGGTGGCGCTGTTCCGGCTGGTGGAGACCTGGGGTCTGAAGGCGGACTTCCTCTCCGGCCACTCCATCGGTGAGCTGGCCGCCGCCCATGTGGCGGGTGTCCTCTCGCTCGCGGACGCGGCGAAGCTGGTGGCCGCCCGTGGCCGTCTGATGCAGGAGCTGCCTGCCGGTGGCGCGATGATCGCCGTCCAGGCGTCCGAGGACGAGGTGGCGCCGCTGCTCACCGACCGCGTGAGCATCGCCGCCCTCAACGGGCCGACGTCGGTGGTCATCGCGGGTGACGAGGACGAGGCTGTCGCGATCGCCGCGTCGTTCGAGGCGCAGGGTCGTAAGACCAAGCGCCTCACCGTCAGCCACGCCTTCCACTCGCCGCGCATGGACGGCATGTTGGCCGCGTTCCGCGAGGTTGCGGAGGGGCTGACCTACGAGGCTCCGCGCATCCCCATCGTCTCCAACCTGACGGGCGAACTGGTCTCCGCCGAAGAGATCACCAGCCCCGGCTTCTGGGTGCGCCACGTCCGCGAGGCCGTGCGCTTCCTCGACGGTGTCCGCACCCTCGAAGCCCGGGGCGTGACCACCTTCGTGGAGCTGGGCCCCGACGGTGTCCTCACCGCCATGGCCCAGGACTGCCTGGCCGAGCCCGGCGCGGCCGAGCTGCTGCCCGCGCTGCGCAAGGGCAGGCCGGAGGCCGAGGCGCTGACCGGCGCGCTGGCCCGGCTGTACGTCCGTGGCCCGGCCCCGGCCTGGGAGGCGTTCTTCGCCGGTACGGGTGCGCGGAAGGTCGCGCTGCCGACGTACGCCTTCCAGCGCAGCCGCTACTGGGTCGACGCCCTGCTGAGCCTGGACGAGGTCGCCTCGGCGGGGCTCGGCTCGGCCGATCACCCGCTGCTGGGCGCGGCGGTGGAACTGCCCGACGCCGACGCCTATGTGTTCTCCGGGCGGCTGTCGCTCGCCTCGCACACGTGGCTGGCGGACCACACGGTCGCGGACACGGCCGTGCTGCCCGGCTCCGCGTTCGTGGAGCTGGCGGTGCGCGCCGGGGACCATGTGGGCTGTGGGCTGCTGGAGGAGCTGACCCTGGACGAGCCGCTGATCCTGCCGGAGCGCGGCGGGGTGCGGCTGCGGGTGTCGGTCGGCGAGCCGGACGCCGACGGGCGTCGCCCGCTGGGCGTGTACGCGCGGGACGAGCGCGCGGAGGCGGACCGGCCGTGGACCCGGCACGCCGCCGGTGTGCTCGCCTCGGGCGAGGCCCTGGCGGGCGTGTCCTCGGCGGGCGTGGCTCCGGCGGGTGGCGGTGCCGAGGCGCTGTCCGTGTGGCCGCCCGCCGACGCGGAAGCGGTCGACACCGATGAGCTGTACGCGAGCATGGCGCGCGCCGGGCTGCTGCACGGTCCCGCGTTCCAGGGCCTGCGCCGCGTCTGGCGGCGTGGCGAGGAGCTGTTCGCGGAGGTTCGGGTGGCGGCGGAGCGGCAGCCCGAGGCCGCCCGCTTCGCCCTGCACCCGGCCCTGCTGGACGGTGCGCTGCAGCCGCTCGCGCTGGGCGCGGGCGGTGCCGCGGTGGCGCGCTCCTGGCGTGGGGTGAGCCTGTACGCGGTCGGCGCCGAGGCGCTGCGCGTACGGCTGGCGCTGACCGAGGACGGCGCGGTGTCGATGGTGGCGGCCGATGAGACGGGTGCGCTCGTCGCGTCGGTGGACGCGCTGGAGACCGGGGCGCTGGAGGTGGACCGGATCGCCGGTGCGACCGCCTCCGACCGCCATGAGTCGCTGTTCCGTATCGACTGGGCGCCGGTGGCGGCACCCTCAAAGGTGTCCTCGCAGACGTCCTCGCAGGCGCCTTCGCAGGCCGCGTCGGCGGGCTTCGCCGTCATCGGCGGCGATGAGCTCAAGCTGAGCGTGGCCCTGGAGACGGCCGGGTTCCGCGCCACGGTCCACGACGACCTCGGCTCGCTGAACGCGGCGGTCGAGGCGGGCGAGGCCGCGCCGGACACCGTGCTGGTGCCGTTCCCGCCGGAGCCGGGCGCCACGGAGGGCGGCCTCGCCGCCGGTGCGCACACGGCCACCCACCGCGTCCTGGGCCTGCTCCAGGAGTGGCTGAACGGCGGCCGGCCCGGTTCGGCCCGGCTGGTCGTGGTCACGCGTGGCGCGGTCGCCGCCGCCGCCGACCCGGCGGTGGCGGACCTGGCGCACGCGCCGGTGTGGGGTCTGCTGCGCTCCGCGCAGTCGGAGAACCCGGGCCAGTTCGTGCTGCTGGACGTGGACGGAGAGGTGTCCTACCCGGCGCTCGCGGCGGCGCTGGACTCGGGCGAGCCCGAACTGGCGCTGCGCGCCGGGGCGGCGTACGCGCCGCGCCTGGCCAGGGTCGAGACGGCCCCTGCCGCCGAGACGTCGGAGAGGAGGGCCGTCGACCCGACCGGCAAGGCCACCGAGCCCACCGGCAAGGCCATCGACCCGGACGGCACGGTGCTGATCACCGGCGCCACCGGTGGTCTGGGCAGGCTGTTCGCCCGCCATCTGGCCACCGCGTACGGCGCCCGCCATCTGCTGCTGACCAGCCGCAGCGGCCCCGCCGCCGACGGCATGGCCGAACTAGTGGCGGAGCTGGCCGAGTTGGGCGCACAGGCCACCGTCGCCGCATGCGACGCGGCCGACCGGGAGGCGCTGGCCGGGCTGCTGGCCACGATTCCGGCCGACCGTCCGCTGACGGCCGTGGTGCACACCGCGGGCGTCCTCGACGACGGTGTCATCGACATGCTGACGCCCGAGCGGGTGGACACGGCGCTGCGGCCCAAGGTCGACGCGGCGGTCAACCTGCACGAGCTGACCCGCGAGCTGGACCTGTCCGCCTTCGTGCTCTTCTCGGCCGCGGCCGGCACGCTGGGCGGCGCGGGCCAGGGCGGCTACGCGGCGGCGAACGTCTTCCTCGACGCCCTCGCCGGCCACCGCCGCGCCACCGGCCGTACCGCGCTGTCCCTGGTGTGGGGCATGTGGGCCGAGGAGCGGGGCATGGGCGGCCGGCTGGGCGAGGCCGACCAGCAGCGGGCGGCGCGCGGCGGGGTGCTGCCGCTGTCCGCCGAGGAAGGGCTCGCCCTGTTCGACGCGGCCCACGCCGTGGCCGACGAGGCGGTGCTGGTGCCCGTACGGCTGGAGATGGCGACGCTGCGCGCCGCCGCCACCACCGGGGAGCTGCTGCCGCTCTACCGCGGCCTGGTGCGCACGCCCGTGCGCCGCGCCGCGACCGGCGGCCCCGCCGCCCCGGAGGCGGTGGCGGACACCGCGGACGGCACCCTGGCCCAGCGGCTGGCCGGGCAGTCGGAGGCCCAGCAGCAGCTGACCGTCCTGGACCTGGTCCGCCGTCAGGTGGCGGCCGTGCTGGGCTACGCCTCGAAGGACCAGGTGGGCGCCGAGCAGGCGTTCAAGGATCTGGGCTTCGACTCGCTGACGGCCGTGGAACTGCGGAACCGGCTGAACGCGGCCACCGGGCTGCGGCTGACGGCCACGCTGGTCTACGACTACCCGACACCGGTGGCGCTCGCGCACCATCTGCGCCAGGAAGTGGCGCCGGAGGCCGACGGCCCCGGAGTGTCCGTACTGGAGGAACTGGAGCGGCTGGAGAACAGCCTGTCCTCGCTGACGCCGGATGATCTGGCATCGGTGACGGAGGACGAGGCCGCGCATGCGAACATCGCGGTGCGCCTCCAGACGCTGCTCGCGAAGTGGAACGACGTGCGTCGCACCGCGGACGACGCCGGGGCGGACGCCGAGGCGGACGCGTTCGAAGAGGTCAGTGACGACGACCTCTTCGACTTCATCGACAAGAGGTTCGGCAACGGCTGAAGCGCGGCAGCACACCCATCCGAACCCCCCGACGAACCAGAGCATTGCGAATAGGTGAACGTCCATGGCGACTGCGAACGAAGCCAAGCTCCGCGAATATCTGAAGAAGGTCACCACCGACCTCACCGCCGCCCACCGGCGGCTGCAGGAGGTCGACGACCAGGCCCATGAGCCGATCGCCATCGTGGGCATGAGCTGCCGCTTCCCCGGGGGTGTGCGCACCCCCGAGGAGCTGTGGCAGCTCATGGCCTCCGGCGGCGAGGCGCAGACGGAGTTCCCGGCCGACCGCGGCTGGGACCTGCGGAACCTGTTCGACCCGGACCCGGACACCCCGGACACCACCTACACCCGTGAGGGCGGCTTCCTGGGCGATGCCACCCGGTTCGACGCGGCGTTCTTCGGGATCTCGCCGCGTGAGGCCATGGCGATGGATCCGCAGCAGCGGCTGTTGCTGGAGACGTCGTGGGAGGCGTTCGAGCGGGCCGGGATCGACCCCGCGTCCCTGCGCGGCAGCCGGACCGGTGTCTTCGCGGGCATGAACGCCTCCGACTATCTGTCGGTGGCGCTCGATGCCGAGGACGACTTCGGCGGCCACCTCGGCACGGGCAACGCCAGCAGCGTCGTCTCCGGCCGGCTCTCCTACGTCTTCGGTCTCGAGGGCCCGGCCGTCACGGTGGACACGGCCTGCTCCGCGTCGCTGGTGGCGCTGCACCTGGCCGTCCAGTCGCTGCGGCTGGGCGAATGCTCGCTCGCCCTGGCGGGCGGCGTCCATGTGATGTCCACCCCCGGTCTGTTCATCGAGTTCAGCCGCCAGCGCGGGCTGTCGCAGGACGGCCGCTGCAAGGCGTTCTCGGCGGACGCCGACGGCTTCGGCCCGGCCGAGGGCGTGGGCGTCCTGCTGCTGGAGCGGCTCTCGGAGGCCCGTCGCCGGGGCCACAAGGTGCTGGCCGTGGTGCGCGGCTCCGCCGTCAACCAGGACGGTGCGTCCAACGGGCTGACCGCGCCCAACGGCCCGTCCCAGCGGCGCGTCATCCAGCAGGCGCTGGCCAACGCCCGGCTGTCCGGCGGCGATGTGGACGTCATCGAGGCCCACGGCACGGGCACCTCGCTGGGCGACCCGATCGAGGCGCAGGCGCTGCTGGCGACCTACGGCCAGGACCGGCCCGAGGAACTGCCCCTGCTGCTCGGATCGGTGAAGTCCAACATCGGCCACACCCAGGGCGCCGCGGGCATCGCCGGGGTGATGAAGATGGTGCTGGCGATGGAGCACGGGGTGGTGCCCGAGTCGCTGCACATCGCCGAGCCGTCCCCGCACATCGACTGGGCGGCGGGGAAGGTCGCGCTGGTCAGGTCGGCCACGCCATGGCCCGAGACCGGGCGCCCGCGCCGTGCGGGCATCTCCTCCTTCGGCTTCAGCGGCACCAACGCGCACACCATCATCGAGCAGGCCCCCGCCGAGGAGCCGGGCCCGGTCGAGCTGGTGTCCAAGCAGCCGGGTGTGCTGCCGTGGGTGCTCTCCGGCAAGAGCGAGGCGGCACTGCGCGCCCAGGCGCGGCGGCTGCTGGACCGGCTCCACGACGAACCGGCGCTGCGCCCGGTGGACATCGGCCTGTCGCTGGCCACCACCCGCTCCGCGCTGGACCACCGCGGTGTGGTCCAGGGCCGGGACCGCGAGGAGCTGATGGCCGGGCTGAACGCCCTCGCCGACGGCGGCATGGCGGCCGGTGTGGAGCGGGGCACGGTGGTCGCCGGGCAGACGGCGTTCGTCTTCCCCGGACAGGGGTCCCAGTGGGTGCGGATGGGCGTGGGGCTGATGGACGCCTCGCCCGTCTTCGCGGCCCATATCGAGGAGTGTGCCGCGGCGCTCGCGGAGTTCACCGACTGGTCGTTGGTGGATGTGCTGCGGGGCGCCGAGGGCGCGCCGTCGCTGGACCGGGTGGATGTGGTCCAGCCGGTGCTGTTCGCGGTGATGGTGTCCCTGGCCGAGCTGTGGCGTTCGCTGGGGGTCGTCCCGTCCGCGGTGATCGGCCACTCGCAGGGCGAGATCGCCGCCGCGTATGTGGCGGGGATTCTCTCGCTGAAGGACGCGGCCCGTGTGGTGGCGCTGCGCAGTCAGGCCATTGGCCGGGTGCTGGCGGGCAAGGGCGGCATGGTGTCGGTGGCGCTGCCGGTGGCCGACGTGCGTGAGCGCATCGAGCCCTGGGGCGAGGAGCGCATCTCCATCGCGGCGGTCAACGGGCCGTCCTCGGTGGTCGTCTCCGGTGAGCCGACCGCGCTGGACGAGCTGCTGGCGTCGTGTGAGGCCGATGAGGTGCGGGCCCGCCGGGTGCCGGTGGACTACGCCTCGCACTCGGCCCAGGTGGAATTGCTCCGCGAGGAGCTGCTGGAGCTGCTGGCCCCCGTACAGCCGAAGAGCGCCCAGGTGCCGTTCCTGTCGACGGTGACGGGGGAGTGGGCCGAGGGTTCCGAGCTGGACGCCGAGTACTGGTTCACCAACCTGCGTCGCACCGTTGAGCTGGAGGGCGCGGTCCGGCGGTTGCTGGACGAGGGCTTCGGGGTGTTCATCGAGTCCAGCGCGCACCCCGTGCTGACGATGGGTGTGCAGGAGACGGCCGAGGACGCCGGTGTGGACGCGGCCGCGATCGGGTCGCTGCGCCGGGACGAGGGCGGCCAGGACCGCTTCTGGGCCTCGGTCGGCGAGGCGTGGTCGCGCGGGGTGAGCGTCGACTGGGAGGCCGTGTTCCACGGCACCGGCGCCCGCCGTATCGAGCTGCCCACCTACGCCTTCCAGCCGCAGCGCTACTGGCCCGAGGCGGCGCCCGAGCGGGCCGCCGGGGAGACCGGACACGACCCCGTGGAGGCGAAGTTCTGGGCCGCCGTGGAGGCCGAGGACTGGCAGACCCTCGCCGCCGAGCTGACGGTCGACGGCGATCAGCCCATGAGCGCCGTCCTGCCCGCCCTGGCCACTTGGCGCAAGCAGGCCCGTGAGCAGTCCACGGTGGACGGCTGGCGCTACCGCGTGACGTGGAAGCCGCTCGCCGAGGAGCGGTCCGCGCGGCTGTCCGGCGGCTGGCTCGTCGTCGCCCCGGCCGCCGAGGACACCTGGACCGACGCCGTGGCCGGTGTGCTCGCCGAACGCGGCGCCGACGTACGGCGGATCGCCGTGGACACCGGCACCGACGGCCGGGACGAGCTGGCCGAGCGGCTGCGCACCGCGCTCGCCGAAGCCGACGGCGGCTCGTTCGCCGGGGTGGTGTCGCTGCTGGCCCCGGCCGAGGGCGCGCACCCCGGGCATGCCTCGCTGCCCGCCGGAACGGCCGCCCAGCTCGCGCTGATCCAGGCCCTGGGCGACGCCGGAATCGGCGCGCCGCTGTGGTGCCTGACGAACGGCGCCGTCTCCGTCGGCGGCTCGGACCGGCCGGCCGCCCCCGAGCAGGCGCTCGTCTGGGGCCTTGGCCGGGTGGCCGCGCTGGAGCACCTGGAGCGCTGGGGCGGTCTGATCGACCTGCCCGCCACGCCCGACGAGCGCGCCCTGAACCGGCTGGTGGGCCTCCTCGCGTCCGACGGCGACGACGACCAGGCCGCGATCCGCGCCACGGGCGTCTTCGGGCCCCGCCTGGTGCGCGCCCCGCTGGCCGACACCTCCGCCGTACGGTCCTGGAAGCCGACCGGCACCACGCTGGTCACCGGCGGTACGGGACGGCTCGGCGCGCAGGTCGCCCGGTGGCTGGCCCGCAACGGCGCCGACCATCTGGTGCTGGCGAGCCTCAGGGGCCCGGACGCCCCCGGGGCCGTCGAGCTGGAGGCCGAGCTGACCGAGCTCGGCGCCAAGGTCACCCTCGCCGCCTGCGATGTGACCGACCGCGCGGCGCTCGCCGAGACCCTCGCGGCCATCCCGGCAGACCAGCCGCTGACCGCCGTCGTGCACACCGCCGCGGTCATCGAGGACGGGGTGATCGAGGGGCTGACCCCGGATCAGGTCGAGCGGGTGCTGCGGCTCAAGGTGGACGCCACGCGCCATCTGCACGAGCTCACCCGGGACCTGGAGCTGACCGCGTTCGTGCTGTGCTCGCACTTCTCCGCCACCTTCGGCGCACCCGGCCAGGGCAACCAGGCGCCCGGCAACGCCTTCCTGCACTCCTTCGCCGAGCAGCGCCGCGCGGACGGGCTGCCCGCCACCACGCTGACCTTCGGTCCGTGGGGCGACGGCGCCACGGTGGACGGCGCGGTCGGCGACCGGATGCGCCGCCACGGCATCAACGAGATGGCGCCGGAACCGGCCACCGCCACCCTCCAGCACGCGCTGGACCGGGACGAGACCGCGCTGACCGTCATCGACATGGACTGGCGGCGCTTCACCCTCGCCTTCACCGCCGACCGGTCGCGTCCGCTGCTGCACGACCTGCCCGAGGCCCGCGAGGTCGTCGAGGAGATGGCCACCGCCGAGGCCGACGGCGGCGGCGCGGCCGCCGGGGCTGCCCTGGCCGGGCAGCTCGCGGCGCTGCCGGAGACCGAGCGGGAGCGCGTGCTGCTGGATCTGGTGCGCAGCGCGGTGGCCGCCGTGCTGGGCCACTCCGGCGCCCAGGCGATCGAGGCGGGCCGGGCCTTCAAGGAGCTTGGCTTCGACTCGCTGACAGCCGTCGAACTCCGCAACCGGCTCGGCGCCGCGAGCGGGCTGAAGCTGCCGCCGAGCCTGATCTTCGACCACCCGACCCCGGCCGCCGTGGCCGCCTATCTGCGGGCCGGGATCTCGCCCGACGAGGCGGCCGACGGCACCGCGGTGCTCGAGGAACTCGACAAGCTGGAGACCGCGCTCACCGGCACCGCGCCCGACAACATCACCCGGGCCCGGATCACCATGCGCCTGCAGTCGCTGATGGCGAAGTGGAACGAGTCGGACGGCACGGCGGTCACCGCCGAGCCCGCCACCACGGCGGCGCCGGAGCGTCCGGCGAAGGACACGGTCGACGCCGAGCAGCTCCAGTCGGCCAGCGACGAAGAGCTCTTCGCATTCATCAACAAGGGTCTCGGAAGGGCATGACGGGAATTCTGCTATTGACGTCGTTCTCGATATCGGCCAGGATTTTCCATACCCTTCAATAGAGTTGCCGAATACCGGTTGCCCCCTATCGCTCCTTGGGTCTCCAGGGGGTCATAGGGGGCATCTAGGGGTTGTTGTGAGGGTTAGTTCGCACATAGCCTCTCAGCGAGAAGTCGACTGATTTGGTTGTTGGTTACCGGCTCCCCTGTTGAGGATCTGTGGAGCATTTCCGATGCCGTCTGCCGTAATTGGATTGCGTAAATGGCGAATGAAGAGACGCTGCGGGACTACCTCAAGCTGGTAACGGCGGATCTGCACCAGACTCGCCTCCGCCTGCAAGAGGCCGAGGCGAAGAACCACGACCCCATCGCGATCGTGGGGATCGGCTGCCGTTATCCCGGGGGCGTTCAGTCGCCCGAGGACCTGTGGCGCATCGTCAGCGAGGGCGTCGACGCGGTCAGCGAGTTCCCGCTGGACCGCGGGTGGAATGTCGACACGATGTACCACCCGGACCCGGACCACCCCGGCACCAGCTATGTGCACGAGGGCGGATTCGTCGACGGCATAGCCGATTTCGACCCGTCGCTGTTCGGCATCAGCCCGCGAGAAGCGCTCGGCATGGACCCGCAGCAGCGGATGCTGCTGGAGACGTCCTGGGAGGCGTTCGAG
Source organism: Streptomyces sp. NEAU-YJ-81 (assembly GCF_017592595.1). NCBI lineage: Bacteria > Bacillati > Actinomycetota > Actinomycetes > Kitasatosporales > Streptomycetaceae > Streptomyces > Streptomyces sp. NEAU-YJ-81. Next base: position 23,652 of record NZ_JAGFNO010000038.1, on the reverse strand, counting down.
CGGGCCGGAATCGACCCGGTCGCGGTGCGCGGCCGGCAGATCGGCGTCTTCGTCGGCACCAGCAATCACGATTACCTGGGCGCGATCCTCAGTTCCAACGAGAACTTCGAGGGCTATTTCGGCACCGGTAACGCCGCGAGCGTCGCCTCCGGCCGCCTTTCCTACACCTTCGGTTTCGAGGGCCCGGCCGTCACCGTCGACACCGCCTGCTCCTCCTCGCTGGTGGCGCTCCACCTCGCCGTCCAGGCCCTGCGCAACGGCGAATGCTCGCTCGCGCTCGCCGGCGGCGCGACCCTCATGTGCGCGCCCGGCGTCTTCGTCGACTACAGCAAGATGCGCGGACTGGCCCTCGACGGCCGCTCCAAGCCCTTCGCCCCGGAGGCCGACGGCTTCTGCCTGGGCGAGGGCGTCGGCATGCTGCTCGTCGAGCGGCTGTCGGACGCCCAGCGCAAGGGCCACCCGGTCCTCGCCGTGGTCCGCGGCTCCGCCGTCAACCAGGACGGTGCCAGCAACGGCCTCACCTCGCCCAACGGCCCCTCGCAGCAGCGCGTCATCCTCCAGGCACTGGCCAACGCCCGCCTCAGCCCCGACCAGGTCGACGCCGTCGAGGCCCACGGCACCGGCACCGCCCTCGGCGACCCCATCGAGGCCCAGGCGCTGCTCGCCACCTACGGCCAGGACCGGCCCGAGGGCAAACCGCTGCTCATCGGCTCCATCAAGTCCAACATCGGCCACGCCCAGGCGGGCGCCGGTGTCGGCGGCGTCATCAAGATGGTCATGGCGATGCGGCACGGTGTGCTGCCCAAGACCCTCCACCTCACCGAGCCCACCCCGCACGTCGACTGGACGGCCGGGGACGTCGAACTGCTCACCGCCACCACCGAATGGCCCCAGGACCCCGAGGGCGCGACCCCGCGCCGCGCGGGCATCTCGTCGTTCGGCATGAGCGGCACCAATGTGCACACCATCCTCGAGGAGCCCCCGGCCCTCGCCGCCCCCGCCGAGAGCGGCGAGCCGGAGCCGGAGCGGGCCGAACCGCCCCTGGTCCCGGTCGTGCTCTCCGGCAAGGACGAGCAGGCGCTGCGGGCCCAGGCCCTCCGGCTGCGCACCCATCTGACCGCCCGCCCCGGCCACCGCCTCGCCGACCTCGGCTACTCCCAGGCCGTCACCCGTGCCGCCCTCGACCGCCGCGCCGTGGTCCTCGCGGCCGATCACGACGAGCTGCTCGCGGGCCTCGACGCGCTCGCCGAAGGCCGCCACCACCCCGAGCTGGCCGAGGGGCTGGCCGCCGAGGGCAAGGTCGCGTTCCTCTTCACCGGCCAGGGCAGCCAGCGCCTCGGCATGGGCCGTGAGCTGTACGAGACCTACCCGGTGTTCGCCGAGGCGCTGGACGCGGTCTGCGCCCAGCTCGACCGGTTCCTCGACCGGCCGCTGAAGGACGTGCTGTTCGGCGACGACGCCGCCACGCTCGACCGGACCGGATTCACCCAGCCCGCGCTGTTCGCCGTCGAGGTGGCCCTCTTCCGCCTCGTCGAATCCTGGGGGCTGCGCCCCGACTTCCTCGCCGGTCACTCCATCGGCGAGCTCACCGCCGCCCATGTCGCCGGGGTGCTGTCGCTCACCCACGCCTCCGCCCTGGTGGCCGCGCGCAGCCAGCTCATGCAGCAACTCCCCGCCGGTGGCGCGATGATCGCGGTGCAGGCGTCGGAGGACGAGGTGACGCCGCTGCTCACCGAGCGGGTCTCCATTGCCGCGCTCAACGGGCCCACCTCGGTCGTCATCGCGGGTGACGAGGACGCGGCGCTTGAGATCGCCGCGTCGTTCGAGGCGCAGGGCCGTAAGACCAAGCGGCTCACGGTCAGCCACGCCTTCCACTCCCCGCACATGGACGGGATGCTGGAGAACTTCCGTCAGGTCGCCGAGCGGCTGACCTACGAGGCTCCGAAGATCCCGATCGTCTCCAACCTCACCGGCACCCTGGTGAGCGCCGACGAGATCACCACGCCCGACTTCTGGGTCCGCCACGTCCGCGAGGCCGTCCGCTTCCTCGATGGCGTCCGCCGCCTCGAGGACCACGGCGTGACCACCTTCGTCGAACTGGGCCCCGACGGGGTGCTCTCCGCCATGGCCCAGGAGTGCGTGACCGGCGGCAAGAACCGCACGTTCGCGTTCCTGCCCGCCCTGCGCTCCGGCCGCCCCGAGGCCCGCACCCTCGGCCACGCGCTCGCCCAGGCCCAGGTCCGCGGCGTGCCCGTGGACTGGGCCACGTACTACGCGGGCACCGGCGCCCGCCGCGTCGAGCTGCCCACCTACGCCTTCCAACGGCAGCGCTACTGGCCGGCCAACCCCTTCTCGTACGGCCCCGACCCCGCCGAAGCCGAAGCCGCCGCCCCGGCCGTGGCCGACGCCCGGTTCTGGGAGGTCGTGCACAGCGAGGACCTGGCCGCCCTGGTCGACACCCTCGGCCTCGACGGCGACCAGCCCCTCAGCGAGGTGCTGCCCGTCCTGTCCGCGTGGCGCCGGCGAAGCCACGTCGACACCACCGTCGACGGCTGGCGCTACCGCATCACCTGGACACCGCTGCCGCAGACCCAGGACAAGCCGCTCACCGGCACCTGGCTCGTGATCACCCCCGAGGCGCGCGCGGAGGACCCCTGGGTGGCCGAGTCGCTGCGGCTGCTGGCCGAACGCGGCGTCACGGTCCACGAGATCGCGGTCGATGGCACGACCGCCGACCGCGCCGCCCTCGCCGAGCGGATCCGCACGGCCCTGACCCCGGACCCGGCGCGGGAGACCAGCGGGGCCCCGCACCCCGACGGTGTGCTCTCCCTGCTCGGCCTGGACGAGCGCCCGCACGACCGGCACCCCTCCCTCACCGCCGGACTCGCGGGGACCCTCACCCTCGTCCAGGCCCTCGGTGACGCCGAGGTCGACGCCCCGCTGTGGGCCGCCACCCGTGGCGCGGTCTCCGTCGGCCGCTCCGACCGGCTCACCAGCCCCGACCAGGCCCAGATCTGGGGCCTGGGCCGCACCGCCGCCCTCGAACACCCCGAGCGCTGGGGCGGCCTCATCGACCTGCCCGGGACCGCCGACGACCGCGCCCTCGGGCGGCTCGCCGACATCCTCGCCGGACCCGAGGGCATCAGCGGCGAGGACCACCTCGCGATCCGCCCGCAGGGCATCCACGTCCGCCGGCTCGCCCGCGCACCGCACCACGAGACCACCGGCGACGGCTGGAGCACCCACGGCACCGCGCTGATCACCGGCGGCACCGGAGCCCTCGGCGGCCACGTCGGCCGCTGGCTCGTGGCCCACGGCGCCCAGCACATCCTGCTCACCAGCCGCCGCGGCCCCGACGCCCCCGGCGCCGCCGAGCTGCGCGACGAACTCGCCGCCCTCGGCGCCCAGGTGACCATCGCCGCCTGCGACGTCGCCGACCGCGACGCCCTCGCCGAGCTGCTGGCGACCGTCCCCGCGGACCTTCCGCTGACCACGGTCGTGCACGCCGCCGGAGTACTGGACGACGGTGTCCTCGACGCCCAGACCCCGCGGCGGATGGCCGATGTGCTGCGCGCCAAGGCCGACGCCGCCCGCCATCTGCACGAACTCACCCTCGGACTCGACCTGTCCGCCTTCGTGCTCTTCTCCTCCATGGCCGCCACCTTCGGCGCCGCGGGCCAGGCCAACTACGTGGCCGCCAACGCCTACCTCGACGCGCTCGCCGAACAGCGCCGCGCCGAGGGCCTGCCCGCCACCTCGATGGCCTGGGGCGCCTGGGCCGACAGCGGCATGGCCACCGACGAGCTGGTGGCCGAGCGGCTCCGGCAGTCCGGGCTGCCCGCCCTCGCCCCCGAACCGGCGACCGCCGCCCTGGGCGCCGCGCTCGACCTCGACGAGACGTTCTCCCTCGTCGTCGACATCGAATGGGACCGCTTCGCGCCCGGCCTCTCCGGCCACCGCCCGAACCCGCTGCTCACCGAGCTCTCCGAGGCGCGCCGCGCGATCGAGGCGGCGCGCACCGCCACCGGCGGCCCCGCCATCCCCGGCCAGCCCACCTCGCTGGCGCAGCGGCTGACCGACGCCGGGACCGATGAGGAACGCGACCAGATCGCCCTGGACTTCGTCCGCACCCAGGTGGCCGTCGTCCTCGGCCACCCCGGACCGGACTCGGTGGAGCCCAGCCGCGCCTTCCGCGACCTCGGCTTCGACTCGCTGACCGCCGTCGAGATCCGCAACCTGCTGTCCACCCTCACCGGGCTGAAGCTGCCCGCCACCATCATCTTCGACTACCCCACCCCGATCGCCCTCGCCGATCATCTGCAGGCCGAACTCATCGGCTCCCGCCCGGCGGTGACGGGTGCGTCGTCGGTGGGCGTGGCCCTGGACGACGACCCGATCGCGATCGTCGGCATGAGCTGCCGCTTCCCGGGTGGTGTGCGCTCGCCCGAGGAGCTGTGGCGGTTGCTGGCGTCCGGACAGGACGCGGTGGTCGACTTCCCCGCCGACCGCGGCTGGGACCTGGAGACGCTGTACGACCCGGAGGGCACGGGCGAGCACACCAGCTACGTCCGCGAGGGCGGATTCCTCGCCGACGCCGCCGAGTTCGACCCCGTCTTCTTCGGCATCTCGCCGCGCGAGGCCCTGGCCATGGACCCGCAGCAGCGCCTGCTGCTGGAGACCTCCTGGGAGGCGTTCGAGCGCGCCGGGATCGACCCGACCACGCTGCGCGGTCAGCAGGTCGGCGTGTTCGCCGGTACCAACGGCCAGGACTATCTGCCCGTCATCCTGTCCGCCCCCGATGGCTCGGAAGGCTTCATGGGGACGGGTAACGCGGCCAGTGTGATGTCGGGTCGGGTGTCGTATGCGCTGGGGCTCGAGGGTCCGGCGGTGACGGTGGACACGGCGTGTTCGTCGTCGTTGGTGGCGTTGCACTGGGCGATTCAGGCGTTGCGTGCGGGTGAGTGCTCGTTGGCGCTGGCCGGTGGTGTGACGGTGATGTCGACGCCGGGTTCGTTCGTGGACTTCAGCCGTCAGCGTGGGCTGGCGGAGGACGGTCGGATCAAGGCGTTCGCGGCCGGTGCGGATGGCACCGGCTGGGGCGAGGGCGTCGGCATGCTGCTCGTGGAGCGGCTGTCCGACGCCCGGAAGAACGGCCACCCGGTGCTGGCGGTCGTGCGTGGCAGCGCGATCAACCAGGACGGTGCGAGCAATGGTCTGACGGCGCCGAATGGTCCCTCGCAGCAGCGGGTGATCCGGCAGGCGCTGGCGGGTGCGGGTCTTTCGGCGTCCGAGGTGGACGCGGTCGAGGCCCACGGCACGGGCACCAAGCTGGGCGACCCGATCGAGGCGCAGGCGCTGCTCGCCACCTACGGCCAGGACCGGGCGGAGGGGCAGCCGTTGTGGCTCGGCTCCATCAAGTCCAACTTCGGCCATACGCAGGCCGCGGCCGGTGTCGCCGGTGTGATGAAGATGGTGCTGGCCATCGAGCACGGCATGCTGCCGCAGACCCTCAACGTCGATGAGCCCACCCCGCACGTGGACTGGTCGACGGGCGCGGTGTCGCTGCTGACCGAGGCGCGGGAGTGGCCGGAGACCGGCCGTCCGCGCCGGGCGGCGGTGTCCTCGTTCGGCATCAGCGGCACCAACGCGCACACCATCATCGAGCAGGCTCCCGCGTACGCGGACGAGACCGAGGACACGGCGCCCGCCGCCGCGCCCCGGTCCGGCGTCCCGGCTGCCTGGGTGCTCTCCGCCAAGTCGCCCGAGGGCCTGCGCGACCAGGCCGTACGGCTGCGCGCCCACTTCGACGAGCGCCCCGAACTGGACCTCACCGACGTGGCGTTCACCCTCGCCATGCGCCGTACCGCCTTCGAGGAGCGCGCGGCGCTGGTCGCCGAGGACCGGGACGGGCTGCTGTCCGGCCTGGAGGCGCTCGCCGAGGGGCGTACGGCGGCCGGGCTCGTTCAGGACGCGGTGGCCGGTGGCAAGGTGGCGTTCCTCTTCACCGGGCAGGGCAGCCAGCGGCTCGGCATGGGCCGTGAGCTGTACGACACCTTCCCGGTGTTCGCGGACGCGCTGGACGAGGTGTGCGCCCACCTGGACACGCATCTGGAACGGCCGCTGCGGGAGGTGCTGTTCGGCGACGACGCCGAGGCGCTGGACCAGACCGGTTTCACCCAGCCCGCGCTGTTCGCGGTCGAGGTGGCGCTGTTCCGCCTGGTCGAGGCATGGGGTCTGAAGGCGGACCTCCTCTCCGGGCATTCGATAGGTGAGCTGGCCGCCGCGCATGTGGCGGGTGTCCTCTCGCTCGCGGATGCGGCGAAGTTGGTGGCGGCTCGTGGCCGTCTGATGCAGGAGCTTCCGGCCGGTGGCGCGATGGTCGCCGTGCAGGCGTCGGAGGACGAGGTGCTGCCGCTGCTGACTGAGCGGGTCAGCATCGCCGCGCTCAACGGGCCCACTTCGGTCGTCATCGCAGGCGATGAGGACGAGGCTGTCGCCATTGCGGCGGGCTTCGAGGCGCAGGGTCGCAAAACCAAGCGGCTCACGGTCAGCCACGCCTTCCACTCGCCGCGCATGGACGGCATGTTGGACGCGTTCCGCGCGGTCGCGGAGGGGCTGACCTACGAGGCCCCGCGCATCCCGATCGTTTCCAACCTGACCGGGACTGTCGTCTCTGCCGAGGAGATCGCGACCCCCGACTTCTGGGTGCGCCACGTGCGCGAGGCGGTCCGCTTCCTCGACGGCGTCCGCGCGTTGGAGGCCCAGGGCGTCACCACCTACGTCGAGCTGGGCCCCGACGGTGTCCTCACCGCCATGGCCCAGGACTGTGTGACCGGCGAGGACGCCGCCTTCGCCGCCGTGCTGCGCAAGGACCGTCCCGAGGCCGAGGCGTTGCTGTCGGCCGTCGCGCGGGCGCATGTGCGTGGGGTTGCGGTGGACTGGGCGGCGTACTACGCCCGAACGGGCGCCGCGCAGGTCGAGCTGCCCACCTATGCCTTCCAGCGGCAGCGCTACTGGCCGAAGGTCTCCTCGCTGTTCCTCGGCGATGTGGCCGCGGTCGGGCTGGGCGAGGCCGAGCATCCGCTGCTCGGCGCCAGCGCCGAACTGCCGGACGCGGATGGGATGTTGTTCACCGGGCGGCTGGCGCTCTCCACCCATCCGTGGCTCGCGGGCCACACCATCCTGGACACCGTGCTGCTGCCCGGCACCGCGTTCGTGGAGCTGGCGATCCGCGCCGGTGACCAGGTCGGCTGCGACTACCTCGAAGAGCTGACCCTCGAAGCGCCGCTGGTCCTGCCCGCGCAGGGCGGTGTCCAGCTACGGCTGTCGGTCGGCGCGGCCGACGAGACGGGCCGCCGTCCGCTGTCGCTGCACTCCCGGCTGGAGAGCCTGCCCGCCGAGGAGCCGTGGACCCGGCACGCCGCCGGTGTCCTGGCGTCCGGCGGCCGTCCGGAGGCGTCGTTCGAGCTGAGTGCATGGCCTCCGGCGGACGCGGCCGAGGTGGAGCTGGACGGCCGCTACGAGGGACTGCTGGACATCGGTTTCGCCTACGGCCCCGCGTTCCAGGGGCTGCGCAGGGCGTGGCAGCGCGGCGGCGAGGTGTTCGCCGAGGTGGCGCTGGACGAGGACACGGCCGAGGAGGCCGCCGCGTTCGGGCTGCACCCGGCGCTGCTGGACGCCGCCCTGCACGCCATCGGCCTGGCCGGTCTGGGCAACACGGGCGGGGAAGGGCGGCTGCCGTTCGCCTGGACCGGTGTGTCGCTGTACGCGAGCGGCGCCTCGGCGCTGCGGGTGCGGCTGGCCCCCGCGGGCGCCGAGGGCGTCCGGCTGGAGATCGCCGACACCAGCGGTGCGCCGGTCGCGGCCGTCGAGACGCTCGGGCTGCGCCCCGTCTCGGCCGAGCAGTTGCAGAGCGCGCGCACGTCCTACCACGAGTCGCTGTTCCACCTGGAGTGGACGACGCCGTCCGGGCTCGCCGACGCGGCCGGGGCGGAGGTGCCGGCCGACGGCCGGTGGGCGGTGCTGGGCGCCGATCCGCTCGGGCTCGGGGCCACGGCGTACGGGGACCTCGCGACGCTGGCCGATGCGGTCGCCGCGGGCACGGCGCCCGCGCCCGAGTACGTCGTCGTGTCGCCGTCCGCCGAGACCGGTGAGCGGGTGGCCCGTGCGGCGCACCGCGCCGCCGCCGTGGCGCTCGACGCCGTCCAGCGGTGGCTGGACGAGGAGCGGTTCGGGGACGCCCCGCTGGTCGTGGTGACCCGTGGCGCGGTGGCCGTCGAGGCCGACGAGCCGATGGCGGATCTGGCCGGTGCGGCCGTGTGGGGTCTGCTGCGCTCGGCGCAGTCGGAGAACCCGGGCCGGTTCGTACTGGTGGACACCGATGGCCGGGACGAGTCGCTGCGTGCGCTGCCCGCCGCCCTGGCCTCGGACGAGCCGCAGGTGGCGATCCGCGCGGGCGCGGTGTCCGTGCCGCGGCTGGCGCGGGTGGCCGTGGAGCCGGAGCGGGACGACGCCCGGGGCCTCGACCCCGAGGGCACGGTGCTGGTGACCGGTGCGTCCGGTTCGCTGGGTGGTCTGGTGGCCCGGCATCTGGTGGCGGAGCGTGGTGTACGGCAGCTCCTGCTGGTGAGCCGTCGTGGCGACCAGGCTCCTGGTGCTGCTGAACTCGGCGCCGAGCTGGCCGAGTTGGGCGCGAGCGTGCGCTGGGCGGCGTGTGATGTGGCGGACCGGGACGCGCTCGCCGCGGCCCTCGCCGACGTCCCCGCCGAGCATCCGCTGACCGCCGTCGTACACACCGCCGGTGTGCTGGACGACGGTGTGATCGGCTCCCTCACCCCCGAGCGCGTCGACCACGTCATGCGTCCGAAGGTGGACGCGGCGTGGAACCTGCACGAGCTGACCCGCGACCTGGACCTGACGGCCTTCGTGCTGTTCTCGTCCTCCTCCGGCGTGTTCGGCGGCCCGGGCCAGGGCAACTACGCCGCCTCCAACGTCTTCCTGGACGCCCTCGCCCAGCACCGCGCCGCCCAGGGCCTGCCCGCCACCGCGCTGGCGTGGGGCCTGTGGGCCGGGGCCGGTATGGGCAGCACCCTGGACGAGGCCGACATCGCCCGGATGCGGCGCGCCGGACTGCCGCCGCTGCCGGTGGCGGAGGGCCTCGCACTGCTCGACACCGCGCTGACCGTCCGCGAGGCGTCGCTGGTGCCGATGCGGGTGGACATCGCGGCCCTGCGCACCCTGGCCGCCAGTGGCGCGGTCTCGCCCCTGTTCCGCGGTCTGGTGCGGATCCCGGCGCGGCGCGCGGTGGACGCGGTCGCGGCGGGTGGCGAGACCGGTCTTGCCGGACGGCTCGCCGGGCTGTCCGAGCCCGAGCAGGAGCGACTGCTGCTGGACCTGGTCCGCGGCCAGGTGGCCACCGTGCTCGGCTACGCGGGTGCGGAGACCATCGGTTCCGGGCGGGCGTTCAAGGAGCTGGGCTTCGACTCCCTGACCGCCGTCGAGCTGCGCAACCAGCTCAACACGGTCACCGGGCTGCGGCTGCCCGCCACGCTCATCTTCGACTACCCGGACCCGCAGGTCCTGGCCCGCCATCTGCGCACCGAGCTCGTCGGCACGCGGACCCCGGCGGTGCACACCCCGGTGCCGGTCGTGGCCGCCACCGACGACGAGCCGATCGCCATCGTGGCGATGAGCTGCCGCTACCCCGGTGGGGTCACCACCCCCGAGGAGCTGTGGCAGTTGCTCGCCGCGGGCGAGGACGGCATCTCCCGCTTCCCCGACAACCGCGGTTGGGACCTCGAGGCGCTCTACGACCCGGACCCGGAGACCCAGGGCACCTCCTACGCCCGCGAGGGCGGATTCCTGCACGACGCCGCCGAGTTCGACCCGGCGTTCTTCGGGATCTCGCCGCGCGAGGCGCTCGCCATGGACCCGCAGCAGCGGCTGCTGCTGGAGACGTCCTGGGAGGCGTTCGAGCGCGCCGGTATCGACCCGCTGTCGGTGCGCGGCAGCAGGACCGGTGTGTTCGCGGGCGTCATGTACCACGACTACGGGTCCCGGCTGCACGCCGTCCCGAACGAGGTCGAGGGCTATCTCGGCACCGGCAGCTCCAGCAGTGTGGTGTCCGGCCGGGTGGCGTACACCTTCGGTCTTGAGGGCCCGGCCGTCACGGTCGACACGGCCTGCTCGTCGTCGCTGGTCGCGCTGCACCTTGCGGCGCAGGCGCTGCGGCAGGGCGAATGCTCGCTGGCGCTGGCCGGCGGTGTCACGGTGATGTTCACCCCGGGTACGTTCATCGACTTCAGCCGCCAGCGCGGACTGGCCAGGGACGGCCGCTGCAAGTCCTTCGCGGCCGCCGCCGACGGCACCGGCTGGGGCGAGGGCGCGGGCATGCTGCTGCTGGAGCGGCTGTCGGACGCCCGCCGCAACGGCCATGAGGTGCTGGCGATCGTGCGCGGCAGCGCCGTCAACCAGGACGGCGCGTCCAACGGTCTGACCGCGCCCAACGGCCCGTCCCAGCAGCGCGTCATCCGCCAGGCGCTGGCCAACGCCCGCCTGACCACCGGTGAGGTGGACGTGGTCGAGGCGCACGGCACGGGCACGACCCTGGGTGACCCGATCGAGGCGCAGGCGCTGCTGGCCACTTACGGCCAGGACCGGGACGCGGAGCGGCCACTGTGGCTGGGCTCCGTCAAGTCCAACCTGGGCCACACCCAGGCGGCCTCCGGTGTCGCCGGAATCATCAAGATGGTGCTGTCGATGCGGCACGGTGTGCTGCCGCGCACCCTGCACGTGGACGAGCCGTCGCCGCACGTGGACTGGTCGGCGGGCGCGGTGTCCCTGCTCACCGAGCAGCTGGAGTGGCCGGAGACCGGCCGCCCGCGCCGGGCCGCGGTGTCCTCGTTCGGCATCAGCGGCACCAACGCCCACGCCATCATCGAGCAGCCGCCCGCCCCCGAGCCGAGCGAGCCCGCGGCGGAGCCCGAGGCCCTGCCGTATGTGCCCGTGCTGCTGTCGGCCCGCACCGAGGACGGTGTGCGGGCGCAGGCGCGGCGGCTGCGGTCGCGGATCGCCGCCGAACCCCGGGCCGCCCTCACCGACCTGGGCTTCTCGCTCGCGACGACCCGCGCCGCGCTCGAACACCGCGTCGCCCTGGTCTCCGAAGGCCACGACGACGCGCTGGGCGCGCTCGACGCGCTGGCGCGCGGTGACCACCCGGCGCAGGCGCTGCGCGGTGTCGCCACCGAGGGCAAGGTGGCGTTCCTGTTCACCGGCCAGGGCAGCCAGCGGCTCGGCATGGGCCGTGAGCTGTACCGGACGTTCCCGCGCTTCGCGCAGGCGCTGGACGAGGTGTGCGCGCATCTGGACGGGCATCTGGAGCGGCCGCTGCGGGATGTGCTGTTCGGCGACGACGCCGAGGCGCTGGACCAGACCGGGTTCACCCAGCCCGCGCTGTTCGCCATCGAGGTGGCGCTGTTCCGGCTGGTCGAGGCGTGGGGCCTGAAGGCGGACTACGTGTCCGGCCACTCCATCGGTGAGCTGGCCGCCGCGCATGTGGCGGGTGTGTTCTCGCTCGCCGACGCCTCCGTGCTGGTCGCGGCCCGTGGCCGCCTCATGCAGGAGCTGCCCGCCGGTGGCGCGATGATCGCGCTCCAGGCGTCCGAGGACGAGGTGGCGCCGCTGCTCACCGACCGCGTGAGCATCGCCGCCCTCAATGGCCCGAACTCCGTGGTCATCGCGGGTGACGAGGACGCGGCGACGCAGCTCGCGGCGGACTTCGAAGCGCGGGGTCGCAAGACCAAGCGGCTCACGGTCAGCCATGCCTTCCACTCGCCGCATATGGACCCGATGCTCGCGGACTTCCGCAAGCTGGCCGCGTGCCTGACCTACAACGCCCCGAAGATCCCGCTGGTGTCCTGCCTCACCGGCACCGTGGTCTCCGCCGATGAGATCCGCCTGCCGGAGTTCTGGGTGCGCCATGTCCGGGAGTCCGTCCGCTTCGCCGACGGGGTCCGCACCCTGCGCGACCAGGGTGTGACCACCTTCGTGGAGCTCGGCCCGGACGGGGTGCTCTCCGCGATGGGCGAGGACTGCCTCGCCGAGACGGAGACCGGGACCGAAGGGGAGGCCGGCACCGACGCGGTGTTCGTTCCCACCCTGCGCGGTGGCCGCCCCGAGGCCCAGGCGCTCGCCACCGCCCTCGCCCACGCCCATGTCCGCGGCGCGGCCCCGGACTGGGCGGCGGTCTACGCCGGGCGCGGCGCCCGCCGCGTGGAGCTGCCCACCTACGCCTTCCAGCGCCAGCGCTACTGGCTCGACGTGGGCATCTCCGTCGAGGACGTGATCTCCGCGGGCCTCGGCACGGCCGACCATCCGCTGCTGGGCGCGGCGGTGGAACTCCCCGACACCGGTGGCTTCGTGTTCACCGGGCGGCTGTCGCTGCTGACCCACCCGTGGCTGGCCGACCACGCCGTCATGGACACCGTGCTGCTGCCCGGCACCGCCTTCGTCGAACTCGCGCTGCGGGCCGGCCACGAGGCGGGCTGTGACACGGTCGAGGAGCTGACCCTCCAGGCGCCGCTGGTCCTGCCCGAACAGGGCGCCGTCCAACTGCGGCTGGAGCTCGCGGCGGCCGATGAGACCGGGCGTCGTTCGCTGACCCTGCACTCCCGCCGGGAGGACGTCCCCGCCGACGAGCCGTGGATCCGCCACGCCTCCGGCTTCCTCGCCCCGGGCGAGCAGGCGAGCGAGGCCGAGCAGGTGGACCTGGGCGTATGGCCCCCGGCCGACGCGACGGCCCTCGCCACCGAGGAGTTCTACGAGGGCGCGGCCGCCGCCGGACTCGGCTACGGCCCGGTCTTCCAGGGGCTGCACACCGCCTGGCGGCGCGGCGACGAGCTGTTCGCCGAGATCCGGCTGCCCCAGGGCTTCGAGCCCGAGGCCGCCGCGTACGGGGTGCATCCGGCGCTGCTGGACGCCGCCCTGCACACGCTCGGCCTCGACCCGGAGGGCGAGGAGAACGAAGGGGCGCGGCTGCCGTTCGCCTGGACCGGCGTACGGCTGTACGCCGGGGGCGCCGCATCGCTGCGCGTACGGCTGCGGCCCGGCGCCGACGGGGTGTCGCTGCACCTCGCCGACGGCACCGGCGCCGCCGTCGCCACCATCGACGGCCTGGTGGTGCGCCCGCTCTCGACCGAGCAGCTCGACGCCTCGCGCGCCGCACACCACGAGTCGCTGTTCCGGCCCGAGTGGGCGGCCCTGTCCGCATCCGCCACCGACATTCCGCTCGGCGAGCGCTGGGTGACCCTCGGCGCCGCCACCGGCTCCACGGCCACCGGCTTCACCGTCGCGGGCGAGCGGCTGGACGACTACGCGGACCTCGCGGCACTCGCCACCGCTCTCGACGGCGGCGCGTCCGCCCCCGACGTGGTCGTGGCACCCCTCACCGCCACCGGCGGCGCGGCGTCCCTGCCCGACACCGCGAGGGCCGTCGCCCGGAACACCCTGGACCTGGTCCAGAACTGGCTGAACGACCAGCGGTTCGCCGACACCCGCCTCGTCCTCGTCACCCGTGGCGCGGTCGCGGCGGCCCCCGGCGAGGACATCGCCGACCTGGCCCACACCACCGCCTGGGGCCTGGTCAAGTCCGCGCAGTCGGAGAACCCGGGCCGCTTCGTCCTGGTCGACCTCGACGGCACCGACGCCTCCCAGCGGGCCCTGCCGTCGGTGCTCGCCACCGACGAACCGCAGGTCGCCCTGCGCTCCGGCACCGGCCACGCCTACCGGCTCGCCCGGGTCCCGGCCCGGCCGGACACCCCCGAGCCCGCCACACTGGGCGACCCGGACGGCACCGTGCTGCTGAGCGGCGCCACCGGCGCGCTCGGCGGACTCTTCGCCCGCCACCTGGTGGCGGAGCGCGGGGTGCGGCGTCTGCTGCTGGTGAGCCGCCGTGGTGGCGAGGCACCGGGCGCGGCCGAACTCGCCGCCGAACTGGGCGAGATGGGCGCCGAGGCCACCTGGGCGGCCTGTGACACCGCCGACCGGGACGCCCTGGCCGCCACCCTCTCGGCGATCCCGGCAGCGCATCCGCTGACCGCCGTGGTGCACACCGCGGGCGTCCTGGACGACGGTGTGATCAGCTCGCTGACCGGTGAGCGGATCGACACCGTGCTGCGCCCCAAGGTGGACGCGGCGTGGAACCTCCACGAGCTGACCCGCGAGCTGGACCTGGCCGCGTTCGTGCTCTTCTCCTCGGCCGCCGGTGCCTTCGGCAGCTCGGGACAGGGAAACTACGCCGCGGCCAACACCTTCCTGGACGCACTCGCCCAGCACCGCCACGCCCAGGGCCTGCCCGCGAGCTCGCTCGCCTGGGGCCTGTGGGCGGCGGCCGACGGCATGGCCGGAAGCCTCGACGCCTCCGATGTGACCCGCATCTCGCGCGGTGGCTTCGCGGCGCTCCCGCAGGACGAGGGCCTGGCCCTGTTCGACCTGTCGGGCACCCTGCCTGAGGCCGTGCTCGTCCCGATCCGCATCGACACGGGCGCGCTGCGCGGCCAGGCCGCCGCAGGGCTGCTGCCGCCGCTGCTGCGCGGCCTGGTCCGCACCCCCGTACGGCGCTCCGCCGACACCGGCGCCACCGGTGCCGGGGCCCTGGCCGACTCGGGCGCGGGCTCGCTCGCCGAACGGCTCTCCGGGCTCTCGGAGACCGAACGCGACCGGGAGCTGCTGGAGGTCGTCCGGAGCCATGTGGCGGCCGTCCTCGGCTACGCCACCCCGGACGACGTGGACGCCGGCCGCGGCTTCCTCGACCTCGGCTTCGACTCGCTCACCGCCGTGGATCTGCGCAACCGACTGGGCGCCGCCGCCGGGCTGCGCCTGCCGGTCACGCTGATCTTCGACTACCCGACGCCCACCGCGCTCGCCGGGTATCTGCGCGAGGAACTGGGCTTGGACGGCGCGGCCGGACACCCGCCCGTACACGCGGAACTCGACAAGCTCGAGGCGATCCTCGCCACGATCGCCCCGGACGACATCGAGCGCCCCGGCATCACCACCCGCCTGCGCGACCTCCTGTCGAAGTGGAATGAAACGCAAAGTGCTACGGACAGCACCGCAGAAGACCGTGAAATCCAGTCCGCTACGGCAGACGAGATCTTCGATCTCCTCGACGACGAGCTCGGGCTCTCCTGACCAGCTCCACAAGAGCTCATCGACTCATCTCAGCACCGCGGGGACGGCGTAATGGCGACGGCGAACGAAGAGAAGTACCTCGACTACCTCAAGCGGGCCACCACCGACCTGCGCGAGGCGCGGCGGCGGCTGCGCGAGGTCGAGGAGCGTGAGCAGGAGCCGATCGCCATCGTCGCGATGAGCTGCCGCTACCCCGGCGGGGTCAGCACCCCCGAGGAGCTGTGGGAGCTCGTCGCCCGCGGCGGTGACGCGGCCACGCCGTACCCCACCAACCGCGGCTGGGCCACCGACGTCCTCTTCGAGCCGGACCCGGACAGCGGCCAGGAGCCGTACGTCCACGAGGGCGGCTTCCTGCACGACGCGGCCGACTTCGACCCCGCGTTCTTCGGCATCTCGCCGCGCGAGGCGCTCGCCATGGACCCGCAGCAGCGGCTGCTGCTGGAGACCTCCTGGGAGGCGTTCGAGCGCGCGGGCATCGACCCGACCTCGCTCCAGGGCAGCCAGACCGGTGTGTTCGCGGGCGTGATGTACCACGACTACGCCTCCCGGCTGTTCTCCGCGCCCGAGGACGTCGAGGGCTTCCTCGGCAACGGCAGCTCCGGCTCCATCGCCTCCGGCCGCGTCGCCTACACCTTCGGCCTGGAGGGGCCGGCCGTCACCATCGACACGGCCTGCTCCTCCTCCCTGGTCGCCCTGCACTTCGCCGCGCAGGCGCTGCGCCGCCGGGAGTGCTCGCTGGCCCTGGCCGGCGGTGTCACGGTCATGTCCACCCCCGGCACCTTCACCGAGTTCAGCCGCCAGCGCGGACTCGCCGCCGACGGCCGCTGCAAGTCCTTCGCGGCCGCCGCGGACGGCACCGGCTGGGGCGAAGGCGCCGGAATGCTGCTGCTGGAGCGGCTCTCCGACGCCCGCGCCAACGGCCACCAGGTGCTCGCCCTCGTCCGCGGCAGCGCCATCAACCAGGATGGCGCCAGCAGCGGCCTGACCGCGCCGAACGGCCCCTCGCAGCAGCGCGTCATCCGCCAGGCCCTGGCCTCCGCCCGGCTCTCCGCCGGGCAGATCGACGTGGTCGAGGCGCATGGCACGGGCACCACGCTCGGCGACCCGATCGAGGCACAGGCCCTGCTCGCCACGTACGGGCGCAACCACACCGAGGACCAGCCGCTGTGGCTGGGCTCCATCAAGTCCAACATCGGGCACACGCAGGCCGCCGCGGGTGTCGCGGGCATCATCAAGATGGTCATGGCGATGCGCCACGGGACGCTTCCGCGGACCCTGCACGTCGACCAGCCCACCCCCAACGTCGACTGGTCGGCCGGCGCCGTCTCGCTGCTCACCGAGGGGCGCGCCTGGCCCGACACCGACCAGCCGCGCCGGGCCGCGGTGTCCTCGTTCGGCATCAGCGGCACCAACGCGCACACCATCCTGGAGCAGGCGCCCGAGCCGGACGCCGAGGAGCCGCAGACCGCGAAGACGGCCGATGACGGCGCCCCCGCCGAGGCCCGCGCCGCCGCCGCGCTGCCGCTGTGGACCGTGGCGGCCAAGAGCCGCCCCGCGCTGCGCGCCCAGGCCGCGAACCTGCGCGCCCACCTCGAGGCCCACCCCGAACTGCGCCTCACCGACGTCGGCTTCTCGCTGGCCATCGGCCGGGCGGCCTTCGACCACCGGGCGGCCATCGTCGCCGACGACCGCGAGGGCCTGATACGGGCCCTCGACGCACTCTCCCGCGAGGAGCCCGCGACCGGGCTGGTCGAGGGGAGGGTCACCGGCGGCAAGGTGGCGTTCCTGTTCACGGGGCAGGGGAGCCAGCGGCTGGGGATGGGGCGTGAGCTGTACGACGCCTATCCGGTGTTCGCCGAGGCTCTGGACGCGGTGTGCGCGGAGCTGGACCAGCATCTTGAGCGGCCTTTGAAGGACGTGCTGTTCGGGGCCGATGCTGAGGCGTTGGATCGGACGGGCTTCACTCAGCCCGCGTTGTTCGCGGTCGAGGTGGCGCTGTTCCGGCTGGTGGGGGCGTGGGGGCTGCGGCCCGACTTCCTCTCCGGGCATTCGATCGGTGAGTTGGCCGCCGCGCATGTGGCGGGTGTGCTGTCGCTGGCGGATGCGTCGAAGTTGGTGGCGGCGCGTGGGCGTTTGATGCAGGAGCTTCCGGCGGGTGGCGCGATGATCGCGGTGCAGGCGTCGGAGGACGAGGTGCTGCCGCTGCTCAACGAGCGGGTCTCGATCGCCGCGCTGAACGGCCCGACGTCGGTGGTCATCGCGGGTGACGAGGACGCGGCGGTGGAGATCGCGTCGTCGTTCGAGGCGCAGGGTCGTAAGACCAAGCGCCTCACGGTCAGCCATGCGTTCCACTCGCCGCGTATGGACGGGATGCTGGAGGCGTTCCGGCAGGTGGCGCAGGGGCTGTCGTATGAGGCTCCGAAGATCCCGATCGTGTCGAATCTGACCGGTGGCGTGGTGTCTGCCGAGGAGATCACGACCCCCGACTTCTGGGTGCGCCACGTCCGCGAGGCCGTCCGCTTCCTCGACGGCGTACGGACGCTGGAGGAGCGCAACGTCACGAAGTTCGTCGAACTGGGCCCGGACGGTGTGCTCACCGCCATGGCCCAGGACTGCCTGACCCGCGACGACGCCACCCTTGTGTCCGCACTGCGCTCCGGCCGCCCGGAGCTCCAGAGCCTGGCCACCGCCGTCGCCGGAGCCCATGTCCACGGTGTCTCCCCGGACTGGACCGCCGTGTTCGCCGGGACGGACACGGCCCGTACGGACCTTCCGCTCTACCCCTTCCAGCGCGACACCTACTGGCTCGACACCGGCTACTGGGCGGGCGACATGGTGTCCGCCGGGCTCGGCGCGGCCGACCACCCGCTGCTGGGTGCCGCGGTGGCGCTCGCCGACTCCGACGGCTTCCTCTACACCGGCCGTCTCGCCCTGGACACCCATCCGTGGCTGGCCGATCACGCGGTGGCGGGCTCGGTGCTGCTGCCCGGCACGGCCTTCGTGGAGCTGGCGATCCGCGCCGGTGACCAGGTCGGCTGCGATCTGCTGGAGGAGCTGACGCTGGAGGCGCCGCTGGTGCTTCCCGAGGTGGGCGGTGTCCAGCTCCAGCTTTCGGTGGGCGCGCCCGACGGTTCGGGGCGGCGCGCGCTGACGGTGTACTCGCGGCACGAGGACGCGGCGGTCGACGAGCCGTGGGTGCGGCATGCGTCGGGTGTGCTGGGTTCGGGCGCGCCCGCGGCGTCGTTCGACCTGGCGGCGTGGCCTCCGGCGGGGGCGTCGGCGCTGCCCGTCGAGGGTCTGTACGAGGGTCTGGCCGAGGCGGGGCTGACGTACGGCCCGGTGTTCCAGGGGCTGACGTCCGCCTGGCGGGTCGGTGACGAGGTCTACGCCGAGCTGGAGCTGCCGGAGGACGCGCGGTCCGAGGCGGGGCTGTTCGGTCTGCATCCGGCGCTGCTGGACTCGGCGCTGCATGCGGTGGGTCTTGGTGGTCTGATCGAGGGTGCGGACGGGGCGCGGCTGCCGTTTGCGTGGGCTGGTGTGTCGTTGCACGCGGTGGGTGCTTCGGTGCTGCGGGTGCGGTTGTCGGCGGCCGGTGCGGACGCGGTGTCGCTGGCGGTGGCCGATGGCGCCGGGCGTGCCGTCCTGTCGGTGGACTCGCTGGTGCTGCGGCCGGTGTCCGTCGAGCAGATCCAGGGCGCACGGGGCGGCCGTCAGGAGTCGCTGTTCCGGCTCGACTGGGCCGAGGTATCCGCCCAGGGCCCGGCGGGACGCTGGGCCCTGCTGGGATCCGACGCGCTCGACCTGGCGTCGACCGGGCAGCGGTTCGACACCTACGCCGACCTGGACGCGCTGGCCACGGCGGTCGAGTCCGGCGCGGCGCTGCCGGATGACGTGGTGGTCGCCCTTCAAGCCCGTCCGGCGATTGAGGACCGGGGTCCTGGGGCGGAGCCCCAGGTTGCGGGAAGGGGCGGGATAGGAGAAAGCTCCTCACCCGCCGACGCGGTGCACCGCGCCACCGCCCAGGCGCTGAGCCTGCTGCAACAGTGGCTGAATGACGACCGCTTCACGAACTCGCGCCTGGTCCTGCTGACCTCCGGTGCCGTGGCCGCCGGTGCGGACGAGCCGGTGGCCGATCTGACCCATGCCGCCGTCTGGGGCCTGGTGCGCTCCGCCGAGTCGGAGAACCCCGGCCGGTTCGTCCTGGTCGACGTCGATGGCGCGGCCGATTCGCTGAGGGCGGTGCCGGACGCGCTGGCGTCGGGTGAACCGCAGGTGGCCGTACGGGACGGGGTGCTGCGGGCGCCGCGCCTGGCGCGCGCCGCCGCCGCGAGCTCGGGCTCCGGGGAGGACGCGCCGGAGTTCGACGCCGACGGCACGGTGCTGGTCACCGGTGCGAGCGGCACGCTGGGCGCTCTGTTCGCCCGCCACCTGGTGGCGGAGCGTGGCGTACGGCGCCTGCTGCTGGTAAGCCGTCGTGGTGGCGAGGCTCCGGGCACGGCCGAACTCAGCACGGAATTGGCCGAGTTGGGCGCCGAGGTGCGATGGGCGGCGTGTGATGTCGCCGACCATGGCGCGCTGGCCGAGGCGCTGGCGGCCATTCCGGCCGGGCATCCGCTGACGGCCGTGGTGCATACGGCCGGTGTGCTGGATGACGGTGTGATCGGTTCGCTGACGCCGGAGCGGCTGGAGCGGGTGCTGCGTCCGAAGGTGGACGCCGCCTGGAACCTGCACGAGCTGACCCGCGACCTCGACCTGTCCGCGTTCGTTCTCTTCTCGTCCGCCGCCGGTGTCTTCGGTGCCGCGGGGCAGGGCAACTACGCCGCCGGCAACGCCTATCTGGACGCGCTCGCCCAGCACCGTACGGCGCTCGGCCTGCCCGGAACGTCCCTGGCCTGGGGCCTGTGGGCCGCCGAATCCGGTGGTATGGCCGGTGAGCTGGACCAGGCCGATGTGTCCCGGATGAGCCGGGGCGGTGTCGCCGCGCTCGCCACCGACGAGGGCAAGGAACTGTTCGACGCGGCCGGACGGGCGGGCGAGGCCCTGCTCGTCCCGGTGCGGCTGGACCTGGCGGCGGCACGGGCCGAGGCGGCGTCCACCGGTGTGGTGGCCCCGCTGATGTCCGGGCTGGTGCGCGTCCCGGCGCGGCGTACGGCGGAGGGCTCCGCCGGAACGGGCGCCCTGGCACAGCGGCTGGCCCGTCTGAACGAGACCGAGCGGCTGGAGACGCTGCTGGAGCTGGTCCGTACCCAGGTCGCCGCCGTCCTGGGCTATGGCACCGCCGACTCCGTCGACCCCGACCGCGCCTTCCGCGACCTGGGCTTCGACTCGCTGACCGCCGTCGAACTGCGCAACCGCCTGAACGCGGTCACCGGGATGCGGCTCCCCGCCACCCTGGTCTTCGACTATCCGACCTCCCTCGTCCTGGCCGAACACCTCAGGGACGAACTGGCGGGCACCGGCGCCCGGTCGGGCCTGCCCGTCCAGGCCGTGGGCGCCATCGACGACGAGCCGATCGCCATCGTCGGCATGAGCTGCCGCTTCCCGGGCGGGGTGCGCACCCCCGAGGACCTGTGGCGGCTGCTGTCCGCCGGCCAGGACGCGATCTCCGGCTTCCCCGTCGACCGTGGCTGGGACCTGGACGCGCTCTACCACCCGGACCCGGAGCACCCCGGCACCTCGTACACCCGCGAGGGCGGTTTCCTCCACGACGCCGCCGACTTCGACCCCACCTTCTTCGGGATCTCGCCGCGCGAGGCGCTGGCGACGGACCCGCAGCAGCGGTTGCTGCTGGAGACGTCGTGGGAGGCGTTCGAGCGCGCGGGCATCGACCCGGCCACGCTGCGCGGCAGCCGTACCGGTGTCTTCGCGGGCGTGATGTACCACGACTACGCCACGCTGGTGGAGCAGGCCCCGGACGGCGGCGGCGAGGGCGCGATCGGCTCCGGCAGCACTGGCTCCATCGCCTCCGGCCGCGTCGCCTACGCCCTCGGCCTGGAGGGCCCGGCCGTCACCGTCGACACGGCGTGTTCGTCGTCGCTGGTGGCGCTGCACTGGGCGATCCAGGCGCTGCGCTCGGGTGAGTGCACGATGGCGCTGGCCGGTGGTGTCACGGTGATGGCGACTCCCGGCACGTTCGTCGGCTTCAGCCGCCAGGGCGGCCTGTCCGCCGACGGCCGCTGCAAGGCGTTCTCGGCGGACGCGGACGGCACGGGCTGGGCCGAGGGCGCGGGCATGCTGCTGGTCGAGCGGCTGTCGGACGCGCGCAAGAACGGTCACCCGGTGCTGGCCGTGGTGCGCGGCAGCGCGGTGAACCAGGATGGTGCGTCCAATGGTCTGACGGCGCCGAACGGCCCGTCCCAGCAGCGCGTCATCCGGCAGGCGCTGGCCGCCGCCGGGCTGTCGGTCGGCGATGTGGACGCGGTCGAGGCACACGGTACGGGCACGACGCTGGGCGACCCGATCGAGGCGCAGGCGCTGCTCGCCACGTACGGCCAGGAACGGGACGCGGAGCGGCCGTTGCTGCTCGGCTCCATCAAGTCGAACATGGGCCACACCCAGGCCGCCGCCGGTGTCGCGGGTGTGATGAAGATGATCCTCGCCATGCGGCACGGGGTGCTTCCGAAGACCCTGCACGCCGACGAGGCGTCGCCGCATGTGGACTGGTCGGCGGGCGCGGTCGCGTTGCTGACGGATCAGGTGGAGTGGCCGGAGACCGGCCGTCCGCGCCGCGCGGGCGTGTCGTCGTTCGGCATCAGCGGCACCAATGTGCACACCATCATCGAGCAGGCGCCGGAGGTGGAGGCGGCGGAGGCTCCGTCGGCTTCCGCTGTCCCGCCCGCCGTGGTGCCGTGGGTGCTGTCGGGGCGGGATGCGGCTGCGCTGCGGGACCAGGCCGAGCGGCTGGTCGCCCATGCGACGGACCGGCCCGAGCTGGACGCGGTCGACCTGGGCTACTCGCTGGCGACCGGCCGATCGGCGTTCGACCACCGTGCGGTGGTGGTGGCCGAGGACCGGGATGGGCTGCTGAAGGCTCTGCGGGCGCTGGCCGAGGGACGTCGCGCTGCGGCGCTCGTTCAGGGTTCGGTGGCCGGTGGCAAGGTGGCGTTCCTGTTCACGGGGCAGGGGAGTCAGCGGCTGGGGATGGGGCGTGAGCTGTATGACGCCTATCCGGTGTTCGCGGAGGCGCTGGACGCGGTCTGCGATGAGCTGGACCAGCATCTTGAACGGTCTTTGAAGGGCGTCCTGTTCGGGGACGATGCTGAGGCGCTGGATCAGACGGGGTTCACTCAGCCTGCGCTGTTCGCGGTTGAGGTGGCGTTGTTCCGGCTGGTCGAGGCGTGGGGTCTGCGTGCGGACTTCCTGTCGGGTCACTCGATTGGTGAGCTGGCTGCCGCGCATGTGGCGGGTGTGTTGTCGCTGGCGGATGCGGCGCAGTTGGTGGCGGCTCGTGGGCGGTTGATGCAGGAGCTTCCGGCGGGTGGCGCGATGGTCGCGGTGCAGGCGTCGGAGGAGGAGGTGTTGCCGCTGCTGACTGAGCGGGTCAGCCTCGCAGCGCTCAACGGGCCGACCTCCGTGGTCATCGCGGGTGACGAGGACGTGGCGCTGGAGATTGCCGCGTCGTTCGAGGCGCAGGGTCGGAAGACCAAGCGGCTCACGGTCAGCCATGCGTTCCACTCGCCGCGTATGGACGGGATGCTGGAGGCGTTCCGCGAGGTGGCCGAGGGGCTGACGTACGAGGCCCCGCGCATCCCGATCGTCTCCAACCTCACCGGTTCCGTCGTCTCCGCCGAGGAGATCACGACGGCCGACTTCTGGGTGCGCCACGTCCGCGAAGCCGTCCGCTTCCTCGAC
This sequence comes from Streptomyces sp. NEAU-YJ-81, assembly GCF_017592595.1. Taxonomy (NCBI): domain Bacteria; kingdom Bacillati; phylum Actinomycetota; class Actinomycetes; order Kitasatosporales; family Streptomycetaceae; genus Streptomyces; species Streptomyces sp. NEAU-YJ-81. The sequence goes on along the minus strand of NZ_JAGFNO010000038.1, from coordinate 612 downwards.
GGTGTGCGAACCCTTGAGGCGCAGGGCGTCTCCACGTTCGTCGAGCTGGGTCCGGACGGTGTGCTCACCGCCATGGCCCAGCAGTGTGTGACCGGCGAGGACGCCGCGTTCGCGGCCGTGCTGCGCAAGGACCGTCCCGAGGCCAAGACGCTGACCACCGCCGTCGCCCGGGCCCATGTCCGTGGTGTGGCGGTCGACTGGGACGCCGTCTTCGGCGGTACCGGCGCGGCTCGGGTCGAGCTGCCCACGTACGCCTTCCAGTACGCGCGCTACTGGCCCGAGCTCCCGGCCGCTGCCCTGGGCGGTACGGCCGGGCTGGGGCTGGCGACCGTCGACCATCCGCTGGTCGGGGCCGCCGTGCCGCTGGCCGGTGGTGAGGGGCTGCTGCTCACGGGCCGACTGGGACTCGACACGCATCCGTGGCTGCTCGACCACGCCGTGATGGGTTCGGTGTTGCTGCCGGGTACGGCTTTTGTGGAGCTGGCGGTTCGCGCGGGTGACCAGGTCGGTTGTGACCAGGTCGAGGAGTTGACGCTGGAGGCGCCGCTGGTGCTTCCCGAGGTGGGAGGCGTTCAGCTTCAGCTTTCGGTGGGTGCGCCGGATGGCTCCGGT
>NZ_JAGFNO010000037.1:738-88556 GCF_017592595.1 Streptomyces sp. NEAU-YJ-81 | reverse complement strand
TTTAACGAGCGGCGAACCAGGTGACAAGTAACCCGCCAGTAGCCTTCAGATCGAAGGGGCGGGCTTTTGTCCTGTCTGGGGCCGGGGCCCGGGGAACGGAACGGGAAACCGGTGTTGCTGTCAGGAGAATCTCCATCACCACTGCCATGAAGTACATCCACGCTGCCCACCCCCACCGCGCCGGCCCTGTTCCTCACTGAGGCAGACGGCCGCCCCCGGGAAGCACGTGCACCCCCAAATAGCGTCACTCCAGGACCCTGACCTGCCTTCACGATGGCGGCAGCCCAGTGTTGAGTCTCTCGGCAGGCACTCGCTCGATGCGGGTCCAGCCCCTCCAGCCCCGCTCCTCCAGAATCGCCAACAGCCGCGCGGCGTGCGGTGAGGACTCGACCATGGTTGAGTCCAGGAGGTCGACAAACTGATCATCGATGCCGTCATCGGCACCCACCTCGCCGGCCTCCACAGCGCGAACCATCAAGCGCTCCATGATGTCGGCGACCTCGACGATCCGCGGATCGTCGGCCGGCCAGTCGAGTGCCCCGCTGAGAAGGCTGTAGAGCTTCACCATCTCGGGGTCGTCCAGCTCCTCGTGCTTCTTGGCGATCACGGAGTCGATCGAATGCGGCACCTGGGCAGCGATCATGATCCAGGCGTCCCGCTCCATCTCGATGTACCGCTCCTCAACGCCGAGACCGCGCAGCCGGTCGAGGTAGTCCACAACGCTCTGCGGGAGCGCCAGGTGCTCTCCGGCGGCGAGCCTGGCGAGTCGGCTGCGAGTGTTCTGCAGCCGCCGGATCTCGGCGCGCAGGGCCTTGTCGATCTCCTGGACGCCGCCGGCGAACTCCTCCGGGGCGGCGTCGAGGAGTTCCTGCACCCGGGCCAGCGGCACGCCGGCGTCTGCGAGGGTGCGGATCCGGATCAGTCGCACGACCGCGACAGCGTCGTAGTTCCGGTATCCGGACCGGTCGCGCTCGGGCTCCGGCAGCAACCCGATCCGGTGGTAGTGGCGTACCGCCCGCACCGTCACCCCGGCGTACGCCGCAAGCTGGCTGATGGTGAGCATGGGTCTCAGACTGCCTCAGGCGATCTTCCGGCGATAGGCGGCCATCGCGAAGATGTACGCCACGACGAGGATGCTGACGCACCATGCGAGGGCGGTCCAGATGTCGTCGCCGACCGGCTGCTGGGCGAACAGGTTGCGGATCGTGTTGACGATCGACGTCACCGGCTGATGTTCGGCGAACCAGCGCACCGGGCCGGGCATCGTCTTTGTGGGCACGAACGCCGAACTGACGAACGGCAGGAAGATGAGAGGGTAGGCGAACGCGCCCGCGCCCTCGACCGACGACGCAGAGAGCCCGGGGATCACGGCGAGCCAGGTCAGCGCCAGGGTGAACAAGAGCAGGATGCCGGCGACCGCGAGCCATGCCGACGCTCCTGCCCCGGAGCGGAAGCCCATGAGCACAGCGACGCCCACGACGAGCACGAGAGCGATCAGGTTGGCGACCAGAGAGGTGACGACGTGGGCCCACAGCACACCCGACCGAGCGATCGGCATGGACTGGAATCGCTCGAAGATCCCGCTCTTCACATCGGTGAACAGCCGGTACGCGGTGTAGGAGATGCCTGAGGCGATGGTCATGAGCAGGATGCCGGGCAGCATGTAGTTCACATACGAAACCGACCCGGTATCGATGGCGCCGCCGAACACGTAGACGAACATCAGCATCATGGCGACCGGCGTGATGGCGGTCGTGATGATGGTGTCCATGCTGCGTGTGACATGGCGCAGGGTCCGCCCCGTGAGCGCGACAGTGTCGTTGAAGAAGTACGCGTTCATGCTCGTCCCCCAGTTGTCGTGCCAGTGACGTCGCTCTTGTCGATGCCCCCGATGACTGCGAGGAAGATCTCCTCGAGAGTCGGCTGCTTCTCGACGTACTCGACCTTGGCGGGCGGGAAGAGCTGCTTGAGCTCGGCGAGGGTGCCGTTCACGATGATCCGACCCTGGTGGAGGATCGCGATCCGGTCGGCCAATTGCTCGGCCTCTTCCAGGTACTGCGTGGTGAGCAGCACCGTCGTGCCGTGGTCGGCGAGCTCCTTGACCGCGTCCCACACCTCGATGCGCGCCTCGGGGTCGAGTCCGGCCGTCGGCTCGTCCAGGAAAATCACCGGCGAATTCCCGATGAGGCTCATCGCGATGTCCAGCCGGCGGCGCATCCCACCCGAATACGTGGACACTCGCCGCGCGCCCGCCTCGCTCAGCGAGAAACGCCTGAGCAGGTCATCCGCGATCGCGCCCGGGTCCTTGAGGTGGCGCAGCCTGGCGACGAGGGCAAGGTTCTCCCGACCGCTGAGGATCTCGTCGACGGCCGCGAACTGCCCGGTGAGACTGATGGACTCCCGCACGTCCGCCGGGTGCGTGGCAACGTCGAAGCCATTGACGCTCGCCGCCCCCGCGTCGGCTTTCAGAAGTGTGGCGAGGATCCTCACGGTGGTGGTCTTGCCCGCCCCGTTGGAGCCGAGCAGGGCGAAGATGCTGCCCGGCGCCACGCCGAAGTCCACACTGCGCAGCACTTCGAGCTTCCCGTACGACTTCTTGAGACCTTGCACGCGAATCGCCGGACCGGCGATCGATTGGGCCGTCATGGTCATCTGCCTCCTTCGCGGAGCTGTTCCACGCGACTGCGAGGACGCCCCTGCCGGAAGGATGGAGGGTTGACCCAGCGTCAAGGTCAAGCCCGCTCCGACCACGGCATTCAGATCGCCGGTCGGTCAGACACATCGCAGCGATGACGGACCGCTCCCCCCGAGCTCGTTCGGCCGCGAACCCTCCATACTCATAGACTTCGGTGAACCACTCACGCGTTGGTTCCTGCGACTCACCGGCCAGAAATCAACGAACCCGCCTGCTTCGCCCGGTGGCAAGGTGGAGCCGGGCGAGGCGCCGCGTGCGGCGGCGGCACGAGAGCTGCTGGAGGAGACCGGCCTGCGCACCGAGTTGCTGCCCGAGCCCGCGGCCGTGGCGGTGCGTTCCTACCGGGCCGACTGGTTTCCGACGCTGGGCCTGTCCTACGCCGCGATCGTGGGACGCGATGTGCCGCTCGCCGGGGAGCAGAACCAGCCGGCGGCATGGTTCCGTCTGGATACAGGCTGGGACAGCGTCTTCCCCGAGGACCGCGAGCGGATCCGTGCGCACGCTCGCCGTCTGGCAGCCGGCCGGGCGGTCGGCTCCCGCTGAGGTAGGCCCTTGGCCGCCGTTCACAGGAGGGCCTCGATCCGGTCGAGGTCGGCCGAGGGCAGGGTGACGAGCTCAAGGTCGTGCAGGAAGCGGCACCACACCGGCTCCAGGCCGGGTTCGCGTTCGAACTCCTCACGGCCCAGGCACCCGTTGGCATACGCGGCGGTCCGCAGCGCGTGCTGCCGCAGCTGGGCTGGGTGGATCCACCGAGGGGCGCGGACCTCCCGGGGCGAGGGGCACAGCGACCCGGAAACCTCGGCCTGGAAGATCCACCAGTGGTGGCCGACCGGACCGCTGGGCGTGCGGCGGCAGCGGTTGGGCCGCCACTGATCCAGCAACAGGTGCAGGTGGGTGACGGTGAGACCGACCTCTTCGGTGACCTCGTCGCGGGCGGCCTGCTCGGGGCCGCCATGCTCGTCGACGTGGCCGGCGACCGGGGCGATTCCGGCCGGAGGAATCGCCCGCTCGAAGACGAGCAGGCCGCTCGGGGAGGAGATCAGTACCCCGACGCTTGCGTGGTCACAGAGGCGGGCCCCGCCGCCGGGAGCCGGGGCGGCCGGGGTCATGCGGCGGCCTCCGGCCGTTGGGCGACGACGACGAGCCAGCTCGTCACGGCCGGGGCATCGGGGGTGGTCATGGCGTAGGCGGTGTCGAGGATCTGCATCCGCTGGGCGTGGGTGAAGTCGCCCTCGGGCCGCGCGAAGACGGGGATGGATAGCCACGCCTTCTTCTCGGCCATGGTGCTGTGCTGGGCGGTGAGCTCTGTGCCGACGACCGTCAGTCCGGCTGCGGTCAGCTGCTCGGTGACTGTTTTCATCGGCAGCTTCGGCGGCCTGTCCGCGTCGCGCGGCGGTGGGGTGTATCCGTGGGCCTCAGCGGCGACTTGGCGGATGAGGGCGTTCAGGGAAGGCCCGGTGCGGGTGGACAGTTCGTCGGGGTGCCGGACGCCGGCGAAGCCACCGCCGATGTTGAAGACGAAGTGCCCGCCTGGGCGCAGGATGTGGGCGACGGCCGCGAATACTGCGGCGGTATCGGTCTTCCAGATCGCGGAGTTGCACACCACGGCATCGGCGCTGCTGGCGTGCAGGTGGTCGGCGAGCCGTTCGGCGGGGAGGTGATCCAGGTCAGGCGGGCGTCGGTCAGGGTGCGGCGGCCGACACGCTGCATCGCGGCAGCGTTGTCGACGGAGACGACCCGGGCCCGGGCCGGGATCAGGTCGAGGATCGCGCGGGCGGTCGCGCCGGCTCCGCCGCACAGGTCGACCACCAGGCTGGCGTTGGCCAGATGGCCTCGACGGGCGAGGTCGCGGCTGGTTGCGTCGTACATGGGGTGGGCGCGGGTGAAGGCGTTGTACGCCTCGGCGTTGCTGTCCTCGTTCCAGCCGAGGATGGCGTCCTGGGGTGCCATGTTGCTGTGGCCTCGCTTCTCAGGGCGGCCCGGCAGTGCAGGCCGGGCGTTCGGACAGGGTCAAAAGAGCGTGGACTGTACGGCGGCGGGCGGTGATGAGAACTGTGCGCCGAGGGCGATGCGCCGGCCCTTGAGGGTGCCGAGGTCGAGCAGGTAGGGCAGTTGTTTACCGTCGCAGTCGAGGGTGGCGAGGACCTGGGAGCCGAGGCAGGAGAACACCGTCAGCCCGTGCTCACCGGAGCGTGTGTCGTGCGGGTACAAGGCGCGCCCGGTCTCCGGCGTCCGCAGCAGGTCGCCTTCGCCGGGCGGCGTCCACGGCTCCGGTGTGGCCGGGACGTTCAGGCCGCTCAGGGCCGCGGTGGCGCGGTCGACGTGCTGCTGGTGGGCGGCGCTGGCCGGGGCGAGGTCGCGCAGCTCGGCCAGGGCCGTCAGCTTGGCCGCGGCTCGCACGGTCTGCGTCAGGCCGAGGTGGCGGGCGAGGGCTGAAGGGTGTCTTTATTGCCGTACGGCGACTGACCAGGGGCTTTGCGATCGTTTGAGTATGGGCATGATCAGTAGTTGTGGGACTGCGACTGCTCTACCTGATCTTCTGCCGCTTACTGAGCTGCTTCCTCCTGCTGTGCCGTTCGCTTGCCGCAAACAACGCCGAGATCCTGGCGCTGCGTCATGAGGTCGCCGTCCTGCGCCGACAGGTCGATCGGCCGCGATTGTCGTGGGCCGATCGTGCCGTGCTCTCCGCCCTCGCCCGGCACCTGCCACCGGTCTTACGCCGCTACCGGCTGGTCACTCCGGGCACGCTGCTGACCTGGCACCGGCGTCTGGTGCGCTGGAAGTGGCGCCAAGCATCGGTCATACCCGGCCGTCCGCCGTTGCCGGACGAGATGGTCGCGCTCATCCAGCGCCTGGCGAGGGAGAACCCGACCTGGGGGTACGTCAGGATCCAGGGCGAACTTCGCCGGCTCGGTCATCGGGTCGCCGCCACCACAATCCGGCGTGTGCTTCGCCGCTCCGGACTACCACCGGCACCGCAGCGCGCATCACGGCAGACCTGGCCTACCTTCCTCCGAGCCCAGGCCCACACGTTTCTGGGTTGCGACTTCATGCACGTGGACACCGTCTTCCTCAGGCGTCTCTATGTCTTCTTCGTCATGGAAATCAGGACTCGGCGCGTCCATGTCCTGGGCGTCACCGCCCACCCCACCGGTGCATGGGTTACTCAACTCGCCCGCAACCTGCTCATGGATCTCGAGGAGAGGGCTGGGTGCTTCCGGTATCTCATCCGTGATCGGGACAGCAAGTTCACCGCCGCATTCGATGCCGTCTTCACCGGCAACGGCATCGCCGTCATCCCAACCCCGCCGCAAAGCCCGCGGTTCAATGCGTTCGCCGAACGGTGGATACGCACAGCCCGTACTGAATGCACCGACCGACTCCTCATCGCCGGCGAACGACACCTACGCACAGTCCTCAACCAGTACGCCCAGCACTACAACGCCGGACGAGCCCACCGCAGGCTCGATCTGCGAGCACCAGACGACGACCCGAACGTCATCCCCCTGCCCGCTGCCACGGTCAGGCGTCGACAAGTACTTGGCGGACTACTCAACGAGTACCACACCACACCACGCCACTCCGACTGCCTCACCATCCACAGGAAAAGCCCAGCTCAGCAGCCTGATCGGCATATTGACACCCTTCAGGGGTGATCCGAGCTGTTCCAGGCCCCACGTGGCCACCGCGCAGTGCGCCTCCCAGACGCCCGCTGGGAAGACGTCGCCTGCGGGAGGGTCCGGGTCGACCAGCTGCTGCGGCCCGGCCGACGCCCGGCCCGCCGGATGGTAGAACCGGGCATGACCTTCTTGACGCCGGGCGTGGCGGCTGCCGGTATCAAAGCGACAGGGAGCGTGGCCAGCGCGCTGGTCGGGCGGTACCGGCCTGTGGGTGTTCCCCGGCTGGGCAGCAGGGAAGACCGCGCGGAGGCGTACCGCCGGTTGCTGGACGCCTCCACCCGCTCGTTCAACTACGCGTACCAGTTCGCCCACCTGAAGCGCGAGGTCGGACGCGCCGCGCACAAGCTGCTGCTGGGCCAGACCCCCCAGGCGTGGGAGGTCAGCAGCGAGCTCATCAGCGCGCTGCACGGGGTCCGGCTGTGCGGCAGCGTCCACGTCATCGCCGCGGCGGAAACCCTCGTCGAGGCCATCAGCAATCTGGAGCTGGACGAGAAGAGCGCCCGCCGATCCCAGCGGCAGGCCGAGGCCGTGGTCACCGCGCAGAGGGCTTTCCTGGACGTCTGCCGGAAGGATCTCGCCTACATCGCACGCTGGTACCAGGTGCGCCGCCGCCGCGCAGAACGCCGCTTCCTCCGCGAGTAGACCGGGAACTGAGGATGCCCGTAGCGGCCGATATCAGGACGTTCGGCTCCACCGCATGCCGCTCCTGGTGTATCGAGACCGCTTCCGACGTGCCCCCGTTGACAGCTATTTCCAACGGGGGCACGTTGCTTTCGTCTCGCGAGGACCGACCCCAGGTTCCGTACACCGAGCGTCGCCTCGGAGCCTGCTCGCCGCCACGCCGACCCGTCCGACACCTCACCAGCACCGGGAGTACACCTTGACCGGCACACCGCTCTCCACGACTACCGTCGCCGACCAGGCCGCCGCTGTGGCTCATATCGCCGAGCATGTCAGCGGTGCCTCCCGCGTCCTCGCCGAAACAACCGCGGTTCTCGACTCCTCTATGCACCGGCTCATGATCGACCCTGAGACTCGGACCGTCTGGTGGGCGTACGACAACGCGCCGCTGGACACTGACGGATGGACGGTTGAGCAGCTCACCCCCGAGGCCGCCGCCGAGCAGCTCAGCGACCACATTGAGCTCATCCAGGACAGGATGGCCGACGCTGCCCGCCCGGACTCCGCCTACGCCATGGGCTTCGCCGACCTCGACCGCGACCAGGATGTCCTGGACGAATACACCGAGATCATGCGCCTGGCCCTGCCCGCCGAACCGCAGCAGATGGCCCAGCGGATCCGCCGCCAACGTGAACTGCTCACCCGGCAGGACGCATTGTGGCAGCGGGCCTACGCCAATTTGGTGCGCGAGCTCGTCGGCCCGGAACGCGGAGGGAAGAGCCGCGCGGCCGCACCACTGGGCGTGACGGACGTACAGGTCGGGCGCATCATCCGCGAAGACGACCAGCGGCGGGCCGCGCTGGCCGCCACGGTCCACGAGGCAAGCGATCTCCACTCGACACGGTGACCTGCGCCGTTCAGAGCGCTCGCTGCCACGGCGCTGACGCTACGGTCCGCCTATGCTCTTGACCGCGCATCCATTCCAGCGCGCCGGGGCCTGGGCGGCCGCAGCGCTGTCCGGCCGACGTCGACGAGCCGCTGCTCCGGAGCGTTCTCGATCGTTTGCTGCCGGACGAACAGTCCGTACGGGCGGTCGGCCGCGATGGCGGACAGGCCGATCCGTTCGAAGCCAGCGAACTGCTGAATCGCGCGAGGTTCGCTCGAGGTCAGCAACGGCCTGCCGATCGTGCTGCTGACGAAGCGGGGCGCGCGCAAGGTCGCCAGCATCGAGCGGGCCGCGTGGTGGCCGCGGGCCGTGCCAGTCTCCCCGGACACGACGTGATGGGGCATACGCCTCCGCTGTCGGTACTTGAGCCCATACAACAGCAACGACCGACGAAGAGAAGGGCGCGGATCGCGCCCTTCTTCGTCATGCGCCCCAACACTTCTGAGCGCAGCGGAGTCATCACCTGCCGTCCCCGGGGGGCACCAACAACCGTCACGGTGAGACGGGGAAGGCAATCGGCACGGTGCCGCCCGCGATCCGCACGACCGCATCGAGGTCCGGTTCGCCGTCGTTGTTCACGACGATGTGCCGAGCACCGGACCAGGCGCACCCCCGGCCCCCGAGCTGCTGCCAAAAGGAGGACCAGTCGGCCAGTTTGGCCTGGTCGCGGGGCAGGCCCCGTTCGGTCAGCCGCGTACGAACGTTCTCCGGGGAGGTCCGTACCTCGACCACGACGACGGGTGTCTGTGCGGGCCAGGACGCCTGGTCGGCGGAGGCGGTCAGGAAGTCGGAGTCGGCGAGGTATGCCGCGAAGGGGGCGTCCAGGACGACGGGCAGGCCGAGCCGCAGGTTGTCCGCCGCCGTGGCGAACAGCGCCTTGTACTCGGCCGGCATCAACCGCTCGACGTAGGTCGGGTCGTCTTCGCGGCCTCCCGCGCGCCGTCCGACCAGTTCGAGGGCGGCGTCCACGAGGTCGCCGGCCAGGGAGTCCTTATCGAGGTAGGCCGCGCGGAGCCGGCGTGCGAGTTCCCGGGCGACGTGGGACTTTCCCGAGCCCGCGGGGCCGATCGCGATGAAGACCGGGGGTGCTCCGGACGCGGGAGAGGCCGGGTCAGGCGCGGGCATCGGCCACCGCCTCCAGGAAGGTGCGGGCCGCCGCGCGGACCGGGTGCGGCTCGGTGCTCTCCCGCTGCGCCGCCTTGGTGATGAAGCTTCCGACGCCGACCGCCGCGACCCCGGCGTCGAACCACTCGCCTACGTTCCCCGGCGACACACCTCCGGCCGGGACCAGGGGGATGTGGCCGAGCGGTTCGAGTACCGCACGAGCGTAGTCGCGGTTGAGGACCGAGGAGGGGAACAGCTTGACCAGGTCGGCGCCCCCTGTAGCTGCCTGGACGATCTCCGTGGGGGTCGCGGCCCCGCAGATACTGACGGCCTGGTAGCGGCCCGCGGTCTCCAGCATCCCGAGGTCGACATGCGGGCTGACCAGGAAGCGTGCTCCGGCCTGAATGCTCGCGTAGGCCGACGTCGCGTCGAACACGCTGCCGGCGCCGATCTCGGCTTCGGGGTGCTCCTCGCTCAGCCGTTGGATCACGTCCAGCGCGCCCGGTGTGGTGAGCGTGACCTCGACCGCGCGTATCCCTCCCGCGATGGCCTCGCAGGCCACCTCGTAGGACGCCTCCGCGGTGGGGAGGCGCACGATCAGCACCGTCCCCGTGTCACTGATGGCATTCAAGGTGCGCAGCTTGCGCATGGGGTCACCTCAACGAAATCGGATGGTCGGGGGTGTTGACAGAGCTTAAGCAGCCCTGTTTCGGTATTGCAATCGATCTCGGAGATCGATTGCAGTGACCGGACTCGAAGAGCACAATCAGTAGAAGCTGCTCTGTATCGAAAGTTGGGAGACGCGTCGTGAGACGTCCGCGAACGGCCGTGCTGGGTGCCCGGCACTGGCACGTACACCTGCATGTCAGCGCCTGGGTGGACACTCACGAAGTCGTGGCCGTCCAGGACGAGGAGCCCGACCAGGTCACGGGCATCGCCCGACGCCTCGACGCGCCCGTGTACGGGGACGTCGGCGAAGCGCTGGATGCATGCCCCCTGGACCTGGCCTACGTCTTCGGTCCGCACGACCGGATGGTCGACACGTGCCTGGCCCTGATCGAGCGCGGCATCCCGTTCGTGGTCGAGAAGCCCGGTGGCACGGGGCCCGAGGACGTGGAGCGGATTCGCGACGCGGCCGCAGCAGCCGGGGTGGCGGCGACCGTCCCCTTCGTCCAGCGCGGCGGCCCCGTGGACGACGCACTGTCCCAGGCGGGCGCGCCCACGTACCAACGGTCCAGCTTTGTGGCCGGCCCGCCGGAGCGCTACCACGCGGCAGGCTGCTCCTGGATGCTCGATCCCGCCCGCTCCGGCGGAGGGTGTCTGGTGAACCTCGCGCCGCACTTCGTCGACCTCTTCCTGCAGCGCAGCCGCGCCCGCCGAGTGGAGCTCGTGGCAGCCAACCTGTCCGCGAGCCTGCACGGCGAGGGCGTCGAGGACCACGCCACCCTCGTCCTCGCGGGCGACGACGGCAGCGAGGCGATCATCGAGGTCGGCTACGCCTTCCCGGTGAGTCCCGTCCAGCGGTACTGCTCCTTCACCAGCGCCGGCGACAGCGGATACGTCGACGTGAGTACCTCCGGCGACGTCTCCTTCACGCACACTGCGGGCGGTGTCACCGAGTCGAACACCATCGACGTCGACAGCGACCCCCTGTACGGCGTGTTCGCCCGGCAGGTGGCCGACACCTGGGTGGACGGCTTCGCGGGGCTGCCGACCTTGGACGACCTCGCGGACACAATGAGCCTCATCTGGGCCGCGTACGGGCGGTCCTCCATCGCGTCCCTGGAGGTCAGCCATGGCTGAGGTGAGCATCGACGACGTCGCCGCCCGGGCGGGTGTCCATCGTTCCACGGTTTCCCGCGCGTTCTCCCGGCCGGAAGCCGTGAACGCCAAGACCCGCAAACACGTCCTGGAGGTGGCGGAGAGCCTCGGCTACCGGGTGAACCCACTGGCGCAGGCCCTGCGCCGTCGTGCGAGCCGACTGGTGCCGCTGATCGTCCCGGACATCACCAACCCCTTCTACGGGGAGCTCGCGAGGACCATTGCTGCGGCGGCCGCTGACCGCGGGTACCAGCTGGTGCTGTGCGTGACTGGCGGCGAAGTGGCCCAGACGAACGCGTATTTGACGTCCCTTCAGGAGATGTACGCGCCCTTCGGGATTGTCGCACCGTCGACCACCGTCGACCTCGACGAGCTGCAGAACGTCGCCCTCGGCAGCAAGGTCGTGGTCATCGACCGCGTCGAAGAGGCACAGGTACCGACCGTGACGGTGGACAGCGCCGAGGGCATCGCACTCGCCGTGGACCATCTGCGCGGCCTGGGGCACCGGCGTATCGCCTACGTATCCGGCATCTCCGGGGCGTACACGTCCAAGGACCGCCTGGCCGCCTACGAGGGGCTGGCCGCGGAGCTGGGCATGCCGACGACTGTCCTGGACGGAGGCGCCGGGCCTGATGTGGGGGAGCGGGCCGCCCAGCGTCTGATGGACATGGCGGTCGAGGAACGCCCGACAGCGGTCGTCGCGGCCAATGACATGGTCGCCTTCGCCCTCATCTCCGCTCTTGGTGTGCGCGGTGTGTCCGTCCCCGACGAGGTGTCGGTGATGGGCTTCGACGGCCTGGAGTTCGGCGCCCGGTACAACCCACGGCTGACCACCGTCCGCCAGCCCATCGCCGACATGGGAGTGATCGCCATCGACCTCGCCGAGAAACTCCTCAAGGACGGGGAGACGAGCCATGTCGTTCTGGCTCCGGACCTGCTGGTCCGTGAGTCGACCGCGGAGGTGCCCCGATGAGCCTGCCCGCAGGGTTCCAACACGTCGACCATGTCGCCTTCACGGTGCCCGACCTCGGCGAAGCGGTCACCTTCTTCACGGATGCCTTCGGCGCAGAGGAGCTGTACCGCTCGACGCGCGGGCCCGACGCCGACTTCATGCCCGCCCACTTCGAGGTCCCGGCCGACGCCCATCTGAAACTGGCCATGCTGCGCATGCCGCCGAACCTCAACGTCGAGCTGTTCCAGTGGTGGAGCACCGACCAGCGGAGCGACTACCCGCGCCACTCGGACGCGGGTGGCCACCACCTGTGCTTCACCGTGGCGGACGTCGACACCGCCGTCGAACACCTCCGGTCGCACGGCGCCCGGGTGCTGGGCGGAACCAAGGAGGTCGGCGCCGACAGCCCCCGCGTCGCGGGCAACCGGTGGACCTATCTCCGGGCGCCCTGGGGCCTGTTGATCGAACTGGTCGACCGCTCCCGTGTCCACAGCCCGCCACCCCTGGTCGGCCCCGACGACTGGACCGACCCCTCCCGAACCGGAAAGAACCTGTAATGCGCATCATTGGCCACACCCTCGGCACACCGGAACAGACCCTCCCCGAAGCGCTGCAACTCTTCGCCTCCGCAGGCCTGGAGGGAGCCGAGGTCATCTACCAGAACGACTACCGCGGCGGACTGCCCATCGGTGACACCGCCGCCGCGGCCGAGGCGGCCCGCGTGGCGGACGATCTCGGCGTACCGGTGATGGGGCTCGCCCCGTACACCACCGGCATCAACCACGAGGACCCGACGCAGCGCCGCGCCGCGCTCGACGAACTGCGGTCGGCCATCGACTGCGCCCACCGCGTAGGCGCCACCCGGATCCGCGTGTACGCGGGTTCCTGGGGAGCGGACCGAACCGGCCACGCCGCACACTGGGAGCGCCTGCGCTCGGCACTGATGGAGCTGGCACCGCACGCGGCCGACGCCGGAGTGCTCCTGTGCGTGGAGAACCACTTCGGCACCATGACGCAGTCGGCCAAGGACACGGCCCGGCTGATACGCGAGGTGGACTCACCCGCGGTGCGCGTCCTCTACGACCAGGCGAATCTCACCTTCACCCACGACGAGGCATGGCCGGAGGCGCTGCGGGAGCAGGGCGACCTGATCGGGCACGTCCACGTGAAGGACCTCGTCTTCACCGACCCCAACGCCCCCTTCGTGGCCTCCGAGACGGCCCGTGTGAAGGCGGACGAGCGCGCCGTGCGCTCCCGCGTCGTCGGCGACGGCATCGTGCCCTGGTCGGACATCCTCCCGGCGGTCAAGCAGCGCGGATACGACGACGTGATCAGCCTTGAGTACGAATACCGCTGGCACCCCCAGGATCTCCCGGCTCCGGAGGAGGGCTTCGCCCGGTCCGCCCGTGTGATGCGTTCTCTCCTCGACGAGGCTGCTGGCCTCGCGCCCGCGGAGGTGTCCCGATGAGCACGACCCCGCTGCGTGTCGGCGTGGTCGGCGCCGGGAACATCGCGCACATCGCGCAGCTGCCCACCCTGGTGGCGCGGGACGACGTCGAGCTCGACGTCCTCGTGTCCCGGCGCGAGGACCCCTCCGAACTGGTCCGCCGGTGGGGGTTCTCCACCGCGGCCCCCACCGTCGAACAGGCCCTGGAACGCGACCTGGACGCCCTGTTCGTGTTGACCCCGAGGTCGGAGCACGTCGCCGGCGTGCGCAGCGCGCTGGAGGCGGACGTGGATGTCTTCTGCGAAAAGCCCCTCGCGACCGCGACCAGCGACGCGGAACAGCTCGCCGACCTCGCCGACGAGCACGAGCGCGTACTGATGGTCGGCTTCAACCGCCGCTTCGCGCCGACCTACGTCGCCGCCCGAGAGGAGTTCGGTGACGCCGGTGCCACGTTCTGCGTCGCGCAGAAGAACCGCCGCGGCAGCGAGTACCGCGCGACCTTCGAGAACGCCATCCACATGGTGGACCTGCTGCGCTGGTTCTGCCCGGGCGAACCGGTCGGCGTCTCCGCCCACGCCGCCGGTGACGACCCCTGGCAGGAGGACGGCGTCTCCGCCCTGATCCGGTTCGCCGGCGGCGGCACCGGCGTCCTGACGGCGGCACGGACCGCCGGGGCGTGGGCGGAAAAGCTCGATGCCTACGGCGCCGAACGCTCGGCCGAGGTAGTGGCTCCGGACTCGGTGACCCTCACCAAGGACGGCGTGAGTACCGTGCGCTCGATGAGCCCCGAGGCCTTCGGCTGGGCCACCGCGACGAACACCTTCGGCTTCGCCGCCGCCGTCCACCACTTCCTCGACCGCGTACGAGACCGTGGCGCGCCGCTGACATCGGGGCGGGAAGCCGCCCGCACGCAGGCGCTCCTCGACGACATCCTGCAGGCCGCAGATCTGCCCGTGAAGGAGCAGGAGGGCCGCACCTGGGCCAGCCACGCAACGCGCTGATTCCTCCGGGAGCCTCGAACGGCACCGCACCGAGGCAGGTGTCGACGGCATCCACGCGCGAAGCAGGCTTCCGGAACCGCCGACACTTTCGGCCCAACAACCGGACCGCGGCGCTCTCACCCGCCGCTTGTTCGCACAGATCCCATCCCTCACTGCACTGAGGAGCGCTCAATGGCGAACGCACCAAGAATAGCCTCACCGAACTCCCCCTCCAACCCGGCCAAAGGAGAAGCCCCGCCCCGCAGAAGGCGGTTGAACATCCTGGCCGGCACCGTCGGCCACTTCATCGAGTGGTACGACTGGTACGTCTACGGCCTCCTGGCCGCCGTCTTCTCCAGCCAGATCTTTCCCGGCAGCAGCCCGGCGATGTCGCTGATCAGCGCCCTGCTGACCTACGCGATCGGATTCGTGGTGCGGCCACTGAGCGGCGTCATCATCTCCCCGCTGGCCGACCGCTACGGCCGTCGCATCGTCATGGCCGTAGCGGTCGGCGGCATGACGGTGGGCAGCCTGATCCTCGCGCTCACCCCGCCGTTCTCCGCCATCGGCTACGCGGCACCGCTGCTGTTCCTGCTCGCCCGCGTACTGCAGGGCATCTCGGCCGGCAGCGAGTCGCAGAGCGCCATCGCCTACATGGTGGAGAACGGCTCGACCGACCGGCGGGGCCTGTTCGGCTCGCTGTCGAACGCGGCCAGCAGCCTGGCCACGCTGGCCGCCACCGGCATGGGGGCGCTCGTCATCGCCTCCCTGAGCACCCACGACCTGGAGACGTGGGGCTGGCGCATCCCGTTCGCCGTCGGCGGCGTCCTCGGCATCGTCGGGATGTTGCTGCGCTCGCGCGCCGACGAATCCCCGGAGTTCGAGGCCGCCGTCGAGGACTCCGCCGCCGACAAGAAGCCCGAGACCCTGCGTCTGCGGGAACTGCTGCGCAGGCACCCCAAGGCACTGCTGCAGACCGCGGCTCTGTCGGCCCCGGCCGTCGCCTACTACACCTGGGCCACGTTCCTGCCCACCTACGCACACCTGACCACCGGACGTGACCTGGACTCCGCCCTGGCGGGGAACGCCATCGGGCTGGGCCTGCTGGTGATCATCGTGCCGCTGTGCGGCGCCCTGTCCGACCGCATCGGCCGCCGCAAGCCCTTCCCCATCATCGGGGCCGCGGGCATGGTGGTGCTCTTCTACCCGCTGCTGTTGCTGCTCCAGCAGCCGGGATTCGGCGTCTACGTGACGGTGACCGTCAGCGGCTGGGTGGTCCTGGCCATCTGGCAGGGCGTCTACCCGACGATCCAGGCCGAACTGTTCCCCGCCGCCGTCCGCGTGTCCGGCATCGGTCTGGCCCACCAGATCGTCATCGCGACCCTCGGCGGGACGGCCCCGCTCATCGCCAGCTCCTTCGTCGAAGGGGGCCACCCCATGGGCGTGGCGGTGTACATGACGGCCATCGTCCTGATCTGCCTCATCGTCTACCTGACGCTGCCGGAGACGGGCCGTGCGGGCACGCACGCCGCCGACACCACAACCTCTGCGGCATCCGAGGCCGAGTAATGCCCGGCATCCACGAAATCCACGGCATCGACGGAGGACGCCCCATGACCGCCCCGTCCCAGATCGCGCTGGTCACCGGTTCCAGCGGAGGTATCGGAGCCGCTACCGCCGAACGTCTGCACGCAACGGGCGCGGTGGTCATCGGCTGCGACCGCACGGCACCGGACAGCCTCCCGAAGTGGCTCGCGGACTTCCGTGAGCTCGACGTCACCGACGAGCAGGCGGTACGCGACACTGTGACCGGGATCCGGGCACAGTACGGAGCGATCGACGTCCTGGTGCACGCCGCCGGCGTCCTCGGCAACGAGCCGGACCTCCTTACGACCCCGAGCTCCGAGTTCGCCCGGGTGATGGCGATCAACGCCACGGGTGCCTTCTCCGTACTGCGCGAAGTCGGCCTCGTGATGAAGGCCCAGCGCTCCGGCTCCATGGTCGCGGTGGCCTCGGTCGCTGCCAAGGAGGCCCGTCGCGCGTACGTCCCGTACAACGCCAGCAAGGCGGCCGTGCTGAACATCTGCTGGTCGCTGGCTCTGGAACTCGGCCCGGACAACGTGTCGGTCAACTGCGTGTGCCCCGGCCCGGTCAACACCGCCATGTGGGCACAGCTCGCCGACCGCGCCGGCGGCGGCGACCCCGAGGGGGACCGGCGCGCCCGCCAGGCCCGGGCCGCGCAGATCCCGATGGGCCGGTTCGCCGAACCGGAGGAGGTGGCGGCGACCATCGCCTTCCTCACCGACCCGGCCAACCGCTACCTGACCGGTCTGAGCCTGGATATCGCCGGCGGCGCGCGGCTGGGGATGGGCAGTTGATGGAGCTCGCTGCTGCCCGTTCAGCCCCTGCACAACAAGGAATCCCGGTCGTAACCGCCCTGCCCCCGAGCGCACGATGGGGTAACTCAAAGATTGAAGGGAAAACCCAATGATCATCAACACGTTTTCATATCTTTGGTCGGCAACGGCGATCGACGCGGTATCCGAGTTGGTTCAGAATGGATACAGCACCTTCGAGGTTCCCATCAGTTCTCCACATTGCTGGCCCGAAGAGATCTCCAGCTCCGAGCGTTCGGTAATGCTGGCGACGCTCAACGAGAACGGCGCTAAGATCCGTTCCTTGAATGCCGGCGGATATGACATCAATCTGGCCAGTCCTGGTGCCAGCATGCGCCGGAAGAGCATCGAGCACATCGCGTCGGTGATTGATCTTGCAGTAGCTTGGGATGTCCCGGAAGTTGTGATCTCACCCGGCACGCGGCGTCCGATGATCTCGCCCCCGCTCGAGAATGTCTACGGGTGGATGCACGAAAGCCTGGGAGAACTGATCCCGCTGGCCAAGCGGGCGGGGAAACGACTGCTCTTCGAGAACACCCCCTACTGCTTTGCGCCGACGATCGGGGAACTGGCAGATATCGTCGACGCAGTCAATGATGATGCACTAAAAATCGTGTACGACGTCGCGAACGCTGCCTACATCGGGGACGATCCCGTATCGGGTCTGAGCTCACATCACGAATCGGTTGCCCTCATGCACATCTCGGACACGAGTACGGAAACGTGGGGCCATGACCCCATCGGCACTGGGGTGATCGATTGGAAAGAGCTGGGTAAAGCACTCAACGAGACAATCGGCATAGACAACGTCGTGCTCGAAATCATCCGCGAAGAGAAGCCCCTTGAAGAATTCGCGAAGGCGATGCGTGACCTCAGTGAAGAAGGTTGGAATCTCGGAGAGTGATATCGGCGCCTCGGGGTTCTGGGCGACCCCGGGAGTCGAAGTGCCTCGAAGAGCATCAGGTGCAGCTGTCACGACTCGTGTGGCCTGCTGACTATGCCCGATGAAAATATGCAAGGAGAGTGTGCAATGAGAGTTCTGGTCAGTGGCGGAAGCAGCGGAATCGGTGCGTCTGCAAGCCTGAGGATCGCAGAGGCGGCGCTTGCCCGTGGCGAACAGCCGATGATTGCGGTATCCGGCCTTACCGCGAACGCACGACAAGAGGAGGTCGTCCGGTCGATCCAGTCGATGGGCGGCAAAGCCATTGCATTGACAGGAGACCTGGGTGATCCTGCCGTGCCCGGTCAACTGGTAGCCGCTGCGGTCGACGAGTTTGGCGGCTTGGATGCGCTGGTGGCAAATGCCGGAATCGCCAACCCTGGCGCACTGAAGGACCTCTCCCTGGAGGACTGGGACGGCATGTTCTCCGTCAACCTCCGCGGAGCGTGGCTGCTCGCCAAAGCAAGTTACCCGCACCTGAAGGACAGTCGCGGGTCCGCCTGTTTCACCTCATCGATGTCCGGCCAACTCCCGCACGCCGGGTCGGGTGCTTACAGTCCGACCAAGGCTGCGCTCACGATGTTGGCTCAGACACTCGCACTGGAATGGGCACCTGACGGGATCCGCGTGAACGTGGTGTCCCCGGGCATGACTCGCACGCAGATGACTGAACAAATGTACATCGACCCAGAAGTCAAGAAGGCGAGGGAAGGTATCATCCCATTGTCGAAAATTGGCGACCCGATGGATATTGCGAACGTGATCGAGTTTCTTGTCAGTCCGCTGGCAGGGTATGTGACCGGCCAAGATGTTTGCGTCGATGGAGGTTTCTCCAAGTCCATTCTCAGTCACATTCCCGGTCGGCCCAGCTCAAAGCTCTGACGGGAACTGTTCAACCGGCTTGACAGTCACACAGCGGTGCACCCTAAAGGGTGTTACACAAGGCCGTGAACTGGGCATCTCCGGTGCGCGGATGTGCGGTGATGAGAGCTGAACGCGTGTGGGTGGAGACATTCACGGGGCTGCCAAAGGAGCAGTTCGGGCGGCCGCTGAAACACGGTCTGGGGCCGCGGGAGTGAGGGGACTCTGCGCGGCCGGCCGTGGGGGTTTCGGCAGCTCTTTCAGATTCTCGTGTAGCCGATCATCCAGCTGCCGCGGTCATGACCTTGTGTGGTCGCCGGCTGGCGGCGACGGGCAGGAAGCACCTTTGAGTAGAGGGAGCCCGGCACTGCGCTTGCCGAATACCTCGTCCGTGCAGGTCACGCGGCATGTCTGTATTCGTGGAGGATGCCGCGAAGGCGGTCGTGGCGTCGTATGTCGAGGTGGCTGAGCTTGTCCGGATCGTCGATTGGTGTGGGCAGTGGGTGTAGCGGTCGGGCGTTCGCGATGCCCTGATGCGGTCGATGGGAGTTGTAGAACTCCTCGAACTCCCGTAGGGCGTGGAGGAGGTGGCGTTGGTTCCAGATCAAGGTCCGGTCCAGGAGTTCGTGTCTGCAGTTCTGCACCCACCTTTCCATGATCGAGTTCATTCTCGGCATCTGGATGCCGGTGAGGACGACCTCGATGCCCGTGTCTTTGAGGAGAGCGTCGAACAGGGCGGGGAACTTCCCGTCCCTGTCTCTGATCATGAATCGTTCCCGGCATCCGACATCCTCGAGATCCATGATCAGGTTCTTCGCCGCCTGTGTGACCCAGGAGGTGGTCGGGTGTGCGGTGGCGCCCAGGATCCGGATGCGGCGACTACTGTGTTCGATCACCGCGAGTACGTACATCCGCGTGCCGGACAGGGTGACCGTCTCAAGGAAGTCACAGGCCAGGAGGGCGTCGGCTTGGAAGCGCAGGAAGTCGGCCCACGTGCTGGAGCTCCGGTCGGGCGCCGGATCGACGCCGGCATCCTTCAGGATCTTCCAGACGGTCGACGCGGCCACCTTCACCCCCAGCACGAGCAACTCGCCGTGCAGCCGTCTGTACCCCCAGCTTGGATTCTCCCTCGCCAGACGCAGCACCAGAATCCGGATGGACCGCGCTGTACGAGGTCGACCGGGTCGCTTGGGACGCGATAAGGCGGCATGACGGCCCCTGGTGAGGTCGCGATGCCAGCGCAGCACCGTGTCAGGACGCACCAGCAGCCGCACACGCCTCAGAACCGGCAACGGCAGCCGGTGCAGCAGCGCCGCCAGGAACGCCCGATCGCTCGGCGTGAACCGTGCTCGATCACCACCGAGTTGGCGCTCGAGCACTGTGACCTGATGGCGGAGGGTCAGGATCTCCGCATCCTTGTCCCGGTCGCTCTTCGGCAGCAGACGCAGCAGCGCGAACGTGTTGGTCACTCCCAGGTAGGCCAGTCGCAGTAGCTCGGTCGATCATCATGCCGCGTCGACTGCCATCTGCGCGAGACCGCCGACTCGAGCGACGAGGCCGACCACCGCCAGCCCGGGTGCAGGCGTCCGACCAGGGCGGATGACATTCTCGGCAAGCGCACGGCCGAGGCGGAGCAGCTCCTGACGGAGCGTCCCGCCGACGCGGGTGACGCCCTCGCCTGGATCCTTCTGAGTAACGGAGCACTGTGCCAAGGGCATTTGGAGACTGCCGATAGGGCCGCACGGAACGAGGTGCGACTGGCACCCGAGCTGGGCGAGAGCTGGCACGCGCTCGCTGAGGCGGAACTTGCCCGGAACCGTCCCGCCGACGCGCTCGCCGCAGCGGTCCGCGCCGCGGAACGGGCTCCGTCTTTCGTGCGCGCACGCTGGGTGAAACTCGTCTGCGCCCGTGTGGTGGGCGACACCGGCAGAGCAGCAGATGCCGAAGCGCACCTTCGCCACCTGGGCATTACACGGGATGGTGCTGGATCGAAGGGCCCTGATCACTGATCATGCGGCCTCACGAGACCAACATGCGCCGCTCGAGAAGTTATCGCTGCACTTCAGGCGGCACACGGGTACTCGTTGAGCATCCTCCGTCTCGCGCACACCATGCGACCGCCCAGGCGCCGCGGCGTGGCTGACCTGGACCTTCCCCTTGAGTGGCGAGTGCGGCGTGGGCCAGTCGGCGTGTGCGCGGACAGGGCGAATGTGACTGCCAGGAAATAGTGTGCCAAGCGGCTCAGCCGATCGAGATGGCAGGACGGTCCTCAGGCGCAGCGCCGAGAACATGCCGGTCACACGCAAATGGGGCAATCGCGCGGTGGACCGTCACGCCGCAGTGCTCACCAGTTCCGCGCGTGCTCCTACACGATCAAACACGTCGCCCCCAGGGGAAGATGTGGTGGCCGGCCGAAGGATTCCCGCGTGGGCGCTGGGTAGCTTGAAATCGCTCCCAGGCGCCATGAGGCACACGGATCACTCTTGACGCTGTGCCTTTATGTTGGATCTACTTCGCCGCACATATGAAGATTCTGTGACTCCGGGGTGGGGACTGTGGGGTTGAGGTGGAGTCGTCGCGTGCGCGGCGGTGGGATGAGTGCGGCGCGTCGCGCCGTCGCGGGGGCGTCTGCCGCGGCGATCGTCGTCGTGTCGCTGGTCTTGTTACCGGTTGCAACTGCGGGTGCGTTACCCGTGGCACAGGCGATGAGTGCGTCGGAGCGAGCAGCTGCGTCGGGCGAGCCTGTGGAGGTGACTGCCCAGCGAGCCGAGTACTCGCAGACGTTCGCAAATCCGGACGGGACGTTCACGCTGGAGCAGTCCTCGGTCCCGCAGCGAGTGAGGGCGGACGACGGATCATGGCGTGATGTGGACACCACGCTGGAGCGCCGCTCTGACGGCAGTGTCGGGCCCAGGAGTGCGGTGGTCGACCTGGCGTTCTCCGGGGGCGGTGACGCCAAGGACCTCCTGCGTCTGGGAACGGCTGGTAAGTCGATTCGGCTTTCATGGCCTGGGCGGCAAGTTCCTGCGCCGAGGCTGGACGGGTCCACTGCCACGTATCCGGATGTGCTGGACGGAGTGGACCTTCAGCTGACAGCGACGGCAGAGGGCTATCGACAGGTTCTCGTCGTGCGGACGGCTCAGGCGGCCACCAATCCCGACCTTGAGCAGATCAAGCTGTCGGTTTCCGGGGTCGGGCTTGAAGCCGCCCCCGGCGCGGGTGGCGGGCTGCGTGCGATGGACGATGACGGCAACGCGGTGTTCAAGGGCCCGGCCGGTCAGATGTGGGACTCGGCGGGAGGTGCCGAGAGCCTCGCCGCGGATGGTCCGAAAGCTCCGAAAGCCCTGGTGACGACGGCGCCGGACGAGAGAGCTCCGCAAACGCGGCCCGGCAATGGTGATGCCAGCGCAGTACTGCCCGTCACAGTGCAGGACGGTGCGGTGATCGTGAAGCCGGACCTCGGGTTGTTGCGTGGTGACAAGACTGTCTACCCGGTCTATATCGATCCGCCAGTCGGCCTCGGAGCCTCGGAGCGCACCAAGCTCTCGTCCGACGGGGACAGATTCTGGCAGTTCGACGGCAGCCTCGGGGTCGGCAAGTGCGGCAGCGCCAACGGCTACTACTGCGGGGCCGGCTACGTGGACCGGATGTATTTCGAGTTCGCGCCATCGAAGCTCGTCGGGAAGTACGTGCTGGATGCGACCTTCCGCGCTCACGAGACATGGTCATTCGATTGCGATCCGCACTGGGTGGACTTGGAACGCACCGACAACATCTCTGAGGGCACACGCTGGCCGGGTCCCAAGCAACTTGATCAGATGGGCGATCGCTACGTTTCCGCCGGGCGGGGTAAAAATTGCAGTCCTGAACAGCCCGACGCATGGATCGAGTTCAACGACAACCCAGACGAGTCGGACGAGAACCTCGCGAGCACGGTCAGGTCCTTCGCCGACGGCAAGATCTCTCGGCTCACGATGATGCTGCGTGCGAAGGACGAAACCCACGCCACCGCATGGAAGCGATTCGAGGACAACGCGACCCTGAAGGTCACCTACGTTCCCAGACCCGGTGTGCCCACCTCGGTGGGAGTGATACCGGGGGACGGGACCTCCGGTTACTGCAGGACGTCCTCCTCGGATCCGCTGGTCGTCACCCGCAAGGATCCGATGGTCCAGGCACGCGTCCAGACGAGAACGCAACCGAAGAGCGGCGAGGACAAGGGCTCGCTCCAGGCCGAGTTCTGGATGGAGCGGAAACAGGACGACGGGGCATGGGACAAGGTGTGGAGCGGCTACCGGCCGGACAGCGGCTGGGACCCGGACGGCACCTTGGAGAAGATGCGCACAACGGACCGGGCCGACGGTGGGTTGTACCGCTACAAGGCGCGGACGCAGTCGCACTGGGCTTACAACGGCAAATCGGGTGATCTGTTCTCGTCCTACTCCTCCTGGTGCTACCTGAAGATCGACTCCACCGCTCCGAAGGCACCGCAGATCACGGCGGGCAAGCCCTACACCGAGTGCCTGCCGAACCAGTGCGTGGGGATGGGCGGGCCCGGTATGTCCGGCACGTTCTCCGTGACGCCGAACGCCGCCGATACGGACATCACGGGCTATCGCTGGCGGTTGCTGACCACGACGGCCGCGAACACCCAACAGAGCACCGGAGCACGGGTCACCTTGAATGTCGCTCCGCCACTGTCCGGGACCCAGGTGCTGTCCGTGGAGGCCAAGGACGTACGCAATCGCTGGGGGACTCCTGCGGAGTTCACCTTCGCTGTGGCGCCGGCCGCGGGCCCTGTAGGCCGATGGCACTTCGCGGACGGGGCACCGGGTTCCGGTGTAACCAAGGCCGTCGACAGTGCCACGGAGGGGACGCGTCATGATGCCACCCTCTACGACGAGGCGGGAACGGGCTGGTCGACCTTCGGGCGGCGGGGCGACGCCGACTTTTCGCTGTGGCTGAACGACTCCTCGGCCACCAGCGGGTATGCCGCCACATCCACGGCGGCAGTGAACACCCAGGACTCATTCACCGTCTCGACCTGGGCGTACCTCACCGACTCCACCGAGAACAGGGTGGTGCTGACCGAGCCGGGAGAGGACGGCTCCGGCTTCACCCTGTACTACTCCTCCACGTACAAGAAGTGGATCTTCAACCGTACGGACAAGGACCGCAACGACCCCACATACATCCGCTCCTTCGCCAACGCGCAGAACCCTCCGCTCAAGGTGTGGACACATCTGGCCGGAGTCTTCGACACCAAGGGCGATACCGACAAGTCGAACGACACCATCCAGTTGTTCGTCAACGGGCGGCCACAAGGCGACCCTGTGGTGCTGTCGAAAGCGGCGGCCGGTTACGAGCCGTGGACCGCCAACCGTGGCCTGCAGTTCGGCCGATCCAAGGTGGGTGGTACGTACGGTGAGTACTTCCACGGCCGCATCGACGAAACGGCCCTCTGGCAGCGCGTGCTGACCGCAGAGGAGATCCGCACAGAGGCCCGGCTGATGGGAAGCGAGGCGCCGCCCAACGAACTGGTGGCCATGTGGGACGCCTCCGCCGCAAAGGGAACGGAGATCAGCGAAGGCACTGCGTACCCCGCAGCCGCGATGAAGCTGTCCTCTACCGGGGCCACACTGAACGAAGACGACAACGCGCTTCTCCTGGACGGAACCTCCGGCTACGCCTCCACGACGGGGCCGGTGCTCGACGAGAACGGTTCCTTCACGGCCTCGGCTCGCGTACGCCTCGACAGCGCCAAGCTCTCCGGCAAGCCCATCGGCTACGAGGCCCAAGTGACCGGGCAGCGGACGGGCACCGAATCGTCCTGGGCGCTGTGGGTGACCAAGCCCGCGGAAGACACCTATCGATGGCGCTTCACCCGCACAAGCGTCGATGGCACCGGCAAGGCGACCCAGAGCGCTTCCGTACCCGGAGAGGAAGACGCTGAGCTGGACACCTGGGTGCAGGTGACGGGGGTCTTCGACGCCCAGGAGGCATGGGAATGGACCGACCCGGATGACCCGGAGAAGACCGAGACCCGGTACGGGAAAGTGCACCTGTTTGTCGGGGATTCCGACCAGGAGTCTTTGGACCGGGCCGGTTTCACGGCCGAACAGCAAGGCACCGGTGAGCTGGCCCTGGGCCGGGGGACCGGGAGCGGCAGCACGGCCCACTATCTGCCCGGGGCCGTGGAGGAGCTGAGGATCTGGGCGGGAGCCATGAGCGCCGAACAGGTTCGCTCGCAGGTCCTGGATGCCGGGCCACTGGAGAACTCGTGATATCCGGCCGCCGTGACGGACGGCCGACGAGGCGGGACAACGAGCGCGGTGCGGACCGCACGCGATGGGGACGGGGAGTGAAACGGATCGTGTCGGCCCGTGGTGTCTTAGTCAGAAGTAGAGCGCGGAGAGGCCGCTGGCTGGGGCGCGTCGCCGCGGTGGCCGGCTTGTCGCTGGTGCCGGGACTGCTGTCACCGGTCACGTTCGAGTCAGAAGCCAAAGGACTCGGCAGGCCCAAGCTGGAGGCCCCGCGGGCGGACGAGGTCATACCCCTGTCCCCGAAGACGGACCGTAGGACTGCCGCGCTGGTGAAGGAGCGCGAGGCGGCAGACCGCTCGGCCGCCGAGGCGGCGCGCCGTGACCAGGCCAGGACGGTGACCTGGCCGAAGGCCGGTACCGCGCGCCTGGCGGTGTCCGGCAGCGGCTCGGCCACGGCCCGGCCGGGCGGCCTGCCCGTCACCCTCGGTGCGGTGGGCGGGAAGGCCCACGCCACTCCCAGCCTGAGCATCCAGGTGATGGAGGAAGGCCGAGCCCGGAAGGCCGGGGTCAAGGGCGTGCTCCTCAAGGCTGTCGCTTCGGCCAAGGGGGGAAGCACGAAGCTCGGCATCAGCTACGCGGATTTTGCCGCGGCATACGGCGGTGACTGGGCCGGACGTCTGACCCTCGTGCAGCTCCCGGCGTGCGCGCTGACGACACCACAGAAGGCCGGCTGTCGTACGCAGAGCCCCCTTCGGGCGGTCAACAAGCGGCACAAGGAGCAGCTCTCCACACCGCTCACCTTCGCCGCGAAGCCGGGCGGCGAGGTGAAGGTCCTCGCAGTGGCTGCCGCGGCCAAGTCCGGTGGTGGCGACTACAAGGCGACGCCGCTTTCCGCCTCGTCCACGTGGGAGGCGGGTGGGTCCTCGGGCTCCTTCACATGGACGTATCCGCTGGGCATGCCTCCCGCAGCGGCCGGCCCCGCACCGGATCTGTCGATCTCGTACGACTCCGGAAGCGTCGACGGACGAACGGCGAACACCAACAACCAGGGCTCCTGGATCGGTGAGGGATTCGATCTCACCTCGTCGTACATCGAGCGCAAGTACGGCAGTTGCAACGACGACGGACAGAACGACAAGTTCGATCTGTGCTGGAAGTACGACAACGCCTCGCTCGTGCTCAACGGCAAGGCGACGGAACTGGTGAAGGACGACACCAGCGGCACGTGGCGGCTGAAGAACGACGACGCCTCCACCGTCCAGCACTCCACCGGTGTCGACAACGGCGACGACAACGGCGAGTACTGGACCGTCACCACGGGCGACGGCACCAAGTACGTCTTCGGACTCAACAAGCTGGACGGCGCGGCCGCGGACGATCGCACGGAGTCGGTCTGGACCGTGCCGGTCTTCGGCGACGACGAAGGAGAGCCCGGCTACTCCTCGGGCTCGTCCTTCGGCGAGCGCGACAAGAAGCAGGCATGGCGCTGGAACCTCGACTACGTCGAGGACACGCACAACAACGCCATGACGTACTGGTACAACGCCGAGCACAACAACTACGCCAAGAACGGCAAGGACGACCCCGGCACCGACTACATACGCGGCGGCTATCTCAGGGAGATCCGCTACGGGCAGCGCGCCGATGCTCTGTTCTCCGCGACCCCCTCTGCCTCGAACAAGGTCACGTTCACCGTCGCGGAACGCTGCATGGCCTCCGGCACCGGCTGCGACTCGCTGAACGAGGATCACCGTGACAACTGGCCGGACGTGCCCTTCGACGCGGTGTGCAAGGACGGTGACAAGTGCACCGGCAACGTCGGCCCTTCCTTCTTCACGCGCAAGCGCCTGACGGACATCACCACCTACTTCTGGAACGCGGACGCTCCCACACCCGGTTACGAACCTGTCGACTCCTGGGCGCTCCAGCAGACCTACCTCGACCCGGGCGACACGGGCGACTCGTCCGATCAGTCCTTGTGGCTGGACGAGATCAAGCGCACCGGAAAGCGCGGGGGTGACATCTCCCTGGACCCGGTGAAGTTCACTCACACCTGGCTCACGAACCGTGTGGACGGTGCGACGGACGACATTCTGTCGCTGGACAAGCCACGGGTGAAGACCATCACCTCCGAGGCCGGCGCCCAGACCGTCGTCGACTACGCGGAAGCCGACTGCGTCGCGGGCCGGACGATGCCGAAGGCGGATGAGAACACCAAGCGCTGCTTCCCGGTCTACTGGTCACCCAACGGTGCGGCCGACCCGCAGCTCGACTGGTTCCAGAAGTATCCGGTGACCGGTGTGCGGACCACCGACCCCAAGGGCGGCTCCGAAGCCGTTGCCCACTCCTACACGTACGAGGGAGGCGCGGCCTGGCACTACAACGACGACCCGATGACGCCGGCGAAGCAACGCACCTGGTCGGAGTGGCGGGGCTACGGCAAGGTCGTGCACCGAACCGGCGCCGGCGACAACACGCAGTCCAGGACCGTCACCGTCTACCTGCGCGGCATGGACGGCGACCGCGTACTGACACCCGACGGCAAGGGCGTTGATCCGGACAAGCGGAAAACGGTCACGGTCACGGGAATCACGGCCGCCGAGCTCACCGACTCCGACCCGTACGCCGGTTTCACACGTGAGTCGGTGACCTACAACGGCGACGCCGAGGTGTCCGGCAGCATCAGCGACCCGTGGTCCAAGCGCACCGCCACCCAGCACAAGTCCTACGCGGACACCGAGGCATACTACGTCCGGACCAAGGCCACCCACGATCGCACCAGGATCACCAGCGGCATCAGCCCGGTGGACAGGGTCCGCACCCAGACCACCACCTACGACGACTTCGGCATGCCCGCCACCGTCGAGGACGGCGGCGACGACGCGGTCAGCGGCGACGAGACCTGCACCCGCAACTGGTACGCACGCAACGACAAGGCGGGCATCAGCTCACTGATCGCGCGCGCCCAGACCGTGTCGCGCAAGTGCTCGGTCACGGCCGCGAACCTCGATCTTCCCGCTGACTCCTCGCGCCGCGGTGACGTCGTCTCCGATGTGGCCACCGCGTACGACAGCACCACCTGGTCGGAGGACCAGACCCCCACCCGGGGAGAAATCCGCTGGACCGGCCGCGCCAAGGGCTACGCCGACACCAACAACCCCAGCTGGCAGAAGGCCGAGACCACCACCTACGACACGCTGGGTCGACCGAAGACTGTCAAGGACGCTCTCGACCGCACCAACACCACCACCGCCTACACGCCCGAGACGGCCGGTCCGCTGACCTCCACCGTGACCGCCGATGCCAAGGGCTTCACGACCATCACCACGGTCGAGCCGGCGCGGGGTTCGCCGCTCAAGGTCACCGACCCCAACAAGAAGATCACCGAGACCGAGTACGACAGCCTCGGCCGGGTGACCAAGGTGTGGCTGCCCAACCGGTCCAATGCCGTCAAGGAGAAGCCCAACTACGTATACGGCTACAAGGTCACCAACGCATCCCTCCCGTGGATCTCCACGGGCACACTCAAGGGCGACGGCTCCGGATACAACACCACCTACGAAATCTTCGACAGCCTGCTGCGCCCCCGTCAGACGCAGAAGCCCTCGCCGGTCGGCGGGCGGGTCATCTCGCAGACGTTGTACGGCGACCGTGGTCTGGCCGTCTCTTCTCAGGCCGACATCTGGGACGAGAAGAACGGCCCGTCGGGCGAGGCGGTGGAAACCGACGGCGGTCAGGCGCCCACCCAGACCGACACGAAGTACGACGGCGCCGGCCGCCCGGTCCAGGCGGTCACCAAGGTCCGCGGCGCCGACCGCTGGACCACGACGACCACCTACACCGGCGACACCGCCGCGACCACCGCCCCGGCGGGCGGGTCAGCCGTCGCCGAGGTCACCAACGCCCTGGGGCGGGTCACCGAGCGCCGTGAGTACCCGGGCACCAGCCCGACCGGTACGAAGTACACGACCACGAAGTTCACCTACACACCTGACGGCGACCAGAAGACCATCGTCGGCCCGGACAACGCCACCTGGACGTACACCTACGACCTCTTCGGTCGACTGAGCACGGCTGACGACCCCGACAAGGGCAAGACATCCACGCACTACGACGAGCTCGACCACATCACCTCCACGGACGACGCGAACAAGAACACCCTGCTGTACGAGTACGACGAACTCGGCCGCAAAACCGGCATGTGGCAGTCCTCCAAGACGGCCGCCAACAAGTTGGCGTCCTGGACCTTCGACACCGTCGCAATGGGGCAGCAGGACTCGGCGACCCGCTATGAAGGCGGCGTCGATGGCAAGGCGTACACCCGTAAAGTCACGAAATACAACAGTCTGTACCAGCCGACCGACTCCCAGCTCCTCTTGCCGGGGAACGACCCGCTCGTACAGGCCGGCATACCCTCCACGCTGGCCTTCTCCACCGACTACAGGCTCGATGGCACGGTCAAGAAGACCGGAGAGCCGGCCGTGGGCGGGCTGTCGGGCGAGTCGGTCTCCTATACGTACAACGCGACCGGTCAGCAGCTCACCGCCTCGGGCGCGTCCAGCTATCTGCTGGACGCCGTCTATTCCCCGGTCGGGGACCTGCGCCAGTTGGAGCTGGGAACATCTCCCGCCTCGGACAGCAAGAAGCTGTACACGAGCTATGAGTACGAGGACGGGACTCGACGCCTGACACGCGGCTTCACACGTGATGAGACCTACGGATACCTGCTGCAGGACCTGAAGTACACGCAGGATGACGCCGGGAACGTGACGTCGATCTTCGACAGTACGAATCTCGGCGGCACCGGTAAGGCCGACTACCAGTGCTTCGGCTACGACGGCTATCGGCGCCTGGCCGAGGCGTGGACACCGAAGGCGGCGGACTGCGCGGATTCCGGTCGGACCACCGCGAATCTCGGCGGCGCTGCCCCGTACTGGACGTCCTACACCTACAACGTGGCGGGCCAGCGGGAATCCGAGACTCAGCACGCGGTGGCGGGCGATACGACGACAACCTATGCGTACGGCACGGCCAAGGGGCAGCCGCACCCCTTGGCCGGGACCCGCACGACCAAGCCGGGAAGCACATCACCCGCCACTGCCGCGTACACATACGATGCCGCGGGTAACACGACCACACGGCCGGGTACCCAGGCCGAACAGACCCTGGCCTGGAACACGGAAGGCAGACTCGCCGCCTTCTCAGAACCGGCGAAGGGCGGGAAGGCGGCCACGGGGACCGGCTACCTCTACGACGCCGACGGCGAGCTCCTCATCCGCCGTGCCACGACGGCTGACGGGGACACGGTCCTCTACCTGGGCGCCACCGAGGTCCGTCTCACTGCCCGGGGCTCGGCGAAGACCTTGACCGGCACCCGCTATTACACCGGCGCCGGGCAGACCATCGCGGAGCGCACCGGCACAAAGGGCCAGTCCACCACGAAGCTGACCTTCCTTGCCGCCGACCACCACGGCACCGGCACCCTGGCCGTCGACGTCGGCACCCGCGCGGTCACCAAGCGCTACACCACCCCCTTTGGCGCTCCGCGCGGTACCAAGCCCACCACATGGCCGGACGACAAGGCGTTCCTCGGCAAGCCGGCCGACGGCGTCACCGGCCTCACCCACATTGGCGCCCGCGAATACGACCCCGTCGCCGGCCAATTCATCAGCCTCGACCCGCTCCTCACCCCCGATCAGGGGCAGTCCCTCAACGGCTACAGCTATGCCAACCAGAATCCGGTCACTGACTCGGACCCCACGGGCCTTTGCGTAGACCCCGGCAACGGGCACTGCATGCCGACCAACGGTGGAGACGCCGGTAAAAACGCCCCACCAGAGAACCACTACCCCAACGGTGGTGGTCGGCACCATGGTGGTGGAGGCGGTGGCGGAGGAGGCGGAGGTGGGGGCACGGCGTCCACTTCAGCGTCTTACCCGACGCCCGCGCCCAGTCCCGGACCTCCACCTGTGCCCGGCCCTTATCACGATCAGAAAGCCGGCACGGGACTGTTCAGCGCCATAAAACTGGCAATGGACTTCTTCGGCCCGGACACATCGGAATGGAAGAAGTGCGGAGACTTCAAACTCTCCGGGTGCCTTTGGGCTGCAGCTGATCTGCCGGGCCCGGGGAAGGCCCTCAAGGGCGTCAAGATCTGGAAGAAGGCACGGAAGGCCGAGAAGAAGGCTGACGATGCGGTTGACGCAGCCGAGAAGGCGGTCGAGAAGTGCCACAGCTTCACCGAAGAAACTCAGGTCGAACTCGCAGACGGCGGCCACAGTGACATCAAGGACATCAAGGTCGGCGATAAGGTTCTCGCCACCGATCCCGGGACCGGGAAGAGCGAGGCTCGCCCGGTCGTTGCGACGATCGTCACCAACGATGACAAGGACTTCACCGACCTCACAGTGAAGACCGGTGACCGCCGCGCGTCGATCATCGCCACCGACACCCACCCGTTCTGGGTAACGAGCGAGGCCCGCTGGGTGGACGCCGGCGATGTCATCACCGGCATGCAGCTCCGCACGGACAAGGGCAAGGCCGTAGCGGTCACCTCCGTGCGCCACTTCACGAAGCTGCAACGCACCTATGACCTCACAGTCAGCGGAATCCACACGTACTATGTGCTGGCGGGCGAGACGCCGGTCCTCGTCCACAATTCCGGTGGATGCCCGACGGTGGGCCTTCTCAGTCCATCGCACCAGGCGATCGGTGATCCCAATGCCAGGGGTGGCATCTACGCATTGGTGTCGGAGAACGGAACGGTGACGCGAACGGGTATGGCCACGAACCTGCAGTCTCGCCTCGCCACACACCGGCGGGACTATCCCGGTCTGACGGGCGTGGTCCTCTATAGGACGGATAATCGGGCTGCAAGGCGAGGCTTGGAGGAGATGGCTGAGAATTGGTACACGCCGATCTTGGCCAATCAACGGGCGATCCGTCCCGATAATCCACGACGCCAAGAATACTTGCAATCTGCGCGTGATTTTCTGGATCAATGGAGGTGAGTGGACGACATGAGCGCTTCCGGTGTAGGACCCTTCGAGAACGACTCTGCGATGGATCTACTTGATGAGCTGCGAGGACTTGATGAGGGCGAGGTGATCGATGCGCTGCGTGACGCGCTATCGGCCGCGACTGAAGTGGAGCCCGGCGACTTTCTGGATCGCGACCTGGGTGAGCCGGCGGTAGCTGCTTCGGCTGTCTCTTTGGCGAAGATCAAGGGAAGAGGCAGTGTCCTCGAAGAGGCAGAACTGACGGATGTCGTCCCCGAGATTCCATCCTCCTTCTTCTCGCTGGTTGTTTCGGCTCTTTCCAGGGTGCTGCAAGAGGATTCCGAGGCGTATGGCCTGTGGATCGATGCAGGTCGCGGAGATGAGTGGAAGGCTGAAGTGGAACGTCTCCTGAACGAAGCCGGCGAGGTTGCTCAGGGCGCATCAGGCTGACGGCGTCTAGGTTTTTTCTGCTGCCTCCTCTCGGCATAGTCGCGCAGAAGTCAGAAGTGCCACCGGAGAATTCCGGTGGGACTCCTCAGCGGTTTGACGGCAACGCTGGCGGCAACGTCAGCGGACGACGGCTGCGGCGGGTGGGTCGTTGGGGTCGTCTTCGGTCGGGCTGAGGGCGTCGTTGAGGGTGTCGATGGCTTGGCGTTGGAGGCGGAGTCGTACGTGGGCGTAGACGCCTGTGGGGTTCCCAAACAGGGCCGCTGACTTGACCTGCCAATTTACCCGGCCCTTTCGTACTCGTTGATAAGTCCTCCGAGGACGGGACGGCGCTTGATCGGTTCTTGAGAGAGGTCGGTGATGGGATGGTTGGGCTGGGGCGGTCGGAGTTGGTGCCGCCGACCCGCAACTCGACTGGTTCCAGAAGTATCCGGTGACCGGTGTGCGGACCGCTGACCCCAAGGGCGGCTCCGAAGCCGTTGCCCACTCCTACGTGTACTCATGAGGTCGCTGTGCTTCGCTGGCAGGTCGAGCGGCCGCGGTTTTCGTGGGCTGATCGTGCCGTGCTCTCCGCGCTCGCGCGGCACCTTCCCTCCGTCTTATGTCGCCATCGGCTGGTCACCCCGGGCACGCTGCTGACCTGGCACCGGCGTCTGGTGCGCTGGAAGTGGCGCCAAGCACCGGTCAGACCCGGTCGGCCACCGTTGCCGGACGAGATGGTCGTGCTCATCCGGCGCCTGGCGAGGGAGAACCCGACCTGGGGGTATGTCAGGATCCAAGGCGAGCTGTGACGGCTCGGCCGTCGCGTCGCCGCTGCCACGATCCGACGCGTCCTGCGCTGTTCCGGCCTGCCTCCCGCGCCGCAGCGCGCATCCCAGCAGACCTGGCGCTCGTTCCTCCGAGCCCGCCCACACGATTCTGGCTTGTGACTTCATGCACGTGGACACCGTCTTCCTCAGGTGTCTCTATGTCTTCTTCGTCATGGAGATCACCACTCGGCGCGTCTACATCCTGGGCGTCACCGCCCACCCCACTGGCGCATGGGTCACCCAGCTCGCCCGTAACCTGCTCATGGATCTCGAGGAGAGGGTTGGGCGCTTCCGGTTTCTCATCCGTGATCGGGACAGCAAGTTCACCGCCGCATTCGAGGCGCCAGCAGGTACTCGGTGGACTACTCAACGAGTACCGCACCATGCCACCCCGAATTGCCTCACCATCCACAGGAAACGCCCAGCTCAGCAGCCTGATGCGAATATTGACACCCTTCAGGCACCTACGGAGCCCGCAGGATCACCCGCGCCCTGCATCGCAAAGGTGTCGGCGTGGCCCGCTGCACCACCGAGCGCCTGATGGCCGAGCTCTGCATCGAGGGCGTCATCCGCGGTCGACAGCGCCCCACGACCATCCCGGAGCCGTCCGCACCGCGGCCGCCGGACCTGGTCGACCGCGACTTCACTGCTGAAGGCCCCGATCAGCTCTGGGTCGCCGACATGACCTACGTCAGAACCTGGTCCGGCTGGGCTTACGTCGCCTTCGTCCTGGACGTGTTCTCCCGCATGACCGTCGGACATGACGCCGTTCTTGTGGGCGAGGCAGTCGGCGCGCCTGCCAATTGCCGCTACCGACTCATTTCGTTCACGGCTTGCGGCTTCCGGCTCGGTTCTTCGCGATGTTTCGTGTCTTCTTGGTGTTGCCTGACTCGGCGAGCAGGGCGAGTACCGCCGGCGACGTCGACTCCTCGGCGAGGCGGCGCTGCATCCAGTCCGTGACCTTCGCCAATTCGGCTGGTGTCGGCATATGGCCGTCCTTGATGGACAAGTGGAACAGCCAGTCGTGGATGCGGCGGCGGATGAACTCGCGGTTCCCTTCCGTCTTGAGCTGGTCGATCTCTGGCAGTAGTTCGGCCGACCACTGCCGGAACTCGGCAGGACCGGTCACCTTCATCGCGATCCTGTCCACGAGGGCGACCACCGCCCCCTTGGACACCATCTCGATGGGATCGCGCAGGATCGTGGCCACCAACGCGCGGTCTCGGTCGCGGCTCCGCGAGGAAGCGGTCACCGAGACGACGCGTCGGTACGCGGACGATCGCACGTGCTCGTCCGCGACGGCATCGTCGACGTCCACGTCGAGGATGCCGGCCCCTGCTAGCAACTCGGCCACATCGGAATGCAGTGTCATCGTTTCATCCCTTTTTGCAGGGTTGGTTCTTGGCGGCCTTGCGCCGCTCTTCTTCTTTCTCCGCCGCCTTATTTCGCCTGCCGAGCTTCCTGACAGCTTTCCTGATCTCCGTCTTGTAATGTTCCACCGCTTGTCGCTGCCCGCGCGTGAGTTCCGGTTGACCGTCGATGGGATGGCCGTTCGGTCCGATCCGCACCTCGCGGCCCCCGCCACCGGTGACATGAGCGTGCGCTGGCGGGTCGACGTCGTATTCGTGCACGACGATGCGCACGCCGTTCTTGCTGACGTCGAGGAGGGACAGTCCGAGAGGGTCGAGCCACCTGAACGGGTTGGGAACATAACTGTGGGGCGCGTAGCCACCGGCGAGACCGATCGGGTCTGAGGTGAGGTAGCGGGCGGTTTCGGGATCGTAGTAGCGGAAGTGGTTGTAGTTCAGGCCGGTTTCGGGATCGGCGTATTGGCCGGGGAAGCGCAGGGGGCAGTCGACGCTCCCATCACCGACGGATGGGGCGGGGAGGGGGGTGCCCCAGAGGGTGGTGCGGTGTTGCCATGCCAAACGACCGTCGGGGGTGAGGAGTTCGGTGGGGGTGCCGACAGTGTCGGTGATGATGGCGTAGTGGCGGGTGGTGTCCAGTTCGCGGTGAGTTTGGGTCAGAGGGCAGTGGGTGCCGGGGCTGTAGTTCCAGGTGGTGGTGGCACCGTCGCGGGTGGCTTGCTCGGCGAGGCGGGTGCCGTCCCAGGTGAAGGTCAGGGGTGTTCCGTCCGGGCTGGTTTTCGTGAGGCGGCGCCCCAGGGGGTCGTAGGCGTACGTCCACTCCTCGCCGAGCGGAGTGGTGGTTTTGGTGAGCTGGTCTTGGGCGTTCCAGGTGTAGGTCCAAGAGAGAGTTTGACCGCTCGGGAGTTTGCGGGCTTTGCGGATGAGGCGGCCCGCGACGTCGTGTTCGTAGGTGGTGCGGCCCGCACGGCGGATGAGGGTGCCGCTGTATGCCCGGTCGCCCCCTGAGCCATGTCCTGGGGCTGTGGCGTGGGTTTGGTTGCCGGCTGTGTCGTAGGCGTAGGTCTCGGACCATCCGTGAGCTCTTACGCCGGTGACGCGACCTGCCGGTCCGAGGGCGAAGTGCCGCGTGCCGGTGGTCAGTTCGCGAATCTCGGTGACGTGACCATCAGGACGGTAGGTGTAGGTGCGGTGTTGGAGAAGGTAATCCGGGGAGGAAGAGATCGACTGCGCTGCCAGGCGATCCGTTGAATCCCACGCCTGGCTGAGGGTGGCAGCTCCCATGGCCCGCTGAGTTTCGCGGCCCGCCGCGTCGTGGGTGAAGGTGAGGGTGTTGTCGGCGGTGGTGAGCGTTGCGGGGCGGCCTGTGGGGTCGTAGGTCCAAGTGGAGATCAGGCCGGAGGGCATAGAACGGTGGGTCTGGTGGCCCGCCGCGTCGTAGCCGTAGGTCGTGGTGCGGCCGTTCACGGTCTCCGCGACCAGGCGGCCCAAGCGGTCGCGTTCCAGTACCAGTTCGGCATCCGCGTTTGTGGCGTGGATGAGGGCGCCGTGGGCGTCGTAGGCGTAGGTCGTCTCTTCACCGGTGGTCTCGTCCCGCTGGGTGGTGGGCTGTCCCGCTGGGTCGAGGGTATAGCGGAGAGTTTGGCCGAGTGGGTTGGTGTGGGCGGTGAGTCGGCCGGCGGCGTCGTGTTCGTAGGTGCGGGTGGCGCCGTTGAAGTCGGTCTCGGCGATCAGGTGGCTGGCTGGGTTGTAGTCGTACCGCCACGTCAAACCCTGCGGGTTCTCGACCTGGATCAGGCGCAGCTCGGTGTCGTAGGTGAAGGCGTAGTGGGCGCCGTCGGGGTCGGTGCGGGTGGCGGGTAGGCCGAAGTGGGAGTGGGTGTAGGAGGTGGTGTGGCCCGCGGCGTCGGTGTGGATGACGAGGTTGCCCTCGGTGTCCCACTGCCACTGCTCCCGGGTGCCGTCGGGGGCCTCACGCCATGCGGGTTTGCCTTCGATGGTCCAGCCGTGGCGGGTCGTGTGCCCCAGGGGGTCGGTGACGGCGGTGATGCGGCCGTGCGGGCCCCGGCGGACCTCGGTGGTCTGCCCCAGCGGGTCGGTGACCGCGACCGGTAGACCGGCCGCGTTGGGGGTGACCTCGGTGGTGTGGCCCAGGGCGTCGGTGATGGCGGTGAGGTGGCCGCGCGCGTTGTAGGCGTAGTGGGTGGTGGCGCCGGTGGGGTCGGTGGTGGCGGTGCGGGAGCCACGCTCGTCGTAGGTGTGGCGCCAAATCGAGCCTCCCGGCTCGCGGATCTCCAGCGGCAGGCCCCAGGCGTCGTAGACGGCTTCGGCCACGGTGCCGTCGGGGCGCTCTACGGCGATGAGACGGTCATCGTCGTCATAGCGGTACCGGGTCGTGTGGCCCAGGGGGTTGGTGACGGCGATGGGGTGGCGATTGCCGGGATCCCATTCGGTGCGGGTGGTGTTGCCCAGCGGGTCCGTTTCCGCGATCACCTTGTACGCCTCGTTGCAGACGTAGGTGTTGGTGTTGCCATGGGAATCGGTGTAGCGGGTGGTGCGGGCGGCTGCGTCGTAGTGGAGACGGCCCGACATGATGCCGTCGGGGCCGATACAGCGCAGGACCCGGCTGCGGTGATCGTAGACGTAGGCGTAGCAGGTGCCGTTGCGATCGGTCCAGGAGGTGATGCGGTGCTCGTCGTCGTACTGGTACCGCAGGGGCAGTCCGGTGGAGTTGATGACCTCGGTCATGTCTCCGGCCTGGTTGTAGCCGAAGGAGATCAGCGTCGTGCTCTGCTCATGCTCCTGGCCGTGCAGCAGCCGCAGAGACGTGATGCGCAGGAGCCCCGGGTCGGTGTCGACGGCGATGCGGTAGCCGCCGGAGTGGGTGACCTGCGTCGGCGCGCCGTGGGTGTCGTAGGCGATGTCGATGCGGTCGCCGGTCCCGGTGCGGTCGGTGATCGCGGTCAGGGCCAGTTCCCGGCCGCCGGCCGGGAGGGGTGCGAAGTGCAGGGTGCGGTTGCGTTCGGGGTCGGTGACGGTGAACGTTCCGTCGGGTTTACCGTCCCAGGACAGCGGCCATTGCGGCCCGTGGGTGGGCAGCACGGGAACGTCGGGCTTCGGCACCGGGTAGGTGAGGAGCATGCCGTCGTCGGTGATGTAGACGACGCCCTTGTCGTCGAGTTCCAGGCGCTGGTCGAGGGTGCCGGCCCAGGTGCGACCGAACCAGCCACCACACGGATGCCCGGAGACGTAGTGCCGCTCCAGCACCAGAGGCAGCGCGCCGGGCAGGGTGATGTCGGTGGCGGCCATGACCATCTCGCCGGTTGCGACGTCGATCGGATCGCCGTCGCACTTCTTGTTCTCGCCCGGGGTGCAGCTCTTCCCCGGCTTGCTGTCGGCGTGCCTGCGGGCGCTGCCGTCGCGGCGCAGTCCGCGTTCGCGGTTGAGGAGGCGCTGGGCGGCGTTCTTGGCCGCGCCGGCGCCGCGGCGTGCGGTTCCGGCACCGCCGGTGGCCAGGGCCAGGAGGATTTCGGGGGTGAGCTGGCCGGCGGCGCGGGCGGGGTTCTTCTGCCATTCATCCCAGTTGACGGCGGCCTTGGCGAACTCCTTGGGATGCTGGGCGGCATAGGCGACGCCGTCGACCGTGCCCGCCAGCCGCAGGCCGACGCCGTCGGGCCCGTCGTGGACCATGTCGTCGAAGCCCTCGTACCAGCCGCCCACGGTGTCGCCCGTGCCACCGAGGAAGTCCTTGAACCTCTGCATGCCGCTGCGGCCCGGGGGCTTGTTGGGGGCTTTCTCCGCGGCTTTGTCGATTTTGCGTTTGGCCGCGTCGACGACCGGCTTCAGCTCGCCCTCGAGCTTGTCCAGCCGGCCGTAGCAGCCCTCCAGCGCGGACAGCCCCGGATCGTCCTCCGGCGGACGCTCCGGCAGCGTCTCGTCCTTCCGGTCCACGGCCGCGTTGTAGTCAGTGACCTTGTTCCAGTAACTCTTGGACTTCGCCCGCGCGTCGTCCGCGTCCTCGATGATCGGCTTGACCCGCTTCTGCACCGACCGCAGCTTCTCCGCATACGCGTCCAGCGCGTTCGCCGCCGCTTTGAAATAGGTCTGCGCCGACTCCAGCTCCTTGGGCAGCTTCTTCGTCGCGTCCTTGAAGCCATCCGAGCCGGCACCGGTCCAGTCCATCAACGACAAGACATCCAGCTTGTCGTATCCGTCCTTGAACGCCCCCGCATACGCACGCAGCTTGACCGCAAGATCCTCGATATCCGACGGCTTACCGGGAATGACATCCGACGGCTTCGCATGCGGCGGTATCCGCTCAGTCGTCCCGCCCTCGGTCGCATCACGCTGCGTCATGCGATCGTCCCCTGCGATCCGCCGTCATCCACCCATCCCCCGTCGTAGAGCTTGCGGGGATTCTTCGGCGGCTCATACGTCCCGCCCGTACCCCCGCTGTCATTGCCGCTGCCGCCATCGTCGAGCCACGGCTCCTGATAGATCTCCGGCGGCGGATCGAACTTCGGCCGCGAACCTTCCTCCCACGCCTTCATACCCGCCTTACCGAAAGGCAGCTTCGCGATATTGTCCTCAGTCGGCGCGAAATCCTTGATCCGCAGGAGATCAGCCAGCATGTACGCAGCGATCACCTGCCGCAGCGTCGACACCACCGTGTCCGTGTGCTCCGCCACCCGCCCCATGCCAAAACCCCAGGCCGAGAGCATCTTCTCGCTCGAGTCGTAGATGTCGAAGTCGGCCGAGTTCTGAATATCCTCCGACAACGCCTTCCAGTGGTCCTTGATCTTCCGCGCGGCCACCACCGACTCCTCCAGCGGCGCCAGCACCTTCCGCACCGAAGCAATCTGGATCTTGTACCCATCTCCCGGCTTCGGACCGTCCGCGCCACCGGAACTCGCCGCCCCGCCGTCATGCTCCGCCATCGCGTTCCCCCTGGTCGTCCGCTGCCTTCAGCGCCTCGGTGTCCAGTACGAACGCCCTGGGGCCCAGCGGATCCACCAGCGCGCGTACGCCCTCGGGCAACAGCTCGACCAGGTCCGCCACCGTCGTCGACGCCCATCCGCACGGACCGGCGAACAACGCCAGCCCCTCCCAGGACGTGAACACCGGAACCATCGGGCCCTCTTCGGTCTCGGAGACCAGAAAGCCCGGCTTCTCCGGCCGCTGGAAATACAGACGCCACTGCCGCATCGCCGCCAACCGCTCCGCATCGGACATCGACGCGGCCGCTTCCGCACGAACCAGATCACGCAACGACAACTCTTCCCCCCAGCTTGCTCGCGTCGTCACTGAATGAGCGTCCAGGGAATGATCGCACACACGTGCCACGCTCCCTGTGAGTACGCGTCACTGCGCAGGCAACTTGCGGGGCGGGTGCGGTGCGAGTGGGCGGACTGGTGGCCGCCGACAGCGGAAGCCGTGAGGGAGTTGGTGTTGCGGCCGGCGCGGGAGAACCCGCGCTGGGGCTGCCGCAGAATCCAGGGCGAGCTCGCCCGGCTGGTGCGGGGCTCGAATATTCATCGCTGTACTTCAGGCGGCATAGCGGGAACTCGTTGAGTATCTCGCCCTGGATCGCGTCGGCACGGGCATTGACGCGTCGGCTCGTGTCGGTGGCGTTCACTTCCGGGCTCCGGATGGTGGCTGGTTCCCGGATCGGTGAGGGGCCGCGTTGCGGCCCTGTGTCAGGCAGCTGCACTACCGGATGGTTCACGGGATTCTCGCTGCCGGCGTCTCGCTGGCCTTTCGTTGTCCCTGCGGTGGGTTCTTGTCGGATGTTGACAAGCGGTGCATGATGGAAGTGAAAGCGAAGCTGGCTTATGGAGGCACTGTCGTGGGGACCATTTGGGGACCACACGGTGTGCGCGACCCCGCACAACTCAGGCGATACCGCACGTATTTCATCTGCGGAAAGCGCCGTGATTCCGGGGAATTCGGCGTTCGCACTTGACTGGGGGTCAAGGGGTCGCAGGTTCAAATCCTGTCGTCCCGACCAGCGTTTTCGCAGGTCGAAGGCCGTTTCCGCGAGTAGCGGAAGCGGCCTTAACCGTTTTCGGACTGGGAGCAATGGGGAGCCCTCTGGGAGCCCTCGTGCTCCCAACTCGCAGACGTGTCAACGGTGCCCGATTCGTCCGTCGCCCGATCCGGTAGACCTACGGTGCCGTACCGCGCTCCTGTGTGCCGTTGTCAACCACAGGCCACCAAGGTCACCCCACCGCTATGGATGCTCTCGGCATCGAGAAGCATAAGGACCCCTTGTCGGCCCTCGACCCCCTTTCGGGGTGGGAGCACGGTGCCGTGCTCCCCATGCGACAGGAGGGGAGCTGTCGGCTGATGACCTTGGCCGACGTGTTTCCGCAGGCGGCCGACGCTCGGGCCTTGCGGCCGCAAGGTGCCTGCCGGGTCAAGGCGAGGCAAAGCCCCTTGGCGTCTGCCGGCAGACGGGGCACTCCCAGGGGGTGAGCGCCGTATCGGGCTCTGTGGCGCAGTAGCGAGACGGTCGACTGGGGGCTTCGGTGTGAGTAATAGTGTGCCAGGCAGACCAGCTCCCGTAGGTCCACTTCCGTGTCACCAGACGGCGATGCCAGCGCAGCAGCGCTCCGGGGGTGACCAGCCGGTGTACTCGAAGTTTCCTCGGCAGGAGTCGGGCCTCGGCCTTCGGTACTGGCGGGCTCTCCTATTCAACTGGCGCCGGCTGCCCGAGGTATCCAGCCTGCTGGTGACCTTGCGTGATCCCCTGGGGCGTATCGGCTCCAGGTTCCGCCGGTCTCGTTGCGGAGGCGCGTAGCGCTTTAGAACGGCTTCATTGGTTGTGAGCTGGGATTCTCCTTATGGTCAGCTGGCTCGGTGGTATTCGTTGATGAGGCTGGCGACGGCTTGTCGGCGTTTGATCCGGGCTGCTGGCAGGGGGATGACGTTCGGATTGTCGCTGGGCGCGAGTTGGTCACGGCCTTGGTGTGGTCGGTGGCTGTTGAAGTGGTGTGCGTAGTCGTGGAGGATCTTCTCGGCGTGGCCACGGTCGAAGAGCAGGACACGGTCGGTGCACTCTTCCCGTGCCGAGCGGATGAAGCGTTCTGCGTGGGGGTTGCAGTTGGGGCTGCGTGGAGGGACCTTGGCCACAGTGATGTCCTCGCTGGCGAACACGGCGTCGAAGGCGGCCGTGAATTTCGCGTCCCGGTCGCGGTTGAGGTGAGTGAAATCTGCGGCGCGATCGCGGAGTTGCCACAGGAACTGCCGGGCCTGCTGAGTGACCCATGCGGCGGTGGGATGGGCGGTGACGCCGAGGATGTGGATGGTGCGGGTGCGCACCTCCATGATGAAGAGCGCGTAGAGCCGCTGCAGGCCGATGGAGTCGACATGGAAGAGATCGGTGGCGAGCAGGCCGCTGGCCTGGGCTTTGAGGAACGCCGCCCACTCACCGCGCGCCGGCTGGCGACGCGGCGCGGGACCGAGACCGGGGGCACGCAGCACACGCCGGACGGTGGCGGGGCTGACCTTGTGCCCGATGCGGCGCAGTTCGCCGTGCATGCGTCGGAAGCCCCATCGGGAATTCTCGGTGCCGAGCCGGCTGATCAGGTTGCGGATTTCCTCCGGCAGGGGCGGTCGCCCGGTAGACGGCGGCTGCGTCCACTTCTGCTTCACCAGACGCCGGTGCCAGGCCAGCAGGGTGGGCGGGGAGACGATCCGGCGTTCGCGCAGGGCTTGGGGGATCAGTCGGGTCAGAACGGCGAGCAGCGCGCGGTCCGGCCAGCCGGGCTTGGGCGCAGTGACCTGTCGACGCAGAACCGTGCGTTCGTGTCGAAGGATCAGTATCTCCGCATTCTTGGCCGCAGAAGATCGAGACATCAGGAACAGCCACGCGAAGATTCGCGTGGCGATGAGGTAGACAAGTGGAACCAGCACGAGGACTGATCATGCCGGGTACCTGCTGGTCAGGTGCGTTGCCTCAGGCCAAACCCGGTGAAGCAATTATGGAGCGCTACGGCGCACGTACGACGTCCCGGACGGCATCCTCGGCGAGGACCACAACGGCGATGCACCGAGTTGGTGGACCAGGGCCTGGTGCACCGATCTCGACAAGGCCCGGGAACTGGCCGACGCCCTGGTCGCCTACCGGCTGAGCGCCATCGAGCGGCCCGCCGGCGGGGACTGCGGGCGCCTGCGAGCGGAGGTCTGGGAGCACGTCAAGCGCAGCCCGGCCAACCTCGCCCCGCGCATACAGCCGCGAGGCGTCTGCGTATGACGAAACCCCCTCGGCGACAGTGCGGCCGAGGGGGTTCAGGCATCGAGGATGATCAGCCGTTACGGCTGATCAGACGGCGGTGACGTTGAGGCCTGCCTGGCCGCTCCGCAGGTTCGCCGCACCGTCCACGGTGACGCTGTGGCCGGCCAGCTCGGCGCCGCCGATGCCCTCCAGGTGGCCCGGGCCGCCCTGCAGGGCCAGACCGGCCGCGCCGCCGGCAACGCCGTCCAAGTCGGCGTCGGATATCTCGCGGGTCTCGATCTGGGCTTTGTTGCTCATAAAGCGCCCTTCCTTCGTCAGTGATCTCTTGTATGAGGCGACCGGGACCACAACCGCGGTCCGGGACCGGCGCGGACTCCGGTACGGGCAGGGCTCTCCGCCCGTACCGGAGAAAGAGATCCACAGACATGGAGAGCCTGCGGATCCGACTCGCCGATATCCAGCCGCCACACTCCAACTGCGCCACTCGTCCCCCACACGTCACACCTGCACGAAACCGGTGACGTATGGCACGTCACTTACGGCCGTAGACGTGACAGAACTACTGACTTCGGCTCGGCAGGGTGATTTTTGTCGATGCTGGGGCATGGCCGCTGAGCAGCTCAATCTGGCGGCACCTCCAGGGCGTGCTCGATCATCTGCCTGTCTCGCAGCCACAGGGCTCGTAGCGCGGTCGTTGTCCGCGCCGCGTGAGTGAGGGCGGCGGCCTTCAGCGCGCAGTGCGGTCGCGTCGGGCGGTGACCAGGCCGCACCACCCGGTCGTCTCACGGAGATAGCCCAACTTGCCGCAGCTGGGACAGGGGTGCTGCACTGCGAGCCCGCTCGCAGCACATCGTGCTGGTTGACCCGACCCGCACCCTGACAGCAAAGGAGCCCCGCGGCTTCCGCGGGCGGACTCTCACCCTGGATCAGCAGCGGGCCGTTTTCCGGCGCTGGAGCACCGACCAGCGCGTTCACCCGCACGAAGCTCTGACGG
Source organism: Streptomyces sp. NEAU-YJ-81 (assembly GCF_017592595.1). Lineage (NCBI taxonomy): Bacteria > Bacillati > Actinomycetota > Actinomycetes > Kitasatosporales > Streptomycetaceae > Streptomyces > Streptomyces sp. NEAU-YJ-81. The sequence goes on along the minus strand of NZ_JAGFNO010000037.1, from coordinate 44,999 downwards.
GCATGCTCGCCTTGCTGCACGCCGCCTCCAGTTCGGAAGTCCGCATGCTCCGGATCGACGACATCGACGAAGCGGCTCAGACCGTCCGGCTCGGCAGACGACCCCATCCCGTCCCACTGGATCCCGCCTCCTGGACCGTGCTGGAACGGTGCCTGGCCCATCGCGAGGCATGGCCGACGACCAACCTGAACAAAGGCCGGGCGAAGCCTGGCCTCAACTGCCTATCTTTCCCACGTCCTTGACGACTGCGGATACCCGCCCCGGATGATCCGCAGCACCCGTCTCGTGGACCTCCTGAACACCATGGACCCAAAGCTCGTCGCGGCGGTCTTCGGTATGCACGCCCAGGGCGTGCTCGTCTATCTCGCCGACCGAATCGATCCCGGGCGCCTGCCGAACCCGTGAAGTTTCGGCAGCACCTTGCACGAGTTCGCCGGAACATGTGCGCTTTGCCAAAGGACTCGTTGGAGGCGATGGCGACGCTGTTCTTCTCCTCGCGTTCGGTCAGAACCTGATGCAGGTTAAGCCGCGGTCGGACCGGCTCCTGGAACTAATCGAGATCGGTCCTGCGGACTCGCCCTTGAACACGCAGATCGTCAGCGATATCCGGAGGAAGGTGAGCCCCCCACGCTGAGTTTGCTGACAAGACCTGCTCGACTGCCAGCTCCCGCGCATTCCGTAGTTTACTTAGGTACAGGAAAGAACCCGTGAGGGTCGCCCCGCCGAAAAATGCACGCAGGTCGGCATGAGCAAATACAGCACCAGAAAGATTGGCGCCCTTGAAGTCGATACTCAGAGTGGATTTTGCACCTTCAAAATGTGCTCCTGATAGGTTGGCTTCAGGGAAGCTGGCTCCAGTGAGAAGCGCCCTATCGAACCGTGCTCCAGCTAGATCGGAGCCATCAAAGCGCGCCATCGGCAACCAGGCATCTGTGAAGCGGGCCCCATGGAGATGGAGACCGCTCAAGTCGACCTTGAATGGCAGCTCTAGGAAATCTACCGGGCCAACACTTCTTCTTTGGTGGAGCTTCCGATGTGTCAGCACCGTCAACGCAGCCTGAACATCTGGGGCTGGAGTGGAAGGAAGTGGGTCGAGATTCGGCGCGTGCGTAACTAGAACGCCCTCATTACTCAAAGACGCACGACGAACCTTAGGTGCGTGCTTACGCAAGAACGCGGACAGGATCTGGCTGATGTGGATCGCCTGATCTGGTGCGTCATGCACCACCTGCTCTAGGGCCAACACACCACCGAGCCGAATGTGCTCGTCATCCGAGCTGAGTCGCTCCAGTGCCTTAATCAGGCGGTCGGTTACTTGGCCTCGGCGAGATAGGCGATAGTTGCGCGCGGTATATCCCAAGGCAATTGAGGCACCGAGGGCGGCCAGGCCTTGCACCAAAAAAAGCCGAAACTGGCCCTCTGCCTGCGCTTTTGCTTCATTGGAAAGACCATCCCAGCCAGGTTGGCTCATGGGTACAAGTGCCGACACTAGTCTCCGCCCAAGCGCCCCTGCTGTTTCAAGATAGGTCGTCAGCGCCACCAAGGCGGCAGCAGAGATCAACAGGCATGTCAGCTTCCTCCCGTGCTTCTTGGCAGGCCTCGACACATAGTTGTGCCACAAGCTTGGCAATGTGATATCTACCCAGTGCGAACGGCCCATAGTTTATGGGATCACACAAGCGGTTGCAGGGGATCCTTCTTGAGGAAGATATGAGCAACGGAAGCCCGTACTTCGTGGGAGCCCTTTGCGGCCTGCGGTCAACCCGGGACGAGGGCTTCCGCTGACGGTAGTTCAGAGAACGTGGCCTGCACTTTCGCGACGTTCTGGTGCACGATGGTCCGCTCGTCCTCGCCGAGCTGCCGGTCACGCAGCCCGGGGACAACCCGGTCGGCGGCCGCCACGAATGAGTGGCAGGCGGTCACCAGATCCAGGAACTCCACCGACCGGTCGATCTGACGGACAGCCGGGACGACCGGACTGCTCCGGTCGAAGTCCTCACGGGCTTGCCGACCGCGTTCGGCCTGGGCATGGTTGACCTGGAAGCGGGCAGTGTCGTCGCTCATCGCCTTGAGAGCGACGTCCGGCCGCCGCAGCAGGCCGGTGGCCGCGGTGGTCGCCACCGACTCCTCGCGGGTGAACTCCTCCACCACCCGGACCTTGTCCTCCACGGGCACTTTGGCCGCCGCCTGAGGACGCTTCAAGAAGTCGGCGGTCACCGCGCCCCGTTCACCCAGTACGTGAAGGACCAGCACGGCATCGATGCGGTGGTGCACCGCGAGCTGACGATGGACGGCCTCACCCGGGCGCTGGACGCCGGGCACATGGTCATGGCCTCCGTCTCCCAAGAGATCCGCCGGCCGCACCCGAGCGGTGTGGCGGCCACCTCGTCCTGGCAATCGGCCGTCACCCGGATGGGGGAACCGTCTTCCGCAACCCGCCCGGCCACACCGGCCAGGCCCGCACCGCCGCCCTTCCCGCCGACCAGTTCAGGGCCTGCTTCGGCGGCTGCGGCATCAGGGGTCCAGCTGCAGCAGTTCCACCCGGTGAAAATACGATTCGGGACCAGTGATAGGCGCATGTCAATCATGGTGAAAAGATCTTTTGATCACCGTCGTTGTGAGCGCTCGCCGGGCAAACGCCCGCTAAGTAGGGTTATGCTCAAACCATGCGATGTCACCGTTTGGAGACCAGTCGGAACGACGAAATAAACTGAGAAGCAGCGCTGGAGGTGCGGCATGGCGACCCGCTCATTCACCGAACAATGCGAACGCATCTTCGGTCCAGAACCGTCGCTCGCCCCACTGTTCGTCGAGGGGTTGGAAACTGGTCAGCGTGGGGGTTCCGACCCAGAGGATGTGTTCGCCACCACGTTGCGTGAATCGTCGCCCGATCTCGTTGACAGCATCCTCGACGGTTGGAAGAAGACGTCGAGGGTGGACCAGGCGGGGCGGGCGACGTCCCGGTCCCGAGGTGTTCGGGACCGGACGAAGGAGCGTGGTTACTCCTGGGAAGAGCGCGTTCGGAATCGAGCTGCCGAATATTCGGCTTATCACGATGCGATAGCCCGACTCAAGCGACATCTCATCAAGGCCGAGGTGAGTCGCGCTCTTGATGTCGGCGTTTCCAACTGGACTCCTTCCGACGAGGTCAAGGCGAACAAGTCGCTGCTCTACGAGGCTACCCAGGCCGTGTGGGGTGAGCTAACGATCGGCCCCCGTTGTGGGCAAGTGTTGGCTGTCGGCGAGACTCCGGCAAGGCCGAGGTACGCGCTCAGGCTGTCGCGGATCAAGTGCAACGACAAAGACGAGATCGGCCACGACGAGGTGTACGTCGTGTCTGTCGTAGTCGATGGTGCAGGGAACCTGAGGGCCGAGACGAGTCCTCGCTATCGAATGAACGACGGCGACACAGATGTCAAGTGGCCGAACCGGTATATGTACCCGGGGGCTGATCCCGGTGGCTTCTTGGATCTCGCGGTTGAGCTTTGGGAAGACGATGGCGGCTATGGCGAAGTCGTCAAAGCCATTGCGGGGCTTGGAGCCGCAGTAGCTGCTGCAGGTGCGGCAACCACGAACCCATATGTGTTGGGGGCCGGGGTAGCTCTCGGTTTGATCAGTGGACTCGTCGGGATTGCTGGGTTGTTCCGACACGACGTTCGGTATGGCCGGGAAGAACGGTCCTGGTTGTCAGACGCTGATCTCGCGGCGGGAGTAGGTCCGTATACCGTCAGCTTCATCAACAGAGATACCGGATGGCGAGATTTCACCCAATGGAACTACGATCTTCAGATTGATCTGGTGCTCACGAGCGGACAGTAAGTGCACGCCCCGGCACGCACGGTTCTGGTCCTCATCTACGACGCATTCAATCTCATTTTCTGTCGCGCCATCGAAGTTCGTTGACCTTTGGTGGCGCGCGGGATGATCTGGTCGGCTGTCTTGGTTCGGGCGAGCGGCTCATCGCAGGTTCGTTCCAGCCGTCGATGAAGGTCTCGATCGCGGCGATGAGGTCCTTGACGCTGAACGTGCCGCGTCGAATCGCCTGCCGGTCAAGGTCGGTCGGTCAGAGGACCTTGAGCTCAAGAAACACATCGTGAAGCACGTGTGGGGTTCCAGAACTGGGCCGCTGCGTTGACCTGCGGCTTTATGCCGCTCTGTCGTATTGGTTGATGAGGCCTCCGAAGAGGGGTCGGCGTTTGATCCGTTCGTGAGTGAGGCTGGTGACGCGGTGGTCGGGTCGTGGTGGTTGTGGTTGTGGTTGTAGTGCACGGTGGGGGCGATGGCGGTTGTAGTGCCGGGCGTACTCGCCCAAGGTGGTCTGTAGGTGGCGTTGGCCGAAGATGAGCATGCGTGAAGGGTGTCTTTATTGCCGTACGGTGGTTGACCTGGGGCTTTGCGATCGCTCAAGTATGGGCATGATCAGTGATCGTGGGTCTGCGACTGCTGTACCTGGTCTTCTGTCGGCTGCTGGGCTGCTTCCTTTTGCTGGGCCGATCGACCGCCGCGAACAACGCCGAGATCCTCGCACTTCGTCATGAGGTCGCTGTGCTGCGCCGGCAGGTAGAGCGGCCGCGGCTCTCATGGGCTGATCGTGCCGTGCTCTCCGCTCTCGCACGGTACCTGCCACCCGTCTTGCGTCGCCATCGGCTGGTCACTCCGGGCACGCTGCTGGCCCGGCACCGTCGTCTGGTGCGCTGGAAGTGGCGCCAGACGGCGGTCAGGTCCGGTCGTCCACCATTGCCGGAAGGGACAGTTGCGCTCATCCAGCGCCTGGCGAGAGAGAACCCGACCTGGGGATACGTCAGGATCCAAGGTGAGCTTCGACGGCTTGGCTATCGGGTCGCCGCCGCCACGATCCGGCGCGTTCTGCGCCGCTCCGGCCTGCCGCCCGCACCGCAGCGAGCATCTCAGCAGACCTGGCGTTCCTTCCTCCGTTAACAGGCCCACACGCTGCTCGCCTGCGACTTCATGCACGTAGAGACCGTCTTCCTCAGACGTCTCTATGTCTTCTTCGTCATGGAGATCGCTACCCGGCGCGTCCATGTCCCGGGTGTCACAGCCCACCCGACCGGTGCTTGGGTCGCCCAACTCGTCCGCAACCTGCTCATGGATCTCAAGGAGAGGGCTGGGTGCTTCCGGTTCCTCATCCGTGACCGGGACAGCAAGTTCACCGCCGCGTTCGACGCCGTCTTCGCGGGCAACGGCACAGCCGTCATCCCGACGCCGCCGCAGAGCCCGCGGTCCAACGCGTTCGCCGAACGATGGATACGCACAGCCCGCGCAGAATGCACCGATCGCCTCCTCATCACCGGCGAACGACACCTCCGCGCGGTCCTCACCACGTACGCCAAGCACTACAACGCGGGACGAGCTCACCGCGGCCTCGGCCTACGAGCACCTGACGACGACCCAAACGTCATCCTCCTGCCTGCTGCCATGGTCAGGCGCCGCCAAGTACTTGGCGGACTGATCAACGAGTACCACACCACGTCACTCCGTCTGCCTCACCATCCACAGGAGAGGCCCAGCTCAGCTGCCTGATCGGAATATTGACACCCTTCAGGGTTGCTGCTCGGGGGTTTCGGCACCAGTACCTGCGCACGGTGCAGGCGCTGCTGGCTAGGCACTGTCCGGCGGACATGTGGCCGTGATGGCACCAAGTTGGTTCTCGCGGGCCGGACTGCGCCCGGTTGCGAGGCGTTTCTGCCCCTCGGGCATGGGCAGGACCGCCAGTGCGGTGTCTGCAATGTTCCGCAGCGTCTCCGGGTCCAGGCCGGCCTTGCTACCGCCTCGATACCGCGGACCACCGTCAACAGCAGTGCCGCCAACCGCTCCGGATCCGCAGCGCTATCGATGTCGCCGTGGCGCTGGGCGGCGCTGATCTCCGTCCGCAGCAGGGTCAGCAGTGCCCTCATGGTCTCGTCCGACCGTCCGGCGACCGTCGGATCATGCTGGGCCAGTTCCGCCGCGCCCTTGGCCAACAGGCATCCGCGGCGCTCGGTGTCGGAGGCGGTGTTCTCCGCCATGAGGCGCACGTAGTGGCCGCGGCCCAGTGGCCGCGGCCGCTGTCGGCTCCGCGGCCCGTCGACGACCTGCCCGGCCGTCCGCCCCGCGGCCGGGGACGGCATGGCTCGGCCGCGCTCGTCCAGGGTGGTCGGTCCGGGCAGGCGTGAGCGTTTGCGCAGGCTCAGGGGGACGTGGTCCAGCGTGGCGCGGTCTCGGCCCACTTGGCGTCCCACTGGGCGAGATTGCGCCGACGCAGGACCACGGCGACGCCGCGGTAGGCGGCGGCACCGGCGAGGGTCACGGTCAGGAAGCCGACGAGCGCCCAGCCCATGGTCCGGCTGCGGATCTGCTCGGCGGGCATGGGCGGCTCGGCGATCGCTCCGTCCGCGTCGACCCACACGTCGACGGAGCTGCCCGCGCTGAGCCCGGGCAGGACGTCGGTCTCGGCGGTGCGGATCCGTCCGTCCGGGTCGGTGTAGCGGACCGTGGCCGGATAGCGGTTCTCTCTCGCCTCCGCCGATCCGGGCTCCGGATGGTCCGGGGCGTCGTGGGTGAGGACGGCCGTGGTGAGGCGCAGGGTCTGCCTCTGGTGCTCGGCGGCCGCGCGGTAGTGCCGGTGGGCGGCGTCACCGATGGCGAACATGGCACCGAGCCCCAGGATCGGTACGAGCAGCAACATCGCCAGGGCGATCCGGCCCTGGAGGCGGTCGGTGCGCCGGTACAGCGGATTGTGCCGCCAGCGCCACAGCGACAGGGGGTGCACGAGCCCGTGGCGCGGGGGATCCGGGGGCTGTGCGGGTGGTGGCACGCCGGACACAGGTTCTCCTTTCCGGGGCAGGGGGTGGCGTTCAGCAGACCCCGGCCGGTGAGGTGGCGGGGTCAGGGGGCAGCGAGGTCAGCGAGGTCAGTGGAAGAGCGGGCCAGGCCCGGGTGGGGACGTGCCCCTGGCCGACGGATGTCCGTGCGCGGCCCGCAACATCGTGGCGGCGCCGCGGATCGCCGCGGTATGCGGGGTGGGAACCGCCCGCAGGGGCGCGTGCGTGCCGCCGGCGAGCCGGTGAGTGAGGTCGGGGCGCAGTGCGCCGCCACCGGCCAGGAGGGCACCCCGGCTCAGGGCCTCGGCGGTGAGGGACGTGCGGTCCTGCCGGAGCATGGAGGTGAACATGGTGCTGATGGCTTCGCTGATCTCCGCCGTGGCGTCGGCGTCTGCGAGGTCGGTGGTGCCGGCGAGGTCGGTGGTGCCCAGGGCGGTGCGGCGGGCGTCGAAGACCAGGCCGTCGACGAGGAGGACCACCTCGGTGAGATGGGCGCCGATGTCCACCACGAGCAGCGGCAGGGAGAGGTCGGCGCCCGCGGCCAGGGCGATGGCGCGCGCGGTGGGGACGGTCAGGACCGCGCGGGGGCGGAGCACTTCCACGGCGGCGCGGGCCCGTTCCCGGTAGGCGGGGCCGTCCAGCACCGGCGCGGTGACCACCACCAGCGGGCGGGTGAGGCGGGGCAGGCGGTGGCTGAGGAGCCGGTCGAGCATCCGGGCCGTTCCCGGAACGTCGACGATGGCGCCGCGCTGGACCGGATACACCGCCCCAGCACCGGGGAAGGTGATGGTGGGTACGTCGAGGACCATCCCGCGGCCGGCTATCCAGGCGCGGGTGCGGGCGCTGCCCAGGTCCAGGGCGAGGCCGCAGCAGTGCCGGCACAACGGCCAGGGCTGGTGCCGGTGCCCGGCGGGGGAGCCGGGCCGGAAGCGGCGGCGGACGGTCATCGTCCGGCCTCCCGTACCTGCTGGCACCGTGCGCAGTAGCGGGCCTGTGGAACGATTATCAGCCGGTCGCGCTCGACAGGGCGACGGCACAGGTGGCACGTGCCGTAGCGGCCCTCGGCGATGCGTCGCAGCGCCGCCTCCACGTCGGCGAGGACCATGCGCGCGGAGGCGGCGACTTTGACGTGCACTTCGGCCTGTGCCGCGGAGCGGCGCCGGAGCAGGTCCTCGGCGCGGGGCGGCGCGGCGATCTGCCGCAGCTGTTCTTGGCGGAACAGGCGCTGTTCGTGGAGGTTCTCCCGCAGCGCGGCGAGGTCCTCGGGCGACAGGTGCGCGGCACGGTCGCCGATGGTCTGGTGGTTCACCACTTCACCCCTTTGAGCAGGGCGGAGACGAAAACAGGAGGCGGACGGGGCGGGTCAGGCGGTGGCGCGGCCCTGGCAGGCGACGCAGTACCGGGTGTAGGGGAGGATCTCCAGGCGTTCGGCGGGGACGGGCTTGGCGCAGCCCTGGCAGATGCCGTAGGTGTCGTCCTCCACGCGGGCGAACGCCTCGTCGATCTCGGTGAGGACTCGCTGGATCGCCTCCGTCTGAGCGGACACCAGATGGGCGTCCGTGCTCTGGGCGCTCTCGTCGAGGGCACGCAGCTGAGCCAGGCGGCTGTTGCGGGCGTGTTCGAGGCGCTGACGGGTTTCATGAGAGGTCAGCCGCCCGGGGCGGGGGCCGGTCTGGGCGGTGTCGAGCGGCACGATGAGGTCCTTTCGTGAAAGCGCGCCAGGCGCGGCAGTAGCCGCCCGGTTCCGCCGGCCGCGGTCTCCACGACCGCGCGCACTGGCCGTACCGGACGGCTCGAGCACCTTCGACTCTGCTCGACCCGGCGTCGGAAGCCCATCGGGCGCGGACCCCATTTGACCGGGGCAGCGGTGACCACGGGGCGATGGCGGGGAAGGGCGCGTGGGTACCCGATGACCTCGGATATGGGTGACGGGCCCCATCGACCGCGCGCGGTGCGGGAGGCAGGCTGTGTCAGGCTCGGTCGTGATCAGTTGTGGCGGCTCCGCCGGGGTGCGATGGGCGACAGTAGAGCTGATCACACGCGGAGCGCAGAAGGAGGAACTTCCCCGGTGTCGCTGTTCTGGCGGATCTTCGGGCTCAACGCCCTGGTGCTGGGCACCGCTACGGCGCTGCTGCTGTGGGCGCCGGTGACCGTCTCCGTGCCGGTGCTGCTGACCGAGGCGATCATCCTGGTCGGCGGTCTCGCCGTCATGCTGGTCGCCAACGGCACCCTGCTGCGCTGGGGCCTGGCCCCGCTGGACCGGCTGACCAGGCTGATGACCACCGTCGACCTGCTGCGCCCGGGCCAGCGGCTGCCCGTGCCTGGCGCCAGCGGCGGTAGCGAGGTGTCCGAGCTGATCCGCACCTTCAACGCCATGCTCGACCGGCTGGAGCACGAACGCGCCACGTCCAGCGCCCGGGCGCTGCTGGCCCAGGAGGCGGAACGCCGCCGCATCGCCCAGGAACTGCACGACGAGGTCGGGCAGAGCATGACCGCGATCCTGCTGGTGCTCAAGCGCGCCGCGGACGACGCCCCCGAACCGCTGCGCGAGGACCTCCAGCAGGCCCAGGAGATCACCAGGGAGAGCCTGGACGAGGTCCGCCGCCTGGTGCGCCGCCTGCGGCCCGGCGTCCTGGACGACCTGGGCCTGGTCAGCGCACTGACCTCGCTCACGCAGGACTTCGCCACCCACACCGGGCTGCGGGTCGTGCGCCGCCTCGATTCCGATCCGCCCACCCTCGACCGGGAGAGCGAGCTCGTGCTGTACCGGGTGGCTCAGGAGAGCCTGACCAACGCGGCCCGCCATGCGGACGCGCGGCAGGTCGAGGTGAGCCTGCACCGGGTGGGCGAGGCGGTGGTGCTGGAGATCGCCGACGACGGCCGCGGCATCGAGGCCGCCTGCGAAGGCGCCGGGATCCGCGGCATGCGCGAACGGGCCCTGCTCGCCGGGGCCACCCTCGACATCACCTCGACGCCTGGCACCGGTACCCGGATCCGCCTCATCACACCCGCCCCCAGGAAGCAGCTCTGACCATGCCCGATCCGACCCCGCCCGGACCCACCACGGCCTCGGCACCGTCCGCCACGGCCGGGAAGCCGATCCGCATCCTGCTCGCCGACGACCACGCTCTCGTACGCCGCGGCGTACGCCTGATCCTCGACAGGGAACCCGACCTGGAGGTCGTCGCCGAGGCCGGGGACGGTGCCGAGGCCATCGAGGCGGCCCGGAGCCAGGAGATCGACCTGGCCGTGCTGGACATCGCCATGCCGCGCCTGACCGGTCTTCAGGCCACCCGGGAGCTGGTGGCGCTCAAGCCGGGTCTGCGCATCCTGATGCTGACGATGCACGACAACGAGCAGTACCTGTTCCAGGCACTCAAGGCCGGGGCCTGTGGCTATGTGCTGAAGTCGGTTGCCGACCGCGACCTGGTCGCCGCCTGCCGGGCCGCGATGCGCAACGAGCCGTTCCTCTACCCCGGCGCGGTCACCGCCCTCATCCGCAACTACCTGGAGCGCGTCCGCCACGGCGAGGAAGACCCCGACCAGTTCCTCACCCCTCGTGAGGAGGAGGTCCTCAAACTCGTCGCCGAAGGGCACTCCTCCAAGGAGATCGCCGAGATCCTGTTCATCAGCGTCAAGACCGTGCACCGCCACCGGGCCAACCTCCTGCACAAGCTCGGTCTGCACGACCGGCTGGAGCTGACCCGCTACGCCATCCGCGCAGGTCTCATCGAACCCTGACGCCCGCCCCGCACCGACGTCCGGGGCTCTGGTCGTCCACTCCCCGGCCGGAGCCACGGACCGGCACCCCACGCCGAGCACACGGCAGGAGTCGAGCACCCCGCAGGAAGGGGACGGTGCATGCGCCCAGCACCCCGCAGCACCCCGACCGCAGTTCACCCGCTCGCGGGGACGCTCATCGCGCTCCTCGCCGTCCTGCTGGCGTTGGTTCCCGCCGATGCCGCGCGCGCGGCTTCCGTTCCGGTGCCCGCGGCTTCCGTTCCGGTGCTCGATCCGGCCCCGGCGGCCACGGGCGCCGAGCGCCCCGACACCGGTCCCCACGCGGACGACCCGTGTGCCGTCGGCTGCGCGGCCCAGGCCAGAGTCCGCCACGACCACCTCGGCGAGCGCCCGTGCCCACCGGATCACCACGCCACCGACCCCCCTGACGCGGATGCCGGCCCGGCTGTCGGTACCCGTGCTTCAGCGCCTTCCGCGTGCGCACCCGCCTCTCCCGGCCGGTCGGCCCACGACCGCGGCCGGGCCCCTCCGGCACCCGCAGGTACCTGACGCGACCCATCACCCTTTCCTCCGTCGCGGCCGCGCGGGCCGCTGCCGCGGCGTGCCTGCCGGAGGCTCGTGTTGAAACGCCGGAACAACCGTTGGAACAACCGCCAGAACAACCGCCAGAACAACCGCCGGAACAACCGCACCAAGTCCTTGCGCGTGCGTGCGCTACTCGCCCTCGCCGTGATCGCCGGATCGCTGGCCATCGCCCTCACCACGCCCGTCCGCCTCGGCCTCGACCTGCGCGGCGGCACCCAGATCATGCTGGAAACCCGCTCCACCCCCACCACCGACGCCGACGCCGCGGCCACCGACCGCACCGTGGAAGTGCTGCGCGGCCGCATCGACGCGCTCGGCGTCGCCGAACCGACCCTCGTCCGCTCCGGCGACCACCGCATCCTCGTCGAGCTGCCCGGCGTGTCTGACCCGAAGAAAGCCGCCGACGTGCTGGGCCGCACCGCGCAGCTCACCGTCCACGCGGTCCTCGGCCCGGCCCGGACCGCCGACGGCGCCACCGCCCCGGCGACCGATCCGGCCAAGGAGCGCGTTCTGCCGGACAAGTCCGGACAGCCCCTGCGCCTGCGGGCCGCCGATCTGACCGGACGGGACGTCGAAGGCGCCGACGCCCGCTTCGACCAGCAGGGCGGTGCCGGATGGCACGTCGCGGTCGACTTCTCCAAGACCGGCCAGGACCAATGGCGGCAGATCACCGCACGGGCCGCCTGTCACCCGGCCGGTGACCCGCAGCGCCGGGTCGCCATCGTCCTCGACAACAAGATCATCTCCTCGCCGCAGGTCGACCCCTCCGTACCGTGCGGGACCGGCATCCCGGGCGGCACCACCCAGATCACCGGCTCCTTCGACGAGACCGAAGCCCGCGAACTGGCCCTGCTCATCTCCGGCGGAGCCCTGCCCGTACCGGTCGAGACCGTGGAACAGCGCACCATCGGCGCCACGCTCGGCGATGCGGCCATCGAGGCCGCGGCCTGGGCCGCCGGCATCGGCACCGCGCTGACCGCGCTGTTCATCATCGCCGTCTACCGGCTCATGGGCCTGCTCGCGACCGCGGCCCTGGCCTGCTACGCCCTCGTCTCCTACGCCGCCCTGGCCGCGCTCGGCGCCACACTGACCCTGCCGGGCCTCGCCGGGTTCGTCCTGGCGATCGGCATGGCCGTGGACGCCAACGTCCTGGTCTTCGAACGGACCCGCGAAGAGTACGCGGCCCGCAGCCGCCCCACCCCCCGATCGGCAGTGACGGCCGGGTTCCGCGGAGCCCTCAGCGCGATCGCCGACTCCAACATCACCACATTGATCGCCGCGGCTCTCCTGTTCGCCTTCGCCTCCGGCCCGGTGCGCGGCTTCGGCATCACCCTCGCCGTCGGCGTCCTCGCCTCGATGGTCAGCGCCCTGGTGATCAGCCGGGTGCTCGCCGAGTACGCGGCCAACCGCCCCGCGGTCTTCCGCCGACCCCGCGTCACCGGCATCGCGAGCACCGGCTGGGTCCGCGACCGGCTGCTGCGCCGCGACCCGTTCCTGATGCGCCGTCCGCGCCGCTGGCTGGCCGCCTCCGCCGCACTCGCCGTTATGGCCGCGTCGGGCATCCTCGTCCGCGGCCTGGACTTCGGCATCGAGTTCACCGGCGGCCGGCTGATCGAGTACGCCACCAGCACCTCCGTCGACCCCGACCGGGCCCGCACCGCCCTTACCGACGCCGGGTTCCCCCGCGCGGTGGTGCAGTCCTCCGGTGACACCGGGCTCACGGTGCGCGCCGAGAACCTGACCAACGCCGACGAGGCCGCCGTCACCGAAACCATCAGCAACCTCGGCGGCGAGACGAAGAAGATCCGCGACGAGCTGATCGGCCCCAGCATGGGCGACGAACTGCGCCGCAACGCCCTCATCGCGCTCTCCCTCGCACTGGGCGCCCAACTGCTGTACCTCGCGGTGCGCTTCCGCTGGTTCTTCGGGACCGCGGCCGTCGTCGCGCTCGCCCACGACGTGGTGATCGTCATCGGCGCCTTCGCCTGGCTCGGCAAGCCCATCGACGGGGTCTTCCTGGCCGCCCTGCTGACCGTCATCGGCTACTCGGTCAACGACTCCGTCGTCCTCTTCGACCGCGTCCGCGAACTGCTCGACCGCGACCGCACGACACCGCTTCCCCGCCTGACGAACCGGGCGATCCTGCAGACCCTGCCCCGTACCGTCAACACGGGCATGGGCGCGGCACTCATCCTCACCGCACTCGCCGTCCTCGCCGACGACACCCTCGCCGACTTCGCCCTCGCCCTGCTCATCGGCCTGGCGGCCGGCACCTACTCCTCCGTCTTCACCGCCGCCTCACTCACCATCGAGCTGCACCCGCCCCGGAAGGCGTCGCGGCCGCGGCCGTCGTGGTTCACCCGGCGGCACTGCTCCTCGGGGCAGAACGTGGTGTCGACTTCCGAGGAAACCCCTCGATAGGGTCACCGTCGTTTCCGAGCTCACGTCCTTCCCCACGACGCCCGCCGCACCGACCACGTGCCACACCTTCGCGTCCTACCCCACACCCGTCGAAACCCCGGTCCTGGTGACCAGCGGTGACTGGTCCGGAGACGCCGACGGGCTCGTGTTCCAGAACACCGGGTCCCGCGCCGTCGACGTGGAATACACCACGTACACGAACGACGGGACCGTCCCGGTGGCCGGCACGGTGTGCGTCACGACGAGCAAGGCGAGCAGACAGTTCTTCTACAACCCGACCACCGTGCACACGGTCACCTGGCGCGCCGACAACACGGGCTGACATGACCGCACCGCGGGCGCTTCCGGACCGGAGGCGCCCGCCTTTCCGTCAGCCCCGGCCGCCCGGCCACTGTGGTGCCTCATCGATTTCCGCTGCCCACGGGGCCGGGCTGAGTTCTGGAACCCCACACCCCTCAGGGGTGATGCGCATGCTCGCCGCCCTCGACCTGGCCACCGGCCAGATCTCCTACCGGATCCGCAAACGCAAATAGTGGCGCGAGTTCCTCGGCCTGCTCAAGACACTGCGGGAACGCTGGCCCGGGGAGAAGCTGTGTACGTCGTGCTGGACAACTTCTCCCCGCACAGCCACGCCGAGGTCCGCACCTGGGCCGCCGACAGCGACATCAAGCTGGTCTTCGCACCCACCTACTGCTCCTGGCTGAACTGGATCGAGTCCGAGTTTGCCGCGCTGCGCTGCTTCGCTCTCAATGGCATAGACCACCGCACGCACGACGAGCAGAACGCCGCCATCGCCGCCCACATCCGCTGGCACAACGCCCGCGCCGAGCCGAAGACTCGCATGGCATCCGAGTCACCCATCCGGCAGTGGACCGAGTACCCGGCCAAGGCTGCGTGACAAGGGCCAGCGGCAGCGATCTTGGCGGGGTGCACGTGGGGCCGACGGGCGGCCGCGGTCTGATCGAAGGGAACGCTTCCGAAGGTCAGGTCACCAGGGGACGACCCCGTTGTCGTCGAAGAGCTGGCCGGTCGGGCCGTCGTCCGGCAGGGTCGCCAGTCGGATGGCGATCGCCGCGCCCTGCTCGGGGGTCTGGGTCCCGCTGAATCCGTTGAGGTCGGTGGCCACGTAACCGGGGCAGGCGTTGTTGATCAGGATGTTGGTGCCGTTCAGCTCCTTGGCGTACTGGATGGTGACGGCGTTGAGGTAGGTCTTCGTCGGCGCGTAGCCCCCGCTGATCCCCCCGAGGTCGACGCCGGGCGTGGTCTGCAGTGTCAGGGAGCCGACGTGGCTGGACTGGTTGACGATCCGCGGGTGTGCCGAACGGCGAAGCAGCGGCAGCATCGCGTTGGTGACCCTGATGACGCCGATGACGTTGGTCTCCACCAGTCGCCGCACGGTGTCGAGGTCGATGGTCGTGGGTTCCTCCGGCCAGCCGCCGGCAACGCCGGCGTTGTTGACCAGTACGTCGAGCCGTCCTGCCCGCTCCTCGATCAGTTGGACCGCGGCGGTCACGCTCCCGCTGTCGGTCACGTCCAGGGGTACGCCGAAGGCGTCGGCACCGGCCGCGCGCAACTTCGCCACGGCGTCCTCCCGGCGCTGCTCGTCCCGGGCGCCGACACCGACACTCCAGCCCCGCGCACCGAGCCCGGCCGCGATCTCGTACCCGATTCCCTTGTTCGCGCCAGTGACCAGCGCGATCGTTTTCTCGTTCACGACAGCGAGCATGCCCGCGCTGCGGCCGGGCACCAACACCCTCTCGGTAGTGCAGCAATACCCGAACGATATCGATCAGCCGTCTGCCGTCATTAGCCTGGGCGCATGGAAATACGCGAGCTGCGGTACTTCGTCGCCGTCGCCGAGGAGCTGCATTTCGGCAAGGCTGCCCAGCGCCTCGGGATAGCCCAGCCGCCCCTGTCCCGTACGATCACCCAGCTCGAACGGCGGCTCGGAGTCGCCCTGCTGGAACGCACCAGCCGCAAGGTCACGCTCACCGAGGCCGGAGCCGTGCTGCTGGCCGAAGCACGCGCGATCCTCAGCGCAGTGACCGCGGCTGAGCGGCGTACCCAACGGGCCGCGACAGCACACCCCAGCCTCGTCCTCGCCGTCAAAACCGGCACCGCCGGCGAGCTGCTGACCAAGTTGCTCGACGCCTACGCCGCAGAACCCGGCGCAGCCACCGTCGAGCTACTGCTCTGCGAGGCACACCAGCACCAGCAACTGCTGCAGGACGGGCAAGCCGACGTGGCTCTGCTCCACCTGCCCTTCGACTCAGCAGTCGGGCTCGACACCGAAACCCTGTACACCGAGGGGCAGGTCGCGATCCTGCCGGCCGCACACCCGCTCGCCAGCCGCTCCCAGGTCCGGATGGACGACGTCACCGCACTGCCCAAGCTACCGATGGCCCGCTGGCCCGACCCCGGCGGCAGCTACCCAGAAGGACCTGGCGCAGAGGTACGGAACGTGACACAGCTCTTCCAGCTGATCGCGCTCGGCCGCAGCACCGCGGTCATTCCCGAGTCGGCCGGCGCCGACCTGCGCCGAGACCTCGCCGCCGTGCCGGTCCTGGACGCTCCGCCCGTGACAACGGTGATCGCCTGGCCGCCGCACAGCCGCCTTCGTCCAGTTGCTGACCTCATCCGCGTTGCAACACGTCTCTGAACCCGGATGAGGAGCGCAGCCGCCCAACGACGGCCCCGATCAAGCACCTGGCAACTCAACGCTCCTGCATCAGCGAGGTAGTGTCCTTGACCGTCTGGCCCTGGGCGGACATCAGCACACGATCGCCCACCGCAGCCGCACCGGGTCCTTCGCCGTCCGGCTGATCCGCTGCAAGCGGCGGCCTTCCTCCATGCTGACCCGCGGGCGAACACTTGCGCTTGCCGGAAACCTCGTCCGCCCAGGTCATGCGGCATGTCGGTATTCGTGGAGGATGCCGCCGAGTCGATCACGTCGTTGTATGTTGAGGCGGGTGATCTTCTCCGGATCGGCGATGGCCGGCGGCAACGGGTGCAGCGGGCGGGCGTTGGCGATGCCCTGGTGCGGCCGGTGTGTGTTGTAGAACTGCTCGAACTCTCGTA
The DNA here is from genome assembly GCF_017592595.1 of Streptomyces sp. NEAU-YJ-81. NCBI lineage: Bacteria > Bacillati > Actinomycetota > Actinomycetes > Kitasatosporales > Streptomycetaceae > Streptomyces > Streptomyces sp. NEAU-YJ-81. The sequence goes on along the minus strand of NZ_JAGFNO010000037.1, from coordinate 28,353 downwards.
GGGCGTGGAGCAGGTGCCGGTGGTTCCAGATCAAGGTGCGGTCCAGGAGTTCCCGTCTGCAGGTCTGTACCCACCGTTCCATGAGCGAGTTCATTCTCGGCATCTGAACGCCGCTGAGGACGACCTCGATCCCCGCATCCGCCAGGACGGCATCGAACAGGTCGGGGAACTGCCCGTCCCGGTCCCTGATCATGTAACGCGCCCGGCAGCCCACGTCCTCAAGATCCATGACAAGGTTCTTCGCAGCCTGCGCCACCCACGCTGAATTGGGGTGCGCGGCAGCACCCAGCACCCGGATCCGTCGGTTCGCGTGCTCGATGACGGCCAGCACGTACATCCGAGCCCCGGACAAGGTGACCGTTTCGAAGAAGTCACAGGCCAGCAGGGCGTCGGCCTGGGAGCGTAGGAAGTCCGCCCACGTGCTGGAGGACCGCTCGGGCGCTGGATCGATGCCAGCCTCTTGCAGGACCTCCCAGACGGTGGAAGCGGCCACCTTCACGCCCAGGACGAGCAGTTCACCGTGCAGGCGCCGATACCCCCAGCCAGGATTCTCCCGCGCCAGGCGCAACACCAGGGCCCGCACCGAGTGCACGGTCCGAGGCCGCCCCGAGCGCTTAGGCCGGGAGGCGGCAGCATGGCGGTGTGCGAGCAGGTCGCGGTGCCAGCGCAGCACCGTGTCCGGCCGCACCAGCAGCCGCACCCCGCGGAGCACGTCCATGGGAAGCCGGTGCAGCAGCGCCGCCAGAAATGCCCGGTCGCTCGGGGCGAACCGCACCCGCTCCTTGCCGAGTTGGCGTTCCAGCACCACGATCTGGTGGCGCAAGGCGAGTGTCCCGACAGTCTTGTCCCGCTCGCCCATCGGTAGCAGGCGCAGCGTGGCGAACGCATTCGCCACGCCCAGGTAGGCCAGTCGCAGCAGCACGGTCGATCATCTTGCCGCCGCGAGCGCCGGCCTCGCGAGAGCGCCCGATCGGGCGACTACGCCGGCCGACCTCCCGTACACCGCGCACACCGCCTCCCACCAGGGCGGATGATATTTTCGGCAAGGGCAGTGCTGCGCCTTATCGCGGAGGGTGAGGAACTTGCGCAGATCGCGGTGAAGCTTTCGTACTCCGAGCGCACCATCAAAAACGTATTGCACAGCCTGATGAAGCGGATGAACCTGCATAATCGTGCGCATCTTGTCTCGTTCGCGATACGCACCGGTCTCATCTGACATGCGGTCGACCGCTGGAGGCGTGAGCCACCCGCGATGTCGCTTTCGTCGACGGGACACACCGGCACTGCCGGACGGAGCATGGGAAAAGTATGGCCTCATCGCTGATGCGAACGTCGGTGGGGTACTCACCACCGTCGAGTTCGGCATGCATCGTCAGGCCAGTGCAGTTGCAGCGCAGGCAGTACTCAAGATGGTAAATCTAGTTTAGGAATCAACATATGACTTCGACGTATGTTCTCATTCCGGGTGCCTGGCATGGTGGGTGGGCTTGGAGCCCAGTGGCCGAGCGGCTGCGTGGGGCTGGGCACCAAGCTATCTGCCTCACTCTTCCCGGCCTTGGACACGGTGACGATCCCGCAGGCCATGACCTCCAGGATGCGGTGGACCACGTGGTGTTCGAGGTGGAGCGGCAAGAACTCACCAACGTGACACTTGTGGGGCACAGTTGGGGTGGATATCCGATGGCCGGTGCCGCGCACCGCCTGTCGGACAAGGTCTCGGAGGTCATCTACTACAGTGCGCATGTGCCGGTGCGTGGCAGGTCGATGATAGATGACCTTCCCGCGGAGGCCGCGGCAATGCAGCGAGGTCTGATCGATGCCTCGCCGACACGCGCGATCGTGCCCACACCGCAATTCGTCCAGAGCATGTCCTTCATGCAAGGCGTCGAAGAGAGCACTCAGCGGCTGGTCGCGGATCTGCTGACACCGCAGCCTGGAAACTACTTCCTGGACGCCCTGGACATCCCGAGCGTGTCGGAACTCGGCATACCTGCCCGGTATATCCTCGGAGAGGACGATCAGGCGCTTCCCCGGTCAGGTGCCGAGTTCGCGGCGCGACTCGGCTTGGAGCCCATCATGGTTCCTGGGACGCACGAAGGCATGCTGACTCATCCCGACGAGCTCGCCAAGGCCATTCTGAACGGATGAGTTCTTATCGTAAGAACTGAATCGCCGAGCTGTACGCTCGCTCGCCAGGAAGGTGTCCTGACTTCTGCATCGGATGCGACCTAGAAGATCACTGAAAATGTTGCGGGTTCTGGCCCCGGCCCGGCAGGGCCGGGGCCGGTCTTGTAGCCATGCAGGGGGAGTGGGCCGGGGAGATGGTCGGGCCGGATGCGTGGGAGACCTGCCGGGAGTTGATCCCGGCCGAGAGCGTGTTCGCGTTCCTGGCCGAGCACCGGGAGGCGTTGTTCCCGCCGTCGATGTTCGCGGACATGTATCCCTCCTCCAACGGACGGCCGAGTCTGCCGCCGCAGGTCCTGGCCGCGACGGTGGTTCTGCAGAGCATGCAGGGGCTGTCGGACTTCCAGACGGTCCAGGAACTGCGGTGTGATCTGCGGTGGAAGGCTGCGTGCGGGCTGGGCTTGTACGACATGGCGTTCGATCCGTCGCTGCTGACGTACTTCCGGCGCCTGCGCCGGTCCTCGCCGAAGCGGCGAGGACCGCCTCCGCCAAGGCGTTCGTGATCCTGGACGGCACGCTGCTGCCGGTCGGCAGCGATCCGGTCGATCGGCAGCAGCGTGCCGAAACACAGGAAGCACGGGATGAACGTGGTGGTCACCGACCCGCGCGGTCGGCTGCTGTGGGCCTCACCCGTCCTGCCCGGAGCAGTCCACGACATCAAGGCTGCCCGCACCCACGGCATCATCGACGCTTTGGAGGAAGCAGATGTGGAGTGCTGGGCCGACAAGGGCTACCGAGGTGCCGGCGGCATCATACGGGTGCCCTACTGGGGTCGCTGGGAGACGCTCTCCGCAGGTCAGCAGGGAGCCAACCGCTCACACGCGAAGATCCGCGCACTCGCCGAACAGGCCATGGCCACCCTCAAGACCTGGCGGTTCCCGCGCAAGCCGCGATGCTCCACCACCCCCATCACCAACCCCGTCCAGACAGTCCTCACCCTTCACCTGAACTGCTCAAACTGAGGTTGAAAAAGGCCCACTGAAACTCGTAATCCTCCCTGCGCACCCTTCGCAGCCGCCACCGATACGCCCACGTCGAGTCCGGCCACAGCACCGTCCCCGCCGCCGAGTCCGACGCGTACCAGCTTCGGCAGCCGCCCACGGCCCATACGGTGCGGTCGTACTGCTTGCGTACGGCGGTTTGGAAGTTTTGTTCGGCGGCCGGGCGTACGTCGAGGGCTCGTGCGCGGGAGGAACGGACGGCTCGGATGGCTGGTATGACGTGGCGGGCCTGGGCCCCGATGTTCTGTACTACGCCGGTGTAGGGGACGAAACCGTTGGGGCCCAGGAGGAGGAATATGTTGGGGAAGCCCGATACGGCGACGCCGTTTAGGCGGTCATGCCCGTGCGGCGCCAGGTGTCTTCCAGTAGGCGTCCGTCGGTTCCTTCGATGTATATCCGGTTGAAGGAGCCTGCCAGGTCGAAGCCGGTCGCGTAGATGATCACGTCGGTTTTATGGTCTGTGCCGGTCTCGTCCACGATTGCCTGGGGGCGTAGGGCGGCTGGGCTGCCGGAGACCACCTGGACGCGGGGGGGGCGTTGAGGGACCGGTAGTAGTCGTTGGAGAGCAGGACCCGTTTGCACCCGAAGCGGTAGGTCGGGGTGAGCGTCTTGCGTAGGCCCGGGTCGTCGATGTGTTTATCGATCTGGCCGCGTACCACGTCCTCCGCCACCCTCAGCGCGTCCGGGCGGTGGTGGAAACCGATGCCCCGCTTCTCACGGGCCAGGTAGATGCGTAGTCGGTGCAGGGCCTGTGCCCACGGCAGCGCGCGGAAGAGTTTTTTGCGCCAAGTGGGGTGTGGGGTGTCCAGTTTCGGCAGTACCCAGGCCGGTGTGCGTTGGAAGACCGTCAGTTGGGCGGCCTGCGCCGTCAGTTCGGGGATGATCCGGATCCCGGAGGCGCCCACTCCCACGACCGCCACATGCTTGCCGGTGAGGTCTACATCATGGTTCCAGCAGGATGAGTGCCATACCGCGCCGGAGAACTCGTCCGCCCCTGGCAGCGTCGGCGTCTGTGGCGTGTGCAGGCCTCCCACGCCGAGGATCAGGAAGCGGCAGACGTATGTCGTCCCGTCCGCCGTGGTCACCGTCCATCTGCTCGTCGCCTTCTTCCAGCGGGCGCCCGTCACATCGGGGCCGAAGCGGATGTGCGGCAGTAGCCCACGTCGCTGGGCCAACCTGCGCAGGTAGGAGAGGATTTCGGGTTGCCTGGCGTAGGCGGAGCTCCAGCCCGGGTTGCGCTCGAACGAGCACGAGTACATGTGCCGCCGAGGCTGTCCGCCTTCTCCAGGACGACGAAGTTCAGCTTGGCCTTGCTGAACTCCACCGCCTGGCACAGGCCCGACATGCCCGCACCGATGATCACCCGTCCGTGCGAACGCTCTGCCCCGTCATGCCTGGCCATCCAGGAACTCGCCGATCTGGGACCACAGTTCGGGCCAGTCCTCGCCTGCGTGTTCGTTGTCGTGGCCCAGGCCGGGGACGGTCACCAGACGTGCGGGGAGGCCCAGTTGGCCCGCTCGCTCGGTCAGCTCCTCAGCCTGCGATACGGGTACGACCTCGTCGGCATCGCCGTGCACGATGAACAGTGGTGTCCTGACCGTCTCCAGGGAGTGCAGGGGCTGCCCGTCGCGGGTCGGCGAAGTAGGCACGGATCTCGTCAGGGCTGAGGTCGGCGTCCGGCCTGGCCCCTTCGATGGGCACGATCGGCGATTGCTACGGCAACGCCATGATCGAGTCGTTCTGGGGCCGGATGCAGACCGAGCTGCTCAACCGCCGTCGGTGGCGCACCCGCCTGGAACTGGCCAACGCAATCTTCGAGTACCTCGAAATCCTCCACAACCGGCAACCCGGCACTCCGCACTCGGCATGCTCACGCCGGTCGGGTTCGAGCTGAGGACAACCCCCTCGATCGCCTGGACTCCAGCAACTCGACTCCACGCAAGCCGGGGCACATCATCGCCGCGGGACGACGGGGAGTGGAGTCGGCGCACCTGAAGAACGTCGACGTCATGCGGCGAGACGCCACCGAAACGCGAACTGGACACCCTCCTGGCCGAGGTCGCCGCCGACACCTCGCGTGACGACCGCGTCGTCGTTCAGCCTGTCGCCTTCGCCGTGGGCTCGGACCCATGCTCCGCCTCGCCCAGCACTGGCCCTGGACCAGCGAGATCACAGATGCCCTCGAACGACTCGCGCTTCTGCCGAACCCGGGCTGACCAGCGGATCCACCCGTCCACGCGAGAAAACGTTCCGGCCCGGAGCCGTGGAACCCGGCGCCCACCCGAGCCGACACTCGGCCCTCAGCCTGTCCGCCTCAGCCATCGACAACGAAATGGGCCACCGACGCCGTCGGCGGCCCATCACGAAAGATCGAGGCTATTGCGTGAACGGTAGCCGAGCAATCAGTCCGATATGCGCGGACGAGGTATCCATAAATTTTGTGGAAGGCCCTCGAAATGCGAATGCTCTCGATGAGGAGGACAGGACGTAGGATGCAAAACGTTACAGGTCCATTGCCGACAGACTCACGCAGTACGACCGCGCACCACCGCGCCGCCGCGCCTCGAAGGAGTGAGAACGATGACTATGGAGTTGCGGCACGTCAGGTATTTCATCGCCGTGGCGGAAGAGTTGAATTTTGGTCGGGCCGCGGCACGGCTGAATATAGCGCAGCCGCCCCTCAGCGTACAGATCCGGGACCTTGAGAGGGAACTCGGCGTCAAGCTGTTCGAGCGAACGGGGAAGGGCGTGACCCTGACACAAGAGGGTGCGGTATTCCTCTTGGAGGCGCGGCAGATTTCCGATCAGGTCAGCCGGGCGCGGCACGCGGTGAACCAGGCCACCGCGGGCGAACTCGGCCACCTGCGCATGGCAGGAATTCCCTTTGCGTTCATGGAAGTGCTTCCGCTGGTCATACCGAGGTTCCGTGAGGAGAACCCCCACGTCCTCATCGACCTCCGCGAGGCCGGGACTCAGGAGAGCTTCGACTCTCTGCGAACCGGGGCGATGGACATCGCTTTCGTGCGACAGAGCGATCCAGTCGCCGGCCTTGAGGTCCTCCCCCTGCTGACGGGGCGGTTCGAACTCATAGTGCCGCGCGGCCATCGGCTTGCGCGAGATCGTCCCGCGGACATCGTCGAGTTGGCGTTCGAGCCGCTTGTCATGACATCGCGGCAGATCTCACCGTACTACTACGACCGGACCCTCTCCGCCATGTCCGCCGCCGGGATAACGCCGCATGCGGTCGTGGAGGCGACTTCCATTCAGGCCCAGTTGGGCTACGTGGCCAGTGGCATGGGCGTTTCCCTGGTACCGGCTTCCGCGAAGTGGATGAGCTCGAAATACATCGAATGGGTTCCGCTCAAGCAGGCGATTGTCGCGACAGAAGTGGCCGCGGTCTGGGCTTCGGGACCTATCCCGCAGGTCCTCGATAATTTCCTCAAAGTCGTGCGTGAAGAATCTGCTGGTGATCACGGCTGCGTGCGGCCGGGCCGGCAGGAACAGCCTGATAGCTGCTGAGTATCGGGACCTGATGCAACAAGTATTGGACCCCGCCGGCCATGTGCCGCTTACATGAGTGCAGTCGGCGTTCGACACGATGTCAACGTCGAGCGGGTTCATGACAATGCCATGGGACGGAGTCTGTCGGGGTGCTCGTTTCGCAGACAACGGACGGGGTGGCGCGCGTCACCGGGACCCGATACGAGGTGCTGGAGGTCGGCGGCGCTTCCTTGTCCGATCTCGTGAAATGGGGGTTGCTGCCCTTGCTCGCCCACGCCCGGACAGTCCGCACTCTGGAGCAGGAGACGGTCACCGTTCAAGCTCCGATCGGCGCTCCCGGAAAGATGGTCATCGTCGGGTTGAATTACCGGGACCACGCCGCCGAAATGAGGTTGGCACTCCCCACGGTCCCGCGAGTGCATCTGACGGCGGCTTCCGCGGTCACTGGCCCCGGCGCCGACATCCGGTTGCCCCGGATAGCGGAGACGGCGGTGGACTACGAAGGAGAGGTAGCGGTGGTCATCGGTACGCCGGCGTGCGATGTGTCCGAGGCAGCGGCCTGGGATCACGTGGCCGGGATCACCGCCGCCAATGACGTGAGCGCCAGGGACGTCCAGAACGGAAGCAACCCCCTCGTGTCCGGACCCAACGTGGGATTGGCGAAGGGGTTCGACGGGTTCAAGCCGCTCGGGCCGGCGCTCCTGACCGCGGACAGTGCCCGCGAGGGCCGGGAACTAGCTCTGCGCACGCTGGTCGACGGGGAGACACGCCAACAGTCCAGCACTGCGCAGATGCACTTCTCCGTTGCACAGCTCGTGTCAACGATCAGCCAATACACCACGCTGCACCGCGGCGATGTGATCCTGACCGGCACCCCTGGAGGCGTAGGAGCCTCAAGCGGCCGTTATCTGCGGGCCGGACAGGTCGTCGAGGTCGAACTCGAAGGCGTCGGTGTGCTCCGCAACCGCGTCGTCGCGCCGACCGCGGTGTCCGCTCCCCACAATTTCAACCACAACCGAGGATGGTAGGGATCATGAGCAAGGCGCATGTCGAGTACATGTACAAGCATTTGGCCGAGGGCAACTTCGGAGTGGTCTTCGAGAAGCTCTCCCCCCACGCGCCGTGGATCGAGGCGGAGAACGTGCCCTACTCCCCGGGCGCACCGCTCAAGGGTCGCGAGGCGATCCAGAAGACCGTGTTCGACTCGCACGAGAGGGACTTCGCGGAGTTCCACATCAACGTCTCCCGCATCGTCGACGGGGGAGACACCGTCCTGGTGCAGGGACGCTACGTCGGGGTCACCAAGGCCGGAGCCAAACTCGACGCGATCTTCGCCCACGTGTGGGACTTCGACGGCGACACGATCGTGCGTTTCCAGCAGTACAGCGACACGTGGCAGTGGCGCCGCGTCCTTGGCCTTGGGTAGGTCCGTCGGAGGGTGCACGGATTCGACGGGCAGGCACATGTGCGTCGGCATCGGATCGACAAGGAGCAGTAACGGTGGACTTGAGGCTTGATGGCAAGAGAGCCCTGATAACCGGTGGAAGCCGGGGACTGGGGTACGCGGTCGCCGAGGAACTCTCCCGCGAGGGAGCGCGGGTCGCACTTCTCGCCCGGGACGCCGACGCCGTCGAGAGCGCGGCGGCCGGGCTTCGGGCCGCGGGGCACGACGCCATCGGTGTCGTGGCGGACACGTCCCAGGACCGGCAGGTCGAGTCCGCAGTCGCGGCGGTGACGCAGCAGTTCGGGGGTGTCGACGTCCTCGTGAACGGGGCGGCCAAGGCGGGGGGAGGCCCTGCGACGGGTCTCCTGGCCCTCGACGACGATGATCTCCGCTTCGAGATGGAGACGAAGGTCCTGGGCTATCTGCGTTGCGCGCGGGCCGTCGCGCCCCAGATGGTCGAGCGCGGTTGGGGTCGGATCATCAACATCGGCGGGCTCGCGATGCGCCGCACGGGATCCGTCTTCGGCTCGGTTCGCAACGTTGCGGTCGCCGCGGTGGCCAAAAACCTGGCGGACGAACTCGGCCCGCAGGGGGTCAATGTGACGGTCGTTCACCCCTGGGTGACCGAGACCGCGGGCGTGCAGACCGTGATCCGTAACAGCGCTGCGGCGCGCGGGCTGACCGAGGCCGAGATCGCCGAGGAACTCGCTGCCGACGTGAGCGTCGGCCGCCTCATCCAGCCGTCCGAGGTCGCGCACGTGGTGGCCTTCCTGGCCTCGCCGCTCAGCGTGGCGATCAACGGCGACGCCGTCGCCGCCGGCGGCGGCCTGCGCGGACCGATCTTCTACTGACGTGGCAGGAGCACATGGGTGCGGACCTTGGAGAGTTGAGGCAGATGCCGGCTGAGCTGGGCGCGGCGGCGAAGACGGTGGCCCAGGCCATGTCGCGGGCCGCGATGGCCTGGCTGGCCGACCTCGACGACGAGCAGCGCACCCTGGCCTGGTGGGGGCCGCCCGGTAGTGAGCACGAGGCGGAGCGACGGCGGTGGTTCTACACGCCGACGGATCATGGCGGACTGGCGTTCAACGCCCAGTTCGCGTGGCAGCAGCGGCGTGCGATGCAGCTTGTGGCGTCTGGACTGTCCCCCGAGGGCTACGACCTCGTCTCGACGATCATCGGCACCGAGAACATCCTCGACCGGGTGGAGGGGTTCGGCTCGGAGTTCGATACCCGGCGGGGGCGTGATCCTTCCCGGTACTACCTCCGGGTGTTCGGCGATCCGGAGGGTGGGGGGGTTTGGGGTTGGCGGTTCGGCGGACATCACATTTCGCTGAACTTCCTGGTTGTCGCGGGGGAGGTGCGGTCCGCCACGCCGCGCTTCTTCGGCTTGGACCCGGCGGTCACGACGCTGCCCGGCGGCGTGAGACTCGATCCGCTGGGGGCGTTCCAGTCGACGGCCAGAGATCTTGTCACGTCGTTGTCGCCCGATGCCCGGGCTGAGGCGGTTCTGCTCGACCGGGCGCCCGCCGACATCGTCATGGGGAATCGGTCGTCCTTCGAGGAGGGCGCGACCATGATGAACCTGTCCGAGATCTTTCGGCGGCGCCCTGGTGACGATGAGTTGATGGAGCGTATGCGCAGGGGCGGGAACGCTCTCGACCGGCAGACGGGATACGGGCCGCGGGACCACGCTCTGTTGTCGGTGACATCTGTGCCGAAGGGAATACCCGGGACCGATCTCGACAGGGGGCAGAGGGACCTGCTCGATCTTCTGATGCGGACGTATCACGATGGGCTGCCCGACGGTTTGGCGCCGAGGTGGGCCATCGACGAACTGCATTTCGCCTGGGCCGGATCGCTTGAGGCCGGCGTTGCGAACTACTACCGGGTGCAGGGCGGCGGGTTCCTCATCGAGTGGGACAACACCGCTCGGGGCGGCAACCACGCTCACGGGGTCGTACGCCACCTGTCCAACGACTTCGGCGGGGATGTCCTGGCCGGACACCGTCAGGCGTGGCACAGCGCCGAGACAGCCGTGAATCACCACTATGAGGAGGACGTACAGTCATGACGGAAACCACAGGACAGCACTTCGACTGGGTCGATGTGCACTCGAATCCCGCAGCGCTGCCCGACGGCATCGTCGAGCGGTTCCTCGCGCTGGAGGATATGTCGGCCACGGTGGCCGATGCCCTGGACGCTCTCGGTATCCACGGATGTGTCGGTGCCTCGACCCTCCTCCCCACGCTCCCCGATGAGCGTGTTGTCGGTCGTGCGGTGACGCTCCGAAACGTGCCGTCCAGGATGGACACGCACCGGGCGGTCACCGACGGCAACTGGCTGATGGCCGAGATTCACCTCGTCGAACTGGCGGAACCCGGCGACGTGCTGGTCATCTCGGGGCTTCCCGGGGTGTCGAACATGGGCGGCATCGTCGCGGCGACGGCACGACGGGGCCGGCTCGCCGGTGCCGTGGTCGACGGGGCTGTCCGGGATGTAGGGCAGTCGCGACGGCGCGGGTTCCCCATCTGGAGCCGCGACATCAGCCCCGAGACCGGGAAGTGGCGCGGTAACTCAGTCGAGATCAACGCGACGATCGCCGTGGCCGGCGTCACCGTCGAACCCGGCGATCTGGTGATCGCCGACGAAACCGGTGTCTGCTTCGTGCCGGTCGCTCTGGCGGGCGAGGTGGCCGCACGCTGCGAGGCGATCGACAAGAAGGAGGAACAGATGTTCGCGGACATCGCTGCCGGTCTTCCCATGTCCGACGTTATCAACCAGCTCTACGGCGGCCGCGCGTAGGCGTCTTTCGACGGGTGGCCGACGGTGTCGGACCCGGCCCCGTCGGTCCACGGAAAGGATCCATCGTGATCATCGGAATTCATCACGCGGCAATCTCCACTCCCGACCTGGAGCGGCTCAAGGACTTCTACTGTGACCTCTTCGGGCTTGAGGAGGTGCTGCGATTCGGCTGGGACCAGGGCGACGAGCTGTGCGACAGAATTGTCGGACTCGACGGATCCGCGGCGAAGTTCGTCTACCTGCGCGGTGGAAACGCCCACCTTGAACTGTTCGAGTACACCCACCCCACCCCGAAGCCGCGCGACCCGCAGTGGCGGATCAACGATCACGGATACACCCACGTGTGCTTCGAAGTGACCGACATACACGCCGAGTTCGAGCGGCTGACAGCGGCCGGCATGAGGTTCCAGAACGACGCGCCGATTGACGCGATGGGCATGCTCCACGTCGCGTACGGCTACGACCCGGACGGCAACATCGTCGAGCTGGTCCAGTTCCCCGAACGGGACGGGGAGGGCGAATCCGCATCGCTGACCAGTACTCCCCTGCATATTCAGGCAAATCTTAGGAGTCGACGTGTTTGAAGCCATAAACTGGCCCGCGGACATGGTTCCCAGCCGCTCGCCTATCCACTTCACCAACGAACTCGAGGTCGCGGCCTCTCCCGAGAAGATCTGGTCCCTGCTGGTGGACCACCGGGCGTGGCCCAGCTTCTACCCGGGCGTGGAACACGTCGAACTACTGGACGGCCATAATTCGCTGCGCCTCGGCACGCAGTTCGAGACCAACCTGGCCGGTCAGGACGTCTTCGCATCCGTGCAGGAGTTCGAACCCATGAAGCGCATCGCCTGGGGCGGCTATCCCAAGGCCGCGGAAGGCTCCAAGGCGTACCACGCCTGGATCATCACGCCCACTCCCAGGGGATGCCACCTGTGGACCGAGGAGACGATGCAGGGCCCGTTCTGGATCGAACTGGCGAAGCCCGCGCCCGACGTGTTCTGGCGCACCCACGAGAAGCTTCTCGCGGACCTTGCCGAGGTCGCGACCGGGCGCGCCGGCGCACCTCAGGGATGAACCCGCATCGGGTTCTGCTCATTGTTCGGTGCGGTAGCCGAGCCGCCGCCTCGCCATCGACGCGTTCCGCACGGTACGCGCTCAGAGGAAGGACGGGAGGAAGGTGCAGCGGCCGGCACAGTGATGATACGCACCAGGCAGGCCGATCGCCGTTCGTCCAGCCAGGATGTGGGATCGGTTCATCGGCATCGTTTTGGCTTACACCGTGTCCTGCATGGTCAGTTTGAGGAGGCGTTTGTAGCAGCAGAGGGCGGCGGCGAGGCCGAAGAAGACACCTCAGGCCCTCAACTCGTCAAGCTGCCCTGGCGAGTGAGGCCGGAAAGGCTGTGCCTTTGTCGAACAGTTTGTGGTTCTGGAGGCAGTGAGCGTTTTCCAACCTGGCCAGCTGGGCGGGCCCAGTTGGGCGAAGTGCGGTTCCTGGACGTGACGGAGCTCCTGGTAGACGGGTGATTGTCGAGATCAGCTGTCCTGCCAGGAGCTTCCGCGTGCTTGTCCACTCGTCCGGTGTCGATGTGTCCACCTCGGCCCTGCGCTTCCTCTCCGCCCGCCTTCGGGCCCACCGCCGGGAATGCGGGACACGGTGGTGGTGCCGGGTGAGTGCGGGCCGCCAGGCCCTGCTCGTGCTCGTGTACCTGGGCTCCGGCCACACCTGCGCTCAGCTCGCCCCGGGTTCCACATCGGCACCACCACCGCCTACCGGTACATCGCCGAGGCCATCGATGTCCTGGCCGCGCCGACCCGCGCGGCCGGCTGCTGTGGGCCTCACCCGCCCTGCTTGGAGCAGTCCACGACAAAGGCTGCCCGCACCCACGGAATCATCGACGCTGAGAATAGGGCAGTTCTTTCTGCCCGTGCGTACTCAGTACCGGCAGCATGGGCGCATCGGCGTGCGAGCGGCGACGGGTACTTCACGGCGCATTCACTTTTTCACCCGCAATTCTGCAACCTCAGAATTACCTCAGATGCATATCCCTGTAGATCGTCTGGTTGACAGAATTTCAGTTCTGTACACCGGCAAAGGGCCGGAGTGCGTTCCCCCCCGCTGCGAAGGTGATCTTCGTCATGAGCTACCGCACCGCCAAAGCCGACGTCTCCGTGGTCGGCCGGCCAAGTAGCCGGTCCTCGGACACCGGCGACCACGGCTACCATAAGGACCTCAAGCCGCGGCACATCAACATGATTGCGATCGGCGGCGCCATCGGTACCGGGTTGTTCCTGGGCGCCGGTGGGCGTCTGAGCTCCGTGGGCCCGTCACTGAGCGTTTTCAGCGTTGCCTCTCCAGGGTGAGGACAGCTTTGGTGATGACGGTCATGCGGTTGGGGCTGATGCGGGATCTGCGGAAGATCTGCCAGGATTTCAGCCGTGCCATACCGCGTTCGACCGGTGCCCTCGCGGCGGCCAGGGCACGGTTGACGGTGCGCTGGGTGAGGGTCAGTTCACCGCCCGGTGGGCGTTTAAGTCCGGTGGTCACCCAGGGGCCGGCGCCCTGGTAGGCGCGGTCGGCGAGGATCGGGACGCCCTGGCGTTCGCAGATCCAGATGATGCAGTGGGTGCGGGCCGCTGTCAGGTCGTGAGTGCGGCCCGGCAGCGCGGGCGAAATCCACAGCACCTCACCAGCGGGATCCGTGACGACCTGCACGTTCACGCCGTGACGGCGATGCTTGGCCGAGTAGTCCGCCCGGCTGTCGCCGGGGCGGTCGCACTCGGCGAGAGTGCCGTCCAGTAGGACGAACTCCGGATCACGCTCGCGCAGAGTCTTGAGCAGGCCCGGGGCCCGTTCGGCGAGCAGATCGGCCACGGCGGTGACATACGCGTGGACGGTGCCGACGGATACCCCGAAGCCGGACGCGATCCGGGTGAGGGTGTCGTGGCGGTGAAGGTACACCAGAGCGACGAGCGCGCGCTGGTGCGGCGGGAGTTTGCACCGCCGGTCACCCTCGCGGGTGACGATGAGCATCGTGACCCACTCGACCAGGGCATGCGGAAGGTCGAGTGCGGCAGGATAGGGGACCAACAGGGCTCCTCTGCCGATGGGTTGAGACTTCGAACACCTCCTCCAACGGCACGGGTGCCCTGTCCGTTGCGGCCCTCCGCTCGACGCTGTCGGTCTCGTCCAAACAGTGGCCTCGTTGAGAACGCTCAGTGATCACCCAACCGAATACGGGCCCGGGGCCCACCCGCGGAGAGCAACCGTCGGAAGACCCGAATCGAAAGGCCACGCGATGTTCGCGCGTACCCCTTCACCTTCCTAAAGTGACGTGACGTGCCCAACAGGGCATCTCCCCTTCGTCACGTCACCTTTATGGAAGGCTCCGATGGCCGCGTTCCCGACGTGCAACCAGGCGAGGACGTCCTTGGTCGTCCTGCTCTTGAGTGGTCACAACCGACCGGTGCGCGCGATCACCTGTCTGGCGAAGTCAAGCATCTGTTCAAGGTCGGGGAACGGTGCGAAGGCGTCCACGAACGCCTCGTCCGCGCCGGACTCGGCCAAGCGCTTGAGCTTGTCGGCCAGCGAATCAACGGACGTGCCCGGTTCGAGATTGATACGTATGGCCTTCTTCAGCGCGCCGGGATCGCGGCCGGCCTCCTGCGCCGCCTTGCGCGCGAGCGACCACAATTGGTCGGCGACCTCGTCCGGGAGGAAATCGACCCCCAGCCAGCCGGTGGCGCTGCGGCCGACCCGGCGCATCGCGGCCTCGCTGGCGCCGCCGATCCAGATGGGCGGCCCGCCAGCTTGCACCGGTCGCAGGTCGGCGTGGACCGGCGGCAGTGAGAAGAACTCGCTGTCCCAGGAAACCGGGTTGGCCGTCCACCACTCGTGCAGGAATGCCAGCAGGTCATCGAGCATCCGCCCGCGCCGGTGCCAGTCCGCGCTGCGGGAGATGTCGTGCTCGTCCTTCATCCACCCGAGTCCCACACCGACTTCGAGACGGCCGTCGCTGAGCACGTCGAGCGTGGTCAGCATCCGGGCCAGGTGCGGTGGCTCCCAGTAGAAGGTGCTGAGCGTGCTGGCATTCAGCCGCACCCGGCTGGTCGCCGTCGCGGCGACGGTCCACAGCAGCACCGGGTCGAGGTAACGCTTCATCTGCGGCGGGTACGGCTGCTCTTTGCCCGGATAGATGCTATGCATCTCGACCGGCTGGACCAGGCGATCGCCGACCCACAGCGTGTCGTAGCCAAGGTCCTCAATTCCGCGGCAAAAGGCGCTCAGGCCAGCGGCGCTGCTGATAGCGGGCCCGATTATGGGAAGTGTGAAACCAAGCTTCATTGGCGAGTCCTTTCGGCGATCCGTCAACCGTTTGCTCAGACGGGAAGCTCGGTGATGCTGAGGGCGAAGTCCAAGTTCCCCACCCCGTGGTTGGCGAGGCCCACCGTGACCACGCCCGCTCCTTCCAGCCAGTGCGCCATTTTGAGGCCGCCGACGTCCAGCGGGCGCAGCCCGAGGCTCTCGATGAACGCCTCCACACTTGCCTTGGCCTGCGCATTGTCGCCGGCGATGAAGACGTCGGGCCGGCCCTTCTCCAGGACGTGGCGGAAGATGGTGTTGAACGCCTTCACCACGCTGGCGCTGGCCGGGGCGGCCTTGGCGACTTCCTGCGCGATCGAGGTCTGCTCGCGGTGGGCCAGTCCGTCGAATGTGGAGTTGAAGGGGTTGCTGATGTCGACGATGACCTTGCCCGCGAGGGCGTCTCCGTACTGGGCGACGACCGCCACGACACCGTCGTACAGCAGGGCCACGATGACGATGTCCCCTGCCGGGGCGGTGCCCCATTCTCCTGTCGTGGCGCCGACGCCGAGAGTCTTGGCCAGGGCAGCGGCCTTGGCCTGATCGCGGCCCATGATCTCGACGGTGTTGCCGCCCGCTACCGCTCGCGCGCCGATGGTGCGGGCCATGTTCCCGGTGCCGATGATGCTGATGTTGCTCATGGGATGTCCTGTCCTGGTTGTGCGTTGTCAGGTTCAGATGGCGGTGGTGCCGCCGTCGGCGACGAGTTCCATGCCGTTGACGTAGCTGGAGTCGTCGGAGGCGAGGAAGAGGGCGGCGGTGGCGATCTCGTCGGGGCGGCCCATCTGGCCGCGGGGGATGAGGGACTCGAACTGGCGCTTGGTGGCCTCGTCGAAGAGTTCTTCCTGCTTGGCCGTGGCGACCTGGCCGGGGGTCAGGACGTTGACGCGGATGTGGCGGTCCTTGAGTTCGTTGAGCCAGACGCGTGCCCATGCCTGCTGGACGGCCTTGCTGCCGGCGTAGACGCTCCAGCCGGGGAAGCCGCCGAGGGAGGCGTTGGAGCCGGTCATGAGGATGGAGCCGCCGTCGTTGAAGAGCGGGAGAGCCTTCTGGACGGTGAACAGGGTGCCGCGGGCATTGAGCCCGAACCAGGTGTCGAACTGGGCCTCGGTGATCTCGCCGAGCGGGGCGGGCTCGCCTCCTCCGGCGCTGGCCCACAGCACGTCGAGGCTTCCCTTCTCCCGCCTGACGGTGTCGTACAGGCGGTCGAGGTCGTCCAGGTCGGCAGCGTCGCCCCGGACGCCGGTGACGTTGCGGCCGATCTGCTTCACGGCCTCGTCCAGGGCGTCCTGGCGGCGGCCGGTGATGAAGACATGCGCTCCCTCGTCGACGAACAGCTTCGCGCCGGCCAGCGCCATGCCGGTGGTGCCGCCGGTGATGACCGCGACCTTGCCGTCGAGCTTTCCCATAGTCGTTCCCTTGGGTCGGTGGTGCCGTGTGTACCTGGGGTGACGGCGCTATGTACACCGCCCTGTGTGCTTACGGTACGGGGCGGGGGGCCGGGACGCAAACTATGTACACCAGTCGTTACCCACTGGGGTACCGTGGACCCATGACGGAGTTGGAGAAGGGCCCCACGGGCCGCCGCCGCGGCCGGGGCGCCCGCGAGCGCATCCTCAGCGCGTCCCAGCAACTGTTCCGCGAGCAGGGCGTCAACCGCACCGGCATGGACCAGCTGTGCGCGGCGGCCCAGGTGTCCAAGCGCACGGCCTACCAGCACTTCGCCGGCAAGGACGAACTCGTCGCCGAGTACCTGCGCCGGTTCGACCCCTCCGTTCTGTCCGGCGTGTTCGACCGCACCGACCTCACGCCCCGCGAACGGCTCCTCGCCGCCTTCGACATCCCCCCCACCACCCCCCTGTGCCCCTACATCGGCGCCGCCGTCGAACTCCACGACCCCCAGCACCCCGCGTCCCAGTACGCACGCGAGTACAAGAAGGCCGTCGCCGCGCGGCTCGCCGACACCGCCCGCGAAGCCGGCGCCGCCGACCCTGAACAGCTCGGTGAGCAGCTCGCGCTGCTCATCGACGGCGCCGCGGCCCGCACCCGGGTCCTCAATGCCGATGCCTTCCCCACCGCCGCCGCCATCGCCGCCGTCCTCATCGACAACGCCATTCCCGTCACAGCCGGCGATGACCGGCGACGGGAGGACGTGTCGAGTTGACCTGGCACTCCGGCCGGGCTGGACGCGTTGCCGGTCGCACTGCTGCACCCGCTGGTACGCGACACCAGCCGCCCGGCACCTGGCCCGGGCCTGCTGGCTTTACGGAACTGGCCGCCCGCTGAAGGCCACAGCAGAATCCGCCGGGGAAACCGGCGACCCGCGAGGATCCGCCGTCATGGTCGGCCTGACAGATGCTGGCTCAGCACGCTGTCGTAGTGGCTGAACAGCCTCAGCGCTCTGCCGGACAGCTCAATGGCGCCGGGGGCCTGTCCGTTGCGGACCTCGCCCTCACCCTGCCACCGACACCCGATCAGTGGCCACGCTGAAAATGCTCACTGTCGTCATCCGACCCGTCCACGACACAGCCCACCGGCTCAGCTGGTCCCACTGGCGACGCCGCCACCAGGCCCGATCTCAGGCCAGCCACTACCGACGACTAGCCGCGCAGGCATGAAGATCACGAACTACGGCTGGAGTATTAGCGCCGGTTTTCGTTCCGATGTTCCTCAACCCCCGGATCGGCGTCGAGCGCATCGAGCACTGCGTCGCCGTTCGCCCTGGCCCACTCGGCCAGCATGTGGATCCGGTCGATCAGCGTCACCCCGAGCGTGAGCTCGTACTCGACGCGGGGCGGCGGATGAGTCCGTGCGCCTCGAGCCGTCGGAGCGTCTGGGTGAGCATCACGACCTCCTGGCTCACCGGATACCGCCGACTGTCACCCCGTTACGAGCGTCACCCACGCAACTACCTCGCCTTCCTCGGTCTCGCCGCCGCCCTCTGCTGCTACAAACGCCTCCTCAAACTGGCCATGTAGAACACGGTGTAATTACTAATAGATAACAGATTATGTTATTCTAAATTACGTGGAATTTACGCGCTTCGAGTCTTTCGCTTCAGCGGTTTATGGACACGCCGGACTGATCGAACGGCGGGATGAGGCCATGACCTCTGCACTGAGGCGTATGTACGATCGACTGGGAGCTAGCACTGGCACTGTGTACCTGGTGTCCGCAGAACGCAGGATGCTGGAAGCCGCCATGACGGTGGACTCACCGTTGAGCTTCTCCATCACGCCAGCGATCGACCCGGAAAATCTTGCTTGGCCGACGTCCATCGCATACCGGACGGGGCAAGTGGTGGTGTTCGACGAGAGAGAGGCGCGTCGCGTCGCCCGCCATTCGCCAGCGGCCGTGGTCAGCATCGCGTTTCCCATGACAGTGGTGTGCGCGCCGCTACGCACCTCTCGGCATCGCTTCGGGATTATTGGACTGCGCTGCGTACCTCCTCGGCCGATCGCCGAGGAAGAGGCGGCGTACGTGCTGAGCATCGCTGACGAGCTGGCTGTCGAATTGGAGAACCTAGCCGACCAGGGCTTGCCCATCGAGGGGGCCTCGGTTCCGCTGTTTATCTCCAGCCGTCCAGGATCGTCGGCCCGTGAGGGAGAGGGGCGCCAACACGGTCGACCGGAGGCGGCTGCGACATCGGTAACGGGTAGCAGCTATCTGTACCAACTCCAACGGCTATCCACGGAGCTCACCGCCGCGGCCCGCGTGCGCGACATCCTGGCCATAGCCTATGCTCACATAGCCCGGCCCTTCGGCGGACAAACAATGACACTGTGCTTGGTGGAAGAAGAACGCCTGCACGTACTCGGCGCCGCCGGGCTGTCCAGGGAGGAAGTCCACTACGTCGAAGGGACATCACTGGGCCAGCACACTCCTGAGACGGACACCATCAATAACGTCGAAGTCAATATCTTCACGTCAATCGAAGAATTCCGACAGAAGTATCCCGACCTCGGCATCGATCCGGAGCGTTGCGCACGCGCCTATCTCCCCCTGATTTCCAGCGGCCGCGCAGTGGGCTGTTGCTCGCTGGAATTCGACAGTCCCGGCGCCCCATTGTCTGCTGAACAAATCGCCCTCCTGATGATCATGCTGGAGCAGGTGGGCCACTCCCTCGAGCGGGCTCGGTCCTACGAGATTGACCATGCCCTCAAGCGCATCTTGCAGCGCGGTCTACTACCAAGAAGCCTTCCGCACCTGCCCGAGGCAGTCACCACCGCCCGCTACTTCCCCGCTGGCGAGCAGGCAGAAGTCGGAGGTGACTGGTACGACGTGGTGACGTTGCCGGACGGTGGCCTAGGGCTCGTCATCGGCGACGTGCAAGGACATAGCATGGAGGCAGCCGCCTTGATGGGCCAGCTGCGCAGCAGCGTCCGCGCCTACACCACCGAGGGTCACGGGCCCGCTACTGTGCTCGAACGAAGCAACCGCTTGCTCACCGAGTTGGACACCGACCTGTACGCCACGTGTTGCTGCATGTGGCTGGATCTGGCGACGGGTACGGTGACCGCGGCCACCGCCGGACATCCGGAGCCGCTGATCACCGACGCCGGCGGACGGCCCATCCGACCGTGTTTGACGCCCGGCCCACCATTGGGCATCGATAAACGTGCCACCTACCAGCAGAGCGAAGCCCAGGTTCCGCCAGGAGCGGTTGCCGCACTCTTCACGGACGGCCTGCTGGATTCTCGACGCCTGGGCACCGACGGCGCGATTCAGCGGCTCGCCCGTCGGCTGGCTGAAAACTACGGCGAGGATCTGGAAGCGCTGGCCGATCGGATGATCAGCAACCACGGCGGAGGCCAGGCACACGACGACGCCGCACTCGTCCTGGTGCGCTACGAAGGAGGGCAGTCCCACAAACACTCCCGCATCGCACGAGCGTCCGTACAGCGCCACGATCTGCAAGGGGTATCGTCTGTCCGAGACTTCCTGCGGGATCTGCTACACCAGTGGAATGTGTTGCCCCTCCTCGACGAGCTGGCACTGACGGTCTCCGAGGTCGTCACCAACGCGCTGATCCACGCTCAAAGTGACGTAGACCTGCGCTTGCGGGCATATCCGGACCGCATACGGGTGGAGGTCCGCGACAGCGATCCATATCCTCCGGTGCCCACCGCCCTCCTCCACGACGACGCCCGCAACCAAGAGGCTGAGTCCGGGCGCGGACTGCTGATCGTTGACGCACTCACCCAGACGTGGGGAAGCTCGCCCTCAGGGCGCGGCAAGACCACTTGGTTCGAGATCGGCATCCCCGACAAGTAGCCCTCCAGACTGAGGCGGGCCCGACCCTAGCGTCTGGTGCGACCGCCGTTCATGGCAAAGTCTGAACACATGAATCGGGACTGTAAATCATTCGGCTCTGTCCCGTAATCGGTGGTGACGAAGCGTGGCGGCAATTGGAGGAGGATGCGGTGGCGGAGCAGGATGAATCGGGCCCGTCCGTGTATCTGCCTCATGATCCTCTTCGTTCGTGTTGACGCCTTCGGCGCCTCCGTTGTGGTGGGGAAGGGTGATGCCGTCGTCGACGGCGGCGCGGTCGAGTTCCAGGCCGTTGGTGAAGGCGTGCAGGTGGGGCAGGTCGGTGGCCTGAAGGCGGTCACCATCCACCGGCCATCCCACTTCTCCGCCTTGGCCGTTGCCACGTACCGCAGCGGCTGGGCACTCGGCAGCGGGATCACCGTGCGTGCCTTGACTCGTAGGTCTTCCACTTCGACAAATCCACGCAGTCCGACAGCGTCGCCTTCGGTGTCTTGGCCTCCAGGTCAAGGCCGATCACCTTCACCTCGTGGCCCATGTCGCCCTTGATGACCGTCCCGTTGCTCTCCAGTTGGGCCAGGTCCAGCTTGAACTGCCCCAACGCGTCAAGGGTGGCGTACGTCTCCACGTCGGTCCGCCGCGCGCGACCAGGCGCTTCGCCTTCGACCGCAGCGCAGCTGAACCGAGGGACCGAGAAGGCAACGGTCCTCAGACAACTCGGTCAGGAAGCCCTTCTGCAGGAGCTTTTCCGCACCCGCATCCTCACCCAGCCATGACCTTCACGGAACTGCGGACAGGGCTGTTTTCACTAATCGTCATCATGCCGGGTGATCCAACGCCTGGGCCCGCTGCTGGCCCTCGAACCGGCGTCCCGGCCCGCCGATGCCGCGGACCGGCTGTGGATCGTGGACGGCACGCTGATCCCGGTCCGCGACCGGCAGATCGGCGCTTCCAGCCGCAACTACCGATTTTCGGCGAACGTGCAGGTCATCATCGATGCCGACACCCGCCTGGTGATTGCCACCGCCCGCCCCGCCCCGGGCAACCGGGCCGACGCCCATGTCTGGAGGGACTCCGGCCTGGCCCAAACGTGCGAGGGCATCACCGTGCTGGGTGACGGCGCGTACATCAACGCCGGTCTGGTCGTCCCACACCGCAAACGGCCCGGGCGCCCCCTGCTGGCCGGCGAAGAAGCGGACAACGCGGAGCACCGCAAAGTCCGCGCACGCGTCGAGCACACCTTCGCCCGGATGAAGAACTACAAGATCCTCCGCGACTGCCGGCAACGTGGCAACGGCCTCCATCGCGCCGTCCAGGCCGTCGCACGCATGCACAACCTCGCCCCGGCCGCGTGATCGACAAGAGACTGCCCCGCGGCTCACCCTGTCCACTCACGGCTTTCTGCAACACGCTTTACGCGCACGTGCCCAGCGAAGTCTCGGCTCGCACGTCGCCAGCTTCCGGCCCGGTCCCCTGTTGATCAGCGGCGCACCGTCTACCACGGGCGACAACGCGCCCGGCCGGGCGATGCGTACCGTGTCCGTAAGCATCGCGGAGCTCGCCGATGCGTCGGCCCTCGTCGGACTGAACCGCGCGCCTGGCTGGCCGGACGTCATCAATGCCCGCACCACCAAGCACCTCACCCGCTCAGCCAGGCCCCACACCTGAACACCAACCGCCCCGTCGGGTGCTGCAGGGCAGGCAAGTTGGATTATCCCGAATCTCGAATGCGCTCCGGTCGGCATGTAGCCGACCCGGCTCCCGGTGACCACACTCCACGCACCGAGACGACTGGTCTAATCCGATGCTACGATTAAGGCATGTCAGTCACCAAGGTGGAAACGCGCCA
Source organism: Streptomyces sp. NEAU-YJ-81 (assembly GCF_017592595.1). NCBI lineage: Bacteria > Bacillati > Actinomycetota > Actinomycetes > Kitasatosporales > Streptomycetaceae > Streptomyces > Streptomyces sp. NEAU-YJ-81. Next base: position 5,944 of record NZ_JAGFNO010000037.1, on the reverse strand, counting down.
GAGCCTCCTGGACGCCGCACGGCGGATCGTAGCCGCGAAGGGCTACGCCGCGGTCGGCATCAATGAGATCCTTGCCGCGGCCGGTGTCCCGAAGGGGTCGTTTTACCACTACTTCGGCTCCAAGGACGCCTTCGGTGAGGCGATGTTGAAGAGCTACTTCGACGACTACTTCGCGACCATGGACGGGATCGTTGCCGACAAGGGCAAGAGCTCCGCGGAGCACCTGATGAGGTACTGGCAGAAGTTCTACGATACGCAAGCTGTGGACGACTGCCAGGGCGGGTGTCTGGTCGTCAAGCTCGGCGCGGAGGTTGCCGACCTCTCCGAGGTGATGAGAGTGGCGACGAAAGTCGGGACCACGGCGATCGTCGACCGACTGGAGCAGATGATCGCCGACGGCATCGCGGATGGGTCCGTGTCCGTCGATGACAGCCCCCGCGCGACGGCCGAGGCTCTCTACAGCCTGTGGCTCGGAGCGAGCATAATGGCGAAGATCCATCGCAGCCCGGACCATCTCGACCGCGCCACGACGGTCACGCGCCAGGTCCTCCACGTCTGACAGGCCCCCGCCGCCTGCGGCGCACCGGCTCGGGCGGCGTTCTAATAGTAGACTGGTCTAAAAGAGTAGACCGGTCTAAGCAGGGAGATCATCATGACCACCGACCTCATCTACTCCGACGCGAGTGAACTCGCTGAACTGATCCGCAACAGGAAGGTGTCATCCGTCGAGGTGGTGCAGGCGCACCTCGATCGGATCAAGGCCACCGATCCGAAGGTCAACGCCGTCGTTACGCTCGTCGACGGTGCCCTGGAGGCCGCGAAGGCCGCGGATGAGGCGCTCGCGGCCGGCGTGGAGGTCGGGCCGTTGCACGGCGTGCCGTTCACGGTCAAGGATTCCTTCGACACCGCCGGGGTGCTGACCCAGCGCGGTTCCCCGATCTTCGAGGGCCGCATCCCGGACACGGATGCCACCAGCGTGGCACGTATGAAGCGCGCTGGTGCGATTCTCCTCGCGAAGACCAACCTCCCGGAGTTCTCGTACTCGACCGAGTCCGACAACCTCCTGACAGGCAGGACGAACAACCCCTGGAACCTCGACCGCACGCCCGGCGGTTCCAGTGGCGGGGAATCGGCAGCGATCGCGGCCGGTATGTCGCCGCTCGGGCTCGGAAGCGACCTGGCCATCTCGGTACGCGGGCCGGCCGCTCACACCGGCATCGTCGCCCTCAAGGCAACGCACGGGCGTATCCCGATGACCGGGGTCTGGCCGCGGGCGCCACGCCGTGACTGGCACGTCGGCCCGATGGCCCGCACCATCCGCGACCTCGCACTGGCGTACTCGGTGCTATCCGGCCCGGACGGCGCCGACGGCTTCGCCACCGTTCCGCGCGAATTCGACGCAGGCCTGGGCGCGTCGCCGGACCGGCCCGTCCGCGTCGGCTGGCTGGTCGACTCCGGACTCGGCCCGATCGACTCGGAGGTCGCCGCCACCGTGCATTCGGCCGCCGAAGCCCTGCAGGGCGCTGGGGTTCACGTCGAGGCTATGAGCATCCCGGCGCTTGAGCGAGACAACCCTCTCGACCTCTTCTACCGGCAGCACGTCATGGAGGTGAAGCCGGCCTTCCGGGACGTCACCGCCGGTCACGAGGACCAGATGGCCAAGGTCTCCAAGTCCATGCTCGCCGGCCCCGACACGTCCATCCGCGACTACGTCCTGGCCGAACAGGGCATCGAACGTCTCCGGGACGCGTTCACCGAGTACTTCCAGCGGTACGACGCCCTCCTGCTCCCGGTCCTGCCCATCCCCGCCCACGAACACGGACTCACCCGGTTCACCATCAACGGTCAGACGGTGGACGCCGCCCACATTCAGACGGCGACCATTCCGTTCAACCTGACCGGACTCCCGGCCTTGTCCATGCGGTTCGGCACGAGCAGCGACGGCATGCCGATCGGTGTGCAGCTGGCAGCCAACTGGCACTCCGAGTCGACCATCCTGCACATCGCGTCGCTACTGGAGTCGCTCAGCCCGGTCCGTGACCAGCGCCCCACCATCTGACAAGTCTTGAAAGGCCACAGTGATGAACAGGCGCTGGATTTCGTTGCAGGTGAGCGGTATGAGGGCGTCTGGCGCGGGGTGGCGGGCGTGTTCGTCGGCGCGGACGACTGCGAGGAAGGCGTGGGCGAGCATGGCGAGGGTGACCCAGCGGGACCAGGACGCGTAGCGGCGGACCTGGTGCTCGTCCAGTCCGGCCAGACCCTTGCCGGACTGGAACGTCTCTTCCACTCGCCATCTTGATCCAGCGACTCGTACCAGCGTGGCCAGCGGCACTGGCGCGGGTGAGTAGCAGCGGTAGTAGGCGAGTTCTCCGGTGGTGCGATTGCGGCGGATCAGCAGCTGGCGGCTGCCTGTGGCGGGGTCGGGCAGGTCGATGGCGGCCCAGTCGTAGAAGCGGTGCCCCTTCGCGCCCGCTCCTGCGGACAGCTTCTGCCAGGCTCGCTTGGGCAGCTTCTTGACCTGTGGGGTTCCGAAACAGGGTCGCCGCACTGACCTGCGAACTTATCCGGCCCTTTCATACTCATTGATAAGTCCTCCGAGGACGGGTCGACGCTTGATCCGTTCTTGCGAGAGGTCGGCGATGGGATGGTCGGGTCGGGGCGGTTTGAGTTGGCGTCCGCGGTGGGGTCTTCGCCCGTTGTAGTGGCGGGCGTATTCGTTGAGCGCGGTGCGAAGGTGGCGCTGGCCGAGGATGAGCATGCGATCAGTAACCTCGGAGCGGACGGTGAGTACGAATCGTTCCGCGTACGCGTTCGCGCGGGGGCTGCGCGGAGGGATCTTCACGACCGTGATGCCGGCGCTGGCGAGGACGGCGTCGAACGCATCGGTGAACTGTCCGGCCCGGTCCCGCACCAGGACCGTGAACTCGGATGCTCGGTCTCCCAGTTCCATGAGGAGGTTGCGTGCCTGCTGGGTGGTCCAGGGGCCGTCGGGATGGGAGGTGGTGCCCAGGATGTGTACGTAGCGGGTGCCGACCTCGATCGCGAAGAACACGTAAAGGCGTCGCAGGGTGAGGGCGCAGTCGATGTGGAAGAAGTCGACGGCGAGCATGGTCGATGCCTGGGTATGCAGGAACTGTCGCCATGTCGTGTCGGTCTGCCGTTTGGGTGCTGGGGGTATGTTCAGACGTTTGAGGACTCTGCGGATGGTGGAGGCACCGACGCGGTGGCCGAGCCGCATCAGCTCGCCTTGGATCCGTTTGTACCCCCAGGACGGGTTCTCTGTTGCGAGCCGTTCGATGAGCGTGGCGATTGCTTCGTCGAGAGGAGGGCGGTCGATCTTATGTGGATAGGTCCATTTTCGTGCCACCAGGTGGCGGTGCCAGCGCAGGAGCGTGTCGGGGGTAACCAGTCTGTGTGCGCGCAGCTTTCTCGGCAGAAGTCGGACGAGGGCGGTGAGGATCGCGCGGTCCGCCCAGGTCAAGCGCGGCCTCGGAGTGCTGCGGCGTAGCACGGCTACCTCATGGCGGAGCACGAGTAGCTCGACGTCCTTGGATGCGGAGGAACGGCCGAGTAACACGAAACAGCTGAGTAGCCGAGTGGCGAGCAGGTAGAGCAGGCGCAAGGACACGGACTACGATCCTGCCCGATCAGTGACGCTCCATCGATCTTTGCTGGTCAAGAGGCCTGGCCGCAAGTATGGAACCCCACACGGCGAGGAGTAGCGCATGCCCGATCGAACCATCGTCATCACTGGAGCAACCGACGGGCTGGGCGGCGCACTCAGCGTCGCCCTCGCACGCCAGCCCGCAACGACGCTCATCCTCCACGGGCGCAGCCAGAGCCGGCTCGACGAACTGGCCACTACGCTGGCCGATGCACCGGCCTCGATCCGCACGCTCCGGGCCGACTTCTCCGAGCTGGCGCAAGTGCACCGCCTTGCGGACGAGATCACCGCGTTCACCGATCACATCTCGGTGCTAGTCAACAACGCCGGCATCGGCGGCGGCGAACCCGACGGGACCGACCGCCAGCTCACCGACGACGGGCACGAGCTCCGCTTCGCGGTCAACCATCTCGCCCCGTTCGCGCTGACCCGGCGCCTGCTGCCGCTGCTCGACCGCGGCGCCCCCTCCCGTATCGTCAACGTCGCTTCGATCGGCCAGGCCCCGATCAACTTCGACGACCCCACCCTCGAACACGGCTACTCGGGCATGCGGGCCTACGGCCAGTCCAAACTGGCGATGATCGCCACGGGCTTCGTGCTCGCCCGACAGCTCGACCCGCACCGGGTCACGGTCAACAGCCTGCACCCGGCCACCTTCATGCCGACCAAGATGGTTCTGGATTCGGTCGGTTACAGCATCGACTCCCTCGAAGACGGCCTGCAGGCCACCCTGCGCCTCATCCTCGCCCCCGAACTCGACGGGGCGACCGGACAGTTCTACGACCGCACCCGTGCCGCAAAGGCACACGCCGATGCCTACGATCCGAGCATCCAGCAGGAGCTCTGGGACCTCAGCACCAGACTCACCAAGCGCCCCGATTGACCCTCGAAGATCCAACGGCACTGCCGGACACCCCCGCCGGCGCCATCAACGTCATGACCCGCAACAGCTAGGCCGGCAGGGTACGCGGCGAGACGTTCCGGCGGTTGCGCAGGGTGCGGGGGAGCAGCCTGTGGGGTTCCAGAACTGGGCCGCTGCGTTGACCTGTGGCTTTATGCCGCTCTGTCGTATTGGTTGATGAGGCCTCCGAAGAGGGGGCGGCGTTTGATCCGTTTGTGGGCGAGGCTGGTGACGCGGTGGTCGGGTCGTGGTGGCTGTAGTTGGAGTGCACGGTGGGGGCGATGGCGGTTGTAGTGCCGGGCGTACTCGTCCAAGGTGGTCCGTAGGTGGCGTTGGCCGAAGATGAGCATGCGGTCGGTGACCTCGGAGCGGACGGTGAGGACAAATTTCTCCGCGTATGCATTCGCTCGTGGACTTCGCGGAGGGATCTTTACCACGGTGATGGCGGCGCTGGTCAGGGCGGCGTCGAAGGAAGTGGTGAACTGTCCGGCTCGGTCTCGCACCGGAAAGGTGAACTCGGATGCTCGGTTGCCATGCTCCATCAGTAGGTTGGGCGCCTGTTGCGTGGTCCAGGAGCCGTCGGGATGGGCCGTTGTACCGAGGATGTGCATGTAGCGGGTGCCGACCTCTATGGCGAAGAG
>NZ_JAGFNO010000037.1:0-728 GCF_017592595.1 Streptomyces sp. NEAU-YJ-81 | reverse complement strand
GTCCAAGGTGGTCCGTAGGTGGCGTTGGCCGAAGATGAGCATGCGGTCGGTGACCTCGGAGCGGACGGTGAGGACAAATTTCTCCGCGTATGCATTGGCTCGTGGACTTCGCGGAGGGATCTTTACCACGGTGATGGCGGGGCTGGTCAGGGCGGCGTCGAAGGAAGTGGTGAACTGTCCGGCTCGGTCTCGCACCGGAAAGGTGAACTCGGATGCTCGGTTGCCATGCTCCATCAGTAGGTTGCGCGCCTGTTGCGTGGTCCAGGAGCCGTCGGGATGGGCCGTTGTACCGAGGATGTGCACGTAGCGGGTGCCGACCTCTATGGCGAAGAACACGTACAGCCGTCGCAGGGTGAGGGCGCAGTCGACGTGGAAGAAGTCGACTGCGAGCATGGTCGACGACTGGGCATGCAGGAACTGCCGCCACGTGAGGTCGGTCTGCCTCCGGGGCGCCGGGGGGTATGTGCAGGTGTCTGAGGATTCTGCGGACCGTAGATGCCCCTATGCGGTAGCCGAGACCTTGCAGTTCGCCCTGGATCCGCTTGTGCCCCCACGTTGGGTTTTCCCGCGCAAGCCGTTCGGTGAGCGCCGTGATGGTCTCGTCGATGGGAGGGCGGCCGGCACGGTGCGGGTAGGTCCACTTCCGTGTCACCAGACGGCGGTGCCAGCGCAGCAGCGTTGCGGGGGTGACCGGTCGGTGTGCTCGAAGTTTCCTCGGCAGGAGTCGG
>NZ_JAGFNO010000036.1:0-91962 GCF_017592595.1 Streptomyces sp. NEAU-YJ-81 | reverse complement strand
ATGCAAGCGAACACCCGCGCTGCGCGCGGGTGTTGCGCTCCCGCTCCGCGTGAGCGAAGCGGGAGGCTGCGCCTCCCACACAACCCGACCGCTCCGCAGCCGGGTTGACACTTCGTCCGCTCCGCTCCCGAAGCAAGCAGCAACAGGCGGCCCCTGACGCCTTGCCAGCCCGGAACGGCGAGTCCGCTGCGCTCCCCCGCCTCACAACTCGCCTGACAACCCATCAGCTCCGCCTCCGGGAGGCGGCCAGCAACAAGAAGCGCAGCCGCGAATGGGTCGCGCATCGGAGATGATGCAGCATGTTGGATTGGCCGAAAGTGAGGACACCCCCAAGGAGGACTGCAACTCTCCGCTGAAATGGCACCTACCGCCCTGTTGACTCACTCCCTATGTGTACCTAGTATCGAAAGTGGCTCATCGGGTGACTCCGAAGAGCCCCGCCGAATACCGAAGGGGAAGTGTGATGGAAACATTGGTCATCGTGGTTTTGGTCGCAGCCATGATCTATTTTTCCGGCTACGGAAAAGGACGCAGCAACGGGCGAACTGAAAACGTCGCGCGCGCTCTGGCGAAATTGATGGACAAGGGACGCTGATGGGACGCGCAGTTTGACGTTCATTCAGTTGCTCCGCTGGTGACGCCCGGTGTCGGGTGCACGCCACGCGTGCACCCGACACAACCCGTGACCCCCTGGAGCAAGCGCAGCGTCTCTCAGGTTCCCGAGCATGCGCCCACCGCGACCCCATCACTTCAATAGAGAGAAGCAGCCTGGGAGGGAAAGTCTGGCCGTGGTCACCCTCGAAAAGTGGGACCCACCTCGGCAATTGCTCACATGATCGTCTACCGCCTGCAATAGATGGTGCATCGCAAGGTGCTCCCGCATGTGTTCCGCATTGTGCACCTGATTCTGCGTTTCTCCCAACGATGTTTGCTCCCATCTGAGCCGGGTATATCTAGTATCGAAGTCGTTCGGGTGACGCCGAGCGGCACGCCAAACACACGAAGGGGTCAACGTGGCAGTTGAACTGACGGTATCCGAAGGGGTGACCCGCCGAGCGTTTCTCAAGACGCCGGAGGCCGAACACGCCCGCAGAATCGCGAACTATCTTCCGGCGACGGAGTGGCGCGAGTGCGCGCAAATCGTGGACAACGAAGATGCAGAGCTGACGGGAATTCAGTTCCACTCTGTATCGGGACCGCTCGTTCTGAAGATGCCGGAGGAGGGGGCCGCCTATGAGGTGATCCTCTTGAGTGAGACCGGGCCCGAGACGGTATGGACCATTCCCGGAGGGAAGAGGGGCGAAGTTTCCCCGCAGGCCATTGCCTACAGGCTGGGCAATCTCCTGCGCGATCTCCACGGGCGCGGATTCATCTAAAGCCCGCAGCCCGGGAGGTTTAGCAGTTCGACCACCGGGTATATCTAGTATCGAAGTCGTTCGGGTGACGCCGAGCGGCACGCCAAACACACGAAGGGAAGCGGTTTCGATGGAAACGAAGTCCGCCGTAAAGCTGATCCACCAACTCGACTACAAGCCCGGTTGGTCGATCACTGCCGAGGACTACACCAGGCGGTTTGAGGGGACCGTCAAGGTCATGTTCGTGTTCCCCGCGTTCCACTCCGATCGGCATCTCGCCCCGGAGGGCTACCCGTCCCACACGGACTCTTCGTACGCGAAGTTCACGATCATGGTGAGCGACTGCGACGACATCACCTTGTACCGCCGAGTGCTCGAAAAGATCATCGAGATCGAGACCCACGAGGCCCGGGAGTTTCTGCGTGTGCGCCCGACGTACTGGGCGCCGTTCCACCCGCACCGGACCGACGGCATGAAGCGCTGGGGAGAGGTGGCCAAGGACTACACGTACGGCATCGTGTAGTCCCCTGACCGGCTGTCCTGTCGCCCTCTGTCCGGCGGCGGGACAGCCGCCCGGACCATGGTCCGGGATCCGGGGCATGGTCCGGGCGTTAGGCCATTCTCCGTCGAGGCCCGAGGCGCCGAGGCGCTCCACACCACGGCAGAACTGCGCCTCATACTCCGAGGGCGGAGACATCCTGCCTACACAAGCAGGCATTTGCCTCTACCCTTATAACCATCTAGTATCGAACTTAGCCGTTGGGTGACGCCGACGGCCCGCCGATCACACACGAAGGGAGAGCCCAGCGTGGCTCACGAAATCGATCAGCTCACCATGCCCTCATCCCAGAGGAACGCATCCCCCACCGAGTTGGTCCAGGCGCTCGAACGCGAGCAGAGATTCAAGGTCGACACTGTCGCCACGGGAGGCGCTATCTCGGCCCAGGGCGGAAACATCGTTGTCGGTGATCGCGTCTACCGCCCCAATGCGGTGGCGGATGAAGGGATTGCCTCCAAGCTGAACATCCCGCTCCCCTACCTCCGCCGGATGCGGTCTGACGCCCCCGACCTGTACGACCTCAACGTCAGGGGATGGCTCGAAAGAGAGCCCGAGCGAAGGTTCCTGCTGCGGGCGTTCCAGGGCGCGCCGGGGACGTTGCGCGCGTTCCTGTCGGACAGCTACAAGGTCATCGATCACCTGGACGTGCTCGCCGCCGCGCTGGCAGGCGTCGACGAAGCCGACCACCCGATCAAAATCCTCGGGGCCGACCTCACCGACCGGCGCATGGTCGTACGGGTGGAGTCCAACGCCGTCAAGGTGATGGCCCGCGAGTTGTTGAAGGGCTACCGCTCCCCGTTCACCGGGGAACGCGGCGACGACCTCCCCCTTGTGTCAGCCGGTTTCGTGCTGGCGAACAGCGAGGTGGGGAGTGGCAGGTACACCATCACTCCTCAGATCGTCGTGCAGGTGTGCACCAACGGGCTCACCATCACCAAGGACGCACTCGGCAGGACCCATCTGGGCGCCAAGCTCGACGAAGGAGTGATCCGGTACTCGGAGGAGACTCAGGCCAGGAATCTCTCGCTGATCACGTCCCAGACGCGGGACGCCGTGCGGACGTTCATGGATCACGCCTATGTGGAGCGGAAGCTGACTGAGATCGAGCGTGAGGCGGGTCGGGAGATCGAGAAGCCCAGCGAGACGATCGAGCACGTCAGCAAGCGGCTCAGGTTCAGCGACAGCGTGCGCGAGTCCATTCTCAAGCACTTCATTGCGGGCGGGCAGGCCACGGCAGGCGGAGTCATGCAGGCCGTCACAGCCGCGGCTCAGACGCTGAGCGATGGCGATGCCGCCTACGAGTTGCAAGGCCAAGCGCTTACGGCTATGTCGCTGGCAGCGGCAGCGTAGCCGCCCTCAGCTCCGGCGGGCGTTCCAGGCCCGCCCGCCGGACCGCTGGGGTGGGCCGGGCCCCAGTCCGCTCACCGGAGCTCCTCCGGCGCTTGAGGGCCTTCCTGAGGCGCAGGGAGGGGGTGAGTGGGGGTACTGCTCCCGGTGTGCCCCGGATGCCTTTCCCGGGGCACACCGGGCTCCAGGCCGGCCTCGGGTTGTCGGCAGATCTGTCTGCCAGCTCGGCGCCAACGCCTCAGCCTCTGCTTCGTGGTGCGCCGGGCGCCGGGGTAGCGCTCAGAGAGGGAACATAAATATCTAGTATCGAAATAGAGGGAACGCCCCTCGCTGTTCGCCGAAATCATCGAAGGGATTTGGTCATGGATTTCTTCCAAGACAACGGTCGCGCCCCCCTGCCGCCGACCGCCGAACGGGCCCTGCGGTCCGTCATGGAACTGCTCGAAAAGGCGGGGCCCGGCTTTCACCATCTGGTCTGCCAGGTGGGATTGCCGGGAGACGACCCGCTGATTGCGAGTGCTCACGCCGATATCGGAGACGAGGTGCACAACCCGGATGTGGGCGCGGATGTCTCGGAGATGGCGGACCTCACCGAGGTTCTGGCGTGGGGGTTCGTGATTCGCTGCGGAGTGCTGTTGATGCAAACCGAATCGGAATCTGGATCCCGTATTCAGGGTTGGGTGATCGGCGGAGACGGTATGACCCCCCTGACCAAATGTGCACTACTTGCCGCTGTGGCTATGGTTCCTCAGGAGCCGGGGGGCACAGCCGAGTTCACGACCGCGTTCCCGCTTCACTCTCCGGGTCTGTAGTCGGGCAAGTCGCTAGCCGGTGCGCGAGTGTTCCAAACATCGGCTAGCGACTTCTCCCAGCTCGCCGTTCATCGGGCGCGTGAGAGGCGGAGTGGATCGCGAGGAATACGACACTCCTGACCCCCGTTATATCTAGTATCGAACTACTCGGGTGACGCCGAGGAGGCCGCCGAACACGCGAAGGAGTTCAGGGATGGGTTACGACATGTACATGGTCCGCACACCGGACGGGGAGGAGGAGAGATACCGGGCGGCACGCCAAGAATTCGACAGGGCCGTGGAAGCACGAAACGCGCTCGACCTGTCATCTGGCGAACCCGAGTATGAGGCCGCGCAGGAGAAGGTCAGTGCGGCATACGACGCCATGCACGAGGCGCACACGTCCTATTTCCGACTCGGCATGTGGAACATGGGGGAATGCCGGGCAATCATGGGTCACTTCGACATGCTTTCGTTAACGGACTCTCCCCCCGAGGTGCCTTCCCTGGAAGCGTACGGAATCAGCTCTGATGAGTACTACGAATACGTCGAAAACACGGACGAGGCGCCGGATCCGATTCGTCGCTTCCGGGAAGCCATGGATGCCTATCTCTCATGGGCCCCTGCCCCAGTGGACGGCATCGCGGTACACAAGCTCGGGAGCAATGAGGGCTGGATAGTCACCACGAGCGAAATTCATGCCGCACTCGCAGCGTACGAGGAAAACCGGGGCAAGGATCCCGCGTTCCTCTCACAGTTGATCGAAGAGGCGAGCTGGTGGCCGCAGTGGATCGATTACCTCACCGCAGCGGCCAACCATGAGGGATTCCGCGTGTACTGACGTGCATTCGGGGCGCGGGACTCCACAGCGAGGCTGAGAAGCGGAAATCTGTTTGCCCCGCGCACACTGTTCATCTAGTATCGAATTATCGAGGGTGACGACCTCGGTACCGCCAAACGCGCACGAAGGAGCCCGTGATGGGCTACACAACCACTTTCACCGGCAAGGCCACCATCGACCCGCCCCTGAACCCCCAGGAGATCAGCTACCTGCGGGCGTTCACCAGCACGCGCCGTATGGACCGCACCCGTGGTCCGTACGTCATCGACGGATCTGGATCTTTCGGGCAGGGCTACGACAAGGACATCACGAACTACAACGGCCCACCGGACGGGCAGCCCGAGCTGTGGTGCAACTGGATCCCTACCGACGACGGAACAGCGCTGGTCTGGAACGGCGCGGAGAAGTTCTACGGCGCGGCGTCCTGGATGGCATACCTGGTCGACACCTTCCTGAAGCCGGATGCCTCCCTCGCGGCCGAGCTGCATGCTCCGGTCGTAGGGCGCACCTATCCGCCCCAGTTCGAGGGCTTCACCTTCGACCACCGGGTGGACGGTGTGATCACCGCCCAGGGCGAAGAGCCTGACGACCGGTGGGAGATCAGGGTCCGTGACAACACCGTCGTTGCCGTCGATCTCTGACGTGCCGCGCTAAGCGCGGCCCGAGACCGGTCGGGCCTACCTCCCTTCGGGGCCCGACCGCCCCGGCCCGGCGGGCAGTTGAGCACTCCTGCGGTATCCCCCCTCGCCGCATGCAGCAGCTCCCGCCCGCCGGGCCTCCTCCAGCAGGCCGCGCAGCCGCTCTTGTTCAAGGAGAACCCCAGCCATGCCTTCCACGCCGTCCGCGCTCTTGCTGACTTGTGACGGCCAGCTCGTAGAGATCGACCTGCCCACCGACACCACCGAGGAAGGAAGCGACGCACGCGGAGCGGTGCTGCGCGCCGCTCTGCGGTGCGACCGCTTCGACGTCATAGCGCTGACCACCCAGTGGGACATGTGGATCGATGACGAGGGCCTTTTCAATCACCCCGTCAATCCCTACGCCACCGCTCTCGCCCGCCGCTTCGGATTCGTTCATCAGCGCTACCACGGGCCGGTGCTGCTGACCGGAGGGGCGGACGCGGACGGGCACACACTGCCGCTGCTCCGGGACCAGATGGTCGGCCTTTTCATCACCCTCTCAGCCCCATGAGCCACAGCGCGCCCACTGCGGGAGCGCCCCTGCTGCACACGCGTCCTGGTGGACGCCATCACCCATCATCCGTGGAGGAAACCATGGGTTACACCCACTACTTCGCTTACTCGCCTCGCACCGAGGCGTTCCGGGAGTCCTGGCCGAGCATGGTCGCCGACACCCGGCGCATCGTGGCTCACGTCCAGTCGCTCGGCATCACCATCACGGGGCCGATGGGGCGCGGCCAACCGGAGATCACCGAGAGCTACATCGGCCTCAACGGAGGATCGGGCACGAACCGCTGTGGATCCAACCGGACCCGCCGGACTCCTCCGACGATCCGTACGGGGCCCGTCAGTACGCCTCGCGGGGATTCGTGTGGTCGTTCTGCAAGACCGCTCAGAAGCCGTATGACCTGGCCGTGGCGGCGGTCCTCCTGCGCTGCTGGCAGCTGGCTCCCCGCGCCTTCGCCATCGCCAGTGATGGGGGCTGGGAGTCCGAGTGGAAGCTCGGAGCCCCAAGCCCGCGCGCTCTCGTCGCCTCGCTGTTCCCCCCGGACGCCGTGGAGTGCCCGTTCAGCGACACCACCCAAGGGCCCGCGCAGCGCGATCTCGTGCGACCCGAGGCCACCTGAAGCTGCACTGCGGCGGGCCGAGGGCGCCCCGTCAGGCCGCCTTCCGGTCCGCCGCAGCCGCCTCTATCCGATGGGAGATCTTTCATGCACACGCCTGGCCCGCAGGCATTCGATACCGCCGCCCTGGCCTTTGAAGCGCTGTTGAGCGCCCTCGGCCCTGGACATCACCACCTCCTGATCAGCGCGCATACCGCTCTGGGCAGCTTCGCCACGGCTTCAGTGGTCGTTGAAGGCGCGCCCGGGGGGCTCGTACGAACGGAGAAGGAAGGTTCTCTGATGTTCTGTTACACGCTCGCGCAGGCATCGGCGGCCTTTGACTGCGCGGTGGTCTTCGCTCGCACGGTCGCGCCTGATGGGGGCGGCAAATCTGTCGTCCAGGGGTGGGTGCTCACCGACGGCTGGCCTCGCGCCATGTCCGCCGCCGAGGTCTTCGACGCCTACTGCACCGATCTGGCTACGGGGGACCCGCTTCCGCCCGAGCCGGAGACGGAGTATCTGGCCGGCGCTCCGGTGCCGCGGCCTGCCGTCTGAAGCCCGCCCCTGAACCTACCGGCCGACAGGCTCCTGACGCGTCCGAGGGCCGTAGACATGGCGTTTGCCCGATCCACCAGAATCATCTAGTATCGAATTAGTGGGTGGATGATTCACACCTATCTCGGCTCAAGCCGACCCGGTCAGCCATCACCCCCGGGGAGCGGCATCCGTTCCGCGCCGCTCCCCGGGCCCCCTCCACGCCGCACTGCCTCCTGACGGCCTTCCAGCGGCACTCCATCCCCCGTCCGATGAGGAGATCCATTCTCATGACCTCAGCCGATTACCCCGAACCGATGCCGCGCGGCTGGCCGAGGGAGCGCTATCGCGCGACCCGCCGGGCCATGAAGGCCCTGCGGATAGCGGATCACCTGCTGCGCCGGGGCCTGGCCTACAGCTCCGCCGAGGCAACCGACCGCGTCATCCGCGCGGCCGCCGCCGAATGCGGCCAGAACGAGCCCTCCAGCACCACCTGCGCGCTCGTTCGGGCGGTCCTGGATCTTCTGCTCCTACCGCCCTCGCCGCCCACTGCAAGCAGCGACCAGCACACGGCGTCCACCGTCGTCGCGATCACCATCCGTCGCCTCGCCGCCTGAACTGACAGACCACAAGCCGCCCCGGCCCAGAGCACAGGAGATTGTCTTGTCCAGCACTGCTACGTCCAAGGCCCCCAAGAAGGACCGGACTTCAACCGCTGATCCCGCAGAGACCAGCCCGGCCACCACGAGCGAAGCCGCGCCTTCAGCCACGGAGGATCAGGAACAGCTCATCGTCCGTCTCGATCCGTCCACGATCGTGCGCGACGACCACAACGCCAGGACCACTGACACCGAGCCCGACGACAAGCTGATCGCGTCGGTGAAGGAACTCGGCATCCAGGACGCCATCAGCGTCCGCCCGGCCCCCGATGGCACCTACGGCGCCTTCAAGGGCTGGCGGCGGGCCCAGGCGCTCCAGATCGCCAACGCGACGGCGAAGGCCGAGAACAGACCGATACGCAAGGTCCCCGCGATCATCCGGGGCGACCTCGTCGGGCGTGACGCGATGACGCACCTGCTGTCGCTGATCGAGAACGACCACCGCGAGCAGATGAACCAGCGCGATCGCGTCCAGGCGATCGAGACTCTGGCCCTGGTGGAGATGAGCGAGGTCGAGCGTGATCAGATGGCCCGCGCCCTGAAGATCAAGCGAGCCGAGATCCGGGCCGCCCGCCAGGCTGCCCGGCTGGACGAGGAGGCGTTGCGCCGCGCTGCCCTCCAGGGCTTCGACCTGGTGCAGATGGCCGAACTGGCGGACGTGGAGGACGTGCGCGGAGCCGCAGAGGCGCTGGAGGAGGCGAAGGCCAAGGACGACGCCGAGGGCGAAGGCGGACGCGGCCACTGGGACCACGCCCTGGCCCGGCTGAAGCAGGTCAGAGCCGACATCCAGGCCCGGGAGAAGACGCTCAAGGAACTGGAAGAGGCGGGTATTCCGCTGCTGCGGGACTATTTCCCCTGGGGCACGAAGGACACCTCCCGGCCGCTGGACGACCTGTGTACGGCGCTGGGCAATCCGCTCACGGTCGAAAAGCACGTCCACTGCGGTGGTCACTCCGCCCGCCTTGACGAGGAGTCGCGCCCGATCTGGTTCTGTTCGGACCCCGCTCAGTACCGGCACAAGATCAGGCCCGGCGCGAAGAAGCCGAAGCAGTCCATGAGCACCGAGGAGAAGGAGGCGCGACAGCGCACCATCGCCGGTAACAAGGCATGGAAGACCGCCCGCACGGTGCGGGAGGAGTTTCTGCGGAAGCGCTGCCAGGGGAAGTCCCTGTCCGAAGCCGCCCGGCTGTTCGCTGTGCGTACGGTGATGAACTCTCCCTACCTGTGGGCGAAGTGGTGCGACCGACAGGACACCGAGACTGTCGCCCGGTACCTGGGCGTGCCGGACCCGAACGCGGACCCTGCTGCGTCGAGCCACCGTACCGGTGGCCCGTTCGACGAGCTGGTCGAGCGACACGGCAAGGCCAGGGGGTGGCACCAGATCTACGCCCAGGTCGTCGCGGCGTTCGAGTACAGCCTGCGTGAGCCGAAGGCGTGGCAGAGCCTCGACCGCCATCAGGCCGCCTATCTGGCGCATCTCCGCGGCGAGGGCTACCGGCTGTCCGAGATCGAGGACCTGTCCCTCGCCCGGAACTGGCCGCAGTACTCCCCGGAGGACATGGCGGAGCCGCAGGCCGCCTGACCGCCACAACCGCGTCGCGCGCGGCGCCCCTGCCTCCGGCGCCGCGCGCGCAGTCTCTCCTCCAGCGGAGTCTCACCGTGTCCAGCTGTTGCCCCTCCGGCCGGAGGCGCTATCCGGACCGTGCGTCAGCCCGTGCCGCACTCGGCGCCGCCATGGCGCGCGGCGCCCCCGTACGCAGCATCCAGGACTGCCCGACCTGCTCCGGATTCCACCTCCTCCGGCGACGCCCCTACCACCCGCCCAGGCGCAGGAAGCCCCGTTGACCACCTCGGTCTCGCGCGGGGCCCGTGCGGCAAGTACCACGCGGGCTGGGGATGGCTCCTGATCCATCCCCGGCCCGCGTGGCCGGCCTCCACTGTGCCCCTCCGGCCTTTGGCCCCGCTTCGGCAGCCGCCGCGCTGCAGCCCGTTCGTATGGGAGTTTTCATGTCACAGCCCCGCCCTTCATGCCCTGCCGGCCGCGGTGAACGGCCACCGCACCCCCGCCCCGCAGATTGCGGCCCGACCCGGGTGGCGAGTGCGGCGGCCTAGGGTGCCGCGCCAGGTTCACCGGCCCCATCGCCGGACCACCTGGCAGTGAGCATCTGCCAGAAGGTGGCCCGCGCCTGGCACGGAAGCCGCGATCGCGGCGGCGCAGAAGTCCCGGTCGGCGTGATCGCCTCGCTCGCCGTGCTGGAGCAGCCCGAGGACGGACCCGATGTGAGCACACGCCTTCTGCGCTTCAGCCCGGAGGAGCTGGTCACGCACTACCGCAGCCTCTGGGCGCTGCTGTGGCTCATCCGGCCGGAGCTCGCTGACTGGGCGTGGCCCGTGCGCTCGTGGCTGGAGCAGAGCGAGCTCAGCCGGGAGCGGATGGACGCTGTCCATGCGGTCACGCAGGCCGCGCTCCAGGCCGGGCTGCTCGATGTGACCGGAAGCGTGGACCCGTACCGGCGCTCGCAGGTCGACGTGTTCAGCGTTCTGCTCACGGAGCTTCGCTCCGTCGGCGCCAGCCGGGCGATCGGCGAGTTCCACACTCCGCCGGACGCCGCTGACCTGATGGTCCGCCTAACGCTGCAGGATGAATCGCGGCCCGGGCGCTGGTTCTACGACCCCACCGCAGGCACCGGAGGCTTGTTCCGGGTCATCGCGCAGCATCTGCGGGAAACCGGTCGCGATCCCGGCGAATTCGGGTGGTCGCTGAATGACGTCGACCCGATCGCCGCGGCGTGCTGCGCCGTGAACGCGTACATATGGGGCTCGGCCCGAAGGTGCTCGTCGCGTGCAGTGACGTCCTCGCGCAGCCGCACCGACACGCGCAGGCGCTGGAGGAGCGCGCGGCCGCCTTCACGCGTCGCGCTGCGCTCATCAGCGCCGCAGAGCCCTTGGCCATGCTGCAGGAGCTGCTGCCGGACGTCTCCGGCATGGAGACGGGTTGACCGGCGTCATGAACGTTCACCGCGCCAGGAGCGTCGCGTGACTGCCGCCTTCCAGCTCGATCTGGCGGCTGTCACCGCCCCACCCGCCGGACTTTTCGAAACAGAACTCGATGCTGCCAACGTTCTGCTCGCCGAGTGGGGTCACTACCTCGGCGCCAACAACCGCCCCTTCGGGGCCCAGGCGTGGCGTCTGGACGTGGCCGGCCAGCCGGTCTCCGTGGCCATCAGCGCATCCACGGCGAGCAGCGTCGTGGCCGGGTACGGCCGCGGCCAGGTCGTGGAACTGGCCCGCTTGTGCACGAGGCCGGGTGATCGCTGGGCCACGCGCGTGATGCTGCGCCTGTGGCGAGAGGTGGGCGGTCCTGCCTGGCCGTACTGGAGGGCGGCCGCCGCAGTTGCATACTCCGATAGCGCCCGACACCTGGGCAACGTCTACCGGCTCGACGGGTGGAAGCGCGTCACCGATGCAGCTGGTTCAGGCGGCGGCGGGACCTGGAGCACGCCCCGTTCCGCCGACCACCCGGCTCGGGGCCGAAAGACCCTCTGGCTCTGGGAGTACGCCGCAGCAGGCCAGCAGAGCAACGGCCTCAAGTCCGCCGCATGAGCCGCACCACCGCCGCGCTCATCGTCCGCTGAACACCAAGATCCGATTTCCCCTGCCTTCCGAACCGGAGCTCCACGTGACCCTGTACGGCATCCCTCCCGCCATGATGCGACGCGCTCTGGCCCCCGACACCGGCCGCGCCCACGCTCGCGACATCGTCAGCACGGCTCATGCCTGGTGGCTGGAGAACCGCAGCACTGGCGAGGTACACATCGCCCTCGGGGCGATGGCCGCCCTCGCCTTGGCCGCCCCGACCGACATCGACGGCCCCGACTACGGTCCACTGCTGATTCCTCTCGATGACCAGGAGTTCATCGACGCCATGCGCGCCGCATGGAACTCCGTGTGGGCTTATCGCCCTGATCTCGCCGCCGCCGCCCGCCCGCTGCACGAGTGGCTGGCCGCCCCGAGCGACAACGACATGCGTGGACTGGCCGACTACGCACGCGTCCTCGTGCGCGCGGGCCTACTGGAGTGCATCAGCGACCTCAACCGCTGCGAGGCCGATGACCCGCTCGGCCTCATCCTCCAGCGAATGTCCAGCTACAGCGAGCACCAGAAGGGCGGGGTGTTCTTCACCCCGGCCAGCGCCGCCGACCTCAACGCAGAGGTCCTCTTATCAAGGGACCTTCCCCCGGGTGCGCAGTTCCTTGAGCCGTGCGCCGGAACGGGAACCATGGTCCGCGCTGCGGCTGCGACGCTCCGGTACCGGGGACTGGCCGCATCCTCCTACTGGTGGTGGATGAACGACCCGGACCCGGTCAACGCGGCCTGCTGCGCGGTCAACGCGCTGCTCTGGCGGCTCGGTCCGCGCGTCATGGTGTCCAGCGGCGACGCCCTGGGTGACGTAGAGGAGCTCCAAGAGCGCGCCCGGCACAACGCCGAGAAGGCGACCCGGGAACAGCGCAGCAGACCGCTCCTCTACCCGACCCGGACCAGATCACCGTATTGGCCCGCATGAGACAGCCCCTTCAGCTGGCCGGGCGCCCGCCTCGGCTGCCAAGGCCGGTGACCCGTGGACCCTGCATCGCCCAGCGGCGCCGCGCTGACGCCGCTGGCCTCCGTGAAACGCTCGTCCCACAGGGAGCAGTGAGCCCCATGACCGAACCACCCTTCACTTCGTACGACCTTCCCGACGCACGCACCTTGTACCGCGCACGCGTGGCCGCGTACCGCGCTCGCGCCGAAGCACCCGACCGGCTGGCCCGCGTCATGTGCGCCCACCTGGCTGCAGCCGTCTGCGACATCCTGACCGGCTCAACCTTCCGGGGCCCCTTCGATGCCCGTTGGCTGGAGATGACTCTGCACCCTTCCGGAGGCGTGGCGGTCTCCGGCCGGTATTGGACGCATGCGGGAGAATGCCGGGATCTGGCCGATGCGGGCGACACGTTCGGCATGGGTGAATGGGCCGACGAACTGGGCGCCTGGAACCGCGATGGCTGGGCACCACTGTGCACAGCAACCGACGTCGCGCACGACGGGACCATCACCTACCGCCTCGACCTCGCTCGCGCCGCTGAACTCCCCGAGGTTCTGTAGAGCCTGCCCAGGCAGCCGAACGCCGGTGACCAGGAGCGCAGCACCATCAGGGGCCGGCTGCACCCCCACCTCATACGCAGGCCATCACAACGAGGTCCCGAAGCCCGCGCCTGATCCGCGCCACCGCCGGACCCGGCCCGATGAAGACCCGAGGCGCCCCACATGACCAAGTCCGCAGCCGGCACCCGCAAGACGTCCCCGCACCTTGCTGGCCTCAGCGACATCCTCAGGGAGTGCCTGTAATGCCCCGCAAGCAGAGTCGACACGGCCTGTACTGCGACAGCACCCACAGCAGGTTCACGGGGAAGTGCCACAACGCCGCCCGGTGGGTCGTGTACTGGGCCGACGAAGAGACCCAAACTCTGCAGACGAACTATGCCTGCGCCCATCACCTGCACAAACTGCTCATCGAGCTGTCTCCGAGGGCGGAGTTCTCCCGGGAGATGTTCCGCGTCATCCCGCTCGACAAACTCGCTGACTGGCGCGCTCAGCAGCACAGGGGCGGCGACGGCTGAAGGCCGTGACCGCCTCCGGCTCCAGATCCTGACGGGCATCGCCGATGCCCACGACCTGCTCCCCACTGCAGAGCCTTCCCCCGGGCGGCTGAACGCCCGTGAGCAGCACTTCAGCGCCATCCGGGAGCGGTTGCATCCCAACCAATCTACATCTAGTATCGAACTAGCCGGGCCGCTCCGCGTATGCAGGGGTGATTCATGCCGACTTTCGTCTCCAGCCATCACTCGCCAGCGCGCCTGGCCCCCCTTACACCCGTTTCCAGACCACAGGAGCACCGCCATGACGGGCGAGACCATCGTCACGGTCGCTGGCAACCTGGTCGCGGACCCCGAGATACGGTTCACCGAAGCCGGTACGGCCGTCGCCCGCTTCCGCGTCGCCTCCACCCCACGGATCTACGACCGCGACGCGGCCCAGTGGACCGACGGGGAACCGCTGTTCATCACCTGCACCACCTGGCGCGGCATGGCCGAGCACGTCTGCGAATCCCTTGTGCGCGGCATGCGCGTCATCGTTCAGGGCCGTCTGCGTCAGCGCACTTACACCGACCACCAGGGCGTGCGCCGCACCGTCTTCGACCTGGACGCCGACGACGTCGGGCTCAGTCTCCGCCACCGGGTCGCCTACTCCGAGCAGAGCCTTCCGCCCGCATTGGCGAACAGTGCGGCCTCAGCACCGCCCGACCCGCGAGAAGCCCCCACCCGGCCGCAAGGCTCCACCGGCCAACCGACCACGAACCGCCGCCAGCCGGTGACCGGATGGGCCGCGTTCGCGTCCGTGGCTTCCCGTGCTGTCGCCGACCCGTCCGCCTTCCGCATCACCTGACCTCTGGAGCGCTCCATGTCCAGCGACGACCGCCCCCTCCCCCAGCCCGAGACGATCCTCCCGCAGCCCTCGGATTTCCAGCCTGCCGTCAAGGAGGCCCGGCCCGCCCGCATCGCCTTCGAAGGACCGTCAGGGTCCGGCCGCACCCTGACCTCCCTCCTGGTCGCCTCCGCGCTCGGCAGCCCCATCGCCGTCATCGACACCACCGGCGGGACCTCCGCGAAGTACGCCGACACCGTCCCCTTCGACGCCCTGGAACTCACCCACTTCGATCCCGAACGGCTCTTCACGGCCCTGGCTGTCGCCGCAATGCGCGCCTACCCGGTGCTGATCGTCGACCGGTACAGCGCGTTCTGGAACGGGTCGGGAGGGATGCTGGACAAGGTCGCCGACGAGACACGCTCGGGCTACAGCTCTTCCAACGCCGGGTGGAACAGGTACCGGCCGATGGACCGACGCGTCACCGCCGCGCTGTCCGCCTATCCCGGCCACGTCATCCTCATCCTCAACTCGCGGACCGACGCCGTCATCGACACCGACGCCCACGGGCGCCAGTACGCCCTCCGTCTCAGCCTCAGACCCGAGCAGCGTTCCGATCTCGACTACGACCTCGACGCCGTCGGCACTCTCGGCCCCGTCGCCACCCTGCGCTTCGGCAAGAGCCGGATTCCGCCACTGACAGGGCAGGTCATCGAGCAACCGGGCGAAGACCTCGGCCGCACCATCGCCCAGTGGGCATCCGAAGGCGTCCCCAACTGGCCGCAGGCATCCTTCATAGAACGCGCCCGCGACCCGGAGGCCACCTTCGACTCGCTCGGCCAGTTGCGCGCCGAAGCCCTCGCCAGCCGGGCCGGGGCCATGGCGGTGCTGGACCTCCACGGCGAACCCACCACGCTCGACACCCTCATCGTCAAGCGCGGCCGCGAGCTGGCCCCCCGCACATGACGGGCCCTTCACGACGGAGGAGGCCCGCCCCCTCGCGGCTCCCCCTCCGTGCCCCGGGCGCCGCCCCGCGCCCACCCCAGACCCCCTGAAGTAGGAGACATGACCACCATCGCTGAACACACCCCACTGTTCCAAGGCACCTGCGTCCGGGTGCAGCTGGACCGCAACCGCTACGAGACCCGCGTCGCCGCTCCCCCCGACCGCGATGAGGCCGACGGCCAGAACCTGGCGGCAGCCCAGTTCTACCCCTGCCGCAATGACGGACAGGGAGTCACCGGCTGGATCGTCTCCGGCGCGAGCAGCGACCACTACAGTGAGCCCATCGCCAGCAGGTACGAGGCACTGAAGCTCCTGCACGAAGTCACCCGAGCCGAACACACCCTGCTCCGCCGCTACCCCCAGATCTACCCGCAGGTTCCGTCCGTGGCTCATGAGCGGATCCGCCGCGACTACCCAGAGCTGCACCGTCTCAACCAGAGCGGCTGAGCCGCTGAGTCAGGGGTCACCTGACCGGTTTCCTCCCGCGCCCGTACCGTCGCCGAACCCCCGGCAGCACGGTCCCGCCGCCCTCTTCCGGCGTTGCTCGGCTAGCGCTGTTCCACGTCACGGCCCCTCTGCTCCCGGGGACCGGGCAGGCAGCCGTGCCGGGCTGCCCTTCATCTCCCCAGCGTCCTCACGCTGCCCCCGCCCCACTCGTCCGCCGCCATCACCCCTCCCCGGGCCGCCGTGCCGGAGAGATCAATATGCCCATTCCTTCATTCCCGCCGCACGTCGTCCCCCTCCATGCCCGGCACGGTTCCTACTCGCTGCGGCATGGCTGGCTGCTCAAGACCTACCTCGCCCTGAAGGAGGACCCTCACCTCTTCACATCCGTCGACGCCGTCGTCAGGCTCGGCGTCGGCAAGAGCATGGTGGCCTCGATGCGGTTCTGGTCCGCGCCCTTCCGCCTCTCCGGCGAAGTCCGCCACCGGCCAGGGGCGGCCAGAGACGTCATACCCACTGACCGAGCCCGGTGGCTGCTGGAGGACGACGGCGCCGATCCGTACCTGGAGAGGGACGACAGCCTGTGGCTGCTGCACTGGTGGCTGCTCTCTCCCCCGTGCATGGTGCCCGCCTGGTACTACACGTTCTGCATGTCTCCGTGGACCCGCCTTGAGCGGGAACGCCTCCTCCACGGCGTACGGGGCGCGGCTGTCTCCAGCGGGTGGCGGCCGACCAGCGACGGCATGATCCAGCGGGACATCAGCTGCATGCTCCGCATGTATACCCCGGTACATCCCGGCGGGGAGCCGCAGGCCGTCGTCGAGAATATCTTCGACCGCCCCTTCAGTGCCCTCGGTCTGATGAGCCCCGACCTGGAGGGGACCGTGCAGCTCAGCCGACAGGCGGGGAACAGCGCGCCGGCCGCGGTGCTGACCTACGCCTGCCTGGCATACGCGGCGCGCTACCAGCCGGACCGTCCAGGCCAGATGGCGCTGAGCCGGCTGCTGCACGACGACGCCGGGCCGGGGCGCGTGATGCGGGTCGAACCACGAGCGCTGCGCCGGGCCCTGGAGACCACGGCCCGGACCCACCGCGCACTCGACGTCGTCGAAGACGGCAGCGGTCAGGAGATGCTCACGTTCAGCACACCTCCGCTGGCCCTGGTCTGGGAGGTGCTCGACGGCCTGTACGGGAACGTTCGGCAACGACTCGGTGTCCGCCCGGAGCGAGAAGAAGACACGGGCCCGACGGCGATGCAGCCCGAGGCTGGGTAGTTGACGGCGCTTGAGGACGGCCCGGCCGCACATTTCGAAAAGAAGGTGGCCCTCGCCCACCCGCGCCCAGAGGGTCGAGGGGAACTGGCTGGCGTGGTGCGGCCGCTGTGGACGTGCCGGGCGCGAGTCAGAGCCAGCTGCTGGGCGAGCAACGGGCAACTGCGCAGGCTCAGCATCCCCATGACCGAGCCTGCGCAGATGGATCACTGTTGCCGAAGCCGACCCGCAACACCCACGATCGTGAAGACTGGCGAGATGTAAGCGGTGGCTTCCGGAGTGGTCGCACTACCAGCCGCGACGAGAGCCGCACCAATCAGCAGAGCGGCAAGCATCACCGCCACGGCGCACCAGGTCAGCGATGCATCATCCACCGCTGTTCGCGCAGATAGCGAGGCGGAGTGAACCGAGGTCTTGGTTGATACGCTCAAGGCAGAGTCCTTCGCTAGGGATTCGCTGATCAGCGAGTCACACCTCGCTGGTTCTGGCGGCGGCCGGCCGCTCCCGGGCGTCTGGTCGCCGCGCGGCACCACTCCAGCAGCCGAGGCGAGTTCCGTCAAACCCCTCACGCACCCTCTGACCTGGGGTTATCATCGCTTTGGCGGGGTGAGCCCGACCCGAGCTCCGAGCCCGGCCGAGAGCGTTCATCGATTGATTATCACCGTCCGGCGGCCGACGGGGGCACCCATCCCCTCCATTCGGGACCACGTCCGGCTGGTCCGGCAGATTCGCGACTGCCTCACCGTCCACCCGAGCACCTGGTCGGCCGCCTCGCAGATTCACGCGCTCCCCGGTACTGCCACCTTGCCGACCGCCGGACCGTACGGAATCCGCCTCCCGCCCTCGGCCTGGCCGCTCGTCGGTTTCCGGGCGACGACGGCCAGGCCCTGGTGCTGCTGGACGAACTCGTCGCCCATGCCGAAGGCGAGCCCTTCTCTGAGCGGGGGTCCGCACGGCCGGTGACCTTAGTCAGAAGCTCGCATCGTGGAGATATTCAAGATTCACGTGTGGCTGGAGCTTGCCACACCTCACACAATTACCTAGTATCGAATCCATGGTGCCGGCCATCCCCGGCACCGTTCACGACGGAAAGGGGGCCCGATGGAGAACGAAACCACACAAGACCTGCTGGATCTCGCTGCAGCCACCCTCTCCTGCGGCACCGAGCAGCTGCGTACCGCTTTGGAGCGAGGCCACGAACTGTATTGCGCCGGCCTGACGGCAACCGCTCAATCAGTACGCGAACGCTGCGCCGGACTGGACGACCATGACCTGGCTGCCTGGTGCGCCCTGGAGAACGTGGCGTGGCGAACAGCATCGGCCCGCGAGGACGCGATCGACGAACTCCTCTTCGCCGTGTGGACGAGCACGCCCGCAGCCATGGCGTACGTGTCATTGGCGGACCAGGCCGAGCAGCGCGACGTATGGCTGGTCGACGGCCACCGCGGGACACCCTGAGCACCACGCACTGCACCCTCCCCATTCCGGAGACGAGTCCAGGAGGACACGATGGGCAACACCACCGGCGAAGAGCTTCTGGACGCCAGTCAGATCCACGAAGAGTTCGGCATCAGCCCCTCCCGGCTGAGCGAACTGCTCCGGGACCGCGAGACCACCGGATGCCCGGAGCCGGACGAGGTCAAAGGCCGACGCCGGCGCTGGAAGCGACAGACCTTCGCGCCCTTCGCCAAGGACTACAAGGAGTCCAAGCGGCAACTGTCCGGGGCCGACCCGACGCACCCTCTGCTCGCGCAGCCCCCGGACACCCTGCTGTCGACGTCCCAGGTAGGCAAGCAGATCCTCGGGCACAAGTCGACGTCGACACTGCTGGGCTGGCTGGTCGACTCCCCCGGATACTTTCCCGGGCCGGACGTCGTGGAGACCACAGCAGGCGGGCGCAAGCGCCGTTTCTGGCGAGTCGCCACCATCGTGAAGTGGCTCGCCGAGCGCCCCGGCCCCGGAAACCCGCTCAGCAAGACCCGAACCCCGGAGACGAGCGCACCCCTGGACGAAGGCGACCCCGAAGAACTGATCGACCCCAAGCAGGCGGCGCCGATCCTCGGTTACGGCAGCCACCTGCAGCTGAACCGCGCCATCGCCCGCGGGATCCTCCCCGAGCTCATGGAGGCTGACGAGGTCATCCAGGGCAGGATCACCACGAACCGGTGGAAGCGGCGCCGCATCGTCGAGCTCGCGCAGGCTCGACGGCAAGCCCCCTCCAGCTCGGAGCTGGCAGAGCGCCGCCTCGACGCCGCCCTCGAGGCACTCAGGAATGCTGGCCCCGCCGCGGGCACCGTAACGATCACGCAGCTGGCCCAGGACCATCCTGGCCACGGCAGCGCCGTGGTCTGGGAGGCTTCCCTGGCCGAGGCCCGCCGCCAGCTCAGCGGCACACGCTGACGGCGGAAGCAAGGCCGGCGGAATAGCCCGTCCTGGCGGCTATCCTGTCGGTGTACGGCACTCGGTCAGGGCACCTTCGTGGCCCAGGCGGACCGGGTGTGTCGGCCGATGGCCGGAGGGAGGCCGTCAACCCCCCTACCGGTACGCCAGGCGTACCGGACCGGCCATCGCTTCCCCATCTCCCCTCACCGCGTCAGCGCCAGAGAGGGCCGGCGGCGGGCGCCCTGTGCCGAAGACAAGGACCGAGGGCTGCCGCCTCGTCGGCGGCAGCCCTCTATTCGTTCCTCAGGTCGTTCGTAGGCTACGAGCAGTGCTTCTTCTCGTAGGAGCCCCAGGCTTCCGCGCGGTCCCAGCTGTTGTTGTACTCGAAGCCGGCCTCGAGGTTGACGCAGGCGCCGCGGGCCTTCGCGTAGACCGGCCCGGCGAACTTCTTGTAGTTCTCGTTGCCGTAGCCGTCCTGGTCCCAGTTGCCCGAGCCGCTCTTGACGACCCGGACCTTGATGTGGTTGGGCTTGTAGATCCCGTTCTTCGGCCGGGCGATGGCGCAGTTCTTGCCGGTGGAGTTGGACCAGTAGACGTCGATGTAACCGACGGTCCGCCCCTCGGTGTCGCTGCCCCAGACGTTCTGGATCGGCCAGGACTTCTTGAAGTGGTAGGCGGAGCCGCAGCGGTTGACCCTGTCGGTGGCGCTCGCGCTCGGTGCGGTCGCGACGACGACCGTGCCGCCGATCAGGGCCACGACCGAAGCCGCCATGGCGGCCTTGCGAATCTTACGCATGGATTTCTTACCTTCCGTGATGATGGTCCGCTTTGGGGTGGTCTGTGTTCTGCCTGCGGGTGGAGTTGGCGGCCGGCGCAGGCGGTGCGCGGCCGCGCGGCCGGATGAGTGCTGTGGGCGGCCACCGGTGAGCGGCCCGCATGCGGCGGGGGACCTCGCGTGCGCTGCTCGTGCGGCCTGGCCGTGGGGCGGTCGGGGCTGGTGTGGTGGGCAGGCCGGGGTGCGTCAGGCATGGGGGGTGTCCTTGGGGTCGGGGTGGCCGAGGCGCCACCGGCGCATGTGCGTCTCGACCTCGTGGTCCAGGAGCTCGCCCCAGTGACCGGCCGCGGCCAGGCACTCGCGGACCCGCTGCTCTTCGCGAGCGGCCGCCGTTTCGTGCTCGTCGTGGGCACAGGCCAGCTCGGCCTCCCGGGCGAGGCGGTCTTCGACGGCGGTCCGGGCCTGCTCGGCCTGCTGTTGTTCGGCACGGCGCGCCCGGCAGGCGGCGCAGGGCCGGTCGGTGCCGAGGATCAGCCCGTCCTCGCAGCAGGGGTCGGGGCATTCGTGGGCGGTGAGGAGGTCGGCGACGTAGCCGACGGGGCGCCGGATGGGGTCCGGGCCGGTGTAGTCGTCTGCTGCGCGTTCGGGTCCGCGGGCGTGGTGCCAGCGGCGGTTGATGCGGGCGATCAGCTGTTCGGGTGTGCGGGGCGGGATCTGGTAGGTGCCGGATTCGGGGCCGGGGACGCCGGTGAGCGCGGTGCAGATGGCGCGCACCAGGGTCGGGGCGAGGCGTCCGCCGGGGCGGGTGGGCTGGACTTCCTGTGGCAGTGCGGCCGCGACCTGGTCCCAGCCGGGGGGACGTTTGCGCGGCCCGGTGGTGATGGCCTTCGGGGCCTTCCGGGTGCTGCCGGCCGTCCTTGAGGCGGCGCTCGCTGCGGTGGAGGCAGCGCTCTTACCACCCGCACTGGTCCTGCGGACGTCCGGGAGATGGTTCCGCCTGGTGGGTTTTTGATGACCGGTTATGGAGGGGTCGGGTGTGACACCCAGGGAGGGTGTTGCCGGCGACCCCTGGGAGGGGTTGTCTGCGACCCCTGCCCCTGGAGCGGAAGAGCCCTGGTCAGGGCAGGGGGCGTGGACAACCCCTGCCCTCGGCGTGGGGCGGGGGATGAACTCGCCGTCGCGGATGGCCGCGTACCGGTCGTCATGGTCCTGGTAGTGGCTGATCTCGGTGAAGGGTTTGTCGGCGCCGCCCCACTGGTCCCACGGCCCGTGGACGAAGTACCGGTTGGTCGTCTTGGAGCCGTTGCCGCGGTAGCGCTGCCGAGCGGAGAGGTATCCATCCCGTCGCAGCTCTCGCAGCAGGGTCCGGGCGCGCTCTTCGCTCACCAGTGCTTCGCCGGCGATCAGGGCGCGGCCGGGGAAGGCGGAGTAGTTCTGGTCGCACCGGGTGGCGATCGCCAGGAGGACGAGCTTGTGCGCCGGTGTGGGCAGGTGCAGCCGCATGACGTAGGCGGCGGCGTCGACTCCGCTCACGCCTGGCCGCCGAGCTCCATACGGGCCGCACGGGCGGAGGCGGTGAGCGGAGGTGTACGCCGTGCCGTGGCGGCCGCAGCGCGGCGGGTCACGTGTACCGCTCGTGGATGCGGGTGGATTCGATGTGGTCGCGGACTGCGGGGGTGTCGGCCTCGGTCGGCTGCGTGCGGATGCGGCCGTCGGTCAG
The DNA here is from genome assembly GCF_017592595.1 of Streptomyces sp. NEAU-YJ-81. Classification (NCBI taxonomy): domain Bacteria; kingdom Bacillati; phylum Actinomycetota; class Actinomycetes; order Kitasatosporales; family Streptomycetaceae; genus Streptomyces; species Streptomyces sp. NEAU-YJ-81. The sequence continues at coordinate 70,034 of NZ_JAGFNO010000036.1, read as the reverse complement.
CAGGTCTTCAGCACGGCCCTCACCGCCGGTTTGGAGCTCCCAGCCGCAGGCGAGGTCGGCGACCACGCCGCGGGCGAGCAACAGGTACTCCTCCGGGAGGGTCTCGCGTGCCGCGAGCCAGCTGCCGATCTTGCGGGTGTGCTGGATGACGGACAGGAGCTCGTGAATCAGCACAGAGCTCGACGGGGTGTGGTGCGCGGTGCAGTCGACAGCGGCCGGGGCGGGTGCTGCGGACGTGCGGTGGTGACGGGCACGTGAGCGACGGGGCCAGAGCGGCATCGGGCTCTCCTTGAGGACGGGTCTGCTTGGCGATGAGCAGACCCGCGCGCTCTGACCGGATCGGTAGCCAAATCCGGTAGCCAGCAGTCACGTTCGCGTCACGCATGCGGTGGTCGACGTTCTGGTCACGCGCGGACGTTTGCGCAGCCGAGTGATTGCGCAGTCGATTGCGCAGCCGTGGCCGCGAGCCGGGTTGCGCAGCGGTGGCGGTGAGCCGGGTTGCGCAATCGGGAGGAGCGAAGGTCCGGGCCGGCGCGGGAGTGGGCTGCGCAGCGCGTCATCCCTCGGCCCTCGGATGCCTCGGGCCGATCGCGGGCCGGTCATGGGAGGACCCGCGGATCGGCGTTGGCAAAGGAGGACCTGCTCGACGGCCGGCCGTGACTGGGCCGGGCGGAATCAGAACGGGTGGTCCCGGGGCGGTTGGTCAGCGTTGACCGGTTGGTTGACCACGACGTGGCCAGGCGGATGTGACCTGGTTGTAACGGTGGTCAACGGCGGCTGGCCACTGGACCAGTCATGGGCGGCGGGTTGTCTCGAGGCATACGACCGACCGCTTGTGACCTGGAGTTCTCATGCCTGTGTTTCCACGCCGTGAGGCGTCGTCGGAGGCCGGGGTGCCGCCATCCGAGGCGGCTGCCCCGGTTCGGATGTTGCGGGTCCGTCGGTGGGTCCGACTGGGCCAAGTTGTGGTGTGGGGGGCGCTGATCGCCGGCCCGGCCGCGCTGGTGATCATGGCGGCTTCGTCCGAGACGGCGCCGATCATCCACAAGACACCGGTACCGCAACAGGTGCGGTCCGCCGACCCGTCGGGGTTCGCCGAGCTGTTCGTGATGCTGTGGCTGCGCAGTGACAGCCGGAGCGAAGAGAGCGCGGGGGAGCGCCGGCTGCGCGCGATGGCTCCAGGGGTGGATCTGCCCGAGCCCCGTGAGGGTGCGCAGCCGGGTGTCGATCGGGTGGTCGCGGTGCGCAGTGCGCCGCTGTCCCACGGGGCCTGGTCGGTGACGGTGGCTGCGCAAACGGGTGAGCAGGTGCGCTACTTCGCGGTGCCGGTGGTGGCGTCAGGCGACTCCGGATCGGGAGCGTTCGTCGTTGTGGCGGCCCCGGCACGGTTGGCCGGACCGTCGGCGGCGCGGGCCCCGGAGTCCACGTATCGGGTGCCGGTCCCCGAGGGAAGCGAGCTGGCGTCGACGGCGTCGGAGTTCTTGACGGCCTATCTGACCGGAGCGGGTGAGACGGACCGGTACCTGGCGCCGGGAGCGCGGCTGGCACCGGTGGACGGGCCCCGGTATGAGCGGGTGGAGGTCGAGCGGGTCTCGGCCGATGACGCCGCAGTGAAGGGGCCGGTGCCGAAGAACGGCACGGTGGCCCGGATCCAGGTCCAGGTGCGGGCCGTGGATGCGGAAGCCATCTGGCCGTTGGCCTACAGCCTGCGGATGTCGGCGCGGGACGGTCGCTGGGAGGTCGCGTCGGTGGACGCCGGCCCGGAGTCGGCGGGGCACACCCGCGCCCGCGGGGCCGGCATCGTTCTGTCGGCTGCACCGGGCACGGGCCGGTCGTCGCTGGCCGCTGGTGGTGTGTGGTGAGCGGCCCCGTTCTGCTGGCCGGGCAGCTCGACGAGGCGGGAACCGGCTGGCTGGACATGCTCGGCCGCTGGGCCGACAAGGGACTTCCGGTGGCGTTGACATGGATCGTGATCTTGGAGTTGGTGCGGCGGGGGAGCTTGAAGGCCGGGATCGGGGCTCTGCTGGCGATGGCGATTGCCCTGGGGATCTATGCCTCCAAGTTCAGCCTGGCGTCGATCTTCGAAGATGAGGTCAAGAACCCCGCGAAGTCCGCACCCGCCATCACCCGGGTCGTGGACCAGGTACCGCCGGTGGGGAGTTCGCGATGAGCGCCTCGGAGCGGAGGGTCAGCCGGACGTACACCACGGCGCGTCGGCATCCGTGGGTGCTGGGGCGGGTCGGTGACTGGAAGATCCCTTTGGGGCCCTATACGCCGCCGCAGCTGGTGGTGGCCTTCGTCGGCGCCATGCTGCTGATCAAGACGTTCAGCTGGTGGTCGTGGCTGGGGCCGGTGCCGGTGGCGGCGTGGGCCGTGGCGGTCTGGATGGCCCGGCGGGCCCGGATCGGGGGCCGGTCGCCGTGGGCAGCGCTGGCGGGCGTGATCAGTGTGCTGCTCCAGCCGCCTGCCGGGCGCATCGGCGGCCGACCGGCGCGGGATCACCGTCCTCACGTGCTGCTAGGGACGTTCACCATCGAGCCCGCCGCCGCCGGCGTCACGCCGTCGATGCCACGCGCTGCGGTGCTCAGGCGGCCGGCCGGCTCATCGCCGCCGTCGGCGGAACGGAAGAACCGGCGCACACGCCGGGCCGGGCACCGAGCACGCCCCCGGCGAGGTCAAGAGCAGGCCGCTACGGCGCCGCGGACCGCACTGCAGCAGCTGCTGGGCGCCTGCGCATCCGAGGAACAACCGCACAACGGGAGGGGACAGTGATGCGTGTGCCCATCCGGCACCTGGCCGGGCACATTCTGTGGTCCACGCACGGCGGGGTGTGGGGGGTCTGGCGCGTCACCGCGATCGGCGGCCGCTACGTCCCGGATCAGGTCAGGGAGGAAGTGCTGGGCCGGGTGACCTCGCTGGTGCGGTCGCTGACGGGCACGCCGCGGCTGTTCGGGCTGTGCGCGCAGACCGATCCGGCCGAGGTCGCCGAGCAGATGGTCGCCGGAGTCTATTTGGAGCGGTGTCCCGCCTGGGCGCAGACGGTCGAGGCCGGTCTGGATCTGCTGGAAGAGCAGGAGATGCACACCCGGACCCTGTGGCTGGTGGTGCCCTTGTCCGCGTCCGGGGGCGGCCGTGCCGCGGTGTCGGCGGTGGTCGGCTCCGTCTGGGCGGATACGCAAGCCGCCCTCGGTCTGCCGCCGACTTCGGTCGGCCGGACGGAGGTAGATACCTACCGGGAGCGGGCGGACCGGGTGGCGGCCGCGCTGGGCAGCGGGCTGCCCCTGCGGCCGGCCAGCCCCGCGGAGATCGTGTGGATGGTGCAGCACGCCGTGCACCGTGGGATGGACGAGCCGCTGCTGTCCGACGCCGAGACCGACGGCCAGTACGGCGGCCGGGTGCACGACGGGGTACTGCACTCCCCCTCTTACGCCGATCTGGGCCATGCCCGGCTGGCCGAAGGCGGCCGCACCGCCCCGTCCCTGACCGGCATTCATCAGGAGACCGAGACCGAGGCGGAAGAGGAGAAGGCGCCGGGTCTTCGGGGGCGTCGGGCCGCTGCGGGCCGGAAGCCGTGGTGGCGTGCCGCACTCCCCTCTCCGCTGCGGCGCAACTGGCTGCAGGTGGAGGACGAGGCGGGCACCGGGTACCAGGCCCACCTGGTGCTGGCCGAGGTGCCCCCCGCAGTCTCGGAGGACGTCGCGGACTTGTTCGCGCAGCTGGAGAGCCTCCCGTTTCCGGTGGACTTCCTGGTCGAGCTGGAGATCCTCAGCGCGGACCGGGCCAAGGAGCAGCTGCGGAAGAAGAAGAACGAGCTGGTCGACCAGGCCGACCAGTGGGACGCGAAGCCGAGCGGGATGCCCAGCTCGCTGCCGAGCGCGGCCCAGGACCTGGGCGAGGAGGATGTGCGGCTGTCACGGTCCAGCGCGGAGGTCGAGGTCCAGCCGGTCACGGTGCTGACGGTCTGGGGCCGGGAGGCCGAGACCTGTGATGCGCGGGCCCGCGCGCTGACGGGGCTGCTGCGGGGCGCGGACTACCGGGCAGTGCGGGCGGTGGGGCTGCAGGAGCGGCTGCTGACCTTCGGTCTGCCGGGTGCGTCCTGGCCGCCGAATATCCGGCGGGAGTGGCGGCAGGTCCAGCTCGCCGAGGACTGGGCCATGAGCGGGGCGGTCACGGACACCGCGGTGGGCGACCGACGCGGCGCGCTGATCGGGATCGATCTGGACTGCGGCACCGTGCGCCCGGTCCTGGTCGACGTCGCCGACGCGCCGCAGCAGCAGGCGTCCGCGTCGGTGGGGGTCATCGGGGACCTGGGCAGCGGAAAGTCCGTCCTGGAGAAGCTGTTGACCATCTCGGTGGTCGACCGTGGGGACCGGGCGATCGTGATTGACCGCACGCCGGTGCGCGAGTGGGCCGCGTTCGCCGAGGCTGCCGCTCCGGACACCTGCCAGGTGATTGACGCGGCTACGGCGAGGATGTCGATCGACCCGCTGCGGATCTTCGAGGGTCCCACCGGCGCCCATTACGCGATGAGCTATCTGGCCCTGCAGTTGGGGATTGGGCCGATGACCACGACGGGAGCCGTGCTGCACCGGGCCGTCGAGGAGGCGGCCGCTGCCCCCGCCCCGTCCATGGCCGCGGTCCTGACCGCGCTGGCGGCCATGTCCGACTCCGAGGAGGCGGGCCCGGCACGCCGCGATGCGGCTCAGACACTCACCGATCTGCTGCAGATCGTCGTGGCCAACCCGCTGGCCGACATGGTCTTCGATCCCGAGCTGCCTCCGCTGCGTCTGGACGCTCCCGGGCATGACCTGGTGGTGATCACCACGGCCGGGCTGACTTTGCCGCCGATGGAAGCGTTCGCTCAGCCCGAAGTGTTGCGGCAGCAGCCGCTGGAGGCGTTGATCGGCCGGGCCGTGATGTATCTGATCGCGGCGATCGCCCGGCAGGCCGCGTTCACCGACCCCTCGCGGTTCTGCCAGATCGTCATGGACGAGTGCTACTGGCTCACCAGCAGCGCCGAAGGCCGCGCCCTGGCGCACGAGATCACCTACGACGGCCGCAAGCACAACGCGGCCGGGATCTTCGGCGCCCCCGACGAAGCGCATCTGCACGACGTCAGCGGACTGCTGGCGTACAAGGCCCTGGGCCGCACCACCGATCCGGCCCGGGCACGTCGCGGGCTGGAGTTCCTCGGCCTCAACCCGGAGGACGAGGATCTGGTGCGGCTGGTGACCACCGGCCTGTCCCCGGTCGGGAAACCGGGCCGGGAGGGGGAGATGCTGCTGCGGTTTCCCTCCATGCAGGTGGGCCGAGTCAAGGTCATCGTGCCTGCTGTGGACCGCATCCTGGAGCAGATCTTCACCACCCCCGGTGATCTGCCCGGCCGGCGCGTCGACCTGCGCAAGCCGGAACCAGCCACCGCCCCGGCCGCGGGGAGGCAGGCGTGAAACCGCTCAAGCGCGCACGCGCGACGCAGCGCGGCCGGGTCGCGGTCTCGGTCGCCGTCCTGGTGCTGCTGACCGTGGCCGGGGGTGCTCTGGCCTGGGGCCTGCTGTCCGGGACCGAGGCCCTGCTGGATGGCGCACTCCCCCACACCGGCAAGGCGTTCAGCCCCACCGCCACCGCGCCCCAGGACGGGCCTGTGCCTGAGGTGACGGACAGTTGCAGCCCCTCCCCCGCGACGCCGGGTCCGGAGGGCTGCCATGAGCCGCTGCCCGGCGAGAGTACCGGCGCCGACCCTGCCGGGCCGTGGTGGGTGATGCTGTTGCTGCCCGCCGGTCTGGGGCTGCTGGTCTACGCGGTATCCGGACGCCGGCGGTGATGGGCCCGTGAGGCGGCTTGACCGGGGCACGCTACGGGCGACCGGATTCGTGGCGCTGATCACCGCCGTGTTCGTGATCGTCAACACTTCGGTCGCCACCGCGGCGGACGGTAAAGGGGAGGGCGGCGGCGGGCTGTTAGCTCCACTGAACATCCGCACCGGCGAAGGCGCCCCGCTGAACCGATACGAGCTCGGCGCCGACGGCGGGAAAGTGACCAACGTCGGCGGACAGGTGCGCACTCTGCTGCTCGGCGGGCTGTTCACGCTGGTGCGGCTGATGGTCGGCCTGAGCTGCTGGCTCATCAAGACCGCACTCGACTTTCCGCTGCTCAAGCTCTTGCTCCGGCCCGCGCAGCAGGTGGCCGACGAATACAACAAGATCGTCGTGGACACCCTCGGTCTCAAAGGACTGCTGCTGTCCTGGGCGTTCGTGTTCGGGCTGATCCTCTTCCAGCGCGGCAAGGTCGGCCGCGGGCTCGGGGAGATCGTGCTGACCCTGGTGATCGCGGCGATCGCCGCCAGCAGCCTGATCCGCCCCGACTACCTGCTGGGTCACAACGGGCCACTGGAGCAGACGCACCAGGCCGCCATGGAGGTCACCCAGATCACGGTGGACAGCCACTGGGGAAAGGGCAGCAGCGATGACCCGTGCGACATGGTCATGGGGCCCATCCAGGACGCGTGCAAAAAGACCGACGTCCATGCCGCCTCGGTCGCCCAGCCCATCCAGAACGTGCTCACCGACGTCCTGGTCGTCAAGCCCTACCAGCTGCTGCAGTACGGCCGGATCCTCGACCCGAAAGACCCCGGCGACAAGAAGGCATACGCCGCCCACCTGAAGTGGGTGCGGGGCAAGGAGTACGACACCGCGGCCAAGCGCGCCGAGCGGGAGAAGGTCTGCAAGGCCGAGCCCGCCCCAATGACCGGCCGGGCCCTGGAGTACTGCCTGCGGGGCGAGAGCCGCCGGGAGGCGACACTCCATGAGATCGGCGACACTATCAAGCTCAAAGTCGATCCGCTGAGCGCGCTCAACCCCTCGGAGGTCGACTTCGACGACTTCTTGAAGGACCTGGAGGACGCCGGGGACACCGGGAAAGCGGCCGCCGCGTACGCCGAGAACCCGACGTGGGACCGGGTCGGCGCGGTGCTGCTGTTGCTCATCGCGGTCATCCTCATCACCGCCCTGGCCAGCACCATGGCCCTGGTCCTGCTCGGCGCCCAGGGCGCCGACGTCGGCGCGGCCGCGGTCGGCGGCGTCGCCCTGGTCTGGGGCATGCTGCCCGGCCCCAGCCGCATGGTCGTCTGGCGGTGGGCGTCCATCTTCCTCGTCTCCGTCCTGTTGATGTTCGTCACCGCCGGCTTCCTGCCCGCTTTCGGGATCGGCGTGGATGCGGTGCTGACGGACGGACCGGACCTGATGGTCGAGCGGCTGCTCCTTGTCGACGCCCTGGCGCTGGCGGCCCTCGCCTTCCACCGCCGTCTGCTGCGAGGCGCCAGCGAGTTCGGGTCCCGCATGGCGATGCGCATGCGCTACGCCAAAGTCGGCGGCACGCATCTGCCCGGGGACACCTCCGAGATCGGCGCGGCCCTGGCCATGCACGGCTCGACCAGCTTCGGGCGATCGCCGGGGCTGATGGCCCTCGGCGGCGGATCACCGGCGCACGCTGCCCTGGGCATGCGCCACAAGCTCCTCAACAACGTGATGGCCCTGACCGACGGGACCGGTATGCCCGTCGACTCCGGGCAGTTGCTGGGGGATGCCGCCGCCGAAGCACGCCCGCGGCCTGGCTCCCGCCCTCATCGCGGGCCGTCTCGCCTTCGGGGGCGCCTATGGTCTGCTGATCGGCCGCCGCCCGGACGACGCCAAGCTCGACCGGTGGCGCAAGCCCACCGCCGCAGGCAACGGTGACGGCGAAGGCTCTGCGGAAGGCGGGGACGAGACGGGCTCGGGCCGGGGCGGCACCGCGCGGATGATCGCCGACCGGCGCACCGGGGAGGTTCTGTACGACCCCAGGGACGGGCGGACGCTGCTGGGCACCCGGGTCCACAACCGCATGGTGCGCTTCCGCGGATACCGCATCGCCCGGCGGGCCGGGCGCCTGTCCTACTACTCCACCTACGGACTGCCCGCGACCATCTCCCGTGGCCGCGGCCGAGCCAGCCGGGCGACGCAGGACGCCCGCACTCAGCTGCGGGTCTACGGCAACCAGGTGCGCACCGATGGCCAGAGCTGGGAGCCGGTCGGCCGGGCGGTGGACCGGGCCGGGCAGCGGGCCGCCACGACCGCGCAGGTCTACGGTCCGGCTGCATCGGCCGCCGTACGCCGCGGCGTCACGACGACCGCCACGGCCGCTGTCCTGGCGACTTCGCCGAACCGCCCGCACTCGCACATCGGAGGCTCGCGGCCCGCCGCCTCCTCCAGCGCCGGTGTCGATCCGCGCCGTGAGGCCCGCCGGCGGATCCTCGACTCCCTGATGCAGGCCCAGCGCTCCGCCTGGGAGCGGCGGCCCCGCTGGGGCGGCCGCGGTGACCAGGACGGTGACGACTCGTGAAACGGAAAATGGGGTGCCTGGGGATGATCCTGTTCGTCGCGCTGGTGTGCTGCGCGGGGCCGATGACGATGTCGATGTCGGCGTCCTCCGGCTCGGGCGGGACCGCGGCCAACACGACGGCGGCAGGCGCTGACATCCCGGCCCGCATGCTCACCGCCTACATCGCGGCCGCCGAGAACGTCCGGTCCTACCGGCCCCGGTGCCGGGGGATGCAGTGGCAGGTCCTGGCCGGCATCGCCAAGGTCGAGTCCGGACATGCGGCCGGACGCACAGTCAGCTCCGACGGTGATGTCCGCCCGCGCATCCTGGGCCCGCAGCTCGACGGCTCCGGGGCGGGCGGCAACACCACACCAGTGCCGGACACCGACCGCGGCCGGTGGGATGGAGATCCGGACGGCGAACGTGCCGTCGGCCCCTTCCAGTTCCTGCCCTCCACCTTCCGCAACGTCGGCAAGGACGGCAACGACGACAGGGCGAGGGACCCCCACAACGTCGACGACGCGGCGCTGAGCGCGGCGGTGTACCTGTGCGGCAGCGGACCGGGCCGTGATCTGACTCAGCAGCGGCAACTGGAGACGGCCATACGCTCTTACAACCACTCGGCTGCCTATGTCGCCGACGTGATGGAGTGGATCAGCCGCTACAAGACCACCGGCACGACCGCGTCGGTCAAGGGAGTCACCGGCAAGGCCCGGACGGTCCTGGCAGCCGCGCTCAGCCAGCGTGGGATGCCGTACTCCTGGGGTGGCGGATCCGTCAACGGCCCCTCCTACGGGATCTGCTGCAGCCCAGGCGGATCGTCCGGGGAACGCATCCGGGGATTCGACTGCTCGGGACTGACCAGCTACGCCTACGCCCAAGCAGGGATCACCCTGCCGCGGACCGCCACCGCACAGGCCGGCGTGGGACGCCGTATCCCCGCTTCCGCCGGGGTGAAGGCACTTCAGCCAGGCGACCTGGTGTTCTACGGCTACGTGCCCACGTCGGACGGCACCATCCACCACGTCGGCATCTACCTCGGCAACGGCAAAATGATCAATGCCCTGCGACCAGGCACGAAGGTGCAGGTCGACCCGGTGAGCGTCATGTCCGACTACGCCGGAGGAGCCCGGCCATGGTGACCTCGACCAGGAAGAAGGCTCATTCACGCAAGCGCCTCTCCATCCGTGAGGGGACGGCTCACAGGTCCCGCAGGTCTGTCCTGGCGACGCTGAGCGCGGCGGCCGTTCTGGCCCTGGTCGGCAGCGTGCTGCTGATCCAGGGCGACAGCACCGACAGCCAGGCACCCGCTCAGCCCAGCGCTCGCTCGATCCCACGGAAGCCCTACTCGCCATCGGCGGGTTCGGCCGCGCCACGGCGCTCGACGGGTCCGACGCTGCGCGAGCACGGCACGCGGAGCGAAGCCGCCCCGACCGGACACGAGGTGCTGCCGCCGCCCGGCGAAGGGCCCGCCGGAGATACCGCTGTCCAGCAAGCGCTCGACCGTTCCTCCCCTCCCGACCTTTCCCCGGAGACCGAGCGGCGCCTGGTCCGGCTCGGGCGCGCGGTGTGGACGGCGGAGGTCACCGGCCGCGGCAGGCAGCGCTGGCCCGACTACTTCCCCGACGCAGAGGTCCGCTCCTACCGCGACTTCCGTATTCAGGCCGCTATCGCCCGTCGCGCAGGGAGCCGACGGGTGGTGGTGCACCTGGTATGGGCCGGTGCCTCCCCGTCCGGGATCGGCGACGCCGACAACCGCACGGCACGGGTGTTCCTCACCCGGGATGGAGGCAACAGGTGGACACCGTCACGCTGATGGCCAGCACACTGACCGGCGCACCGTCTGACATGCGGCACGCTGCCAGCGCACTGGAAACCTCGGCCGGCGTCGTGGGGTGGGTGTTGGACCAGTGGCTGTGGCTGACGCTGGCCGCGCTGCTGCTGTACGGCGTGGGCGACTGGATCGAACGACGCCTTGCGGACCGGGCCACCGGCCGGCGCATGGCCGTCGAGTTGGTGCCATCCCGGCGCTTTGATCCCTCTCCTGAGGAGATCTTCCGTTACGGGGCGCAGCTGTCGCGGGCGGCAGTGGCCGGCCCGTGGTGGACTCCACGGCGTGCCAAAGCGGTGCGGGTTCGGATGCGCGCGGATGGTTCACGGCCGTTGTCGTATCGGGTGGAGGGTCCGGCCAGTGCGGTCCATCTGCTGCGTACCACTCCATATGGGGCGGTTCGCTGCGAGAAGATCGCGCCCGTTGTCCGCGACAAACGGCGCCTGTTCACCGTCAGGGCCCAGTTCGCGCTGCATGGAGGGGCGGGCGCCCGGCTCCGCGAGGTGCCGCTGGCGCCGGATCCGCTGCAGCCGCTGGTGGATGCGGTCGCCGACCTGCGCGCCGAGCTGGGGGATCTGGCGGAGGTGTGTCTGGATCTGCAGCCAGCGCCTCGCTGGCAGCTCAAGACGCGCCGCTGGCAGGTGATCCAGACCGCTCGCCAGGCAGAGCGCCGCGAAGCGCGTCGAGCGGCGCGGTGGATGCATCAGGATGCTCGTGAGGCAGAGGACTCTGTCGCCTTCCAGCTATCGCGTTTGCTGACGCCGGGCAGGGAAGCCCGGGAGAGCTACTCACCACGGCGGATGGTGATGCCGCCCACTCCGCGGCGCGTCGACCGGGAGCGGGTGCTGGGCAAGTTGGCTGAGGATGCGCATCTGGTGCGTGTCCAGCTGATGGTGCGCTGTTCCTCGAATACGGTTGGCCGAGCTGAACGCCGGATGCGGCAGATCCACGCTGCGCTCGACGTCTTCTCCGCCCGGACGCGCTTTGCGTGGATGGGAAAGCTGTGGGGGCCGATCCGTATCGGCCCGGACCGGCCGCCATGGCGCAAGGTGTTCGATCACCGGTGGCGCACCGGGCAGATGCGGCCGCCGCATACCAACTGGGTTCACTTCGAGGAGCTCGCCGGGCTGCTGAAGCCTCCGACTGCGCACTGTCGGCTGCCGCTGATGCCCCGTGACGTGCCGACCTTCCGTCTGGGGAATCCTGAGCTGCTGCTGCAGGGCTGGCACCGCGGTCCGGACGGCCGGTGGCGGCTGCTGGCTACCCGTGAGCAGGAGACGCTGTTCGAGGTCGCGATCGGCAAGGCCGGTGGCGGCAAGACCGAGCGCGCTTTGTGTCAGGCGGTGGGGCTGGCGCATGCCGGACACGGGCTGCTGTACATGGACCCGCACGGGGACTCCTGGAAGCGGGCCGCTCCGTTCCTCGCCGTCGAGGAGGTCATGGCGCGGATCGCGCGGATCGACTTGGCCGTCACCAGCCCGCAGGCGCGGCTGGGCTGCTGGAACCCGTTGGGCATGGATCGCGGGCAGCTGGCACATGAGGTGGCGGCGGCTGTATCGGACGCTCTGGCGTCCGCTCTGGGCTGGAACGACGTCACCGCTCCGCGTGCCATCACCATCGCGACCAAAGCAGTGCAGGCCCTGGTTACCGTCAACGGTGCCGCCTGCCGAGCGCGGATGGCCGGCTGCCAGGCGACGATCTTCCACATCCGGCCGCTTCTGAGTGATCCCGTCTTCCGCGAGGCGGTCGTGGGGATCCTTGATGAGGAACAGGCTGCCTGGTGGCGCACTTCCTTCCTCGCGATCCCTGCCGACGCGTTGCCCACGGTGCTCAACCCCTTGGACCGGCTCGCCTCCAATCCGGTCACCCGGGCCATGCTCGGCAGTCCGGTAGGGGCCTACGACATCCGGGCCGCCATGGACCGCCGGATGGTCGTGTGGGTCTGTCCGGCCGGCAATGGCCCAACCGACCGACTGCTGGTGGCGCTCCTTGTCCGTGACCTCCTGCGAGCTGGGCTGTCCCGACGTGATCTGGACGAACGTCAGCGCGTTCCGTTCCACGCCTACCTGGACGAGCTCATCTCCCTGGACGGGGCCGCGGACAGCAGCATCGCCGAGATCCTCGAGCAACTGAGGAAGTTCCGCGTGCGCGTCCACGGCATGACCCAGCTGCTGCAGCGGCTGAGTGGTGCGGTCCGCGGATCGCTCCTGCAGAACTCCTCCACCTTGTCCACCACCGCCGGGTCCTTGGAGGCGATCCGGTTCATCACCAATGAGTGGGGCGATCAAGTTGACCCCGTCGAGGTCACGGAGCTTGAGCGCTATCACCACTACATCAGCCTCACCGTCGACGGACGCCGTGTCGGGCCGCTGCAGATGCGCGGGCCCGAGCTGCACGAGACCTTCCGCCGACTGGCCCGTCCCCACGACGTGCCCGCGTTGAACCGCGCCGCGGATGACATGGCGGCGGCTCGACCTATCGGTGAGCTGATCTCCGTCGCCAATCACCAGAAACAGCAGGTGCTCGACTTCCTCACCCGCTCGGCACCTGCCGCGGCCACCACTACCTCTTCCAGCTCGGATCCTGACGAGACCGCAACATCACCCCGGAGCTTCCAATGACCTCATCCGCGTTTGAGCAGCAGTCTCCGCACCTCAGGGAGTCCATGGACACGCTCGCGCACCGCACCCTCGCGGCGCTGGCCCAGCACCGCATGGTGGACACCCGGCAGTTGCAGGTCATGCTCCTGCCCAGCACGCGCCAACGGCTGTCTGCCGCCTTGAACACCCTCCGCAAGGAGCACCTGGTCGACTGCATCACCTTGCCGAGGACGAACCGGCTTCGTGCCTGGTATCTCACCCAGGCCGGTGCGCGGGCCACCGAGGGCTGGCCGGAGTTGCGAGACCGGCCCCGGCATCCGGTCACAGGCAAGACGGTGGCATCGCTCATCGCCGCCCACACCCGCGCGGTGGTGGACACCCACCTTGCCTTCGCCACAGATGCCCGGGCGCGAGGGGATGACCACGGGCCGTGGGACTGGTCGCCGGAGACCACGCACCACCTCGCCGAGGGCGACCTGCTGAAGGCCGATGCGCTCTTGCACTACGGGGCCGCCTCGCTGCAGGGCACGCGGGTGCAGCTCCAGGCTTTCGTCGAGGTCGATCGCGCAACCGGGAGCAGTGGAAAGCTCGCGAGCAAGTTGATCAAATACGCGCGGTTCTACGCCCACACCCCGCTGCCACCAGGCCGCCGCAGCGCCGCGCATCAGCCGACCACCGCGCCCACCTGGCAGCGCTGGTACCCGGTCTTCCCGAGGCTGCTCTTCGTGCTCTCCAATGCGGGGGCCGCCTCCCACCAGCACCGGATCGAGGATCTCCAGGCCATGGCCACGGAGCATCCGCTGGTCGCCCGCATGGCGAGCAGGGTGCCGCTCGGCGCTGCGGTTCTGTCCGATCTCGAAGAGCACGGGCCTGGAGCACCGGTGTGGACGCGCCTGGCTGGCCCTCCGGAACGCTGGCGCACACACGAATCGGCCGATCGGTGCGCCTGGACAGACCTGTGACCGCGCCGCGGGCACCGGCGCGCGGGCGCTTGGCCTGCTGGCGGTCCCTCCGCGGCCGGAGCACGAGGCCGCTTGGCCGGCGACGTACCTGGTGTCGCACCGACCGCAGTCGGAGCCGCCCGGCGTATAGCCTCCACGACCGCAAAGCGGCCCGACTGGGCTGTGCTGTCCGCGAGTTGAGGCATCAGAGGTGTCACGAACCCGGCGCGTCGCTTGCCCTGCGTAGCGGAGTGACCACTACCATCACATGAGTCACAGCCGAGTCGCGGAATGCGATTCGCAAATCTCGATGCGCGTAGGCACGACGTGCGGGGCCACCGGCAGGGATAGGAGTGACGTGTCCGAGGACAGTCCGGCGATACTGCGCAGGGTGCTGGCCAAGCACCTGCAGACGCTGCGGGAGCGGGCGGGCCGTAGCTTCGCTCAGGCAGCTGGCCGGCTCGGGCTGCATCACACCACCATCCGGCGGATGGAGCAGGGGCTCGGCAGGCCCCCGCGGCCGCCGGATCTGCGGGAGCTGCTGTCGTTCTACGGTGCTGACGCGGGGGAAGTCAGCGCGCTGGTGGAGCTGGCGGAGAGGGCGTCGGGCCGGAACTGGTGGGACTCGTACGGCTTGTCCGAATCGATGGCGGACTGCGTCATGTTGGAGGGCGGTGCCACCCGGATCAGGGCCTACGCGCCGTGGGAGGTGCCCGCCCTGCTGCAGACGGAGGACTACGCCCGCGCTCTGGACCCCGGCCCCGATCCTGACCGGCAGCTCGATCTCCTCAAGCGGCGCCAGGCCGTGCTGGAGGATGACGCCGGGCCGCTGCTGTGGGTGGTGCTGGACGAGCCGGTACTGCACTGGCAGATCGGAAGCGCCGGCATCATGGCCGACCAGCTGACGTACCTGCTGGAGATGGCGGCCCATCCGCGCGTCGACCTCCGGATAGTGCCGTACGACGCCGGCCCCTCGCCCGCGGCGCGCGCCGGGGCCTGCTGTGTCTACCGCCTGCGCCTACGCGAGCTGCCGGACATCGTCTGCGTCCAGCAACTCGACGACCTCAGCTTCGTGAACAAACCCTCAGCCGTCGCGCACTACACCGCGGTCCTGGACCAGACCGTCGGGAAGGCCACGCGCCGCGGAGAGCAGACGCGCCTCCTGCTCGAGCGGATCCAAGACCACTGGAGAGCAGCATGACCGATGACACCGCGCACGGGGCGCGGTTATATGCACACTTCCTGGGGGACCAAAGAGACGACTGGCCCGGTGATCTCACCCTGGCCCAGCGAATAGAGCAGCGAGTACCCAACGTAGGGCTCATCGCGCGCAACCAGCGCAAATTCATCATGCGGGCGGTGGCTGCTCTCGCTGGTTACGGCATCCGGCAGTTCCTCGATATCGGCTCCGGGCTCGCCCACTCCCCCAACGTGCACGAAGTGGCGCAGGCGGCCGATCCTGCCTGCCGGGTGGTCTACGTCGACCAGGACGCGGTAATCACCGCGAACCAGCAGGCGTCATTCGCCGTGGATGACCGGGTCCGCCACCTCACCGCAGACGTCCGCGATCCCGACGCGATCGTGCAGGCCCCGGCCGTGCGGGAGTTCATCGATTTCGAAGAGCCAGTCGGGCTATTGCTGGCGTCGGTCTTCCTGTTCGTCCCCGACGACGCGAACCCGGCCGGGATCATCAAACGCCTGGTCAGCACGCTTCCATCCGGCAGCTACGTGGCCTTCAGCCAGGGCACCTACGACTACGACGACGAGCGGCGCCCGGTGCACAACCTGACGCGGATGTATGCCGAGGGCGGGGTGATCGTGACCCCGCGGGACAAGGCCACCATCGCCGGATTCCTCGACGGAGCGGGCCTGGCCGTGCTCGCCCCCGGCATCGTGGCCACCAACCGCTGGAGAGCCGAGGACACCCGGCCGGGTGCGGAGACCGACTCCTGCATCCACGCCGCCCTCGCGTACAAGCCGTAACGGTCCCCGGCCTGAACCTTCAGGATGACCGGCTCATGACAGCAAACAAGGGAAACAGCATGTTCTGCTCAGCTCTCTCCACATTTCCTCCCCGAGCGCGCGGCCCGGGGATCTGCTGGCTCCGCCCGCCATCGTCCGCACTCGCCCAGGAGGTCCTGTGACAGCTCCACGTTCATCCGCCCGCCCCACAGTTCACTGCGGCCGGACGGCCCGGATCGCACGGTACGGGGCGATGACGATCGCGGTCGGCGTGGCGCTGTCCGTTTCGTCCTGTAGCGGCGATGACAAGGCATCGGGCGAGTCCAAGCGCTCGTCCACGCCCGCTGCATCGGCCCCGGAGCCCTCGAAGTCGTCGGCCAGCTCCGATCCGCAGGCTGCCGACAAGCGCGACGTTCTTGAGGCGTACCGGAGCTACTGGAGCGAACAGGTCAAGGCGTACTCGAAAGCGAGCGTCAAAGGCACTGACCTCGACAAATACGCCAGCGCCGACGCTCTGGGGCGGGCTGAGGGCGACGTGTTGAGCCTGCAGAAAGCCGGAGTGGTAACCAGGGGCAAGCCGACCAGCGACCCGGAAGTCACGGGGATCGACATGGACCGGCAAGTCCCCCGGGCGACGATCAACGACTGCCTTGATGTCTCCAAATGGATCAGCGTCAACCGCAAATCCGGAAAAACAGTGCCTCCTGCGAAGGGGCAGCTCAAGCGCTATACGACCACCATCAAAGCCGAGAAGTGGGGGAAGCAGTGGACGATGCTCAAAGTCACCTCCAAGGCGCGCACCTGCTGAAGAGCCTGACTTCCATCGCCGCTCCCGCTCTGCTCGCCGCTGCGCTACTACCGGCGGAAGCGCACGCAGAAGATTCCGTAGGCAATGGCCTGTGTGGCGGGACCCACTCCTGGGTGAGTGTCTGCGCGACCGACCCCGGCTCGCCCGGGTCCGACGCATCTCAGGACCGGCCCGCCAAGCCGCGCAAAGGTGACAAGAATCAGAAGGCAAACTTCCAGTCCTGTGTGGTGAAGAAGCTCGACCCGCAACCGCCGGCCGGGAGCGCAATCTGGGAAGGCCACGATCCAGGCGACGGCGCCGTCTACAGGCGTGCCTGCGTCTTCGATGCGGCTTCTTCCCCGGTCACCGCCGGTGTGCCGCTGCCCGGCCAAACGTTCTGGTCTGCCACGCCGCCGGCCGCCACCGGCCCGGATCCGGCCCAGCTGGC
The DNA here is from genome assembly GCF_017592595.1 of Streptomyces sp. NEAU-YJ-81. Classification (NCBI taxonomy): domain Bacteria; kingdom Bacillati; phylum Actinomycetota; class Actinomycetes; order Kitasatosporales; family Streptomycetaceae; genus Streptomyces; species Streptomyces sp. NEAU-YJ-81. The sequence continues at coordinate 53,113 of NZ_JAGFNO010000036.1, read as the reverse complement.
GCAGCAGGCGGTGGACAAGATGCTGCTGAAGGGGCCGGACATCGTCACCCCGGACGCGGCCGGGCGGTGGACGGTGGGAGTGCCGGTGTGGATGCACGCCGGCAGGTCACCGGCGACCTACGGGCCGACCTCGGCGACGGCGACGGCCGGGGCGGTGACGGTGACCGCCACCGCCAAGGTCTCGAGCATCAAGTGGCAGATGGGCGACGGGTCCACCGTGACCTGCACGGGGGCAGGCACGCCGTACCGGAAGGCGTACGGGAAGCGGACCTCGCCGGACTGCGGCCACACCTATGCGCAGACCTCCGCGTCCAGGCCCGGCAAGAAGTACACGGTGACCGCGACCGCGACCTGGGCTGTGGAGTGGAACGGCGGCGGTCAGTCAGGGGAGCTCACGGAGATCCGGGAGTCCCAAGTCCAGGTGTCGGTCGGGGAGCTACAGGCTCTCGGCTGAGGCCGGTGTCGGAAGGACGGAGCGGTGAGCAAGACCAAGGACCGTAGTGCTCAAAGCGCCGGGGCACCGGCGCAGCCAAGGGGACCGGTGGCCCCTCCGCGGGTATCGGCTCGGCGCAGAAGACCAGGTCTGATCGCCCTGGCCGTGCTGCTGATCACGGGCGGTGGCGCGGGTGGTGCGCTGCTGCTGATGGAGAGCGGGCAGCGCACCGAGGTGGTGACCGTGGTCCGGCATGTCCCGGTGGGCCAGGTGGTCACGGACCGGGATCTGGGCGAGGCGTCGGTCGCGCTGGACCCGGTCCTCAAGGCGGTGAAGGCCGTCGACCGGGGCGATGTGGTGGGCAAGCGGGCCGCTGTGGAGCTGACGCCGGGGTCCCTGCTGTCCCATGGACAGGTGACGGGGAGCTCCCTGGTGAAGGCCGGTGAGCAGGTGGTGCCGGTGGGGCTGAAGCCCGAGCAGGTGCCCGCCAGCGCCCTCGCACCGGGCCAGCGGGTGCAGATCGTCCGGGTGCCGGGCGAGGACCAGGAGACGAGCAGGACGCAGGCCGAGCCCATCCCGGCGCACGTGGTGAAGGTCGGTGACCCCACGCCCGGCACCGGGTCGGTCGTGGTCGACGTCGCCGCGGCGAAGGCCGAGGCGCCACTGCTGGCGTCGTGGGCGTCCACCGGGAACATCCGGCTGCTGATCGATGCCCAAGGTGGTTCCTGATGCCGGTGATCGCGTTGGCGGGGAGTGCCGGCTCGCCCGGAGTGACGACGACGGCGCTGGCCCTGCTGCTGTCATGGCCGCTGGAGCCGGGCCGCCGGGTGGTGCTGGCCGAGTGTGATCCCGACGGTGGAAGCGTGCTGTATGGGCTGTTACAGGGCTCGCTCGGCGACCGGTACGGGCTGAAGAACCTGTCGGTGGCCGCCCGCAAGGGCGAGTTGCCCGAGGCGTTCTGGCGGCAACTGGTCGATATGACCGAGAACGCGCAGGCGGCGCAGACGACGGGGGATCGTCTGGTGCTGCCGGGGATCACCGATCCCGCGCAGGCAGCGGCGCTGGCACCGGCCTGGGAGCAGCTAGCCGATCTCCTCTCAGGGATCGAGCGGCATGCGCAGTATCCGCATGACGTGCTCATCGACCTGGGCCGCAATGGGGCGTTCGGCCCGTCCGGAGTGCTGGCCCAGCGGGCGGATCTGCTGGTGATGGTGGCGCGCTCCACGATGCGCTCGATCCAGTCGGTGCAGATGCGGATCGAGGCGTTGCAGGAACGGGTCGGCGAGCTCGGGCTGCTGCTGGTGGATGAAGGCCCGTACACAGCGGGAGAGGTGCAACGGCTGTTGCGGACACCGGTCTTGGCAACCCTGCCCTACCGTCCGTCGCCGGCTCGGGTCCTGTCGGACGGGGCGGAGCAGCCGTCCCGCTTCGCGCGGAACGAGCTGATGCGGGCGGTGCAGGGAGCGACGACGCCGTTGCGGCAGCGGGCCGCGCTACGGCGTGCCCGGCTGACGCCGCGCGGCGGCCCGGCGACCGGTGGAGGGGAGGTGAGGGCCGGTGGTGCGTGGTAGGCCCTTGCATCCTGACCCGAGTGTGCGGGTGCCGCGGCCGTGGAACCCGGCCGCCGACGAGACCGGCCCGGTGGGCTCCCCGCGGAGCCGGGGCGCCTCCGTGGATGGCGCGATTCAGCACCAGGTGCTGGGTGAGCCAGTGCCGAGCGTGGTGGTGGGCCGTCAGGCCGTCGCCGTGGTCAAGGACCGCGTCGCCCGGCAGGTGACCGCGTTCCGCAAGGCCACGCCTTCGGTGAGCGTGGCCAGTGTCGAGCAGCGGGCCCGGGGCTGGATCAACGAGGCGGTGGCGGAGTGGTCGGATGCCGCCGCGGCCGAGCGGGGAGTGAGTCCCACACCGGCGGAGGACGCGGCGCTCGCCCGCGCGGTGTTCGATGAGCTGTTCCGAGCAGGCCGCCTCCAGCAGCACCTAGACAACCCGCAGGTGGAGAACATTTTCATCAACGGGCATGACGAGGTGTGGCTGGACCTGGCCGGGGGACGCCGGGAGCGGGTCGAGCCGGTGGCCGACTCTCCGGAGGAACTCCTGGAGTTGTTGCGGCGGCTGGCCAGCGCCGACGGCGGGCAGAGCGAGCGCACCCTGACCACGGCCAGCCCGATGCTGGCACTGCGGCTGGCGGACGGATCGCGGCTGGAAGCCGTTACCGAGGTGAGCGCGCGGAACTATGTGACCATCCGCCGACACCGGGTGCAGGACGCGGACCTGGGGGACATGGTGCGTCTGGGCATGGTCAGCCCCACCTTGGCGGCCTTCTTGTCGGCATGCGTGAAGGCGGAGAAGAACGTGCTGATCGCAGGCCCGCAAGAGGCAGGGAAGACGTCACTGATGCGGGCGATGCTCAAGGAGATCGACCCGGACGAGCGGTTCGGGACCATCGAGACCGAGTTCGAGCTGTTCGCCCACGACAGCGGATTCCACCGGCAGGTCGTGGCGATGGAGGCCCGCGAGTCCAACGGAGAACGCGGCCCGGACGGGCGGCCAATCGGCGAGATCACGCTGATGGACCTGATGTACCGGGCGCTGCGGATGTCGCTGTCGCGGATCGTGGTCGGCGAGGTCCGCGGCCCGGAGATCGTGGCCATGCTCCAGGCGATGACCAACGGGAAGGGCGGGAATCTGTGCACCCTGCACGCCTCTCAGCCTGGGGTGGTCTTCGACCGGATCGCGGAGCTGTATCTGCTGGCGCAGGGCAACATGTCCGAGCAACTGGCGTACCGGCAGGCCGCCAACGGGCTCGACTTCATCGTTTTCGTGCGGATCGTGAACGAGACGAAGATCGGCGGACAGCGGCACCGGTTCGCCACCCACGTCCTGGAGGTCGCCGGGACTGGTGAGTTCGGCCGCCCGGCCACCAACGCGATCTTCACGCCGGGTGAGGAGTTCGGGGAAGTCCGCGCGGTCCCCCGGATGCACCCGTCCTGCATCAATGACTTGCGCCGCGTGGGCTTCCAGGACCACCTGCTGAACCCGGGGTACGACAGCTGGGCCGGGCAGCCGCTGACGCTGAAGGTGGCGACATGAGCGCGCTGATCATGGTGGTGTGCGGGATGGCCGTCGTCAGCGGCCTGGTGGCCCTGATCGCCGGACTGGCCGGCACCACCGAGCCCCACCGTCCGGGCCTGGTGGCCCGGTGGCGGGCCAGGAAGTCGGGCCAGCCGGACCCCGTTGAGCAGCGGATGCGGCGCCAGGCCCTGCTGGGAGCCGGGATCACGCTCGGCCTGGCCGTGTGGCTGGTGACCGGTGTTTTCATGGCCGGGGTCCTGACGGGGCTCGCCGTCGTCGGGGTGCCCTGGCTGCTGTCCCCCACCACGTCTTCCGCAGCCGGCATTGTCCGGCTGGAGGCGCTGAGCCATTGGGCGCGCCAGTTGGCGGACGGTCTGCGGGTCGGCCGGGGGTTGCAGCAGGCCCTGATCGCGAGCAGACGGGGTGCCCCGGCCGTGCTGGAGGAGCCGGTCGCGGCTCTGGCGGACCGGCTGCAGCTCGGCTGGGCTCCCGAGGACGCGCTGCGGGAATTCGCTGACGAGCTGGGCGATGTCACGGCGGACAAGCTGGTGGCCGCGCTCATCTTGTCGATCTCCGACCGCGGCCCGGGGCTGGCGCAGTCGCTGGAAGATCTGGCCGAGACCGTCCGTGAGGAAGTCGGCAAGCGCCGTAAGAGCGAGGCGGACCGGGCCAAGCCACGGCAGACGGTGCGCTGGATGACCTTCATCACCCTTGGCCTGATCGGCATGGGCTTCCTGGTGACCAGCTACACCGCCCCGTACGGCACGCTGCTCGGTGAGCTGGTCCTGGCCGCGGTGACCGCGGGGTTCATCGCCGTGCTGACGTGGATGCGGTCGCTGGCCGAGTACCGTCCCATCCCCCGCTTCCTCGTCCCCGATCCGCGCAGCCGTGTCCGCAGCATGTCCGAACCGGCTGCCACCGCGCTGGAGGTGTCATGAGCAACACGACGTTGGCTGTCGTGGCCGGATGCACCGTGGGCGCGGGCCTGGCCGTGCTGGTGCGGGAACTGCTGCGCCCGCAGCCGGCGCTGGCCGCAGCCCTGCAGCGCACACCCGCAGGGATCGCCGGGCCGGGCGAGGCGCCGGCGGACCGGGACGAGGTGTGGGGGCGCTGGCTTGTCGACCGCCTCGGCGGCCTGCCCGGCGTGCGGATACCGGCCAAGAACCTCAGCCTGCTCCGGCAGACCCCCGAGCGGTTCGTGCTGACCAAGGTCGCCCTGGCCGCTCTGGGACTGCTGACCCCCGCGCTGGCCACGGCCCCGTGGCTGCTGCTCGGCGTCGGCGTGCCGTTCTATGTGCCGGCCATGGCCGGTCTGGCGGTCGGCGCTCTCCTGTGGATCGTGCCGGACCTGTCGGTACGCGACCAGGCCAAGCGGGCGAGGGAGGAGTTCGCCCACGCGCTCACCGCCTACTTGGACCTGGTGGCACTCAAGCGCTCCGGTGGCTCCGGCCCGACCGAGGCCATGGAACGCGCGGCCACCGTGGGACAGGGGTGGCCGTTCCAGCTCCTGCAGCAGGCTCTGCTGCGGGCACGGGTCGACCGGATCCCCCCATGGGAGGCCCTGGAGGAACTCCACCGTGACCTCGATCTTCCCGTGCTGGAGGACATCGCCGAGATCATGCGCCGCTCGGCCCATGATGGGGCCGCCGTCTACGCCAGCTTGCGGGCCCGCGCCCAGAGTCTGCGCACCGAGCTCCTGGAGGCGCAGGCGGCCGAGGCCAACGCGGACAGCGAGAAGATGACGGCCCCCGGTGCTCTGCTGGCGGTGCTGGTCATGCTGCTGATCGCGTTCCCGGCCGTCATCCGCATCCTCGCGTCCTGACCACCACGCACAACTGACCACGCATATCACCAAAGAGGGGAACCCTGTTCATGCGTTATCTCGCTGTGAAGACCGCGGTCGTACTGGCCGCCGCCTGGGGCAAGGGGCTCACGGAGGCCCGGCGCCGCCCGGACCGGGGGGATATCAGCATCACCACGGTCATCATCTGGGTGGCTGCCATCGGCGGCGCCATCGCGATCGCCGGAACCATCGCCGCGGTGGTGGCGAAGTACAACGGGAAACTCTCGGGCATCTGATGGCGGCCACCACCTCGAGCGTGTGGCGGAAGTGGAGAGGCCGCCTGGCCGGCGACCGGGGCGACGCGAGCGTGCAGACGGCCATCGTCTTCCCGTTCGTCATCGTGCTCACGATCGCGGTCGTGCAGGCGAGCATGTGGTACTACGCCCGCCAGATCGCCCTGGCCGCCGCGCGGGACGGGGTCACCGCCGGCCGCACCTACCAGGCCGGGACCAGCGACGCGGCGGCCCGTGCCCGCCAGGTGCTGGACCGCACGGCCGGAGACAGCCTCCGCGCGGCCACGGTGTCGACGGCCGGGAGCACGGGCGAGCGGGTCCGCGTCCAGGTTCACGGCACGGCCCCGTCGCTGCTGCCGTTCGTATCCGGCCTGTCGGTCACCCAGTCCGCGTCCGGGCCCGTGGAACGCTTCACCACACCGGGAGACTGAGTTGGGTACCTTCCGGGCTCGTGTGGCCGATGACCGGGGCAGTGAGGCGGTTCAGGCCGCCATCGTCACCCCGCTGCTGATCATGTTTGTGTGTCTGGCGCTCGGCGGAGGCCGCCTGGTCCTGTCGGGCTCGAAGATCGACGCCGCGGCCGAGGACGCCGCCCGCGAGGCTTCCCTGGCGCGGTCGGCCGCCACCGCACGGCAGGCGGCCACCGCGGCGGCCGAGGAGTCCCTGACCGACCAGGGCATCGCCTGCGCGAGCACCAGCGTGTCGGTGGACACCAGCGGACTCAACGCGCCGCTGGGGCAGGCCGGTTCGGTCACCGTGACCGTGCGGTGCACGGTCGATCTCACCGACCTGATGCTGCCCGCCCCCGGCTCCCGCACGCTGTCCTCGACCTTCACCTCGGTCGTCGACCAGTACCGGCAAAGAGCTCTCGGGTCAGCATCTTCTGAAGTGCCGTGGAGTATGAACCGAAGTGTGGGTGCCGAGCGGTGAGTGCGCGAGGGGACTTGGGTTCACGCTTCGTGCGTCGAGCGTGCTCGAGCTCCTGCTTGGCAGGCTGCTCGTGCCGTGAGCCAGGCGGTCTCAAACTCTTCGGCGGTGAGGTCCTGCGGCTCGTGTGCTTCCCACTCGTGGACGGGAACCTCCGCCGTGCCGCCGAACGTCGCTTCGTATTCTCCAAGGGTTCCGGCCTGCTGGGCGGCTTCCCATTCGGCCAACGAGGCTGCGGCGATGGGCTCCTGGAGCGGTCCTTGGAGCTCAATCTGGCGAGCGACCCAGCCGTCGGCGGCGACCTCGAAGTAGAACCAGATGTCTTCCTCGGCCCAGTAGCTGCGGATCCAGCGCGTCATGGCGTCATTGTCCGTGATGGCACGCGGTCGTGCCGACTGCGCCGTGGAGTCCCCTTTTGGCCAGCACCACAGCGCGACCTGCGACGGCAGCCGCTACCGAACCTATGGCTTTTCCGACACGCGAAGGAGCGTAGATGCGCCCGAACTTGAGCCTCGCCGCGTTCTGCCGTGCCCGCCGCCTCGCGGGAGACCGGGGCGGCGTCGCGGTCTACGTAGCCATCTGCGTCCTGCCGCTACTGGCCATCATCGGCATCGCCGTCGACGGCGGCGGCAAAGCCCGGGCGGTGGAACGCGCCGACGCCCTGGCCACCGAGGCGGCCCGGGCCGGCGGTCAGGCGATCGACCCTTCCCAGGCCATCCCCGGACGCGCCATCGTCGCCGACCCGCAGGCCGCCCAGGCCGCGGCCCGCTCCTACCTGCGCGCCACCGGCACCCGCGGCAGCGTCGCCGTCTCCCCAGACGGCAAGACGCTGACCGTGACCACCCACACCGCCTATGCCACCCGGTTCCTGGCCGTGGCCGGGGTCAGCTCCCTTGAGGTGACCGGCCGCGGGCAGGCCACCCTCCTCTACGGCGTCGATGCTCCGGAAGGCCCGTGATGCCCACTCCCCCACTGCCGACGACGCCTCGCCGAGCACTCCTGCGCGGCCTGGCCAGCCTCCTTGCCCTGACCGCTACCGTCGCCGGGCTTCCGGTCCTGCTGGCGCAGGTCACCACCGCGCTGTGGGACCGAGGACACGACGACCTGGCCCACCTGCTGGACCGCCAGGACACCGGTGGCGCTTTCCTCCTGGCCCTGATCGCCATCGCCTGGATCGCCTGGGCCCACTTCGCATACTGCGTGCTCGCCGAGATCCCCGCCCAGCTCCGCGGCCGCCCCTCCCGACGTGGCCGCCGCCTCAACTTCAGCCGGCACGCCGCCGCTACCCTGATCAGCAGCATCCTCGTCCTGCTGCCCACCGGCACCGCGCTGGCCACCCCTGCCACCGCGGCCGTGGCCCCCACCGCCGAGGCCATCCCCGGCGCCACGACGGCGACCGACCACCACCAGGCCCCGGCCCCCGCAGCGGACCGCGGCAACCAGCAGCGCACCTACACCGTGCGCGACACGCGTCCGGCCGAGAGTCTGTGGAGCATCGCGGAGACCGAGCTCGGCGACGGCGAGCGGTGGACGCAGATCGCCGCCCTCAACCAGGACCGCACCATGGCCGACGGCGCCCGCTTCGACGCCAACGCCTTCCTCCAGCCCGGCTGGACGCTCCTCCTCCCGGACACCAGCAGCGCTGACGATCCGGCCGACTCGCAGCACGCCCCGTCCCGCTCGGTGACCGTCGCGCCCGGCGACACGCTCTCCGCGATCGCGGAGACCGCCCTCGGAGATCCGGCACGCTACGGCGAGATCTTCGACCTGAACCAGGACCACCCCGGGCCGGACGGCCGCGCCTTCACCGACCCGGACCAGATCTACCCCGGACAACGCCTCGCCCTGCCCCCGCACGAGGGCGGCCGTGCCCCGCGGCCGGATGATCCGCAGCGCCCCTCCGGCGGCCACGCCGACGACAAGGACAGCACCGAGCCGTCTGGTTCCCCCTCCGGGCCGGACCAGCCGACCCGCGGCCCGGAGGCCAACTCCCGCCCGCAGGCCCCACCGCAGCACCACGACCGCGGGGACAGTGGCAAGGAGTCGACGCGACCGGCCAGCCCGGCGCCGACCCAGCAGCATCCCGACACACCGCACCAGCCCGCGCCCGGGCCGGACACGTCATCGCACGGCATCCAGGTCCGCGCCATCGCCGGTATCGGTGCGCTGCTGGCCGCCGTCCTGGTCGGCGGCATCGGCATCCTGCGCCTGATCCAGCAGCGCCGCCGCAAACCGGGCCAGACCATCGCCATGCCGGACGACTCCAGCCGCCTGGAGCAGGCCCTGACCGCCAGCGCCACCCCCGCCAGCGCGGAACTGCTCGACACCGCGCTGCGCACACTGGCCCACCACGCCACCCAGGCAGGCGACGCGCTTCCCACCGTGCGCGGCGCGCGGGTCACCGCGCGGACCGTCGAGCTCCTCCCCGACGAACCGCGGGAGGCCATGAAGCCGTTCACCGTCGGGACCGGCGGCTGGTGGACCCTGGATGAGCAGGCCGATCTGCTGGAGCCGGACCAGGCCCGGAAGACCCCAGCCCCCTACCCGGGACTGGCGACCCTCGGCACCGGGGACGACGGCAGCCTGTACCTGGCCAACCTCCCCCACCTCCGTACGCTTCTGGTCGACGGCGAGCAGGCCCAGGTGGATGCGGTGTGCACCGCGCTCGCGCTGGAGACCGGAATGAGCCCGTGGGCCGACCAGGCCGACATCCTCCTGATCGGCCTCGGCCACCAGCTCCCCCGCCTGCTGCCCACCAGCCGCATCCGGCACCTCCCCCACGCCGCCGCGGCCATCCGCGACCTGGGCGAGCGGCTCCTGGAGGCCCACCAGGACCCTGAACTCGGCGCCCAGCTGCCGTGGATGCTGATCTGCGCCGCCCGCATCAACCAGGACGAGGCATGGCAGCTCGCCGACGCCCTGGACAAGGCCCGTGGCCTGAAAGTCGCGGCCGTCCTCCCAGCCGACGGCATCGGCCCGCTCTTCCCCGACGCCGTACGCCTCGACACGCGCTCGGATGGAGCCCAGGAGGTGGATGTCCTCGGCTCGCGGCTGCGGCTGCAGTCCGTATCCGCCGACGCCTACGAGCAGCTGCTGGAGACCCTGTCGGTCGCCGAGCAACCAGCGCGCCCCGCGACCGGGGTGTGGGAAAAGGTGCCGCCCGAGCCGACCGCTTCCGACCCGCTCCCCTCGCCCGGGGAAGGCCCCGCCCTTGAGGAAAAGGAGGGTCCTGGTGACGAGCAGTCGCCGGACACGCCGTTCCCTGCTCTGATCGGAGCCGCCAGCGACCCGGCCGGACTACGCCTCCTCTCCCCCGCCCTCCCCTCCCAGGACCCCCAGGAGCACGACGGCGACGACACCCCGGACACGACCGCCACGGGTTCTGGTGACCAGGGCGGCCAGGCCCCCGCGAACCCCGAGGGCTCGACCGGCACGGGCTCCACCGAGGACTCCAGCGGGGATGGTGAGCCGGAGACACCCGCGGCACGTGATCTGCATGCACCGGAAATCCGGGTCCTGGGCCCCCTTGAGGTGACCGGCGTCGGCGCGTCCGGCCACGGCCCCAAACTCACCGAGCTCGCCGTACTGCTCTACTTCCGCCCCCACCGCGACGCCGCCGGGATCTGCGAAGCCATGGACCCGATGAACCCGTGGTCCCCCAGGACCCTCAACTCGCGCATGTACGGGCTGCGCAACAAGCTCGGCACCGACCCCGACGGCAACCCGTATGTGCCCCGCCGGACCCGCGGCTCCGACGGCTACCGCATCTCCCCCGCCGTGCGCTGCGACTGGACCCGTTTCCAGCAGCTCGCCGAGCGGGGCCTGACCGCAGAGTCCACCGCCCCCGCCGTGCGCTGCCTGGAACAGGCTCTCGGCCTCGTCCGTGGCCGGCCCTTCGGCGGCCGGGACCTGCCCTGGGCCGCCCCACTGCAACAAGAGATGATCAGCCGCATCGTCGACATCGCCCACACCCTGGCTACCTACCGCTCCGACCCCGCCGGCGGACAGTTCAACCTCGACGCCGCCCGCCGCGCCATCGCCATCGGCATCGACGTGGAGCCGACCGCAGAACTGCTCTACCGCGACTGGATGCGCATCGAGCACGCCGCGGGCAACAGAGGCGGGCTCCACACCGCCATTACCACACTCCAGCAGGCCAACCGCGCCCTCGACCTCGACCTCGAGCCGGAGACCGAGCACCTGATCAGCCTCCTCCTCACCAACACACCCACCACCGACGCGATCTAGGAGGAGCTCTCAGGAAGATGCGCAGGCGGCGGGCTTCGTCTCAGACAGATCCAAGCCCCCCGCTACCCGTCGGCACACGCTTCGGGTGACAGGGCCGATGAAGAAAGGGCAGAAGGGTGACCGCAAGGAAGGAAACGACGCCAGGGATATCCAGCCGGACCCACCACGTCCTGGCCGGAGTGGTCGTCACCGGAGCGGTAGTGATCGCCGGCATCGGCTTCGCCGGCTCCTACGCCGCGGTGCGCGATCTCGCCCTCGACAAGGGCTTCGGCACGTTCTCCAACGTCTTCCCCATCGGCATCGACGCGGGGATCGTGGTCCTGCTCGCGCTGGACCTGCTGCTCACCTGGATCCGGATCCCCTTCCCGCTGCTGCGCCAGACCGCGTGGCTGCTGACCGCGGCCACCATCGCCTTCAACGGCGCGGCCGCCTGGCCGGACCCGATCGGCGTCGGCATGCACGCCGTGATCCCGATCCTCTTCGTCGTCTCCGTCGAGGCCGCCCGGCACGCGGTCGGCCGAATCGCCGACATCACCGCCGACCGGCACATGGAGTCGGTCCGCATCACCCGCTGGCTGCTCGCGCCGGCGCCCACCTTCCGGCTGTGGCGCCGGATGAAGCTGTGGGAACTGCGCAGCTACGACGAGGTCATCAGACTGGAGCAGGACCGGCTGGTCTACCAGACCCGGCTGCGCGCCCGCTACGGACGCTCCTGGCGCCGCAAGGCGCCCGTGGAGTCCCTGATCCCACTGCGGCTGGCGCGGTACGGGGTGCCACTGACCGACACCGCCCCCGCAGGACTCACCGCCGCCGGGCTGAAGCCATCCATGCTGCCAGCAGCCGCGCCTTTCCCGGCCACGAAGGACACGGCGAACGAAATGGCAGACAGGGTGGGGCTGAAGAGCGCCTCCCCGAAGGGGCAGCCGGACGCGTATGGCAGCCCGGGGGCCACGCCCGGAATCAACGGCACCGGACCTGCCGCCCACCCTGCGCCCGTCCCGCAACAGGCACCGTCGGCCTCGCAACAGGACCAGCAGGCCCCGGACCAGGCGGTGCAGCCCGAACACCAGCAGCCTCAGCCGACGGTGCCGACGGGGGCCGGCGGCCGGGTGCTGCCGCCCGGTGGTGAGGGTGTGGAAGACCAGCGGGGCGTATACATACCGGAGCAGCACGAGCCCGAAAGGCACGTGTATGAGGAGCGGTCGGGGCAGCCGCTGAGCCAGTTACCGGACGACATGCCACGCGAGGAGGTCTACTACGCCATCTTCCGTCAGTTCCTCGCCGACCACAGCCACTACCCGTCGGCGTACCAGTTCGGCCAGCAGCTGCGTGAGACCTACGGCGTGACCGACCTCAGCAACAGCCAACTGACCACATACATCGAAGACTTCAAAGAGCGCCTGCCAGTCGGCGCCAGCCGCTCTCGGAGCGATTGGCACGGCATGAACGGCCACGACCACCGCATGGCCGTACCGGAACAACGGCGGGCACCCGAGACGGGCCACGAGAAGCAGCCGAACCTGTGGAATCCGGCGTCGCCAAAGAATCCAGCCCTCGATGAAACGCCCCTCGGGCACCACACGAACGACGGCGCTGCCTCCCCTCCCCCGGCCGACACAAGCACCCCTCTCCCAGGGCCGCCCCCGGGCGACGAGGACACGACGGCCAGGCCGGAACCGGAGCCGGACAGGTCTGAGTCCGAAGAGGAGACCACCGAGCAACCCCCCGCCGTGGAGACCGTGGCCGACCGCTACTACGCCGCCTGGATCGCCTACCGCGACCAGGAAGGTGTCCCGCCCAACGGCGAACAGCTCTCCCGGTGGCTCTTCGACCAGGGTGTGACGGGCAGGAGCGGCCAAGCGGTCAGCCCCAGCACCCTGCGACGCTACATCGCCTCATACCCCTGCTACGAGACCTGGGCTAAGCACACCGACAACCACGGCCGAGAACCGGCCCCGGAAGAGCTTGTGAAGTTACTGGCCGACCACGGCATCATGCGCAACAACGGCGGCACACCGTGGGAACTCACGGATCTGGAGCGTCTTCTACCCGACTTCCGCAGACGGCGTCGGCTGCGCTCCTCCGGCTGATCGGTGCCGTTGTCCAGCTCCCTCTCGCACCAGGCGAGGCCGGATGCGAGATGCAGAAGATCAGTCCGACGCGGAGATCCTTCTCGCGACCCCCTTTCACTCGGAGGTGCTATGACCGACCAGATGGGGCGAGATGACGCCCGGCGTACAGAGAAAGACCCTCAGGCTCCCACTCACCCAGACCCCTGGCGTGGCGCTGCACAGCACAAGCAGCACCAAACTCAGGCAGACACAGACCCGCCTGCGCAGCCCGACCGGTACCCGGCGAGCGTGAGCGCACTGCGCATCGACCCCGATGCCACCTCCTCACGCCTCAACCTCCCGACAGATTCGACTGCGCAGCACGACGTCCTCCGCAGCCTGATCGCAGGCAGCACGGACCGGGCCGTCTACCACCGGCAAGCACTCCTGCACCTCCACAGCAACGGAGCCGGGATACGGCTACCGGTGAATCCGGCGGCCTGGGCACTCGCCTGCACCTGGCGCGGACTGAACCTGCCCTACCTCCTCTACGGACCCGTCATCGTCACCGGACCAGACACCAGCGGCGCCATCGAGGACCTCAACGACAGACTGCTGACCGAAGCCGAGAAAGTCGCCGACAAGGCGCTGGAGTTGCGCTTGGAGTGGTCTGCTCGGCCCCCAGTATCCGAGCCCGCCGCCCAGAATGAACTACTCGCCTACGCGCGACGAGCATTACGCCCCTCATAAACGATTCCGGGACCGCGACCCGGCCGACGCCGAAGAACACGCTGAAGTAGCCGCAGCGGGCCGAGCCACACACAAATGGACCTCGCGTTCACCAGCGCCTCCACGGCACTTTTCCAGCGGGCCGGGGAACGGACACCAGCGCGGCGGGGAGAATCTGTCCTCCCGTATGCGCAATCTCGAAGAGAGCAACAAAGACCTGGACGAACTCGTGCTAAGGCACGCGGTACGCCAGGTGATCATCTCCGACAACGGCATGTGAGCTGCGACCGCCAACAGGCCGCTCAGCGGCATGCCATATCGGCAGCAAGGTTTCTGCAAGGCCCATGCAAGCAATCTGGCGGGCAGGTGCGGCAACCCTCCCTCTAGAGGTAGTCGACACTCAGGGGGATGTCGTGTTTGCAATGCGCAGGCGTTCAAGGCCTGCATCGGACGGCCGAAGCCAGTGGATATCTACGCGAGGGCGCGGGGGCGAGTTGGCTCTCCTGTCCGCGGTGGCGCGTGTGCACCGCCTGGCTAACGCCCCGTCCCGTCTATCTGGGGACATCACGTCCACCCATGGTGTGGGCGGTGGTCTGTGATGTCAGGGGCTTTATGGCTGAATGGCCCTGTTGGGTTAGGCGCGCACAGCCGAGTGCTCCGTACGGGGTGCCGAACCGTTCTGGTGGTCGTGCCGTTTATGGTTGCCGGTATTCGGCTGATGGACGTTCTCGCGTTGTTGGAAGCGGATCACCGCGTTTGTGTGATGTTCACCGTCGCACCCGCGTCGAATGGCGCGGTGCGCCATGGCGCGGAAGAGTTCGTGCGGGCGCAGGGGGGCTTTCTTCTCCCGTGACAGCAGGCCGTTCAGTGTGAGTTCGATCTGGTGCTGGCTGCCAGTGAGGCCGCAGTGGAGCAACTGCACGGGAAGGTAATGCTGCTGCCGCATGGAGCCGGTGTGATGCCGTCCCGGCTGCGTGCACGAAGTGCCGGTTCGCAGGCGCTTCCGACGCACGGTCTGGATCGCGGAACACTGATGCATCGTGGACGGCTGCTGCCGACCGTGCTGTCACTCACTCATGACGATGAGCTCGCGGTGCTGCATGAGTCGTGTCCTGAGGCGGTACCGGCGGCGGTGGTGACGGGTGACGTGTGCTTCGACCGGTTGGTGGCAAGTGTGCCGCTGCGGGAGCACTATCGGCGGGCGTTGGACGTGCGTGCGGGCCAGAGGCTGGTGGTGGTGACGTCGACTTGGCAGCCGGAGTCTGCCTGGGGAAGTCATCCGGATCTGCTGGACCGGCTGCTGGGCGAGTTGCCGCCGGAGAAGTATCGGGTGGCGGCGGTTTTGCATCCCAACATCTGGGGGGTTCACGGAGCCTGGCAGGTGCGGGCGTGGTTGGTGGACTGTCTGCGTGCGGGTTTGTTGTTGTTACCGCCGCAGGAGGGGTGGCGGGCCGCATTGGTTGCCGCTGACGTGGTCATCGGGGATCACGGGTCGGTGACCAGTTACGGGGCGGCGATCGGTGCTCCGGTGGTGCTGGCGCCTCCGGTGCAGGAGTGTTTTCTACGCCTGGGCAGTCTGGCGGAGACGGTGGGCCGCAAAGCTGTTCGTCTGCGGCTGGACAGGCCGCTTCCAGGACAGCTGCGTGCGGCCATGCAGAGGCGCTCCCGAATCCAGCAGAGGTATATAGCCGGGATGATCACCTCCCGGCCGGGGCAGGCCGCACAGATTCTGCGGCGCACGATGTACCGCTTGCTGGGTCTGCCCGAGCCGGACCGGACGCTCACCATCACCCCGGTACCGCTTCCCACTCTCATAGGCCGCGTTGAGCGCATCGACTTTGCGGAGGAGGCATGAATGACATGCAGTGCCAACACGCGCTCATCGCTGATCTGATGGTCCACCGTGTCGCTAGGTGTACTGACCGGAGACGTTGATTGAGAGCAGGGGTTCTGATCGGCAATCAGGCTGCGGGGGTTGAGTGTCTGTCAGCCAGGTCCCTGGCGAGCTGACTGATGCGTGTGCGGGCCGCCTCTGGGGCGAGCACCTCGATGTGGTCGCCGAACTGGAGGAGCTGACGCACCGACTCGATCTCGGGGTAGCGCACGATGACGACGCGCGAGCCGTTTTCCGGGTCGGAGACATGGTGGATGCGGGTGCCGAGGATGCGTCGCGCCAGATCGAGGCCATTTTCCGGCAGGCGGATGGTCACGCTCACACGATCTTGCCCCTCGGTGCGTTTCTTCAACGCGGCCCATCTGGTGCGGAGGCTTTCGTCTGGTTGGAGTACGGCTGGCGCGTCGAGTTGTTCGAAGGTCGAAAGTCGTTCCAGAGCGAGCAGCCGGCTGTCCCCCTGGTCATCGGCGACGAGATACCAGCGACCTGATTTCGCCACGATCCCGTACGGGTCAACCACCCGTGTCGAGGCCTGGCTCTCGGCGCTGCGCCGGTACTGGATTCGAAGGCGTCGACGGTGTCGCAGGGCCGAGGCCAGATCCGATACATCGACCGCTGCCTCGGGGGCAGCAAACCACGCGGCGCTGTCGACAAGCACCAGGTCCGCCAGCCGCAGCGGGCTCGGCGACTCAGGTGCTGCAGCCTGGCGAGCGGCGATCTTGCGCTCCGCCGACTCCCACACCGCAGACAGGCCCATTCGCTCACGTTGTGCGCTGTCCAAGCCAGCTACGGAGAGGGCCTCCAGCTCTGGTGGTTCCAGATGGGATGCGTTGAGCCGTGCGCTGGGGAGCAGGACGATCCCGCCGTTACGCCCGCGTTCGGCATAGACGGGCACACCCGCTGTCGAGAGCGCCTCGACATCCCGCAGCACAGTACGCCGGGACACCTCAAGACGCGCGGCGAGCTCCGTCGTAGTGAGCCGCTGACGGGTCTGCAGGAGCAACAGGAGATGCAAGAGCCTTGAAGCCTTCATGCTGACCCATGTTCTCAGAAAAGATGACAGGTTCTGTCGCGATGGGGCGATCCACTGGGTGCTGTACCGAGTAATCGACGAGTTGAGGAGCGCTCCATGCCCACACCGAACCTGTTCCTGATCGGCGTCCGCGACGCCGAGGCCGCCACCGCCTTCTACAGTGACCTGTTCGAGATCGAACCGACCTTCACCAGTCCCCACTACGTAGCTTTCGAAGCTGCCCCCGGTGTCCTGTTCGCGCTGTGGACGGGCTACAGCGAGCACGCGGTCCCGAGCACCCCTCGTACGACCGAGATCGGACTCATGGTGCCGGGGCCATCGGAGGCGATCGACGAGATCTTCACGAGTTGGGCCTCGAAGGGAGTCCACGTCGTGCAGGAGCCGCACGATGCTGTCTTCGGCCGCACGTTCGTGATCACAGACCCCGACGGCAACCTCATCCGAGTCTCCCCAGTCGACTGAGCCGCACAATCCCTACCCACATGTCTCCAAGCTGAAGGGCCGGCCACACACCATGGTCGGCCCTTCAGCCTGTCCAGGAGCTCAGAAATGTCCCATACGAACGCGGCCCTCACACCGCGCCACCGTCTGAAAGTCGCTCGACTCGTCGCTGACGACGGCTGGCCCATCAGCGAAGTCGCGGCCCGATTCCAGGTGTCCTGGCCGACCGTGAAGCGCTGGCTCGACCGCTACCTCGCAGGCGAGTCCATGCAGGACCGATCCTCACGACCGCGGAGCTCGCCGGCCAAGACACCCAAGACCGTGCCGAAGAGGTGCGTCAGCCTACGACTACGTCTGCGGGAAGGGCCGGTCCAGCTCGCTGCGAGACTCAACATCGCCCCGTCGACAGTGCACCGGATCCTGCGATCGGCCCGCCTGAACCGACTCGCCTACGTCGACCGCGCGTCCGGCGAGCCCGTCCGCCGGTATGAGCACGACCATCCGGGATCGCTGGTGCACGTGGACGTGAAGAAGCTCGGGAACATCCCCGACGGCGGCGGCTGGCGCTACGTCGGTCGCCTCCAAGGCGAAAAACACCGCTCCGCGACTCCTGACAAGTCACGCAACGCCTACGGCGGCCCGAAGCTCGGATACGCATTTGTGCACACCGTCATCGATGACCACTCTCGCGTCGCATACACCGAGGTCCACGATGACGAGACGTCCATGACCGCAGTCAGCGTGCTGCACAGCGCGGTGGAGTGGTTCGCCGCGCGCGGCGTCACCATCGAGAGGGTGCTCTCGGACAACGGAGGTGCCTATCGGTCAAACCTGTGGCGGGACACGTGCGACGCGCTGTCGATCACGCCGAAGTTCACGCGCCCTTACCGTCCGCAGACCAACGGGAAGGTCGAGCGCTTCCACCGCACCATGGCCGACGGCTGGGCCTACGCCCGCTGCTACACCAGCGAGCAAGAACGACGAGACGCACTGTCCGGCTGGCTCCACCAGTACAACCATCACCGTCCGCACACCGCGTGTGGCAGTCAGCCGCCGTTCACACGATTGACTAACGTCCCCGGTCAGTACAGCGGGGCTTGGAGGTCAGCCGCTGCCGACAGCACAGCCGGGGTGACGCGGGTGTCGGTGTGTGGGTCTGGAGCGCGGGCATGGAGTCGCGGCATGAGTGCCCGTGCATGGTCGCTGACCGGTTTCTGGTGGTCACCGAAGGAGCTGCGCCACGGTGGAGGCAGATTGCCGATGTGGTGACCGGCTTCCCCCGGGCGACGGCCGGTTGCGCTGTGGCGGTAGCCGAGGCCCGGTTGGCCGGCGCTCCCGGATGCGCTCTTGTCACGGTGCCGGCGCACGGGTTCGGGACGGTGTTCCGCACCCGCACGGAACGGGTCCTCGTCCACCACGAGCCCGAGCGGGTGCCGGTGTGCGGGGTGTGCATGCATCCTTGGCTGGCTGTCGGGTACCGGCTCGCTCAGCTCGTGGAACCTCTCCGGCTCGCTGTCCGGACTCCGTCACGGGGGTGAGTGGCCAAAGCCGTCGTCGAGCTGTGCTTGGACCCTGTTGAGCGCGTGGTTGATGCGGTCCAGATTCGGCACACCGGCCTCCAGGTAGAAAGCCCGTGATTGTCTAAGACGGTCGCGGGCGGTCACCAGGTCCTGCAGTTCTTCGGCGGTTTCACCCCACACCATCAGGGCTTGAGCCCGGTACTGGCTGGAGCCGGATTCGGCGAGAGTCGACCAGGCTTCCTGCGCCATCACAACCGCTTCCCTGGGGCGGCCGGCGCGGGTGAGTGCGTCCGCGAGCCAGACCGTGGTCATTGCCTTGACAAGGTTGTCAGGCAGCGACGCGGCCAGGTTGCGGCCCTGGGTGAGTTGGTCGATCGCTTCCTCGATCCTCCCTGCGGCGCACAGGGCCTGGCCGAGCCTGCGCCGGCCGAGGGCTTCTGACCGCACCCGGCCAGCCCTGTAGTCGAGTGCGATCGCTTGTTGCTGTGCCTCGATAGCCTCGTCGAAGCGACCCTGGGACCGGTATGCCATCCCTACCAGCCCAAGGGCTTCTGCCTGAGCCAGTTCGTGTCCTGCTTCGCACGCCGCCGTGAGCGAGGCGAAGCCCTGCTGGAGAGCCTCCTCGGCCCGGCTGAGGTTGTGGAAGGCGAAACCCAGGTGATGGTGCATGCGGGATCGGGCGGCGCGGTCGGCGCAGCGGGTCGTGGCATCAATGCCGAGTTGATAGGCGGCCATCCAGTCCGGGAAGTGCTTGCGGTGGAGAAACATCGACCACATGGCCTCGGCCAGCTGCCATACCAGGGTGTCGCACCCGCGTTCGTAGCCGGCTCGCATCACCGCCATCAGGTTCGGCAGTTCTCTCTCCAGCGCATCGAGCGCCTCGCGGCGCGTTGCAAAGGCGGACGACCTGTGCTGGAGCGGATGGGTCGGACCCAAGTGCCAGTCCAGTGGCGTCACGAGCCGGTCGGCGGCTGCGGTGAAGGAGAGGTAGAACTCCAGGAGCCGATGGATGACCTCGCCGCGGTCGCTGCTGCTGTCCTCGGCCTCGGCGCGCTGCCGGGCGTGCAGGCGGATCAGGTCGTGAAAGCGGTACCGGTCGTCTTCGCCGGTCTCCAGGATGCTCGCATCGACGAGGCCTTCCATCAGCGCGGCGGTGTCGTCGACCGGCAAGTGCACCGCTGCGGCCGCCGCTTCGAGGGAGATGTCCGGACCCGGGTGAAGGCCCAGCAGTCTGTAGACGCGGGCCGCGTTGGGTGGCAGCCCGTCGTAGGAGAGGTCGAAGACGCTCATGACCGTTGCTTCCTCCACCGACAGCGCCTTCAGCCTGCGCTGTTCGTCCGACAGCTCCCGTACGACTCGGGCGATGGGCCATTCAGGACGCATCACCAGGCGGGCGCCTGCGATAGATAGCGCGATGGGCAGTCCTGCGCATAAGTACACCAGGCCCGCTGCCGCGTCCGCTTCTGCTGCGACCCGTTGTTCCCCGATGGTTCGCCTCAGCAGTTCTCTGCCTGCTTTCCCGCGCATGGGGGCCAGGGGGAGATAGGTGGCGCCGTCCATGGTCAGGCCGCCCAGGCGCCACCGGCTGGTCACCACCACCGTGCTCAACGGTGCGGAAGGCAGCAAGGCTCTCACCTGGGCGGCGGAGACAGCGTTGTCCATCAGGATGGCGATGCGCCGGCCGGCGGTGGTGGAGCGGAACAGACCGGCAGCCTCGTCGGCCTCGGCCGGTATCTGCTGCCCGGGGATGCCCATAGCCCGCAGGAATCCCCCCAGGATCGCGCCGGTCAGCACCGGTTCCCCAAAGGAGTCTGCTGCCAGGTCGGCGTACAGCTGACCGTCGGGATACTGGTCCGCCACCTCGTGCAGCCAGCGCAACGCCAGCGCGGTCTTCCCCACTCCGCCCGGGCCGCAGATTACCGCCAGTGCCGGTGCTCCCGTCTTCTGCCGGGATCCGGCGATGCCGTGCAAGGTGCTCAGTTCCACACGGCGGTTGGTGAAATGTGCGGGGACGGAGCGCAGTTGGCGGGGCACCACTTGCGCGGGAGGTGAGGCGGCATGGCCGGTGTGGTGGAAGTGCACGCCTCCGTGGATCGCGCCGGTCTGGAGGGTCGGGCCGTGCAGGTGGGCGGATCCGCCGATGCTGTTGTGCGTCGCCCCCGACGGTGATCGGTGATGTTGCAGCCAGATCTCCAAGTCGGTTTGCCACGCGGGGTCGGTAGCCGCGTACCGAGCCAGGGAGCTCGACAGTTGCAGGAGCAGGGGGAGGGGGTCTTCGGCGCGGGAGGCTTCCTCCCACTGCCGGACGAGCGTCCCGCGAGGATCGGACCGTGCACGCACGAGGGTATGCAGGGCTTGTCCGGCTGGTGAACTGTGCAGAGGCCTGCTGGAAATCATGGCCGATAACAGCTCCGTGGCGAACTCTGTTTCCCTCATGCGTCTCCCCCTTGACCTGGCCTACCCATCATGCCGGTCAGGCTGCACGCAGCGGGGTTCACATACAGCCACTCCCCGGTCACTGCTTTCCCTGCGGGTGAAGCCCCGCTCAGCCGTTCACCGTCAGGGCAATTTCGGACCTCCCCTTATCTAGTCATGGTCATGACCATCACTCCGTGTCATTCTCACATGGGAGAAGTGCGCTATCAGCGGGAGGTCGCTGGTGGACCTTCGCATACAGCTGCTGGGCGCAGTCGGATTGCGAGCAGGAGAAGATCACAGCCCGCCTGGAACGCCCAAGGAGGGACTGACCCTTGCCGCGTTGGCGTGGGACGCCGACCGGGCAGTGAGCATGGACACGCTCGTCCACCGGGTCTGGGACGAGCACCCGCCGGCCAAACCACGTGAAGCCCTGTATGCGCACATCTCCCGCATCCGCAAAGCGCTGTCCGCGCTCGCCGGTCCACATGCCCCCGCCGTGATCAGTCGCACGCACACCTACAGGCTTCAGGTGGACCCGGACACCGTGGACCTGCGCCGCTATCTCACCCTTCTCGATCAGGGCCGCTGGCTGGCCGACAGCGGCAACAATCGTGAAGCGCTGGAGGCGTTACAGGAAGCCGTTCGATTATGGGGCGGGGAGCCTCTGGCCGGATTGCCCGGCGCCTGGGCCGCTCACCTGCGCAGCCTCGTCGAGGAAAGGAATCTGGCCACCGCGCTGCTACGCGCCGACATCGCGCTGAGGCTCGAAGACTACGCTGAAGCCGTCGCCGGCCTGCAGCCCCTTGCTGAGCGAAACCTGACAGATGAAGCCCTCATCGGGCGGCTTGCCCTCGCGCTCCACGGAAGCGGCCGAACCGATGCTGCGGCACGCTTACTGCAACGCACACGGCTTCACCTGCTGCGGGAGTCAGGCACAGACCCGGGCAAGGAGTTCGCGTACATCCACCGCGGCATCCTGGCCCGCACACCGGTCGCCGCATTGCTGCCCCGCACAACCGCTTCCCACGGCAGCACCCTCGCGCCCGCCCCCGACACCCTTCCCCCCGACGTGCCCTGGGTAGGGCGGCAAGCTGAAGTGGACCAGCTGATCGGCGCATTGACCGGCGCGGCAGGGACGGGCACGGGGCCGGTGACCGCAGCTGCGGTCACCGGAATGCCCGGCTCCGGAAAGACCGCTCTGGCTATTCATGCCGCACATCAGATGCGCGATCACTTCCCCGATGGACGACTGTTCGTAGACTTACGCGGCCACGCCCCCTTCCAGCCTCCCCTGACCTCTGCCGAGGCGCTCGGAGAACTCCTACGCCTCCTCAGCACGCCTTCAGCCACGCTCCCCCAAGACCTCCCCGGACTGGTCGCGCTGTGGCGCACCACAGCCCGCAGCCGCCGCTTCATAGCCCTCCTGGACGATGCCGCCGACGCCGAGCAGATCACCCCCATACTGCCCGGTGACTCCGCCGCAGCGATCATCGTCACCAGCCGCCAGCAACTGACAAGTCTCCCTGGTGCCCGCCATGTCGCACTGGGCGCGCTGACCCGTGCGGATTCCGTCGCGCTACTCCAACGCATACTGGGTGAAGAGCGAGTCCCCAGCACGGCGGAAGCAGCCACACTGGCCCGACTATGCGGAGACCTCCCCCTCGCTCTGGCCATCACCACCAGACGCCTACTCGCCCGCCCTTCCTGGAGCATTTCCGACCTCGTGGGGCGCTTCACCCTCGCGAGCGGACGGCTGCCTGAACTCCGAGACACTCATTACGCGATGGCACAAGCGTTCGACATCTCCTACCGTACGCTCACCCCTGCACAACAAAAGGTCTTCCGCCGCATCGGCCTGCACATTGGCACCGAGTTCAGCCCCGAAGCCACCGCAGCGCTTACCAACCTTCCTCTCAGAGAGACGGAGCGTGTCTTAGAGGATTTCCTCTCCGCCAATTTGGTCTCGGAGCCGGCTCCGCATCGCTACCGGCTCCATGACCTCCTGCGCGAATACGCCTCCACCCTGGCCGGGGGCGATGCGCAGGCCGACAACCAGTACGCTCTTCAGCGTCTCCTCGACCACTATCTGCACAGCGCCGACCAGGCAGACCGCCGCGCCTACCCTCACCGTCTGCGCATCTCCCTGCCCGTTCCCCCTATCGCACCAGCACGGCATGCGGCCGACCCTCACCAGTGGTTCACCACCGAGGGGCCGAACCTCCTGGCCGCCTTGGAGTACACCCGCACCCACGGCTCACCGCACCAACTCGCCCTGCTCGCCCACACACTGGCAGGTTTTCTGGGCAGCGAGGGCTATCTGCGTACAGCAGCTCCAATCCTGAGAGCAACGGTTGCCCACTGGCAGAACACAAGCGATCAACAGGCCCACGGCCGGGCTCTGATCGACCTCAGCGGTATCTGCGCCAACGTCGGCAGCTACCAAGAGGCGATCCACAGCGCCCAAAAAGCCCTGGAGCTGGCCCGCAAAGCGCACGACGAAGACCTCGAAGCCGAAGCCCTCCACCAGCTGTCCATCTCCTACTGGCACACCGCCCAGCACACGGAGGCATTTCACCAACAGCAGCGCGCACTGCACATCCGGTTACAAAAAACCGACCGGCTTCAGCAGGGCAGGAGCTTCAATCTTCTGGGCATGCTCAGCCTCCGTCTCGAGCGGCACAAGGACGCACTCAAATACTTCCTCGAGGGCCTGACCCGATTCCGTGACGTCGCCGACCGGCGAGGGCAATTCATCGCGCTCAACAACCTCGCTGAGCTGTACAAGGAAGCAGGCAGTCTGGATAACGCCATCAGCGCCTACCGGCAATCGATCAAGATTGCACAAACCCTGGGCAGCACGGCCCAGCACGCCATGCTCCAGATGAACCTGGCGGACACCCTGCGCGCACACGGCAGGCCGCAAGAAGCCCTTGAGTTATACAACAGTGCCCTGCCCGTGCTATGCAGCATCGGCGACCGCCGCAGCGAGGCCATCGCCCGCAACGGCCTCGGCCGCGCCCTCCACGCCACCGGCCACAGCGAACAAGCCCTCCCCCACCACACCGCCGCACTCACCATAGCCCGCACGATCCACGCAACCCTCGAGGAATGCCAGGCCCTGCGGGCGCTAGGCGAAGCCGAGCACGCCACCGGACGACTCGCCCAGGCCCGCGCCCACCTGACAGCCAGCCTCGCCCTCAGCCAGCAGCTCAACGCCCCGTCCGAAGAAGCCCAAACCCTCGCGGCACTGGCCGGCACACGACAAGGACACAGCCTCTCCGACGGAACGTAAGACCCCGCACGGGACGCCAGCCACCGCCACCGAACATCCTGGTCAGGATGCCCATGAGGCAAGAGAGGTAGTTGATTCATAAACGATCATGCGATTTGCACCAGACTCCTGTTCCATGATCGACTACGCGAGTCAAGCACAACCACAGGCTGCCGCATCCAGCCAGTCGTATGTCCATCCATGGATCCCGAGGAGAGGCGCACGTGCCACCATCCGGCTTTCGTCGAGCGACCCTAATGATCACCTTTGTGGCCTTTGTATGCATTCCATACATCGTCGCTTTGGGCCCCTCGACTTCGGCCACCGCTTAACCCCGGCGTGCCGGACGCCCCCATCTCCGGCACGCCCTCAAGCAACGCCAAATCCAGGCTGGACAGGCTCACCGACCCGCAGTGATCTGCGCTCCAGGAACTGGGCGTGGAGTGGGCCTGAGCCATACCAGCCTTTCCGCTTTTCCCGATGCGCCCTGGATAACCTTGCCGTCATCGCCATGCGCTGTCGGCTAGGCGCCTAGACTTGGGGGCCCATTCCGCCTTCCCTCATCTGAAGCATCTCGGTCTCGCTCCGCTCTCTGCATCCATAGCGCCACCGGGAATTCAGTGAGGGTTGCTAGTACTCGTGGAACAGTTCGGCAACGGTGGAAGAAGTCGGGCGAGAACATGACACGTGTGAACCAATTCTTGATATCTCAAAGGATACTCCGCCGTATCAGGGAAACGCGGCCCTTCGTTCACCTCGCAGTGGGCGGGAGCCGGTGGCGGAGTCGGTGCGGCTTACGACTCCGGCTTCGAGATAAGCCATCTCCTCTTCGGCCAGAGCCTTAAGCCCGGCAAGGACCCGTGCTTGGGCCAGAGTGGGGAGAGCGGAGGTCACCTGCGCGATGGGAAGCATCCACAAGTCCGCTCGCCCGTCGCGGTAGGTGAGACGAGCAGCATCGGCATGGGTGAGGGGCTTGGTAGCCACGACATAGGTGATGATCTGTCGACGGCGCATCTGAACCCAGTCAACGGCGACCTGTCGAAGGACGAGTATCCCTCTCGGCGCTCCCAGGAGAACTTTTGAGGCGGCCCGCTCCGGGGCTTGCCCGTTGTGGACGGGGCCGCACGGCACGAGCAGGTCGCCGCGTAGTTCGGCGACGAGTAAGTGGGTGGTCTCGACGGGCACGAGTAAGGACACTCCCACCAGCGGCGGCCGCCAGTTCTCGTAGGAGGCCGTCTTCCGTATGTGGCGCTGGCGAGCAGCCGGATTCGCGGTGGTCGGCGTGGGTGTTTGCGTCATAACCGCCCGCCCGTCACGGCGGCGACGAGTTGGCGGAGGTGTTCCGGTGAGCTGGTGCTGGGGATGGGTGCGACGTGGTTCCCGAGGTGAAGCAGCCAGTTGAGAGCTGCGTCGATATGCCCCTGCCGTGCGAGACTACCGGCGTCGAGGGGCCGGTACGGCACATAGGGGATGGAGAGGTCGCGGCAGAGTTCGAGTGCGGTGTCGTGCCGGTCTCCGCTCATGTTGAAGACGTTCTGCACGGCGGCGATGGTGATGTCATTGGTGACGGTACGGATCTGCTCGGGCGTGACCTTCGACAGACCGATGTGCCCGATCTTGCCCTCGTCTTTCAGGGCTTGGAGTGTGCCGATCTGGTCCGCGACGGGCACTTCGGGGTCGATGCGGTGGAGGTAGCAGAGTTCGAGCCGGTCCATGCCCAGTCGCGTAGGCTCGCCTCGACACATGTGCGCAGGTAGACGGGGTGGCCATGCGGGACCCACGTGTCCGGGGCGGGACGGGCCAGGCCCACTTTGGTCGCGATCAGTACGTGCTCGGGGTACGGGTGTAAGGCATCGCGGATGAGGTGTTCGACGGTGTGGGGCCCGTAGGCGTCTGCGGTGTCGATGTGCGTGATGCCGTAGGTGTGGACGGCTTGGCGGAGCACTGTGAGCGCGGTGGCGCGGTCGGCGGGGTCGCCCCAGATGCCGGGGCCGGTCAGGCGCATCGTGCCGAAGCCGAGCCGGGAGACGGCCTTCCCGGCGATGGTGATGGCGCCCCCGGGCGGCGTGATGGTCATACGGCGGCCTCCTGGAGGCAGAGCTGGAGGGCACGTTCGATGGCGCGGGTCTGGCTTTCGTGGTCGCTGGTGACGCGCTGGTGCGGGATCCCGTCGTCCGCCAAGATGCCGTGGACGTGACGGTCCACCAGGAGGCGGTAGCGGTGGTCGTAGTCGTGGCTCTGATCGACGGGTACGTCCGGGCCGAGAACGGTCGCCAGGAGGAGGTCGTACTTCGGCGCCTGCGTCGAGGCGAGGAGCCGCAGGTGTTCCCTCTCCAGCCGGTGCGAGTGCGCGCCGCGGTGCTCAAGGGCCGCGTGGTAGTACGCGAGGGCGTCGAAGGAGGCGCGGTCGACGAGGACGACGTCGGCGCCTTGTGCTGCGGCGGCGATGTCGTCGGCGATGCCCTGCGTGATGATCCACTCGGTGGAGGCAGCGGTGTGGTGCTGCATTTTCGGCAGGCCGATGGCCGCGGCGCGTTTGGCGAGTCGGCCCGTGCGGGCCACGGTGAGCCCGTGGCCGCGCAGTTCCATCTGGATCCGCTTGAGCAGTGTCGTCTTGCCGGTGGAGTGGGTGCCGAGCACACCGATACGGATGGGCGTGTTCACCACAGGGTCGGGTCCTCTTCTGGTTTGGGGGCGCCTGGCAGGCCGGGCGGCACGGCCGCGGCGACGAGCTGGTCCCAGGTGTCGTAGTGGCTGGCCATGGCGATGAGGAGCTGTGCGGTGGCGTAGGCGTCGTAGGTGGCGCGGTGCCGCTGGGCGGGAGCGGTCGTGAGGTCCGGCGCGGTGTGCTTGATCAGGGCGTCGAGGCTGTAGCGGGACAGGTCCTTGTACGTGGCCTTGGCCAGGCGGAGCGTGTCGAGAACCCCGGACGGTTCCCACTTGGGCAAGTGCGCCTTGAGCACTCGGTAGTCCGTGTGCGCGTTGTGGACGCAGATCCACGCCTTGCCCAGGAGCCCGTGGACCTGCTCGGCGATCTCTCCCCATGCGGGGGATTGCGCCAGAAGTCCGTTGGTCAGACCGTGGATGCCGGCGGCGCGGGAGGTGACAGGCCGGGGCGGGCGAATAAGCCACGCCCCGGCCGTGCTGGTATCCGGCCCGCCGTCGCAAATGGGAAGGGCGGCCACCTCGACCAGGTCGGGCGGGTTGCTGCCGTTGCCTTCGACGTCCACGACGAACAGCGCGGGCCAGGCGGCGAAGTTCATGGTGCGGGTGTTCCGTTCTCCGCCGGCCAGCCGATGGGGGCACGGCCATGCCGGCGGTAGTGGTGAGGCTTCTCGCGGTCGTGGCACTGGTAGCCGTAGCCGTGCTGGAGGTAGTAGCGCGGCGGCTCGTCCAGACCCTCCACGATGATGGCCCGGTCAGTGATCTCAACGGGCCCGGTCGCGCCAAGGGCTCGGGCGCTTGCGGTGACATCCGCGAAGTCGGGCTTGGCCCAGGCCGAGTCGCACAACGCGACCTGCTTCCGGGGGCAGACGTCGCACAGTTCCCAGATGCCGTAGTGGCCGTTGTAGTCGGGCTCGCCGTGGGCGTAGGCCACGCCGCAGCTCGTCTTGCGGGACAGCGCTCCCCACGGGGCGGAGACGTCGGCGGGGATGCGGAAGGCATCGAGCACCCGGCGCTCGGCCGCCTCGGGAAGGATCTTGCGCCGGGCGGTGTCCTCGTACGGTGTGGGCAGCCCGTGCGCCTGGTAGTAGGCGGCGATCTCCTGGCGGAAGAACAGGCCGGTGAAGACCGTGGCGTGCGCATGCCGGGAGAGCTCGCGCGCCCGCTCCAGGTGGGCGTCGGAGTCATTGAGACCGGGGACGATCGGCCGCCAGTACAGGACGGCGCGGTACCGCTCGGCGTGCTCGTAGAGGGTGCGCAGGCTCTCGGCGGCGATCTGGGAGTCCACCGGCTCGATGGCCTCGTGGTCGATGCCGGAGTGGGTGACCAGCACGGTCAGACGCAGGTTCTGGATGCTGTTGAGGACCTCGCAGTCCCCCGGGGAGACGCGCCAGCGGGTGATGACCAGGACATGGTTGGTCAGGCCCCGATCGTCCAGGTGACGCAGCACGGTGAACAGGTGCGGTTTGACGGCCGGCAGCATGGGGTCGGTCGCCCGGTTCAGGAGCTGGAGCGGCGTGGTGTGCGGCCGGAAGTACGGGTGCTCGACAAGAGCGGTAACTGCCTCCTCGTCGCTCATCAGCCGACGGGGGACCTTCATCTCGAAGTTGCCGAAGGTATGGCGGATGCAGTATCCGCAGTCCAGCGGGCAGCCGATGATCCAGTTCAGGGAGAGGCCGGACTTGCGGTACTCGATCACGTCCGCCAGGGCGGGCTTCAGCTCCCCGATCTTTTCCGTGGGGAGGATCGGTAAGGGGCTGTGCTGGTGCGGCTCGCTCATGATGCCTCCAGTTCGGGGGAACGGCGTCAGGTGTCGACAGACGTGCGCTGGTGCGGGGGGCTCGGCGGTGAGAGCAGGGCTCGGCGATGGGCGCCGTACCAGGTGCCGAAGTCGCGTCGGGCGGCGTCCGGGTCGTCGCTGGTGTGCACGAGGTTGCGGACCAGGCGCCGCTCGGCGAGCGCCGCGGCCAGACTGTCGTCGCCGAGGTCGCCGCGGATGGTGCCGGGCGCGGCCCGGGTGGGGTCGAAGTGCCCCAGGAGCTGACGAAGGCGGTGGTGTACGCCTGGTTCTCCGTGGGCCAGTGCCACCGTGACGGGGCGGTTGGCGTACTCCGCGTCCAGGCAGGCGGGGATGTCGCGGTCCGGGAACCAGTCGGCGTCCACCAGCAGGTCCCAGTAGTGCACATGTGCCTGCCACGCCTGAACGGTCAAGTCGAGCTGGCCCGCCACCGCGACCTGGGCTGCGCCGATCCGGTCCAGGACGGCGTCCACCAGGCCGCGCTCGACCGCGTCGGGCTTGCACAGGATGACCGAGCACCGCTCGAAGCCGGGATCGGCGGCTCGGCGGCCGTCGCTGAACCAGGTGCCGAAGTCGCGGCGGGCGGCGTCGGGATCATCGCTGGTGTGCACGAGGTTGCGAACCAGGCGCCGCTCGGCGAGCGCGACGCTCAGACTATCGTTTCCGAGGTCGCCGCGGATCGTCCCGGCAACGGCCAGCGTGGGGTCGGTATGCCCGACGAGCTGTCGCAGCCAGGCGTGGATACCAGGCTCACCGTGGGCGAGCGCCACGGACACCAGGCGGTCGGCGAACGCCTCATCGAGGTAGGCCGGCAGATCACGGGGGGCACGCTTGGCGTCTGCGAGCAGATCGCGGTACACAACGTGGGCCTGCCACGGCTGCGCCACAAGGTCCATGCGGTCCGTGACGGTGACACCAAAGGCTCGGATCATATCGAGCACACGCGGGACCAGGCCGCGTGCCACGCAGTCCGGCTTGCACAGGACGACCGCCCAGCGGTCGAAGTCGACGCCGTCGACCACGGCGCCGCTCGGCGGCTTCCGGCTCACTTCTCGCCTCCGTCCAGGGCGGCAGCGCAGGCCAACCAGCGGTGGCCGACGAGCCACCGCAGGCCCGGGTCCAGAGCATCGATGACCTCGGGGTTCACCGTGTCCGCGTGGTCGTGCTGGATCTGCCGATAGACCTCAAACAGCAGCACAGCCTGCTGCCAATAGGGATCGAGGTCCGAACTCGTGATGTGTGCCGCGCTGTAGTGGGCCTTGTTCGTGCGCAGCACCTCCTCGTGCTCAAGGACGCGCGCCACGGTCGCTGCGGTGGTGCCCACTGGCATCGCCGGGAACGGGAACTGGATCGGCGCGGACCGGGTGACGGCTTCCAGCAGGACTCGGTGGACACGCTCGGCGTTGCGGTCGCAGACGTGGGCCGAGCCGATGAAGTGGGTGTAGGAGCCCAGCTCAAGACCGAGCTGGACGGCCGCGAACTCCTGAAGCATGGTGAAGCTGAAAACATCCGACAGCAGACCACAGTCGAGATCGTTGGCCCGCATGTAGCACACCATGTGCAGCCGCTCATCCCGCACCAGGAAGTGCAGCCCGGCGAGGCACGCCATATCCGGGTTGTCACTGATCGCCAGCTCGTCAGCGGCGAAGACGGGAATGTAACCCCGCTTGCTGTCCCGCTCGCCGCGGAGCAACTCCAGGACACGGTCAAAGGGCGACACCGTGTCGCCGTCGGCCGGGTTGAAGATCGTGTGCCCATACGCGGACCCGCCCAGATGCATGCCGTCCCGGGAACTGGAGCGCATGGACGGCGCGTAGTAGCCGATCATCTCCAGGTCCCTGCGGCCGGCCAGGTACCAGAGTGCTTCGGCGAAGTGGAAGACCGGATTCACCTTACGCGCTGCCAGGAAGGGCAGTCGCCGGCGCGGCTCCGACAAGCGGAAACTCGCGCCGATCACCTCACGGGCGTCGTTGCCACGGGCAGAGATGCGGTGATCGTGATCCTCGGATACCAGCCTCAGTAAGGCCAGGTATGCCTCTTCGAGGCCGGGGAGGCTGAGGGGTGTGAGCATGATTCTCCTTGGACGTGCAGTCACGGCCGCGGCCGGTCGGCGGGGATGCTGAGCCCGGCCCTTGCCTCACCAAGGAGTGGCCGTCGAGGGCTGCCACGGACCGAGCGCCAGCCCGGTTCGCGGCAGCACGGGCATTCGGTCAGGTGGCTACCGTGTCAACGGCCGCCATGGCCGCGTGCTCGTCGGCCATGATCGCATTGAAGGTGCGATCGATGCGGTCCACCGCCTCCTCCTCACGGAAGCTCCCGAGAGTCGCCCAATACGTCCGGCCAACCTCGCGTGCCATCAGCCACCTCGCTTGGACCCTCAAGGAGGCCCTATCGAGCAGTCCTGCCCGGAATTTGACCGACAGGAGGCTGATCAGCCGGTTGCAGTGCAGGATCTCCCTGTACTCCTCGTCGGGTAGCTCGCCGGGGGCTGTCCACATCACCCGCAGCTCGGGATTGGACACCGCATCGGAGATCAGCTCCTGGTGTATCTCCTCGGCATGCAGGGCGAGCCGCTGCCGGGCCTGCCTCTCGGACTGCACAAGCCGCGCGATACCGACTGCGGCGATGGCGAGAACGACGTATGAGGTCTTCATCCCACACCTTTCGTAGTGACTGGTAGCGGAAAACTGCCTCCGCAGCCCATTCGGGGTCTCCCTACGGGAGCGAGATAGGAATTTGGCGAGGTGAGTGAGCTGCTGGTGCTCGGTGCATTTGCCGCGAGAGGGCTTCTGTCGGTTGCCCCGGCCAGCCATGGCTCGGCCGGGGCAACCTATCTGTCGGTGCCCGCGGAGTGTTAGCAGTCACCTTGCCTTTTGGGTGTCACACCGGATCGTCCGTAATGGCAAACACCAGATGCACCGAATACCCTGGAAGGTCCGGAGTGCTCACCTCATGTTTCACCCCCTGCGGCAGGATCAGCACATCTCCAACCCTGGTGACTATCTCCTCGGGTGCACCGGTTGTTTCCGGCCACACCAGCCAGCGTTTCGCACCGTGCATTTGGGTGATCACGCCGAGCCATTCGTCATCGTGCGCGCCAAGGTTGCGGTCCCCCGCGTGCGACTCGTAGGCCGAGCAGATTACGTTACGGCGCATCATCGCAGTCAGTTGAAGTGTAACTGCGCTGACCCAACCATCGCTGCGAACGTGCAGACTCTCGTAAACACGCGTGCGCGGCCGATCCCGATAGGCATGGAATACCTCCTCGTTACGGGACTCGCGGACGAATTCTGTTCCATCGACCAAAGCAACTGTCTGCCCGGCTGCCTTCTCTTCCGCCAACGGCAGGGAGACCTTCTCGATCCATGAAGCATCGAACACTTGCCGCACGTGTACCGGCTGGCTCGCTGTAAGCCTCGGCCAAAACGCCGAGCCAAGGCGCCCGAGGAAGCTGAAGGCCACGTCGTGGTGTGCATGAGTGCCCATCATCCAGCTGCTCCTAGGTCGCGTAATGGTGCCCGGTGCCCCCAGGGACCCTGTCTACGGCCTTGCAATCCGATGCCACCGGGTTACTTGCGTGATCGATAAGCGATTCATCCGACGGGTCGATGACCTGGGTTGCGTGGAGAACGTCCCCGAGGCTGAGTTGGGTCAGCTTACGAGGGCGAATCTCGATCACACGCTGCTCTGCATTCACGTCCTGGACCAGGACCTCGTCATCGGAGATCTTGAGCCCCGATGGCACGAACATGAGCCGGAAGCACCCGCCGATCTCATGCTGCTTGAGCACCTCGGCCAGCTGCCGCATCAGATTCGCCTGCTGCTCAACCACCGGTTCGGAGGCGAGAACTGTCACCTATTTCTCCTTCTGTGAGTGCGTGATCTCTTACATGAACCCAGCGCGATACGTCGCGCTCCACCTATTCCGCGCCGGGAGTGTGATACCGCTCGGGGCACCGGGAGCGGCGTCGACCGGTGCCCCGAGCGGGGCCTATTCAGACCTTGGCCCGACTCGCCTTGGGAAGTCCTCCAGCTCCTTAACTGGTCCGGTGGACTCCTGGGCAGGGAGACGGCAGGAGATGCGGGCAGCAGCCTCTACCGCGTTCTTGATCACCTCTCGGCGGAACGAGCAGCGTGTCCGCCGAGAGGGGCTGGATAGCGACAGGACGGCGGCCAGTTCCCCATCGCGGCCGCACACCGCCACCGCCAGGACCAGGCCCTCGTCGGTGACACCCTGCGCCCAGCCGCGATGCCGTATGCCCGAGCACACAGCGGCATCACTCCCGGTGACATGGCTCCGGCTGAGCCGCTGCCATGCGAAGAAGACTCGTGAGACAGGGTCTGTCCCCATCGCCACTGCCCTGACTGGATTGCGGTCACTGGGTGCCGACTTGTACCGCAGGGCCTCGGCGACGCAGATCCGCTGATCGCCGTACCGCTGATGAAGACGAACGGACCTTGCGCCGGTTGTGGCCCTCAGTGCGCTTAGCTCCCGCCGCAGTTCACGATCTGCCATCGCGTGCTGCGCCACCATTGCCAGGTGGGTCAGCCTGGGACCGACAATGAACTGTCCCTGCTGGTCATCGACCAATCCCAGATTCTGCATAGCGAGAACGAGCCGATGCACCGTGGGACGCTTCAGGCCGGTTTCTGAAACCACCGTTGGCAGACACGCTGGCCCCTTTTCCAGTACAGCGAGAATCGCGGAAATTTTGTTGAGCACACCGACGCTGCTCGGCACCATACTCGGAGCAGTAATCGTCATCATCTCCCTTAACTGGATCGCCAGACGGAGTGCATGGAGTGGGCCCGGCGTCGCGCGGTCTCGACTTTCCGATGAGCAGCTGCCCGGACTGGTGCCGTCGGGAGATTGACCCAAGGTCCCTGGTGATCGAGGAGCTGGTTGCGTCATCCCGTGTCGGACCGAGAAGGCCGAACTCCCAGCCACGCTCAATGAGATGTGCCTGTGTTTTGGCGCCCAGCAGTGTCATCAGCTCGCGCACGTCTCTGCGTACGACGTCCGCACGGGCCCCGATATTCGCAGCAATCCACCCCAGATCCCGGCCACCCGCCAAGCCGCGGAGAACTTCGCACTGTCCCGCGCGGAGCACGATGTCCGCATCGTCGATTGACTCGGGCGGGGAGATCTCCCCGAGCACGTAGGCCCGATGCACGGCACCCGGCCGTTCGGGTGAGTTGAGCTTCGCCGAGGCGTATCTCAAACAGTCGGCCACCCTAGCTGTACACACCCCCATTTCCGTGACCGCTTCTGCCGGAGTCATACCGCCCGCTGTGAGCTGGAGGGCTTCGCGCTCACGAGCAGAGAGCTTCAGACGGCGTGGCGGTTGGCTGGTCACCATGCCCCTTTCCAGTTTCGATGCGCATTGACGCGACGACACGGGGATAGACGACTCAGGCGGCGGTCTGCCCGGTCAGGTCTTCAAGGTCCATGGCCGTGCAGCCGTGGAGCGTGACGACCTCGCGGCAGGCGAGTGTCCAAGGCAGTCGCGGGTCGCCATACGCCACGAGCGTGAACTGCTCGCCGTCGCCGGGTACCGGCTTGAGAGTCTCCGGCGCATACACGATCCCGGCCACACCCCAGACTGTGACGTCTTCCACCAGCACCGCCACACACTCCCGCCGCAACGGAGCCCGGCCCCGTACCGCTTCAGGGACACAGCTACCGCACACAGGTGGCGTGGCAGTCCTCTCTCCATCTGTGATCGGCCTGCCGGATA
Source organism: Streptomyces sp. NEAU-YJ-81 (assembly GCF_017592595.1). NCBI lineage: Bacteria > Bacillati > Actinomycetota > Actinomycetes > Kitasatosporales > Streptomycetaceae > Streptomyces > Streptomyces sp. NEAU-YJ-81. The sequence continues at coordinate 18,800 of NZ_JAGFNO010000036.1, read as the reverse complement.
CCGCGTGCAACAGGAACAGTTGCCGCCCACGTTGGTCATCAGTGGGTCGGCCACAGAACTGGCACAGCATGTGATTCATCGCCTGCCGCTGGCGCAAGGCGTGCACACGATCGAGCAGTGGCGCGCCAGATCCAGGCTTGACCGGCACCCTGATCCACAACGCACCGCGCCGACGGTCGGCGATGCCGTATTCGTCCGCGTAACCGATGCCCATACCGCCGCAGCCGTGTCGCGTCGTGACCAGGGCCGGGGGCGCATTCTCTCCTGTCCACGGAGCGATGTACGGCACGCGAACGGTGCCCGCGAAGTACTGACGCGGCCGTGGACGCCGAAGGGGAACACCGGCGCAGTCCGGCGACAGCCAGCCAGTGGGGGACGGGCACTGGTCCCGACGCATGGTTCAGTCCTCTCGGATGTGTGCTCTTCGTGGGTGGTACAGCCACTCTTCGACAACCTCGAGACTCCGCGGGGAACGGGGAAGGCGCCCAAGAGGGAGTAGTGGGTCCGCGTCCCACGCCTGGTTTTGCCGCCGCCCCTCCCTTCCTGGCAGTTGGAGCAGAGGCGGCGGCCTGCCCCCACCAGACGTGAGGGTGGTCCAGTTGACGCAATCATGAATCGACATCGATGTGCCCGGTCCGGGAAAGGCATTCCATCAGCTCGTTGGTGACCCAACCCAGCTGACGAAGGTGACCGACCGCCTTCCAGTAGCCGCCGGGGACGGTCACGGAATGCAGGTCGTATGCGCGCTCGATCAGCAGGGCTGCCTCACGGTCTGATCTGCCTGCATGGCCCGCGAGGGCGATAGCGACGAGTCGTGTGAGGCTGCTCTGTATCCGCTGTACAAGCCCATCGATCTCGCCAGGCGAAGGTGCCTGGTCGCCCAGAGCGTCCGCCAAGTCCTCATAGATTGTGTCCTGAAGCGGCTCCCACTCCTCCAATTTCGCTAGGACTTGGGCGAGGGTGTCCACACCTAAAGGAGGTACCCACCTCTGGGTAGTTCGGCTCGATGGTGAACGATGGGGCAGCCCCGTCCGGTTCATCACTGACTCCCGACCGCGGCGGTATGGAAGGTGGCTCGTCAACGAGACGGGCCTGGACATCGGGTGTTCTACCGCTAGGTCGTCTCCCCTACGTAGACCCACACATCCTTTCCGGCGCCGGTCACGGACACAGAGACGTCGTCGGCCAAGTCCCGTACAAGCCGCCAGCCTCGACCGTTCTCAGCTAGCTGAGCGGGAACCACCTGCACGGGGACGCGGGCGTCTCGGTCACTGACGATCGCCGTAACGCCGCCAGGGACGCGTTGAACGAGAAGACTGACCATCTGCCATCCGTTTTGGTCCGGATCGGTGTGCTGACACACGTTCGTCAGCAGTTCATTGACAGCGATGAGCATGCGCTCACTCGCCTCGTCGCCCACTTCCCAGAGGCGCAAGTGCGCGCGGACGATGCCACGTACGGCTGCCAGATACTCGGACTTCATGTTGAGGCCCATGTCGAGCTGGCCATGCACGCTTCTGGCCATGGCTCGCGAAGAAGCATCCTGAGCGGGGGGCTCAAGTAGTGATTTCATCGCTGCTCCGTCCGTTCTGCCGAAGCCCTTCAGCAGGGCACGGTTGCGGTGTGTACTGGAAGCGCATCGGTCAGCAACTATTCACGCAGAGCAAGCAGGGAACGTGCAGGGCTTGATGCCGAGAGCCTGAAAGTTCGGCATCACGAGTCACAGGGACAGGGAATGCCGCAACCGATGAAGCAGCTTGACCCCGGGGCCTCCCCCCGGGAGTGGTTCGGCAACGAGCTGCGTCAGCTGCGTATCGCAGAGCAGATGTCGGCCCGCGAGCTGGGCCGGTTAGTGCAGGTCAGCGACGACATGATCCTTGCCATCGAGAAGGGCAAGTACCCCAGCTGCCGGGAGGACCTGGCCAAGCGTCTGGACGATGTCTTGAAGACAGGCGGGCTCTTCCAGCGGGCCTGGCCCATGGTCTTCGGCAGCCGTGATGCCGATAAAAGACGGCGTGATGCCGATAAGACGAGGGCGGAGAGCGGGGATGTACCTGTTCAGGTGCGGTCAGGCCGCATCCTGAGCAGTGACGAACTTCCAACCCCCTCTGGGAGCCGTGATCCCATGCACCGACGCTCGTTCTTCCAAGTCGGCGGCATCGCTGCCATAGCCCCCTTCGACCTCACACAACTGTTCGCCCCCTCCGACCTCGCAATTCCAACCGCCATCCGCCCCAGCGACATTGCCCAGGTCAGCGACGTAGCTACGGCCGTCAGCGGCTGGGACAACAGATTCGGCGGTGGGGGCATGGTCCGCGGCCTAGGCAGCCGAGCCATGCAATGGTCGGCCGGCCTCCTGCGAGCAGAGTGCCCCGCCCCTCTCCGTTCCGAACTCTTCGCTGCTGTCTCACGACTGGGCATGGTGGTGGGCGCCTCGGAGTTCGACGCCTATGCGCACGATGACGCCCGGGGGACCTTCAAGTTCGCTGCGGACTGCGCCGAAGAGGCTGGCGACTGGCACCTCCGGGCCAGTACCTACTCGTGGTTGGCCCGACAGGCGGTCTGGATCGGTGCACCTGACGACGGGCTGACCTATGCGGAGAAGGGCCTCGTTCGGTCCGACCGCCTCACCGCCACCGAGCAAGCCATGTTGCACACCGCCCGAGCTCGAGCTTTCGGCAAGATGGGTAACGTACGAGAGACAATGGCCGCAGTCGGCCAGGCTGACGACGCCTTCACGCAAGCCCGGCCAGCAGAAGACCCTGCGTGGATGGCGTACTACGACGCCGCACAGCACAACGGTGACACCGCGCATGCCCTCTTTGACCTTGCCATCCTCGCGGACCAAGATCCTGGGCGAGCAGCCCGTCGCTTCTCAGCTGCCGTGCAGGGGCATACCGATGCCTTTAAGCGTTCCCGCGCCATCTCTCGCACCAAGCTGGCCGCGCTGCTCATGGCCAAGGGAGACCCCCGGCGGGCCGCTCAGATCGGGCATGACGCCCTCGATGAGGTCGGCCGACTCACCTCGCAGAGAGCCATTGACGATCTCCGACAGCTACGGTCGTTCGCTGCCAAGCACCGCAAGATTCAGGAGGCGAACGCCCTACGCGAACGGATCGGCGCTACGGTCTCGGTATGACGACATCGGCAGCCACGCCCGCCCGCCAAGCCGTGATCCAGGCGTGCGCAAGCGTCGGACTGGACGCCGCAGCGGCTGAGCCCGTGCGCCTCGCCGAGAACCAGACATGGAGACTCCCCGGCCAAGGAGTGATCCTGCGTGTGGCCAGGGTCGGCCAACTCGATACGGCCAGTCGAGAGGTACGCGTTGCGCGCTGGCTCGCGGACAACGACGTCCCGGCCGTGCGCCCTCTGGACATTGATCAGCCTGTCTTGGCCGCGGAGCGGCCTATTACTTTCTGGGCTGAGCTTCCTGAGCACGAGCACGGTACGGCAACGGACGTGGCGGCCCTGCTGAAGAGCCTCCACAGGCTCCCGAAGCCAGATATCGCGCTCGGCTACCTCGACCCATTCGTTCGGATAAGCGAACGAATGGCCGCGGCGACCGCCATCAGCCAAGACGACGCGCAGTGGCTCCATGGGCTGCACCAGGATCTGGTTGCAGCGTGGGCTGAACGGCCAACCGGGCTGCCCGATTGTGCTGTTCACGGCGACGCGTGGCCTGGCAACCTCGTGCGTACTGCCACTGGCCGGTTGATGATGGACTTGGAGCGGTTCTCCGTGGGGCCGCCGGAGTGGGACCTCGTCTCCACCGCAGTGGGCAGGATGACGACGGGGGCCGTCACCGCCGAGGAGTATGACGAATTCTGCGAGGCGTACGGAGCTGACGTGACGGAGTGGGACGGCTACCAGACCCTCGCAAGTATCCGGGAGCTCCGTATGGTGACATACGCCCTTCAGCACGCGGCCAGCAACCCTGAGTGGATCGGGCATGCCCAGTACCGGATCGACTGCCTACGTGGTCGCTCCGGCCCTCGTCCCTGGGTGTGGAAAGGCATTCTGTGATGTCACCGTCCGCTGAGCACCCAGCTCGACGGCTACTCGCCCCAGCCTGACGCGACGTCGGCTTCATCCTGACCCGGCTATCGGTATCTGCGAGTCGGCACCATAAATGACGTCGCCGTAGCCTTCCCCTCCTCGCCCTCGTCCTCAGGGTCATTGGGAGCCGAAGCCTGACGTACGGCTTCGATCTGCCGCTCGATGCCGCGCAAGTTCTCTTGCAGATCCATGGTCACGACACCATCGACGGTGACCTTCAGCGGGTCGCCAAGCAGCTTCGCTCGCCGCTCCCCCAGCACCTCCAGTGCCACCGCACGAGCCGACCGCAGCCGGAAGAACCGGCGCTCCAGGTCGGCAGGGTCCGTGTCCGGTCCAAGCTGCGCCAGCAGCCACGACCGCTGGAACTCATCCACCAGCCTGCCCTTTCTCATCTGTACGGGAGCGGCCCGCCACCAGGCGTCCCCGGTGGCGGGCCATGGGTCACGGTGCCGCCGAAGCGGGCCGCGAGCAGCGCGGCGGCGACTTCTTCGCACTGCCTCCTGCCTCCCCGGGCTCCGGGTCGACCGTCTTCTCTGCGGTCGGGTCCGGCTCACCGACCGCGATTGGCTGCGACCCGCATTCCTCGGGCGGAACCTCCCAAGCGTCGGGGTTCGTCACCAGGACGGCGAGACGCGGTTCGGGCTCCTCGTCAGGCAGAAGGATCAGTTCCTCCTGTGTGGCCGGATCCTGCACGTACACGGCGGCTTTCAGCCGAGGCACCGGCATCACAGGACCTTCGCCACGATGTACGCGTCCGGGGTGTGCATGACCGGCATGCCGACCGCCGCGCCCTTGGTATAGATCTGCACCGGATCGTCCTGGACCCCGCGAGTGATGATGATGCCCGGCGCGTGCTCGCGGATGATCTCCGGGTTCGTGCCACGCGAAATTACCAACGCCTCGGCCGTCACGCCGACTTGGGTCTGCGCCCACTTCTCCCGGTCCGGTGGGATCAGGCACCACAGGTCTTCCGGCAACACCTTGCGCGGCATGCCGAGCAGGGCGCGGTGAGCAAGGACGGTACGGTGTCGGGCAGCCCTGCACGCCATCCCGGTGATCTTTCCGGAGCGGGCAGGAACGAGCAGGGGAGGATTCCTGTCATGTCAGGTCTCCAGCTTCGGGTACATCAGGTGGAAGCGAACAGGCGTATCCGCAAGTGGGTGGGATTCCCTGCAAAGGCATCACCTGTGCCCGCTGTGGGCGTCAGAGGTGTGGGGGTGTCCGCGACCGGTACCGGGAAGACGATCACCGCCGCGTGGGCCGCGCTGGAGAACTTCCGCCACGGCCGGATCCTTGTCATGGTGCCCACCCTCGATCTGCTCGTGCAGACCGTCCAGACGTGGCGCAGGGTCGGCCACCACGGGCCCATGGTCGCTGTGTGCTCCCTGGAAAACGACGAGGTGCTGCAGCAGTTGGGGGTCCGCGCGACTACGAATCCGATCCGGCTCGCGCTGTGGGCCGCGAAGGGGCCGGTGGTTGTGTTCGCCACCTACGCCTCTCTTGTGGACCGCGAGGACCCGGAGGACCCCACGGGCCGGGGACGCGTCCGCGGGCCGCTGGAGGCGGCCCTGGCTGGCGGGGACCGGCTGTACGGGCAGAAGATGGAGTCGTTCGACCTGGCGGTCGTGGACGAGGCCCACGGAACCGCCGGAGACCTCGGACGGTCCTGGGCAGCAATCCACGACAACCAGCGGATTCCCGCGAGCTTCCGGCTCTACCTCACCGCCACCCCGCGCATCCTCGCCTCCCCCCGGCCACAGAACGGCAAGGACGACCAGGAGCTGGAGATCGCCTCGATGAGCAGCGACTCCGCCGCCTACGGCCAATGGATTTTCGAGCTCGGGCTGAGCGAGGCAATCGAGCGGAACATCCTCGCGGGCTTCGAGATCGACGTCCTGGAGATCCGCGACCCCGAGCCGGTCCTGGGGCACTCGGAGGAAGCGCTGCGGGGCCGGCGCCTCGCTCTCCTGCAGACCGCACTCCTGGAGCACGCGGTGAGATGGAACCTCAAGACGGTGATGACATTTCACCAGAGGGTGGAGGAGGCAGCCGCGTTCGCGGAGAAACTGCCCAAGACGGCTACGGAGCTGTACGCCACCGACGCCTTCGACGACGCCCTGGCCAAGGCGGAGAAGAGGCTGCCGACGTCGTCGATCGGCGCAGAGTTCTACGAGCTGGAGCCGGGCCGTCACGTCCCGCCGGACCGGGTATGGTCGGCCTGGCTGTGCGGCGACCATCTCGTGGCCGAGCGACGCGAGGTCCTGCGGCAGTTCGCGGGCGGTATCGACGCCAACAACCGGCGCGTGCACCGCGCCTTCCTGGCAAGCTGTCGCGTGCTCGGGGAAGGCGTCGACATCACCGGAGAACGCGGGGTGGAGGCGATCTGCTTCGCCGACACCCGCGGCTCTCAGATCGAGATCGTCCAGAACATCGGCCGAGCACTCAGGCCGAACCCTGACGGCTCCACCAAGGTGGCCAGGATCATCGTGCCCGTGTTTCTGGAGCCCGGCGAGGATCCGACGGACATGGTCGCCTCCGCCTCGTTCCGCCCCCTTGTAGCCGTGCTCCAGGGCCTGCGCTCGCATGATGAGCGCCTGGTGGAGCAGCTCGCCTCCCGCGCTCTGAGCCGGGGCAAGCACGAGCGCCAGATACACGTGAAGCGCGACGAAGAGGGCCGCATCGTCGGGACTGGCAGCGAGGACCAGGAGCAGGACGACACACAGGCCACCGCCGAGTCGGCGCTGCTGCGCTTCTCCAGTCCGCGCGACGCGGCGACCATCGCCGCGTTCCTGCGCACCCGGGTCTACCGGCCCCAGTCACTGGTATGGCTCGAGGGCTACCAGGCCAGGCGGCGCTGGCGGGAAGAGAACGGCATCACCGGGCTCCACGCGACCCCCTATGACGCGGAAGCAGCCATCGGCGTGGTCCGGTTCCCTGTGGGGCGCTGGGAGACGCAGCAGCGCCGTGCTGCCCGTGCCGGGGATCTCGATGCCTGGCGCCGCGAGCTCCTGGACGAGGAAGGCATGGTGTGGGAGCCCGGGGAGGAAGCCTGGGAGGCCAGGCTGGCTCTCTTCCGCTCCTACCGGCGCGCCACCGGGCACCTCGCCCCGCGGCAGGACGCCGTCTGGAGCGAGAGTGATGCCGAAGCCCAGCCAGTCGGCCAGCACGTGGCCAACATCCGCAGAAAGAACGGCCTGGGCAAGAACCTTGAGCGGGCTGAGACCCGCGCCGCGCAGCTGGCGGAGATCGACCCCGACTGGAACTGCCCGTGGCCGCTGGACTGGCAACGCCACTACCGCGTCCTCGCCCAGCTCGCCGAGGACGAACCCGGCGGCCACCTGCCCCACATTCCCCCGGGCGTGCTCTTCGAAGGCGACGACCTTGGGCGATGGCTCCAGCAGCAAGCAAACAACTGGACATGCCTGTCCGACGAACAACGACGACGGCTGACCGCGCTGGGCGTGACACCGACGGAACGACCCGTTGCTGCGGCCAACAGCGGTCAGAAGGCGGCGGAGAAGCTGTCAGCGGCCTTCCAGCACAGTGTGGCGGCTCTCGCACAGTTCATCGCCCGCGAAGGACACCACCGCGTCCCCAGAAGCCACGTAGAGGAAATCACGATCGACGGCCAGCACACAGCAGCGAAGATCCGGCTTGGAGTGTTCATGAGCAACACAAAATCCAGGCGGGACAAACTCACCAAGCCGCAGCGCGCCGCTCTGGCCAAGCTGGGCGTGGAATGGGCCTGAGCCCGATCAGTTCGGAGGTCGGCCCACAGGATACCGGCAGACCGTTCTCCTCGTCACCGTCCTCACCGGAGGTTGTACCGGGGCCCCTGGGCATGGACACAGGCCTCGCGCTGTCGGACGCCGCACCACACAGTGTCCCGGTCGGCGGCCCGGATCTGCGTTACTGAGCTTGTTGGCGTGATGTCGTCAAGGTGAGACCGGTATCGGCGAGGCATCCTTCGATGAGGTTGCTGCGGTATTGGATCTGGCGGAGGCCATGCCGGAGGGTGCGCATCAGGTGGTCTGGGTCGGTGAAGGCGGTGTTGGCCTGGCTGCTGCGTCGCAGCAGTGACCAGAGGCCCTCGACGGGGTTGAGGTCGGGTGCGTAGGCCGGCAGGAAGTAGCAGGTGATCCAACCGTGAGCATCGATGAACGCTCTCAACCGGGCGTCCTTGTGGACGTGCAGGTTGTCCCAGATGAGGACAATGGGTGCACCGAGCTGCTGATGGGCGGCGATGAGGTCGCGGTAATCGGTCCAGGTGAAACTGCGTCTGCCGCCCCGCTTGTGATCGACGTGCCGCTTGGGCCGGTAGATCAGGCGTGAGCGTTCGCCCGGCTTGTAGCAGGCCAGAGCCGCGATGGAGAAGCGGCGCTGGGAGCGTCCCCGCACCCTGATGGCGGGTGTCTGTCCGCGCCGGGCCCAGGTGCGGGTGGTGGGCAGCGTCATCGAGAAGCTGGCTTCGTCTTCGAAGCACAGCCAGGCCCCGAGCGCCGCCACGGTGTTTCCACCTGGGGCCAGGTCTCCTTCACCCAGCCGGTGACGGCTTCCTCGTTGCGCTCCAGAGCGCGGCGGGCGGGGACCTGGTGGCTGAAGCCGTGCCGGTGCAGCATCTGCGCGATGGCCGAGAGGGTCATGCTCTTGTGGAACCGGCGCCCGATCAGCGTCTTGATCCGCGCCAGCGTCCAGGTCTGGTCCGGCCAGCCGTGTGCGACCGGGCCCTTGCCCAGCTCCTGTTCCAGTACCGCGAACAGCTTCTCGCTCAGTTTGGGCAGCGACACCGGCCCCACGGACCGAAGACCGTCCGCGCCTGCGTCCTGCCAGGCCCGGCGCCACCGCTGAACGGAGCGCACGCTCACCCGTAAGTCCTTGGCGACTTCCGCGTTGGAGGCGCCGGTGCCGAACCGTTCGGCGGCCTCCATCCGGATCCGCTCACGAAACGCCTGCCGTTCAGGCGTCAGCCCACCACCCTGCGGATACCTCATACAAACGGCATACCGTGACGATCACACATCGTCAGCCCCCAGCGACATCACGCCAACAAGCTCAGTAACTCGGCCGGGTGGTATCGGACTACGGCGAGGGGGTGCCGAGGGCAGGGGCGCACACGTACGCTCCCTGGGTGATCGATGACGAGAGTGGTCGGGTCATTGATGGACGCTTCGAGCTGGTGGAGCGGCTGGCCAACGGTGGGATGGGCACGGTGTGGCGGGCGCGGGACATCGCCTTGCAGCGTGATGTCGCGGTCAAGCAGGTCCGCCCTCTCCCTCCGGACCTAGCCCCCGAGGGCTCCGGCGCCTCGCGGGTGCTGCGCGAACGCGTGCTGCGCGAGGCCCGGGCGCTGGCTCGACTCAGCCACCCTCACGTGGTGACGATCTTTCACGTCGTCGACGAGGGCGAGCATCACTATCCCCGGCTCGTGATGGAACTGGTGCGGGGTGGCAACTTAGCGGAGCGGCTGGAGGAGGAGACGCTCCTGGCGCCGCAGGAGGCCGCCCGGATCGGCCGTCAGGTACTGGCCGCGCTGCGCGCTGCGCACGCCGTCGGCATCCGTCACCGCGATGTGAAGCCCGCCAACGTGATGCTGCGCCCGGATGGCAACGCGGTACTCACCGACTTCGGAATTGCTGCCTTCCAGCGGGCACGAGACTCCGCCGTTCGCTCAGCGTCGCTGACCGCGACCGGCGAACTCATCGGTACGCCCGACTACCTGGCCCCCGAACGCATCCGCGGTTCGGACGACGACCCTGCCTCGGATCTGTGGTCGCTGGGCATGACGCTGTACGTCTGCGTCGAGGGCCGCAACCCGATGCACCGGCCGACATCGCTGGCCACTCTGGCGGCCGTCCTCGACGGCGTGGTGCCTCCACCCGATCGAGCCGGGGCCCTGGGGCCTGTGCTGATGCAGCTGCTCGTACCGGACCCGGCAGCGCGGCCCTCGGCCGAGCGACTCGACTCGATGTTGACCGCGGCCGCGGAGAGTGATGTAAGCCCGACTGTCCGGCTCCCCGAGTCATATCAGCCCACCCAGACCGCGCCGGTCCCGGGTAAGGAACGAGGCCCCCACCCGCCGCCCATCGTTGCACCCGCGCGTCGTCGTGGGCGTGCTTGGCGGATCGCCGCAACGGCGGTCGTAGCCGCCCTGCTGGTCTGGGGCGCGGGCTATCTCTGGAGTACGACGTGGTGATGCCGACTCTGGAGTCCTTTCCGATCCTCTCCTGCGGTGCACCGGTGACTCCCGAACTCGGTGACATTGATCGTGCTGACGGACCCTACGGTGCCTCCGAAACTCGCTTACAAACGATCCCGTTCCCGCGTACATAGCCACCGGGGCGTCCGGCAGGGTGACCCGCTCTACGACTCGGGCCGTGGCTCGTCGGCTTCCAGCTCCTTCAAGCGTGCGGTGTATGCGGCTGCAATACGCGCGGTCTCCTCTGGCTCGGCATCCCTGAGCCGGTGCTGGTCCTCCACGCACTCCTGCCGCCGCGCCTTGAACTCCTCGAGGCGCTGCTGGTCACCGGAGCGCCGTGCGAGCAGGAGCTGTCGGCTGTACCAGGCGATGACCATCCCCACGATGTCGTGCGCCACCTCATACCCGGGGCTGTCGCCGTCCGGGTCCGGGCCTGCCCCGGCTGGGGCGGTCGGTCAGGAGAGGACGGCGAGGATGCGGGGTCGTGCATGGGGAAAACCACCTCGGGGTGTTCGGGAACCGCTGGCAAAAGGTCATTCTCGGGCCCAGGCTGATTCAGTTCATCACCGGCTCTTCTCAGCCCCCATACCCCCGTCGGGCTGCCGCCGGCCGCCGCCTGCGGCATAGATTGGGTCCGCAGGTGATCAATTCTGGGGGGACATCACATGGCCGATCTTCGTGCGCTGTTCAGCTCCAATGACCCCGTGGGCAGCAACGAGGCGTTCACCAACCGGCAGAGCCAGTGGCGCCTCGTCGCCACCGCCATCGAGGAGCACCTGCGGCACATCGCCGATCCGGATTTCAACGTTGAGGACCTCAAGGCGCCCCGCGAAACGTGCTCGTGTTCCACGGTGTCGGCGGCATCGGCAAGACGACGCTGTCGCGCAAGCTGGAGGCCACTCTCGCCGACGCCTGGCACCGGCCCGCCCAGTGGGGCGCCCCGACCTGGTCCGGCGAGCGGATTTGGCCCGTACGCATCGACCTCGCCCGCTCCGCCGGCACCGACTTCAAACACATCGTCCTCACGATCCGGGCCGCGCTCGCCGAGCTCGGCCGCCCCCTGCCCGCCTTCGACGTGGCGCTGCGCCGGTACTGGAGCACCAGCATCCCGGCGAGCCTCTGGAGGAGTACCTGCACCGCGGCGGGCTAACCTCCCGATTCGGTCGGGCGCTGCCGCAGCAGATGCAGTCCGCGCTGTCCGACGTCGCCCAGGCCCTTCTCATGCCGGGCACCGTCGGGTCCGCCGCGGTCGGCCAGGTGACCGGCTCCCTGGTGCGGGCGCTGCGGGAGCGCCGGCAGACCGCCCGCGCACTGGCCGGGTGCGCGCGGCTGGCCGACCTGCTGGAGGCCGAACCCGACCTGGACGCCTTGTCCTTCTACCCGCACCTGCTGGCGTGGGAGCTCGCCCAGCTCCCGGCCGACAGAAAAGTCACGCCGGTGATCCTGCTGGACACCTTCGAGGACACCGGCGACCGCCACCGTGACGCCGAGCGGCTCCTGCAACGCCTGGTATGGCTCATGCCGAACTGCTTCTTCGTCATCAGCGGCCGCAACCGTCTTCAGTGGGCCGACGATGCCCTCCAGGGCCAGCTCGACTACACCGGCCCAGCCGCCTGGCCCGGCCTGGCCCCCCACTCCGGGCGGCCGGCCCGGGCCACCGAGCAGGGCGGCGCCCGCCAGCACCTGATCGGGGACTTCTCCGAGACCGACTGCGACACCTACCTCGCCCACCGCCTCACCCAGGACGACCAACCGCTGATCGGCCCTGACATCCGCGCGGTCATCACCCAGCGCTCGCACGGCCTGCCGCTCCACCTGGACCTGGCCGTCGCCCGCTTCCTGGAAATCCCTCGCACCGGCCGCACCCCCGCCCCCGCAGACTTCGACCACACCTTCCCCGCCCTCATCGCACGCACCCTCTCCGACCTCACCGCCGACGAACGCCACGTCCTGCGCAGCGCCAGCCTACTGGATGCCGTCGACCTGGAGCTGGCCACCCAAGCGGCGGGCCTGGCCCACCAGGCGGCGGCGCGCAGGTTAGTCGAGCGGCCGATGATCACCGAGGATCCGCACGCGATCTGGCCGTATCACCTCCACGACGCCATCCGCACCGCGCTACGGGCTGATGACCACACCGAGGACCACTGGACCCCCGCCGACTGGCACCGAGCCGCCGAACGCGCCCTCGCCGCCCTCGGCCGGCAGTGGCAGGACCGTCGCAGTCTCACTCCCGGCCGGACCCTCCTCGTCGCGTGCCTGCGCCAGGGCCTGCGCCTGGCCCGCGACCACCATCTGGACGCCCTCGGCTGGCTCACCGAGGCCGCCTTCGCCTACACCGACTACTCCGTCTGGGAGCACCTCGCCCCACCCACCCGGGCCTTGAGCCCCGAGCCGCCGGGCCCGGACACACCCGCCGACGCCCTGGCCGAGCTCCTCACCGCTATCGCCCGCCGCCAGCACGAACACCGCGAACGCACCGCCGAACGCCTCACCGCCGTCCTGGACACCGGCTTACTGTCCGGCGAACTCACCGAACTCGCCCTGTACTACCGGGCCAAGGCACACAAAGACCTCGGCCGCACCGACGCCGCCGCGCACGGCATGCGCCAGGTCGCCGACGCCCACGGCCGGCTCGCCCCGCGCGCCCACCGCGGCCTGGCCAACCTCGCCCGCATCCGGGGCGACTTCCCCACCGCCCTTGCCGCGATCCCCACCCTGGGCTGGAAAGGCCGCCACCACCGCGTCCTGGCCCACATCCGGTGGCCCCACGGCGACATCGACCGCGCCATGGCCGCCTTCGAAGCCGCACGGACCGAAGCCGAACAGCACGACGCCCCGGGCGAGCGCGCTATCGCCCAGACCCTTCTCGCCCTGGTCACCGCCTTCGCCGCCCCAATCCGCGCCGCCGACGAACTCGCCCTCGCCCACCAGTACCTCGCCCAGCTCGACCAACGCGCCACCACCCTCTACGCCCACGTCGCAGCCCTCATCCGCGACGCCGGCACCGACCACGAGGTCACCGACCGCGCCACCGTCCTGCGCACCGAGATCGCCGTCTCCGGCCTCGCCTGGCTCACCCCGCTCCTGGAAACCGCCCTCGCCTTCCACCACGCCGTACGCGACGCACCAGACGACCTCGCCGCCACCCTCGACCGCCTGCGCGAGGCAACCGCGAACGGCGACTTCACCTACTACGTCGACATCGCCACCGCCATGGGCGGCCTCCCCCAGCCCGCCGGGAGCACCGTCCTGTGGCTTGACGACGCACACACCGTCCGAGAGCGCTGGCGCGCCCTGGTCACCGCCCGCCAAGACCACCTGCGCGGCACCCAGTAGCGGCAGGCGTGAAGCCCCGGCGGTGTGGCCGCCGGAGCTTCCTGGTGGCCTGCTCACGGCAACGGCGACGGCAGGGACGGCAAGTCGGGACGGCGTGGACAGGTCGTGCTCGTTTCTTATGTCTGGCCTGCGCAGATGTGCGAACTGCTGTGGTGACGTCGGCTTCCGGGCCTTGGGGCGTCGGCTCGCATCCGAGGCGGGGGCACTGTCACCATCGTCGTCATCGCACCGGGAAGACGCCCGACACTCACGACACCCCTCATGGAGGCACCGTCATGCCCACCGTCCCGCCCGTCGAACCCCTCGACACCCTGCCGGTCGCCCCCTCCCCCGGAGTGTGCGGGCGCCTGAACGGGGGTGAGGCGGCCGTCGTCGTCGCTGCGATCGCCGCGGTGACCGTTCTCGCAGTCTTGCAGCGTCCGATTCCCACGGCCCTGACTGTGCTCACGGCGGCGGCCGTCCTGCTGCTGCTCCCTGGCCGGGTGGGCCGCTTACTCGCTGCGCTCACCGGCGGCCACCGGTGAGCCGCCACCCCGCCGAGCCAGTAGAGCTGTCCGAACTGCGAGGCTGGATGCGCGGAGCTAAGAAGGCGCTGGACTTCGACACCATCGCCCGCCACGCGATCAAGAACGGGCGGCCTGTCAGCGCGTGCACCCTACGTCGAGCCATGGACGGTCGACTGCCCACTCTCCGTGCCGTCCTCGCCTTTGCTCGGGGCACCGTCTGCGCGCACGCTCAGAAGACCGGCGAACCCTGGGCAGGCAAGGTACAGGTTACCGAGCAGACCGCCCAGAGGTTGTGGGAAGCGGCGGCCGGCGCCGTCCGCCGAGAAGCGACCAGGGACCGGCGGCATGTCCAGTGGGTGCCGGGCCGGATCACGACACGAGCCGGGCTGGCCCGGGCCATGCGGCGTATACAGGCAGAGACCAGCAGACCATCCTCCCTACGCGCGCTGGCCGCCGCGCCCGAGGCCGCTGGCCAGATCTCCCGCAGCGCGCTCCATCTGGTCCTGACCGGCGCTCGACTGCCCAGTGAGCAGATGCTGATCGCCTTCACCGCTGCCTGCGGCGCGAGCGAGGAGGTCGTCAAAGCGCTGCTCGACGCCCTCAGGCGACTCGACCCGCGGCTGTCTACTGCCAGTGTTTCGCGGCCGGGCGCTTGCGCGGATGCCAGCTGGGAGTATCAGGCCGCCCTCGCGCGTCAAGAACGGGGCCGGGATATCCATACCCTGATCGGTCGAAAGGCCGAGGACTGGTACGAGCGGGAGATGCTCGACGGGGACGAGTTGCACGAACAGGAGATGCGCGAAACGGACGAGCTATGGGAGCAGCAGCGGCTTGAGGACGAAGAGGAATGGCACGAGCAGCAGTTGCTCACGGCATCCTGTGATCAGGCTGGCGCATGCGCCGAAGGGGTGAAGATGGACAGAACCGCTGGTCAGGAGTTTCCTGGAGACAAGCCCTGAGGGCTGCCTCGCGCCAAGGAGGCATTGCCGGTGCACGAGAGGATCAGGGTGGACCGGAAAGCCACCGGACCCGACAGCTGCCGAGTCGCGGTGTCGGGGGAGCTTGACCTTGTGACTGCCGACGACGTGCGCCAGGCGCTCCAGGACTCCGTCGGCGAGAACCGTATCGTGGTCATCGACCTCGGTGGGCTGACGTTCTGCGACTGCACGGGGCTGAGCGCGCTGCTGACCGCTGCCCGCACCGCTCACGCCGGTGACGTCGAGCTGCGGCTATGTGCCGTCCCGCATTTCCTCGCCCGCATCCTGCGGCTGTCCGGCACACACGGCGCGTTCACCATCGAAGAGAAACACGGCCAGACATAGAGCCGATCAGTGGATCTCACGCTGGCCCGGATGAGGCCTCGCCCTCGCGGCTCGGCCGCGGACATCGGCGTACTCGGGCCAGGCTCCGGCCACCAGGTGGCGCGCGGCGAGCCCGGCCACGTCTGCGCTCATCGCTGTGTCGTACACAGCCAAGACAACCGTACGGGGACCTACAGAGGCAGTTATAGAAGTTGCGCCGCTTGCCCATACCAGTGGTAGGCACGCCATTCAAGTCCGGTCACGGGCTGATCGGCGTGTGTCAAAAGCCGGTGAATTGCGATCGGCCCGCGAGGGAAGCGGGTCGGAAAGCATTGAATGCAGGTCTCCCGATCGGGAGAGCGACCGGCGCACCAGCGGAGTTGCGCCACTAACAGGCGCCCAGTCCACAGTGGTGACCGCAGCCTCCGCTGTTCTCCCGCCGCCCGTCCACTCCGACGAACGCGGCGAACTCCACCCCTGTCGCATGCGACTTCCGCATGCCCAAATCCGAAGGACAAACCAATGCAGACTGACCTGAACGGCCCGCGCCGCAACGACCGGGTGTACCTGCTGCTGCTCGCCCTGGCCGTGATCCTGCTCATCGTGGGGGGCTTGGTCTACGTGACGTACCAGCACCCGGTGCTGGCCGATCCGCTGGCGGTCGGCGGGACGGCCGCCGCAGTCCTGGTGACCGGACTCGGGTTCGCCATCACCAAGCGGTGAAGCCTCGACGGTCGCCGCTGTACGTCACCGCGGAGACGTACAGCGGCGAGAACCGGCACGCCGTCCCACGCAGCCGGAACCGGGATCACTGCGGGTGTCCTCATCAGCTCCTGTCCGGGTGCGTACGCCGTGGTTCAGGAGGTTGGCCGCTTCTGTCGCCCTCAGGATCGCGGGAGGTGGCGGGCTTCGCAGGCGGCACATGCTTCGCTGCCCGGTCGGGCGAGCTCGCGCAGCACCTGGTCGAGCGTGAGGTCCGCGCCGCCGGTCGGTATCCAGCACGACTCGTGGTGGATGACCCTGCGCCCGGGGCCACTCATGGGCGCGGGCAGGTGCTGCACGCTCCACCGGCCTGCCGGGGCGGCTGGGATGGAGCGGGGTGGTCGGCCTGGTGGGCGTTCCCGTGGGTCGGCACGCCGGAGTAGTCGGTGTCCTCGATGGGAGTGACCAGGCGGGCGGGGACGCGGAAGATGATCGAGTCGGGTACGACCGTGATGCGGTCCGGGAGCTGCGCTTCGGCCCAGATGGGCAGGCGGAGCTCGTACCACCAGCCGCCTAAGCCAGGCCCGAAGCCCAGGGGTCGGCAGTGAGCGAACGGACCGCGCTGTACCGACTCTTCGATTGGATCCGGACAACCTCCTACGGCATGTCTGGATCGCGGGCCGCGCGGTCCTGTCGTACACAAGACGCATGAGCGATGAAAACGGCACTGTCCATCACCCGGGAGAGATCGTGCCGGAGTCCGGGATCTATGAGTGCAACTGCGGCGATTCGCATGAATACAGCACGGACGTCAAGGGCCACCGATTCCCTCCCCTGCCGGATCGCTGCACCGGCGACGGATGGAAACTGAAGACCGCCGCTCACCCCGGCAGCTGACAGCCAGGCCCGCGACAAAGCGCGGCCCGTACGGGCACCCTCAGGCTCGTTGCCCCAAACGCTCCCCGGCTATCGCTGGCCAGTCGTCACTGGTCTCCTCGTGCAGGCGCCTGGCAAGGTCGTCGGCCCAGTCCCCGGCCCAGGCCCTCAAGGTGGCCGTTTCCGTGGGGGTGAGACCGTAGGCGATGAATTCCTCGTCCTCGTACCAGTCCGCACCCGCCAGACGTGCCTGGAGATCCTCGAGGCAGAACTCGTCGCGGGCGTGGCGGCGGCCGAGTTTCCAGGTCGGCGGTGGTGTGGAGGCGGGAGGCGGCGTGGACGTCGATGAGGTCACGCACGGCGCCGCGGTCGGCCAGCGCACGCACCTTCGTGCCGATGACGTCGTCCAGGGCGAGGACGGGGCCGTACTCGGTAACCGTGGGCGGGCGCCAGAAGGCCTCTTTGAGGATGTCGACCTCGCACTGCTCACCACTGGCGGGATCGGTGACCACGAGACGGCCGGAGAGCGGGTCCACGCCGACCTCTGTCACCTGCCAGCCGCGCTCGGCCAGCCCGGCGGTGAGGGTGCGGGTGATCTCCGCCATGGGCGCGGGGTTCTCTGTGGCGACGTCGAGGTCCTGGCTGAGCCGGTCGACCAGGCCGTGCGCCTGGACGGCGTACCCGCCGGTGATGACCAGGGGGTAGAGGGGGTGCAGATGGCCAGGACGTCGGAGAGGAGCCGACGGTGAAGGCTGCTGAGGTTCACGCTGCGGCTGCCGGGCGAGCCGAAGCCAGCTCGGGGAATGCCTCTTCCCATACGTCACGGATGGCGCGGCTGATCAGCGTGCGCAGGACGGGCCACTGGTCGATCAGGAGGTCCCGGTTCAGCAGGGTGATGAGGTCGTCGTGCTGCCCTTCGGCCAGCACGGTGCGGTACATGCTCATCCGCGACCGTGGCCGGTCAAGATCGAACCGGGTCAGCCCCGACCAGGCCACATGCAGCGGCAACTGCACCCTGCCGTGCGCCGACCCGGCCAGCTCGCCGAGCGAGGGGGGCAGCCTGCGGACATACCGCTCCCGCAGCACCTCGGCAGCGGACGGCGACGGCTCGGCAGCAGGCATGGCGGACATGCAGACAAGTATGGCGCAGCACTCAGGTCTTCCCATCGGCCGGCTGACGGCCGCGCGGTGTCGCCAAGGGGAGGCCACGGTGCGATGGGAGGCGGTCACGCCGGGCGGGCGTCCGGCCTCAGCAGCCCCGGCACGCCGGACACGCCGGGCGGTGCTGGGGCCAGACGGCGATGACGCTGACGGCAGCCGTACCGGTGCCGGGCAGCACGAAACGGCCGCTCAGGGAGCAGCGGGCGAGGCCAACGTGATCGTCATCCAGCCCTCCGCCGAGGGCCGCAAAGCCGGTGGACGCCCTGTCTGGCTCGGCCTGGTGAACGACCCGGACGCGTCGCGGGACATCACCGCCTGGGTCGAAGCCGGCGGCCCCGGCCTCACGCAGGCGCCCGACATCCTCGACCTCTACACCTTCAGCCCCTCCCGCCGTATCCGGCAGGCACTCGACAACTGAACCGAACCGCTCACGAGGGTGCCGCCCATCTCTGATGGACGGCACCCTCTCGTATCACGGCCGTGCCCCTCAGAGGCGGTCGAAACGGTCCTGGCCAGCACAGAAAGACCCGCCGTCAAAACTCCTGACAGCAACACCGGTTTCCCGTTCCGTTCCCCGGGCCCCGGCCCCAGACAGGACAAAAGCCCGCCCCTTCGATCTGAAGGCTACTGGCGGGTTACTTGTCACCTGGTTCGCCGCTCGTTAAA
>NZ_JAGFNO010000035.1:0-98690 GCF_017592595.1 Streptomyces sp. NEAU-YJ-81 | reverse complement strand
TCGATCAACGGCAACAGCTACCGGCTCAAGAACCGCCTCCAGGCCATCGAGCGGGAGACCGACGTGGCCTGAGCAGTGGTGCACATAACTTCGTACGCAGTGGTGCACTCAGACGAGTACGCGGACACCGCAGGTGCCACCCCCACCGCCACACCCTGGACACGGACCCAACACCAGCCTCACCCAACCCCGCCACTACGCGTAGGGATCGCCGTCGACGTCTCCGGATCCATGAACGCCGCAGCTGCCCCCATCTCCTCGGCCGCCTGGATCCTGGCCAAAGCCACCGCACTCACCGACCCGGACTCCCGCACCGCAACCGTCGCCTACAACCGCTCCCTGACCGCCATCACCTCGCCCGGCCGCATCCCCACCCGGGTCACCCAGTTCCAAGCAGGGGGCGTCGGCCACAGCCTCGCCGAGACCATCGACGCCCTATCTGCCGGGCTCACCCTCACCCAACCCGGGGCAGGCCGCCTGCTGGTGATCGCCTCCGACGGCTACTACCACCCCGAGGAAGCCACGCAGGCCGCCCAACGCATCACCACCCTGCAAAAAGCCGGCTGCGCAGTCCTGTGGCTGGCCTTCGCCCCGGACCCCTGCCCGCTGCCCGGCACCACGCTGCTGGAACTCACCGACCCGGCCCGCGCCGCAACAGCGATCGCCAAAGCCGCAACCACCGCCCTCGCCACCACCCGATAGCGCAGCTTCTGAGCCCCCAACAATCGACAGCTCAGCGAACCCACGTCCCGGCCCCACCGGGCCGGGACCGGCCCCACCCGCATTCCGGCCCGGCCCTACCGGCCGCCACGGAACGCGCCGGACATCACGCGGCCCGCGACACTATCCGTCGCCCACCCGCAGATTCACCTCTGATCGCGTCGCGAATTCACGATAATTCCAGCAATTCAGAGCCCCTATTTGAATTGCCTCACCCGTGATGTCGAGCTAGATTGGTCGCATTCCCGGGAATTCCCGGAAAAGGTGTTAGCGAAAAGGCTCTCAATGGGAAATCCGCTACGGGAGTGGTTTGCCTGAAAGGGGAAGTTGTGCGCCATAGAGCCAGATTCGGTTCCATGTGTGGCGCGGGGGAGTTGCGAACCAAGCGACCGCCCCAACCTAGCCTGGCCTGACGCCTGACCTGCGAACTCAACCGGGCGACAGGTTCAAGGGGATGCCCGCGACAACAGCTCACCACCCCGATATGACAAAACCAGCCCTCTATTTCCCTATTCCAATCAGAAGGAGAACTGCGTCATGGCAAACCGCTACCAAACCTTCGCAGCGGAAACCGACACAGC
Organism: Streptomyces sp. NEAU-YJ-81; assembly: GCF_017592595.1. NCBI lineage: Bacteria > Bacillati > Actinomycetota > Actinomycetes > Kitasatosporales > Streptomycetaceae > Streptomyces > Streptomyces sp. NEAU-YJ-81. The sequence goes on along the minus strand of NZ_JAGFNO010000035.1, from coordinate 97,389 downwards.
TCCGGCCACCCAGACAGCCCCGCGCCGAATACCCCGGGCCCAAGACGACACCCACAGTCAATCAGAAACCCACAGCCACCAACGACGTCACACCAGGAGCTCATCATGCGCGACAGCGCTACAACACCTCCGTACCTGATCGCCCCCCGCTACCTCGCAGGTCCCGACCCCCATGCCGTGACCACAGCCGAGGAGGTGCTCCTGGCCGCCGGTTGGCAGATCGACCGACACGCGAACCACACCGATTACCGGGCTCCCGGCAGCCTGCGCCAATCGCGCTACCTCCCCGATCAAGCCGATCATAGGTGTCCGGGAAAGCCGCTGATGGCCTGGGAGTTCACGGCCCACCCAGCCCCCGACGCACGCGCCGCCTGGACGGTGTGGTTCGCCCGCGACACCCCACCGGAGATCACCGCAGCCTTCGCCGCCACCCTCGCCGACGACACCCCACGCCCGACTCCCGAGGACGGCCCCCACTACCTGCTGCCGCCGAGAACCACCCGTGAAGCGACCAGCGTGCTGGCCACAGCGGGATGGATGCGCGACATCGGCCGCAACGACGACACCTGGTACGCCCCCAACGAACAGGCGGTCGTGGTGACCGCCGCCTTCCCCAACACGACGGGACGAGGCGGAGCGAACTGGCTGTGCGCCGCCCGCCGCGCCACCGACGGGGCCGTGCTGTGGCTCGCCGTGGCCTCACCGGCCACTCCCACGCATCTGATGGCCGCCCTGTGCCGGGCCCTCACTGACCCGACCCCAGTCCCGCGCCACACCCTCCCCGGCCCCGACATCGGCGCACTGGTCATCACCCGCCTCCCCTGATCCACTCCGCCATCCAGCAACGCCCGCACCCACCAGCGGAGGTCCCATGACGACACACCACTCCCACAACCAACTGCCCGCATACGAGCAGCCCTGCGCCACACTGCTGAAGGTCAGTCCCCGCTACCTGGCCGGACCCCGATCAGGAGATGCCAGCGAAGTACTCGCACCGCTGGATGTGGCCGGATGGCCGAGGTACTGCGACGAGCGCTTCACCATCCACCGATTCGCCCCTGACGGGCGCCGGTGCGTGATCTACCACCCCGAAGAACGGCCCTGCATCAGCCCCCGGCAGCGGACCATGTGGCGAGCCTGGGCCCGCCCGGCCAACGGCAGCCCCATGACGTGGATGGCCCACTGGACCACCAGCACCCCGCCCGAAATCATCGCAGCCTTCACCACAGCCCTCGCCCATGAACCCACCCACCACCGAACACCCCTGTACTTGGCCGGACCCGGCGACAGGGAACAGGCACTTCGCCCGCTCGCCGACACAGGATGGCAGGGAGAACACTGCGGCGAACGACTCGGCTACCACGCCCCCGACGGCCAGGCATGGGCCCACTACTACCCCTCGCCCGAAGGCCGGAACGCGCGGACCGAACTCCACACAGAACCCACCTGGATCATCGGCGCCCAAGCGAAGGCATACCCGCAGCGAACCTGGCACGCCGCCTTCACCACAGCAACCCCCGCCTACCTGATCGCCGCCTTCCTGACGGCCATGACCGACCCCACCGGACTTCCCCGCAACCCGCAATCAATCCCCACCGCCCTGCGCGACTCCCTGACCCTCACCTGACCCCGCCGGGTGCACCGGTGCCGACCGCCACCGAACCCCCAAGGCGGCGGCACCGCAACCCGAACACCGTGAACCTCACAGGAGAACCGTCCATGCCCTCCATCGCCGAACAAGCCCAGCACGCCGCCACCTTCATCCACCACACCGCCGCCGCAAGCGAATACGGCCCCTACCAGGGCGCCAGCCACGCCCGAACCGCCGTACGCCTGGCCAGCACCATCAGCGTCAACCTCAACCGCATCACGGTCACCCCGGACTGGCACCGCCGCCGCACCACACCCGGCGAACCCCTCCTGGCCACAGCCACCTGCCCGGCCACCGGCACCCACTACACCTTCCTCGCCCGCTACCCCCTCCACGAAGACGACGCCTTCGAACTCCTCGGCCCCTGCCCCGCATGCGCAGCCCTCGTACCACTGGCCACCATCCGCCACCTCGCCGACCTCGGCACCTACCTCGCCACCGGCCCCGCCCCACTGAGCGACGGCCCCATCCCCTCCACCTACCCCGACACCTTCACCACCGACGAAGCCCACACCCCTACCTGCCGCTACGGCGAAACCACGTAACACCCACTCCCGCACTACCGAAAGACGGATTGCTATGGACAACCCCACCACCCGCATCCGCAACAGCACCCAACGTCCCGCCAACTCCCCACCCACAACCCCCGCAGGCCCAGGAGAAACCACCCTGCGCACCGCCCTCGGCAACGACGGCTACGCAACGCTACGCCGCCACCGCCACATCACGGACACCGCCCTCGGCCCCCTTGCCGACCTGCTGTGGGCCACCGCACGAGAAACCGACCGCCTCCACACCGAACTCCACTACTACGCCAGCTGCGCCTGCGATCACCTTCGCCACGCTTCCACCCACGCGGACCACGCCGACGACATCGGGCTCCTTCAACACGCCAGCCGCGCCATCGACATGCACGCCAACCGTTACGTGCAACAGAGGACCCAGCTCCACCTGGCCCTCGACGCCTACAAGCTCGCCCTACTGACCGCATAACGGGCCACTTCCCGGCAGCACCGCCTCCCTGCGGACCAGCGCCCGTCACCGACACCGCACCCGGCTCACGGACGATGCGCCGAACATGCCGCATCGCACACGCGCCCGCATGACGACGGACCGCGCCCACCCAGCGAATCGCGACCCGCATCACCCAAGCCCACCCACGCTCATGCCACACGACGTTCTGCACACGCACCAAGCCCCACCCGGAAACCTCGCGAAAGGCATCACCATGACGACATCAGGTCTGCACGACCACCGTGTGCTTGTCCACAAGATCCTCATCCAAAGTCAGCGCCTCCTGAAACGTGACGCGACAACCGCGCGATCCCCACTCGCCGACGTCCTGACCACCGCGACAGAGCACGTCTGCAACCAACACGCCAGCCACCTCTCGCCCCACCACGCCGCATGGCTCGAAACAGAAGCCGCCTCACACCTGGTCACCGCCGCCGGATGGCACCTCACCGGCCTGACCGACCCCGCCCTCCCTCACTACCTGACCCGCCTCGACCAACGCCCCCACATCGCCAGACTGCGCCTCCTGGAAACCGCAGCACACCGCACCAACCCCGACCGCCCCACCACACCCCCCACAGCCTCCCTACCCAGACAACGCACATCAACCGGTACACCAAGCCGTAGACGAGCAGGACACTGCCCGTGCGCCTGCAATAGCGGCGGCTCCTGTGGAGGCTGCGGACATGCCGGGTGCGGCGACTCCGCTAGCGCCGGAGGCTGAAGAGGAGCTATCCAGCAGTCCGGACAACAGACGCTGGACGCAGGACCCGCCCCGTCTACCGGCCTGCCGCGCCTGGGCCTCGACCCGCAGTGCCCCATAGAAGCAACGTTGCCGACCCAGGATGAGCAGCCCGCCCCGCAGCCGACCATCCCGATCCCGGACACGACCGCAATGGACATGGGCACGCCGGTGAACACCGCCCCCGCCGCCGAAACTACGACAGCAAGGCCGCCCGGCCGCCGCCGTGATTACCGCTCCGCCCCTGCCCAAGGCAGGCGGCGGGGCGCTTTGTCGTCTACGGCTACTGGATGGTGCCGCTGAACTCGGGGAACTCGAGGTCGAGGTTCTCGGAGGCTCGCTGCACGGTGACCACGATCTTCTTGCCGTACTTGGTCTCAAGGACCTCATCATCGTTCTTCGTCACGGTGATGCCCGGCGCGAGACGCCCTTCCAGCGGCTCCGAGCCCACGTCGTAGGTGGTGGAGGCCGCCTCACCTCCGTTGGTGGCGCCTTCGGTGATGAGGGACAGGTCGTCCAGCTTCACCGCGGCCTTGCCCTTGTTGGCGAGCTCCAGCTCGACCCGGAATCCGGTCTCATTCGCATCCGGCTTGGAGTCGTACTCCCCGAACTCGGTGACCACCTTGGCGCTGGTGACGGAGACTTCGAGCCCGTCGGGCCAGCGGTACGCCTTCCCGAAGGTGAGCCCGGTGCTGGACTGCTCGGCCGACTCGGTGGCCTTGTCGGCGCAGTGCTCCATCCATTCGGCCTGCGTCGTGTCCTGCGTGGTGCAGTCGAAACTCTTCCCCGCAGCCCTCGGCTTGGGGTCCTCGCTGTCGTCATCCCCGCTGCTGCATGCGGCGAGTGGCAGTGTGGCGGCGAGTATGACCACCGCAATGTGGTGTGTGCGCATGACGCCCCCCTTGTGTGGTACATGCGGGTATGACCGTAGTCGCGCCGGACCCCGAGTGAAGAGAGCGTGCGTGATTGGTAGCCGAGTTGTGATGAGGTGCCCGAGATGATGACCCCCGGCTGCCCTTGAGTGATCTTCCCTCTGTTTTCGACCGCCGGTCTCGCCGCTGCCGATACGACTGTGCCGACCCCTACATGAGGAGCGGCATGGGAAAGCTGAAGGCCCTGGCGGTCGGTGTGGTGACGGCGGCGGCTCTGGCCGGCTCAGTGCCCGCGGCGTCGGCGGATCCGGGCGACACGGTGACGACGACGTTGCGGCAGGCAATCGCCGACCTGTCTGTGGCGGACGAGGACCGTACCGGCTACGAGCGGTCGAAGTTCCGGCACTGGGTGGACGAGGATGGCGATCAGTGCAACACGAGGGCGGAGGTGTTGATCGCCGAGGCGACCGTGCCGCCGACGGTGGGCCCGCGATGCAGCATCTCCGGCGGCCAGTGGCACTCCTACTACGACGACGCCGACCAGTCGGTGGCCCGCGCCCTGGACATCGACCACATGGTGCCCCTAGCCGAAGCGTGGGATTCCGGGGCCTCGGCTTGGACACCAGCCGAGCGGCAGGCATACGCCAACGACCTCGGCGACACGCGGGCCCTGGTGGCGGTGACTGCGCGCGAGAACCGGCAGAAAGCCGACCAGGATCCAGCCGAGTGGCTGCCATCGTCCCCCACGGCCCGCTGCAGATACGTCACGGATTGGACTGTGGTCAAGACCCGCTGGGGCCTGTCGGTCGATCTGGTGGAGGCTGATGCCCTGGAGCAGTTGGCGGCTGAATGCCCGGACACAGAGATCACCATCGTCCTCGCACGGTGACACGACGGCGAGGCCGCAGCAGTTACAAGCTGCGGCCTCGCCCACGTGCCTACTCGTTGTACGCGTCAGCCGATCTCACGCAGATAGACATCCGCGCTTGTACCCGTGCCGGAGAGTGCGAAGTTGACCGTCTGGCCGTTTCCACACGCTCGGGCGCTGTACTTGGTTGTCCCGCTGTAGGGGAAGTACGCGTAGACCTGGGCGCACTGGTTGTCGCTGGGGCCGTTGGTGTCTTTCACCCAACCGTTGACGGTGACCTTGTTGCCGGAACCGCAGTTGATGGTCCAGTGTGCCTCGGCGCCGCTGAGGTAGACGTCCCGTGTCTGACCGCACGGGCCGAAGGTCCCGGCGGGTGTGGTGGTTCTCGCACTGGCCGTCGGGGCAACGGCCCCCACGACAGCGGCGGCAAGTATCGCCGCACCGACTACAGATCGACGAAGATTCATTTGTCCCCCTTGGATCGATGAGATCTGTGCTGGAGCTGGTGTGCTCCGGCCCGTCGAAGTCTTGCTGGCGCGCATCGGCCAGAGGAACAGATGCCGCTTGTCCCGGACAGCCGGTCCTTGTCCGGCCTGGTCAGCGCCGTGTCCGAGCTCTGTCTGGGACACGGCGGTACCGTCGGCCCACGCGGTGGGGGAGATCGAGGCTCGCCCGTTAACCTGACGGCGCCGCCCCGCCTACTAGAACTCAAGGATCCTAGGCGGGGCGGCGTGTTGCGCGGGGCAGCTCAGCGCTTCGGGGCCGGCACCTGCCTCGGTTGCGGCAGGTACCCGGCCCCTGGCCCAGTCCGTGCCCGTTCACATATCGTCGTCGCTGTGTGTGGTCGCGAGTCGGTAGGTGCGTGGGCGTTCGGTGACTTGCTCAGTGATCCCTCGTTGGGTCAGCGTGACCAGGGCGTTGGCGATTGCTCCGGAGCTCTTTTCGATGAGTCTGCTGATGCCGGTGGCTGTGAATGCCTCGCCACGGTGCGCGGTCAGATGGTCGACAACCATGTCGCGCAGGGCGCCGCGTGCGAGCCGGACCTTGGATCCGCTGGTGATGGTGCTGTTCGGCTGGGTGGGTTCGGGAGTGACGGGCGGTACGGCCTTTCCTGTCGGAGGCTCGGGGGCGGGCTCCGGGGGCGACGAGTCGCCGACTTCTGTCCCCTGCAGGGGCCCGTGGGCTGGGTCAGTTTCGGCCTCCGGCCTGTGCCGGTCGTCCTGGAGGCCGTTCCTGTCGCCATCCACCGAGGAGTCGTCGCTGCGTGTGGGTGCGTCGGTGGTGGGTGTGGCCTGGTCGTTGGGCTCGGCGGGCGGTTCTTGGCCGTCATCGGTATCGGTCGACGGCTCGTCTTGAGTCTCGGGCGGGGGGCTGGCCTCGTCGGCCGTGGTGGGGGTCGGGTGCCAGTGACTGGCGGGGCGGCCGTTGCCGTCGGGAGCGGCGCTTTCGCGGCGGGCGAGACCAGTTTGTTCGAAGTGGCGCAGTGCCTTGGTCGTAGTGGATCGGCCCAGTCCGGCGGTCTGGGCGAGGGTGGCGCTGGTGGCGCCGGGATGGGCGTTCAGCGCGGCCCATAGGGCGGCTGCGGCGCCGGATAGCTGAGCAGCGCCGGGCCGGTCGGGTTCTGCGACGGGGCGGGTGTGAGTGGTGGTTGACATGGTGGGGCCTCCCGCGAGGGGGTGGGTGTGGAGAGTGCCCCGGCCGGGGTGCTCGCGGCGCGTGGCCTACGCGGTGGTCCGCGGGCGACCACCATGGACGCTCTGCGGCGGCCGACAAGTCAAGCCGTTCCCCTCACTCGCGCGGGCGCACTTTCGAGTCGCTGGTCAGGTGCGGTCTCGGGTGCGGGGTGAGGTGCGGGTGCACCTTGGCGGGGGTAGGCGTCCAGACGGGTGCGGAGCTCGCGGGCGCGTTCTTGACCCAGGTGCAGATGGCGGCGGAGCTGGCGGATGCTGACTGGTTGCCCGGTGCACTGGCGGGCCGCCAGATCCAGCGCGAGGGCCCGGGCGTACAGGTCGGCGTCTGCGCGGTTTTCTGTATCGGGCTGGTCTACGGGTTCGGCGGGGACGTGATGCGGGCTGTCGGGGCGCGTCGTGGCCGTTGTCGGGCCGTTGTCTTTGCCATGGGTGTGTTCGGTGGGTGGTGGGACGGCGGGTGCGGGTGCTCCTGGGGCGCTCCCGGACTGCTCCCGGTGCTGGCGGGATGGGGGTGCGGTGGCGGGGTGCGGGTGGACCCGGAAGGTGCACCGGCGGTAGGCGGCCACGGTTTCGGTCAAGCCGATCAGGAGCAGGGGCGGTACCGCGTGCAGGAGCACCGCGGCGGGGTCCGCGTGACGGGGCCAGCCGATGTTGTCGTCGGGCCACAGGGAGGTCCAGGTGTTCATCACGGTGGCGGCCAGGCCGGCGGACCAGCGCAGGGCGGTTGACCAGTGTGGCGGGGGGATACCCCAGGCGGCCAGGCGTGCGTCGGCGTAGAGAACGCTGGTGAGGCTGAGGGCGACCATCGGATCGAGTAGGAGCGCGATCGGCCAGGGGATGTGATGGTCCACCGCGAAGAGGGTGACGTTGACCGCGGTGAAGATGAGGGCGAGGACCGCGACGCCGGACAGGATGCGTACGAGGGCACGCAGCAAGGCGTCCACGTCGTCCGGGGTGGGCTGTGTGCTCACCGCGCACCGAGCAGACTCGGGCGGGTCGCGCCCTGGTAGGCGGGGCTGGTCAGGCGGACTGCGTTTTCTCTGACGACGGCGCCGGGGTGGGGTGCGTCGAGCATGCGGTGGTTGCCGGTGTAAATGCCGACGTGGGCGATGGCGTGGGGGCTGGTGCCGAAGAACAGCAGGTCGCCTGGCATGAGGCGTGCTCCGGCGGGCAGACGGGGGCCGGCGTCGTATTGGGCCTGTGCCACGCGGGGGAGGGTGATGCCGATGGGTGCGTAGGCGGCTTTGGTCAGGCCGGAGCAGTCGAAGCCGCCCTCGGCGGGGCCGTCGCCGCCCCAGACGTAGGGGGTGCCGAGCTGACGGCGGGCGAAGGCGACCACCGCAGAGGCGGAGCCGGAAGCCACGGGGGAGAGTTCGGCGGCGTAGTGGCGGGCGATGCGCAGGACGTCGGCGACGTAGGCCTGGGAGGGGTTGTAGGCGTAGATCGCCCGCTTGAGATCCTTGCCGCCTCGGGCGCCGTGCGCGCACAGCAGGCGCGCCGCGGCGAACACCGCGTCGACCGGATCCCAGGGGGTCGGCGGTCTCTTCCCACCAGGCGGTACTGGATACGCGTAGATCTTGAAGGTCGACGACAGGAATTGCATGGGCCCGACCGCGCCTGCAGAGGATTTCATGGTCGGGTGGCGTCCGTGGTCGGTCTCAGCTTTGCCGATCGCGGCGAGGATGGTCCAGGACAGCCCCGGGCATTGCGGTGCGGCGCGCTGGTAGAGGGCCAGCATGCCCGGGGGAATGTCGCTGAACGCGTTCTTACCCCGAGTGGCTGGGACACTGCCCGAGCTCGATCCGGGGATGAGGGAGTTCAGCAGTGCGGCGGCGGTGAAGGCGGCGAGCAGCGGCAGGGCCACGATGGTGCAGCCGATCCCGGTGGTGGTCTTGGCGAGCAGGCTCATCAGCCCTCCGGTGCCGTGGGCGGGCGGGGAGGGACGGGGAGGGTCAGGACGGTGTCGGCGTCGGTGGGCTCGAGGCCGGCGGCTGGGGTGAGGTCGGTCCACAGGGTGGCGAGGCCGGTCAGGGTGGTTCGGCGGGCCGCAAGGTCGAGTGGGGCCCACCAGGGGCCCCAGGGAGTGTCGGTGGTGAAGTCGGCGGAGGAGGTCGCCACATGCAGACCCAGATCGTGGGCGGCTTGGGCGAGGCGGCCACGCAGTGCGCGGTCGCGGGAGGCGGTGCGCGTGTGGATGAGCAGCGCCGGGCGCGTGTTGGTGGTGGTGGTGAAGGCGGCGTAGCCGACGAGTTTGGCCTCGACCCGGGCCAGGGGCTGGGAGCCGGTGTCGTATTCGAAGAAGAACGGCAGCAGGCACGGGGTGCCGGTGCTGGTTGTGGGGGTGTGCCAGTGGGCGTAGGCGTCGGGCCGGATCATGTCCTCCCAACGCCGTGCGCAGGAACGCTCTGACAGCCACACGGTCAGGCTGCCGCTGGAGGCGTGTTGGGCGGGGGCGGCGAGGTGGGTGAGGAGTTCGTTAACGCCGATGTCGTGGCCGAGGGAGGGTGAGTATGCGATGCGGCCGGTGGTGGTGGGACGCCAGCCGAGGGTGGTGAGCTCGCATCCTGCGTGGGCGGCGAGCACTGTGGCACCGACGGGTCCGAGGGCGTAGTGCTCGGGTGCGGTGCCGGTCTGGGTCAGGGGCCGGAAGGAGTCCAGGACGGCGTGCTGGTGGAGCGTGCGCAGTCGGCGCTGGGCGGAACGAAGGCTGGGAAAAGCCAGGCGCGAGAGTTGTGTTGAAGTCAGGACGCGGTGCTCGTGGACCATGGCGGTGAGCCAGAGATCGCGGGCGGTCAGACGATGGGTGAGGGCGACGACGTCCGCACGGTGAGGCGTTGGCGTGGGCCGGGGGCGGGTGAGTGAGGCGCGTGCCGTGTAACGGGAGCCAGGACCGAAGGCAGGGCGGGGCAGCGCAGACATGACAGGTCACCGCCAAGGCGTCAGAGGATGGTTCGGACAAGCGCCCGTGGTTGCGGCGCGGGGTGTCAGGGACGGGTGGGGGTCCGGGCGCCGGTACGCGTTGCCGCGGCTGTACGCAGGTCGGCGGCCCGGCCGGGAACGGGCGGTGGCAGGGGCCGGGTGGTGAGAGTGAACGCGGCGGATTCCGCGCCGCCGGTCAGCAGGTGAGCCACGGCCTGGTAGGGACCGAGGTGGGCCAGATCGTGTGCGGTGATAGTGGGGAGGGTGTGGCGTTCCAGGGCGGAGGCGTCTTCGGGGGAGGTGTTGAAGAAGATTTTGTTGCGGGCGTTGGCGGAGATGCCCTCGCGCAGATCGCGGGGGAGCTGGGCGAGGTGCTGGTGGGCCAGGGCCATGGACAGCCGGTAGCCGCGGGCTTCGGCGAGCATGTCCTCCAGCGGGTAGGGCAGGGTGAGGAAGTTGTGGGCTTCGTCGATGTAGAGGGCGGCGTCGATGCGCTGGTGTTCGGGGGTGCGGGCGCGAGCTGAGGCGGCCTGCCAGGTCCCGGCGACGATGAACGAGCCGAGCAGCCGGGCGGTCTCTTCGCCGAGGGCGCCCTTGGGCAGGCGGGCCAGGAGGATCCCGCCGTTGAGGACCTGGCCGAGGTCGAACGTGGAGGGGCCGGCGGAGATGGCGCGGCGGGCGAAGTCGCGCAGGAGGAAGGCGCGCAGCTTGTTCATCACCGGGCCGACCACGGCAGCGCGGGAGGGTTCGGACATCGATTCGTACCAGGCCCAGAAGCCGCGGAGGACGGGGTCTTTGATGGTGGGGATCAGGCGCAGGCGGTAGGCGGGCTCGCCCAGGAGGCGGGGCACATCGGCGAGGGTGACCAGCTGGCCGCTGTGGGTGCGGTGTTTGAGGAGGGTGAGGCAGGCGGCGCGCATGACGTCGTCGGTTCTCGGGCCCCAGAAGGCGGTGAAGATCCGGCGGAAGATGCCGGTGATGTTGTCGACGACCACGTCGATGTCAGCACCGTCCAGCACGTTCAGGCACGGCGGAGCATGGGCGTCGTCGGGGTCGATGAGCACCAGGCGGTCGGCGCAGGTGTCGGGCAGACGGTGCAGGAGGTCGGTGACGAGATCGCCCTTGGGGTCGATGACGATCGCACCACGGTGGTGGCGGACATCGTCCAGGACGAGGTGGGCGACGAGAGTGGACTTGCCGGAACCAGTAGCGCCCATCAGATGCACATGATGACGGGCGTCAGCGACAGCCAGGCCCACGGGCCGGCGGGCACCAGTGTCGGAACGGCCAAGGGGCTTGACTCCCGCCCCGGGGGTGGGCTCGGGAACCGTGGGTGGCGGCAGCACCGAGCGGGCTCCCGCACGCCGCAGACCGGGTGCGTCGGAGTCAAGGGGCATGTGAGCCAAGGCCGCGAGTTCCGGGACCGACAGCAGCGCTGTGCGCTGGGGGAATACACGGCCTTCCAGGATCCGCCCGGGGCGGGGGAGGCGGGTGCGGGCGAGCCAGTTGCGGTCCGCGTACAGACCAAACGCGGAAGCCAGTGCGTGAGCACGCCCCCGCACCAGATCCCTCGCGCGTTCTTCCGCAGCCGTGCAGGTGGCGGCGTAGGCGATGGCCGTCTGCCACTGAGGGCCGGTCAGCTTGGCTGCGGACTGGCGGACCGCGGCACCGTGTTCGACATCCTGCCGGCCCGTCAGTAGCGGCTGACGCCGGTGCAGCAGGAGCGCGCCGAGCGCGGGAAGACGCGGAGCCGAGTGTCCGGCCTTCAACCGCCGCGCCGCCCGGCGCGCCCGCCGCAACGCGGACCCGGTCGCTGGCCGGACGAGGATCTGCACGAACGCGGTCTCACCCTCGCCCATGCCGGTAGCGGCCTGCAGCAGAGCCCGGAGCGGATCGGCAGCGTGCTCGGTACGCAGCGGCAGAACCTCCGGCCGCGCCAGGCGTAACCGCCCCGCCGCCACGACGTGGCCGGACGGGATGAGCTCCGGTGGGTCCAGGACGCGGGTGTGGGCACCGGGCCAGGCTGCCTCCACCGCCCGCCGCACCAGCCCCAACGGCACCGTCCCCGGCACCCACAGCCGGAGCCCCAACCCTGTGGGCGACCACGCATACTCAAATCCCAGATGCGGCTGCCCAACGGTCAAGCGGCGCCACCACGGCCGCAGCAGTCCCGCAAGCTGCGCCCACAGCACTTCACCGCCCTTGGCAGCCACTTGCGGGGGAGCCAAGATCTCCACGCAGCGTGCACCGTCGGCGAAGCGCTGCTGGCGCCCGCGCCGCACTCGGCCATGGGCCGCGGCAGCACAGACGGCCATCGCCGTCGTGACCGGTACCAACGCGGGCGCGTACGGGGCGATCCAGTCCAGCACGCCCTCCGTGGCGGTTGCCCAGAAGACAGCGGGGTCGGTGAGGAAGTCCACCAGGGGGCCGTGGGGTCCGGCGGCGGCCACGAGTGGGGTGACGGTCATAGGCCCCACGCTTCGTCCTGAGAGCCATTATCGATGCAGAGGTCATCGGGACCGGTGTCGTCGCCCAGCTGCTGGGCGGCGAGTTCCCCCGGGTCGGTGGTGATGATCTCGTGCTCGCCGGGCGCGGCCACGGAGATCAGCGCGACTTTGTGCCGCTCGCCGGCCAGCAGCAGCGCCTCGCCCCGCTCGGCGGACAGCAGGAACTCCCGCTCACCGTGGGAGAGCCGGAAGGATTCACTGATCGTGTCGATGGCCTGAGGAGCCTGGCGGAGCAGAATCTGGGTTGCCGCGTTCGCGACCACCGCCCGGCCCAGGGGAGAGGCGAGGACGTCATCGGCGTCCTGCGTGATGACGGCCAGCCCCGTCCAGTACTTCCGGGCGGCCTTGGCCATCCGGAACAGGAAGCGCCCGCCCGCCGCATCGCGCATCAGCAGCCACGCCTCGTCGACGACCACCAGATGCTTACCGCTCCTGCCGCGGTCGGTGACCTGTCGCCAGATGGCATCCAGCGCGAGCAGCATCGCCGGAGCCTTGACCTCCTCGGGCAGCTGCTGCAGAGCGAAGACCACCAGATGCCCTGAGGTACTCGCCGTGCTGTGGCCATTGAAGACACCAGCATGCGAACCGGTGACATACGGCGCGAGCCGCTCCACCAGCCCCGCGGCCGCCTCACTCCCCTCCTCGGCGAGAGCCCCGGCCAGATCGGCGAGCACCGGTGGGGTACGTGTCCAGGTCCGCGCGTCGGCGCTGATCCCCGCCCGGGCGTATGCGCGAAGGAGCGCCTGGTCCAGGACGGCTTTCTCCGCTCCCCCCAGCGGGGTGCCGAAGAGCGCCTCCAGGAAGGAGTGCAGGAACAGCACCCGCCGCGTCAGCACGTCCTCACCCCTGGCCTCAGCATGGTGGGGGAGGTCGAAGGGGTTCAGCCGCACGTCGTCCGTGCCGAGCGCGATGATCTGTCCACCGACGGTCTCGGCCAGGCGTACGTACTCGTTCTCCGGATCGACGACGGAGGCGGTCACCCCGCTGAACAACAGCCGCAGCAGCTCGAGCTTGGCCAAGTAGGACTTACCGGCACCGGAGCGGGCGAGCGTGATCGAGTTGTAGTTGTCGCACCCGAAGCGATCCCACAGCACCGGAGCGCCCGACACGGCGTTCAACCCGTACAGCACCTGCGAACCAGCCCCGGCCCCGGCATCCTCGGGGGGTGGGGGCAGGTCGGGGCTGATGAAAGGGAAACAGGCGGCCAGGGCCGCGGTGTCGAAGGTGCGGCGGATCTTCAGCGTGTCGATCCCCAGCGGCAGGGTGGCCAGCCATCCAGGCAGCGCCCGATACGTGGTCGGTGCGACCGTCATCAGCAGCGATTCCGCGACTGACCGGACGGCGGCGACCTGCTCGGCCAAGGTCTCCTCGTCCGCGGCGTGGACGGTCATGTACAGGCCGACGTGGAACAGTTTTCCCTCACCCCGGGCGATCCGATACGCCAGCTCGGCCGCGTCCGTAGCGGCGGCTTCGACCTCTGGATCGTCGAGGTGTCCCTTGTCGAACCCGCCGCGCCGGCCGGACTCCAGCCGGGCGCGCTGCTTCTTCAGCCCGGCCGCCGCCACCGGATTAGGGACCGGCTCGATATGGACAGCGACGTCCAGGTGCCCGGGGAAGTTGAGCAGGGGCGACAGCCAGCCAGGGGTGACCTCGGCCGGATAGCCGGTCACCACCAGCGTGGAGGCCAAGTGGCCCCCGATCGCCAGAGCGCGGGCATGAACCTCGATAGCCTCCGGGCCCGAAGGTTCCAGCAAAGCCCCGGCCCGGACCAGCTCATCACCCGCAATGCGCCGGGTTCTGCAATGCCGGATCACGCCTTGCCTCCTTCCACGTCCGTCCCGAGCGGCAGTGCTGGGGCCTCGGGATTACAGGCAGCGGCGATCAGCGCCGTGGTCTGCTCGGCGCCCAGCGGAGTGACGCTGATGTCCGCAGGAGCAAGCCCGCGCACCGCTTCCCGGACGCGCTGGACAGCCCGCCCGCTACCCGCCGCAGACCGCCGCGGATGCCGTGGCACTTCTTCACGCGCGACGAGCACGACCTGCCGGCCCAGCAGGTCGCCTCCCGCCGCAAGCTGAGCCAGATAGTCGGCGTGCGCGCGGGCCGCGCGCTCCAGCGCGGGGTGGGGGAGGGCCGGGGCGTGTTCGTGAAGCCGACCAGCCAGGGGAGCGAGGTCGGTGCGATGGCAGCGGACCAGAATCTGGGTGGGCCCGGTCAACGAGTTCAGCCAGCGCGCGAACGCCGCCACAAGGCCCTGCTGCTCGGCCCCGCTGCGCAGATCGAAGTTGACCGGCGAGCACGTCGCCAGCGCTGCCTGCCCCTGCCCGCGCAACTCCACCGTGCCCACCGGGCCGACCCCGCCGATCGGCATCCGCATCACCGCTGGTGCAGACCCGCCCGCCCTGGCCAACGGCTCGCTCACGATGCCGGGCAGCGCAGGGACACCTTCCGGTGCGTGCACCCGCCGCTTCGGGGCCCGGGCGTGGGCGAGGGCAGCCAGCAAGAATCGGTCCAGCCCGATACCCTCCCGAGCGCCCACCGCGATCGCCGTGACCACCCCCGCCACGGGCACCACCATGACCAGATACGCCAGCGGCGGCATGAACGGGCGCATGAGCCAGTACCCGCCATACAGCACCAGCGCCCCGACTGCCAGAATCGCCGCCTGACGCGCGGTGAGCGGCCCCAGCACCCGGTCGGGCCGCGCGATGTCCGCAGGGATGCGGGTAGCGGCAACACCATCGTCGTGCACATCCGTCATCAACACTCACCTCCAAGGCGATTCGAGCGGCAGCCGCAACTGCGCTGGACGGGCAGGCCGAAGGCGCACCCGTTCGGCTGGCACCGGCAGCACCAACTGACGCGAGCGCATCCGCGGAGCGGACGAGCCCGCAGCCGGCCGCGCCGAAGACAGGAGAAACGAGTCATGGGCCGCGGCGGGCTGTCTCCGCGGAATGCGCTCGGCCCGGATCGGAAGCCAGGTCTGGACAGGCCGTGGCGAGCGGCCAGTGATACGCCGCGCGGCCACGGGCAACGTCAGCTGCTGCCTGCGGCGCGCCTGTGCAGGGTGGATCACCGCACGCGGACCTTTCAGAATCGAAGTACGGGAGGTGTTGGCCTGCGCCCCAGACGGCAGACGGCCAGCCGATGCGCCGGAGGCCGGGCGTCTGATCGCCGGTGTGTGCGCCGATCCGTCGGCGAGGACCGCGTGCCGCGTACCAGGGGTAAGGGCACTACTTTCTCGCCCCTCCGGCTTCCGCGCCCCAGTGGTGGCTGCGCTGGTGCGCGAGGCTGTCGTTGGGCCGGAGGGAGACGTGGGGATAGGGCCACGGCCGGGCCGGAACCGTCCTATGCCGGGCCCTGGCCCCGGTCTTGGCGGTCGGTTGCCCGGCCCGCGACCGGGCAGCCCGCCCCCGCCGCCGGGACGGCCACCTCCACCGAAGCCGTGGCGCAGCAGGGACACGCTGGGCAGGTAGCGGTCCATGAGCCGGTACACGGCCAGGGTCCGCAGGATCCGCATCGCGGTGGGAGCCTGCGGATGATGGACCGGAGTGGAGCGGAAGACGACCTGCATCGTCCAGCCGGGGATCTTGAACAGCACCCAGAACAGAGCGAGCCCGGCCAGCATCGTGCCCAGCTGGTCCGAGTACGGAATCCCCAGTGCCGTAGCGCCGGGGGCGAAGAACAGCTTGAGCGCGACGATGAACGTCATCGACTGCGCGACCTGGATGACCAGACATCCGGCCAGACCACGCCACCACAGCCGGGCCATGGGGTCGGTGAGGGGGTGAGCATGGCAAGCGAGTGCCAAGGGGCCGGAGACGGCGAGCAGCGCCATGACCGCGACCCTCACCACGAAGCCGATCAGCACGGCCAGGATCAGCGCGATCATGACGATCGACATGATCAGCAGATAGATCTTGAGCCCTGGGGCGCCGAAGAGCGAGAAGGGCAGGGCGCGTTCGACCAGGCCCTTCCCGGCATCCGTCATGCCGATCCCCAGGATCGCGTGGGAGAGCGCGTTGCCCAGGGCGATGGTCTTGCCCATGACCGTCAGGGATACCGCCGAGGCGATCACCCCCATCAGCAGGCGCGGGGCGATCTGCTTGAGCGCGTACCGGGTCTGGACGGTCTCATATCCCATCACCGTGATCCCGCCCGCGACCACGAACAGCACATAGATCCCGGCCGTGAGGCCCAGCGCCCCGGCCCACATCCGCTTCAGGTCGGTGTGCTGAGTGACGTCGGGCGTGGCGAGCAAGGTGTCGGCGAGCAGCTCCCGCAGCGGTTTCATGATCTGCTCGACGATCATCCCCAGAAATGATGTGATCGCGTTGACGATCATCCCGGGGATGTCGAAGAAGCCGTCCAAGCCCCAGCCCGCTGGGGAGCAGTCACCGCTGGTCACCTTGCAAGCAGGAGGCGTCGGGCCGGGTGCCGGCTCCAGCCTGGGCCGCCGTGAGGGCTTATGAGAGGGACGGCCAGGCGCCGGGCTCGGCCCGGGCGTGGCCTCAGGCCGGGTAGGACCCGCCCCAGGCTCGGGCGCACTTGACGCCGGACCAGGCTGTGGCTCCGGATCAGCCGGTACGGCAGGCGCCTGAAACGCGGATGCAAGCACAGGAGCCGCCTGCACGTCCGGCACCGCGTGCGGACCGGCGCTGACGACGAGCACAAGAGGCGTCAGGAACAGGACAGCGAGGAAACGGCGGGTGAGGGTCATTGCCCGCCGCCGTCGTCAACGCCCACGATCTGCTGCAACACGATTACCAGGACCGGGGCGAGGATCGCCAGCCCATAGCCGATCGCCGCGGCCTTCAACGCCCGCTTGGATGCCTCGATCTCACCAGGATCCCCGCCAGCCATCAGATAGCGCAGGCCGCCGAAGGTGAAGAAAAGCGTGGCCAGCCCAGCAAGCAAACCCACGATCTCGTCACGGAGATTGGAGATCACCTCCGGGATCGTGGCCGCGGCCCACACCACAGGCGGATCCGCCAACAGCACCCCGGCCGTCACAGGCACGGCGAACACCAGCCGGGCCCCACAACGCAAGAACTGACGCGCGCCAGGAAGCCGACGCAAACGGCTGAGCATGGCAGAGCACCTCCAGCAGGCACCAGAGCAGCCAAGACAGGCAACACAGGACGAGAGGGGAACTGGAGGGGGTGAGCGGATCCTTCCCCGGGGCCGGCCTCCTTCGGGCGGCTACCGGATGACTCTCGGGGTGTCAGCACGAGACGCAGTGCTCACCCCACCCAGCACACGGCCTGGAACTCACGAGCGTTGACGAGCTGCTCTTCCCAGACCGAGAGCCCCTTCCGACGCGCGGGAGAAGCCCCCATGTACCTCAGATAGAGAATCCAGGCCGGAGCTTTTGACGCCCCTGGGCACCGGAGTCCCTCGCATAGCCCTCTACTGGGCCCGGTGACGCAGGTGAGAGGCCAGGCGCTGCTCTGCCGCGCTGCGGTGCCGATAGAGCTGACGCATACTCAGCCCGCGCTCGCCAGCCAGCGTTCCCATCGACTCCCCATGCAGCCGGGTGCGAGCGATCAGCTGCGCCTCTGCCAGGTCCACCACCCGGGCCCGCACCGCGCGAACCAGCACCTGATACTCATCCCCCGCCCCGACACCAGCCCCCTCCCCGACACTGTCACGGGCACGCAGCCGGCCCAGGTGAACCGCCGGCTCGTCAGCCTCACGCTCGCCGCGGCGGCGAGCAGCGTAGACCAGCCGGTGCACAGCCCGGTCCGCCGCAGCGAACAGCTCACGGTCCACCCCCGGACCAGCCGCATTCACCTCCGCGAGGGCGGCTGCCACAGCGGCAAGAGCTTCCTGCTCGACTTCCTGACGCTCCAGATGGGCCGGCCGGGACAACCGGGCCAGCATCCGGCGCAGCACCGGAACCGCCATCGCCATGGCCACCACCGTCCACGGCTCCCCGAGCGTCTGCGCACGGCGTACCACCTCGCACCACGTACGCGTCCGCAGTTCGGGCCGGGTGCTGGCATGAGCCAGCCGAGTACGGATCTGGTCTACAGGCCACACACCCTCCGACGGCTCGTCACAGACCAGATGAGCAGGCAAAGTCAGTGGTGTGGCCGCGTGAGCCAGTACAAGAAACGACTGCTCCAGCTCCTCCAGCGGCGAGGGGACGACCGAGTGCGAGCGGCAGGGTGAGGGGCGGTAGTGCATGACGCGACTCCTGTGAGAGGTGCGGACAACTTCCGCCGCCAGCCCTTTCACCCCACCGCGCCACCACCGACCCACCGGCCTACCAGTGCCGGACAACAAACAGGACCGTTGCCCGTTGCGTTCGATGTCTCGTCACTGGCTCGCCCCCTGTGAGCAGGATCGATGACCGTTCGGGCGCAGTCTGAATCGAACGTAAAGAATCTTGAAGACGTCCCCGATCCGACTCTTCAGCCTTCCAACTCAAACCTTCAGCGCATGCCCCGAGCTGGACCGGAGCCTGCGCTTGGGAATCAGCGGTGTGAAGATCGGCAGTACGCTCCGCGCATCCTCATCGAGGGCGAGGACAGGGGCCTGAGCGTCGAGGGTGCCGCAGGGGCAGGGTTGCTATGGGCGGCGACCACCTTGAGGGGAGGTCTCCTCCCTGACTTGTACAGGGACCTTGTCGGTGAGCACGGCTGGCGACTGCTCGCCGCAGTGATATTGCTGCTGGCCCTCGCCGGCTGGTACCAGTTGTGGGACAACCGGGCCGCAGAACCAGAAGTGGGCGACGACAAGCTGCTGCTGCGCAAGGCACGGGCGATTGCCACTTCCTGCACCGCACACTGAGGAACCACTTCACCGCGCCACTCTGACCAAAACCACAGCGACCGACAGCACTCAAACCCCTGCGGCGTGCAGCCCCGCGACCCCCGGCAGGGACGGGCAGTGGAGCAGACCTGAGCTGGCTCCCTGATGGCCCGCAACCGGCCCGTACCCGCGCTGACCTGCGGCTCAACCCAATGACCGACGAGCCACCAGTGTCAGAGCCATCACCCACCTGGTGGAAGCAGCGAACCGCATCCACCGTGCGAGATGGCAAAGATCCACCCCCGGGATCTCTATTGACCACGTCAGCACCAGACGGCCTGATCCCATCCCCGGGTGCCACAGCCGATGCCCCAATCCCCCTCCCACGGACGCGCACCCAGCGGCTCAGGTGCCTCTCGCTCACTGCCCACCACCATCTGGCTCCCCGGCCCAGACGACCGCAGCGATGTCGCTGCTCGGGGCAGCGTGCTGCCGTGTTGGGCGATCGACAAGATCCGCGCCGAGTTCACCCGCCATCCCGGCCAAAGCCTCGCGCCCCTGATCAAGATTTCCATTCGCGACACCAAGCCGGGCATGGACGCCCGTAGCCGCTGTGTCACCTACCCCACCGCTCTGAACCACGCCAGGGTTTCGGCCGTAGGTCCGCTCCTGCTTGCCGAACTGCACCCCGACACCCTCTCCTCTCCCGGAGATAGCCCAACCCTCGTCTGTGGTGAGGCACCAGGGGCTATGGAGAACGGCTGGTCCGGGTTCTTCCACCGCGCCCACCGTCTTCTGCCCACCGATGGCATCCTCCTGCTCGCCACCAGGCAGCACCGCGATGCCGGACGCCTCACCGACCCCCTCGGCTCCCTCATCGCCTCGGCCCGCACTGCTGGATTCCGCTACCTCCAGCACATCGTGATCGTCCACGGACACCCCACTGACGACCGCATCGAGCCCACGCCACCTGAAGGCGCCCCGCCCGGACTGATCCACTCCGACCTGCTCGTCCTGTCCGCGATCACCAGCGCATAACAAAAGAGGGGAACGCTATGTCTGTACGGGAATCGGTATGGAACACCGCCCCTACCTCCGCCCCCGCCCAGCGAACCGACCGCTATGTGCCAGGCTCGAACGCACACCCGGCCAAGATGCTCCCGGCAATCGCCGCCCACGCCATCCGCACCTACACCAAGCCGGGGGAGACGGTGCTGGACCCCATGTGCGGCATCGGCACCACCCTGGTCGAGGCCATCCACCTCGGCCGCCACGCACTCGGAGTCGAGTACGAATCCCGCTGGGCCCAGCTCGCCCACGCCAACCTCACCCACACCACACGCCACACCGAACACGGCACTGGCCAGGTGGTATGCGGCGACGCCCGCCAACTGACCCACCTCGTCGACACCCGGTACCACAGCAACATCGCACTGGTAGTCACCTCACCCCCGTACGGACCATCCGTTCACGGCCAGGTCCGCTCCAGCCGCGAAACCGGAGAACGAGGCGTGGTCAAAAAGGACTACCGCTACAGCCGCGACCCGCACAACCTCGCCCACGTCTCCACCGACCAGCTCCTGGACGCCTTCACCCAGATCCTCACCCAATGCCACAGCATGCTGCGCCCAGGCGGCACCGCCGTGATCACAACCCGCCCATGGCGGACACGCGGCGAACTCATCGACCTCCCCTCCGCAGTCCTCGCCGCAGGACAAGCCGCCGGACTCGTCCCAGCGGAACGCTGCGTCGCCCTCCTCGCCGGCATCCGCGGCAACCGACTCATCGCTCGCCCCTCCTTCTTCCAGATGAAGAACGTCCGCGACGCGCGCCGCCAAGGCATCCCCCTCCACCTGGTGCAGCACGAGGACGTCCTCATCTTCACCCGCCCTCAGAAGTGCACCGCCCCATCCCACCCGAGGACCTGCGCGCGCACTCACCGCCCCGCTCTGCCGACGACCAGGCGCTGTCACTACTCCCCGGCCGGCCGACGGAGCAGGCAGTGAACCCGACACAGCCAGCCGCCACCATGCCCAGCTGTCGCAGCGGCTTGCGCATCGGCAATCTGTCCTCCCAGGTAGGCGGCCTGGACCTTGGCGTCCGGGCCGCCATCGGCGGCCACGTCGCCTGACACATGCGCCCGTCTGTGCATCGCCGCGAGAAAAACGTGCCCCATCCACGACCTCGCGTAGGGGCCTGACCCAGGCAAATCCAACAAGCCCACCCGCCTAAGACGTGACTCAAGGTGCGCGCAGCCCATAGCCACCACGCCTTACGTACCACTGGAGATTCACACCGAGGATCACAGTGCAGAAACCGCACCACACCCCCACGCCCGCCGGCATGCGCCCCCCTTTGCTCACGGACCGCGTAGCAAGCGCGCGCGCCCGTCGCAACTCTGCCCACGGAGCCGATCACCCCTCCGTAACGGACGCAACCGCCTCGGCACACCACCCGGACGTCAGGCCAGCCCCTCCCACACCCTCCGAGCCGGACTCGAACACACCCCATCCCTACCAGCTGCTGCACACTGCGCAACAAGCCGCTCTCCTGCTGCAGGTCCCGCCCTCCTGGCTGCGAAAGAAAGCCGCCGCAGACCAGATCCCCTACACCAAAGTCGGACGCCATCTCCGGTTCTCAAACGACGACCTGAACGCCATCATCCGCAACGGCGCTCGTGGACCGCGCCACCCAGCCAAATCCTGACCCACGTTCACCCGACAGGGCGACTCCGCTCCGCCCGCCCGCCGAGCGTCCATGGACGCCCGGCGACCGATCGGTCGCCTCCTGCTCACCGCACACCGCAAGGAGCCTGCTCATGGCATGGGTCGAACGACGTGGCAACAAATGGCGCGTACGGTACTGGAAGCCGGACGGCAAAGCAGGCAGCGTCCCCGGCACCTTCGAAATTAAACAAGCCGCCCTCACTCACGCCGAACAACTGACCACCAACCCCGAGGCTGAAACACCGAGACAGCACAGCCAACCCACGCCCCCACCTGCCGCGCCGACCGCCCCATTCCGACCGACTGGCCACAACACCACCTCGGAGCCCACGGTGGCAGTGGCCGAATGGGCCGAGATCTGGTGGCAAACCGTAGACGTCGGCCCCAACACCGAAGCCTTCTACCGCAGCCTGCTCACCCGCCACATCCTGCCCCGCTGGGGCACCACCCCCGTCGACCAGATCACCCCCGCAGACGTCCAGATCTGGCTCAACCGACTCCGCGACACCTACGCTGCCACCACCATCACCAGCCTCCGCAAACTCTTCGCCATGCTCATGGCCGACGCCGTCGACAACCGCCTCCTGACCACCAACCCGGTACGCCCCCGCAAACGGGGACGAGGACGCGTAGAACCACGGCACGAGCGTGCCTGGGCTGACGAACATCAAGTCCTGACCATCGCCCACCGCATCCTTCGTCTAGCCTCCCGCAATCAATGTCTGCTGGTGATCACCGCCGCCTACACCGGCATGCGCTGGGGAGAACTCGCCGGCCTCCACCGCGACAACCTCGACCTCACACACGGACGCATCCACATCACCGCCGATGCCGGAGCCCTCCACGAAGTCAACGGCCACCTCACCCTCGGTCACCCCAAAACCCACGCGAGCGTCCGCACCGTCACCCTCCCATCCTTCCTCACCCAACTTCTGAATACCGACCTCGCTGCTTCCTCCCGCCCCTTCGTCTTCACCACACTGCGCGGCAAGCATCTCCGTCGCTCCGGCTTCCAACGCCGCCTCTGGGCCCCGGCTGTGAGCGGCGGACGCTACCGCGATGAGACATGGCCCCCCATCCGAAAGGAACTGACCTTTCACGGACTGCGACACTCCCACAAAACCTGGTTGATCGAAGACGGCGTCCCCCAAGTCGCACAGGCACGCAGACTCGGCCACATCATGGAAGGCAAGATCGACGACATCTACTCTCACGTCACCGCGAGTATCGACGCCCGCCTCCTCACAGGTCTCGAAACCCGCTGGCACCGCTCCCTAGAGCGCTACCGCCGCAACCTCGGCCCTCAAGGACCTCAGTCCATCACCCCCTGACTCACACCGCGGAGCAGCCCTCGGTGCGCCGCACGGCCGCGGTCGCGCTGGGCGGCGCATCAACCTTGTCGCCCAGCGCCCTACCCGGGTCCGGCTCACCGACGGGGACTGAACGCGGTGACGCCCGAGCGGTACGAACGCTGGCACATCCGCGACTGCGCCTGCTGCGGTCGGCGGAAGGCCAGGACACCAACTGGTCGGACACACCAACTGCCGCACGGCTTCCGATTCACCGGCCTGGTCAGGTCCGCAGTCGTCATCGACGCCCCGCTCACATGGCGCCGAGCAGGAACTGTCCGAGTTCACCTTTGCGCTGGGCTGGACAGTCCAGCGCAAAGGTGACGGCGGAGACGGTCGGCCGGGCGCCGTCCTGACAGTACGGGACTACGACCGCGTGCGTCGCGACCGCGCGCGAAGGCGTTACCTACCGCATCGCCTGCGAGAGCACTCAGACATCAGGCCTTGCGACGACACCACGGAGTAACTGAGTGGACAGGCCTGGCCAGCCGACTTCCTCGACACCGCCAGAGCGACGACCGTAACGGCGGACGCGGGCCCGCCCAACCACCTTGAGCTCAACGGTGGATCTTCGCACAGGGCCGACTGTCGGTCTTGTTGAACTCGATGCACAACCAGGCGCCGTTCGAAAATTTCCGCCCGTTGAACCTCCAGTTCACATTCGAGAACCTCGTCATCCCCCCGGATGTGGGGGTCGCATCCTTCCAACGGGTGATATCGGTCCAGACACCTTTGTAGACGCTGTAGAGGCGGGCCCTGACGCCGGTGCCGTGGCCGTCCATCCAGCCACCGGCCTGGTTGACCGATAGCCCCTTGCCCTTGACCACCAGACCCACCTTGCCCTTCTTGACGGTGGCGTCGGCGTGCGCGGGGCAGGCAGTGCCACCCAGAAGGAACGCTGTCGCAGCGACTGCACAGATCTTCTTCTTCATGGTCAGCTCAACGGAACTGGGTCATGGAAATTACGGCGGTTGACTGCTCATCACTCCAGGGGCTGACTGGGCCTGACCTGGTCAGCTTCCACTGCACGTACGCGCGTGCGTGGATCTCGGTCAAGCACACATATGCCCTCACCACAGACGAGGAGGAACGTGCCGCGTTGACCGGCATGCTCGACAGCTGCACCTGATGCGCTTCGGTTCCCGATGTGCGCAGGCCCACGTCAGCTACGAACGGGACCCGCAGGACCCCACCCGGCACGCCTGAGTCCGCCTCGACCTACGGCTAAGCGGAGTCATCCAGGAGGAAGCCGAGACTCTGGCCGGAGTCTTCACCGACAGCTGCCCCCATCTACAACACCCTGCACTGGGGCGCCAATGTCGTGATCGCTGTCCGGGCTGAAGCCCTCCCTCTCCCTGCCGTCTGAGGATCGGCGTCCTCCAGTGAGTGATGCTCGCGGGTTCTCGGACGGCGTGGCGCAACGCCGGATGTTCTGTGCAATCCCTCTCAGGAAGGGGTTCCTTCGCTGGGCTCCGCTGTACCGGCGGCCGTGTTTGGGGCGGCAGTCGAGTAGAAGACGGACCGCTTCTGCTTGGTGCGGTGAGCTTCGCCCTTGGCGACGAGTGACTCCAGAGTGCTGCGCACGACAGTGGCTTTGATCTCCCGGTCAGAAATAGCCTGAGTGAGGGCGGCGGTGACCTCGATTGCCGAGCGCGGTTCCCCGCGCTGGGCGAGGTCGTCACGGATGAGGTCCCGGAGGGTGGGTGCACCCGCTTTCCGCGCCCGCTTGGGGCGGTTCCTGGCCGACTCTGCCCCCTTCCGCTGGCCGGTGGTCGTGCTGGTGTTCTTCTTCGGCTTGCGTGCTCCTGGCAGCGATGCAGTCTTCCGCGCAGCGGACGAGCCATTCTCCAAGCTGCTGACGTCGGTGTTCTCGGGTACGTCACCGGTGGCTTCGTCACCGAGGGTCCGCCGCATGCTGAGCAGGAGCGCCCGGTTGTTTTCCAGCGCCGACAGTTGCTGCTGCAGTGCCGTGATTTCAGAGCTGAGGCGTTCGTGTTCGGCGGAGTTGCGTTCCAGATCGGCGGTGATCTGCGCCGCGTATTGCGACTTCAGAGTGGTGTTGCTGGCGGAGGTGTCCACCACAAGCTCCCTCGTCTCGGTCGTTTTCATGTTGGTGGGGGATGGTACCTCTGCGCGACGGCTAGGTGCTGTGACTGCATAGACACCTCAGGCGGTTAACAGGTCAAGCGGCGACCGCGAGTTCGGTGGGGAAGGCCGTGTTCTCGTCGAACAGTGTGTGCTTCTGGAGGCAATGGTAGAGCTGGCCGATCAGGCGGTTGAACAGATTGCGCTGGGCGGCGGCGTGCCAGTCTCCGTGGTCATCGCGCCGCCTGCGGTAGTGGGCCTTGGCGCCGGGTGAGGCTGTGATGGCGGAGAAGGCCCACAGGTAGCCGGCGTGGTTGAGGCGGTCGTTCTTCACCCACCGACGGGTGATGGACGACTTCTTCCCGGAGGCTCGGGTGATGGGTGAGGAGCCGGAGTATGCCTTCAGGCCGCGGGCGTCGGCGAACCGCTGCCGGTCGTCTCCGATCTCGGCGAGCACCAGGGCGCCGAGCTGGACGCCGAGACCAGGGAAGCTGAGGATCACGTCAGCGTCCGGGTGCTGGGGGAAAACCTCCTCGACCGCCTCGGCGAGGTCGTCGGCTGCGGTGCAGGCAGCCTCCAGCTGGACCAATAGAGCCAGCATCCGTTTGCCGAGCGCGTCCTCGACCAGCGGCGTGCTGGTGGGCCCACTCGGCCCGGAAGACCTCGCGGAGCCGGTCGGCCTCGGCTTCGATGCCGCGTTTGCGGCCGGCGCGTTTGAGCGCGGCATAGATCTGCGTGCGGGTCAGCCGGGCGGCCCTGGTGGGGGTGGGAGCGGTCCTGAGGAGTTCGCGGGCCTCGGGCCGGCACAGGCCGTTGTTCCACTTGGCGAAGGCGTTCAGGGCGGCCGGGTAGTACTCACGGAGCAAGGAGCGGAGCTGGTTGGCGGACTGTTGCTTGTTCCACGTCGCGTCCTGCTGGGCACGGGCGAGGACGGCCACGGCCTGGGCCAGGTCGCTGTCCAGGGGCAGGGGGCGGTGGGCGTGCATGTCCGTGCGGAGGATGTTCGCCAGCACCAGCGCGTCGCCGGGGTCCGACTTTTTGCGGGAGACGCTGTGGCGGTCGCGGTAGCGGGCGGCGGCCATCGGGTTGATCGCGAAGACCTGCCTCTTGCCGGTCCGCAGCACCGCCACGAGCGGGCCCCGGGAGGTCTCGATCGCCACCGGGATCGGGTTGTTTCCGGTGTCACCGTATTCGGCTAGCAGATCCAGCAGGATCCGGTAGCCGGCCGCGTCATCGGTGATGTGCCGCTTGGCCAGCAGCTGGCCGGAGTCGTCGACGAGGGCAACATCGTGCGTTCGTTCGGCCCAGTCGATTCCGCAGTAGATCAAGTTGCTCCTCCCCTGAGCATCAGCTGTTTGCGCTGGTCACGAGTGCATGCGGGCCACGCAGCGGCCTAATTCAAGGACTCGACCCCATGGCCGGTCCGCCACCTCAGCAGCCGTTCGTGGCACCAGCTCACCCCACGTGCCTCGGTCTATGTGGGAGCTCGAACGGCTCGGGCGATTCGAGAGGTCACCGTGCGGTGGGCTCGCATCACCAACACCAACGAGTGATCATGCGACGGGTGTTTGACGTGGCGGCGGCCGCGAAGGCACCGAGCGTCACCGCTCTATGCGGAGGCATCAACGCCGTGTTCGCCGAAGGCATCCACCCGGCGCCCACGCGACCGCCACCACGAGATACGCCGGCCCGTCCGCCGCTCTGATGCGAGGCGTCAGCCGCCAGGCAACGTTTAGACGTCACGGTCCAGCGTTCGAACAGCACCGCAAGGCTCACATCTCCTCGCGGCACCGTTAACAAGGAATTAGGTTCACCGGGTTGGAGGAGGTGCACCGGACGACGGCGTGATCGTCGGGTGACTCATCTTGGATTAGTGACCGTGGTCGTGCGTGACTACGACGAGGCGATCACCTTCTACGTGGAGGTTCTCGGGTTCGTGTGCCGTTCGGAAACTCGTCGCTACTGGTCAGGCAGGGTATCTGTACTCGTTGATCATGCCGTCGAGTATTCGGTGTGTAGGAGCCGGTGAGCAGTCGGAGCGCTCATGGGCTTCGGGTGCTCGTGGGCGAGGGGAGGGAGCTGTGCCCGGGCCTGGTGCGGGAGATGGCGGTTGTAGTGATGGACGTAGGCCTCGAGGATCTGCCGGGCATGGGTTTCGTTCCATATGTGCAGGTGGTCGAGGACCTCGCGCCGCAGGGTTTCGATGACCCGTTCGCATTGCGCGTGCATCCGGGGAGTCCGAGGCACTGTCGGCACGATCTCGCTGTCGTCGGCCGTGAAGACTGCGTCGAAGGACTCGGTGTACTTCGCGTCCCGGTCGCGAAGCAGGAAGCGCGGCGAGTCCACCCGTACACCCAACTCGATGGCGAGGTTTCTCGCCTGTTGCACCGTCCGGGCCCGGTGGGATGGGCTGTCACGCCGGCGATGTGCGGTCGGCGTGTGCCATGCTCGGAGAACACCAGCGCATACACGCGGCGCAGGTCGATCAGGTTCGACGTGCAAGAAGTCGCAGACGATGATGCACTCGGCTTGCGTGGTTAGGAACTCGCGCCACGTCGGGCAGCCCCGGCATGGGGCTGGATCGATGCCCGCCGCTGTGAGGATCTCCCAGACCGTCGTCGAGCCGACCGGGCGTCCGGGCCGGGTGAGTTCGCCCTGGATCCGTCGGTAGCCCCACCGCGGACAGCGTCGCGGGCGTCACCGGGAACATGTTCGCCCACCGGCACCGGGGGATCAGCGACGACAGCGCCGCGAACCACAGTTGATCCGCTGGCTCTCACCGTACAGGCCTCGTGAGCTGCCTGCGCAGCCCCGCGTTCTCGTGTCGCAGCACAAGCAGTTCCGCGTCCTTGGCCGCATCCCGGCGCAACAACAACGCCGGCAACGCGAGCAGCTTCCGAGCCACCTGGTACACCAAAGAGACGATCACCCGGACAGGGTTCCAGCAGACCGTGATGGAACGCCAGACCTGCTCCGAGCAGCAGCGATGGGTTTCCGAACGGCGCAGGCCCGTCGCTGATCTCGTGCAGGCATACGTCCAGTCCCGCCAGCACCTGCCCTACGCCAGCAGCAGAAGCTTGTGGGGCTCGAATAGTCGTCGCTCCTGGTCAAGCGGCATAGCTGTACTCGTTGATCACGCCGCCGAGGATGCGGGTACGCAGGACTCGTCGGCTGGCTGGTTTCAGGACCGGAGGTGGTTGTTGGTGGGCCTGGGGAGGTAGTTGGTGTCGGGCTCGGTGGGGGCGGTGTGCGTTGTAGTGCCTCTGGTGTTCGGCCAGGACATGGCGGGCGTGAGCTTCGTCGAGGATGAGTATGTGGTCGAGGGCTTCTCGGCGGAGGGTGCCATCACTCGTTCGCAGTGGGCGTTGGCTTTCGGCGCGCGGATCGGCGTCTTGATGATCTCGATGTCCTCGGCTTGGAATACGGCGTCGCAGGCGTCGGTGTACTTGCTGTCGCGGTCCCGGATGAGGAAGCGCAGTGAGTCCATGCGTAGGCCGAGGTCGGTGGCGAGGTTGCGGGCTTGCTGGGTGGTCCAGGCCGCGGTCGGGTGTGCGGTGACGCCGGCGATGTGCAGGCGCCGGGTGTGGTGCTCGGGGAAGATCAGGGCGTACAGGCGGTGCAGGCTGATGGTGTCGATGTGGAGGAAATCGCAGGCGATCAGACTGGTGGCCTGCGCTGAGAGGAACTCGCGCCAGGTTGGGCCGGTGCGGCGTGGTGCGGGGTCGATTCGGCGGCGGGGGATTAGCGAGGACAGAGAGGCGAACCAGAGGCGGTCCGCGGGTCCGTACCGTACTCGTGCTTGTAGTTGGCGTCGTAGCACGGCGTTTTCATGGCGCAGGACGAGAAGTTCGGCCTCCTTCGAGGTGTCCCGCCGTAGAAGCACCGTCGGGACGGCGAGAAGGCGTCGAGTCACCTGGTACAGAAGCGACACGATCATCTCACCATGGTCGCAGCTCTCTGCACGCCGGGTGGGGCGTTTGACCAGCAGCGATGAATAACCGAGCCCCACAGCGTCGGCGCGCGGTGTAGTCCCACTTCGCGGCGACGAACCGACGATGCCAGGCCAGCAGGGTGCCGGAAGTGACAGGGAAGACCTCATGCCAGTGACGCCGGGGTATCAGCCCGGACAGGGCGGCGAACCAGAACCGGTCGGCGGGCTCGTAGCGGACCGGTCCGGTCAATTGGCGGCGCAGGACTGCGTTCTCGTGCCGCAGCACCAACAGTTCCGCGTCCTTCGCCGTCCCACGACGGAGGAGGACCGATGGAACGGTCAGCAGCTTCCGGGTCACCTTGTACAACAAGGACACGATCATGCAAGGCATGATCTCAGCGAACTGACCGCACCCCGTTCAGTTGCGGCGATGACTTTTCGAGCGGCACACCGTACCACTCCCACCTGCGACGACGACTTTTCGAGCGGCACAAGATATGCGGCATGACGTGCAGCGATGACTTTTCGAGCGGCACACCGCCGATACCGACGAGCACCGCGCCAGAGCCCGCTGGTACACCACCAAAACCCAGCCCTCCTTCGAGGACATGACAGCCAAGCTCCGCCGCACGATCATCGCCCACCGTTTTCGCGGCCCACACCCCCCACCAGGCACAACCCGAAGAAATCCAGGCCGTCCTCACAGCCTGGGCCACCGCCGGAACCTGATCACTCAAGACAGCGAAACACGAGCGATCATCATGACGCGTGAACCACCGACTACTCGAGAGCGCCTACTCGAGCGACGAGGCCGACGACCGCCAGTCCCGATGCAGGCATCCGACCAGGGCGGATGACATTCTCGGCAAGCGCAACCTCACCATCCACAGGAAACGCCCAGCTCAGGGGCGCGGGACGCGCCTGAGTGCCGTCCGCACCGTCTCCCCGACATCCGGCACTGGAATGCCTAATTCCTTGAGCCATGCGACCACTTGGGCGACGGTGGTCCTCATCGAGCGTGATCGATCGAGCAGGTCCTGCAGCGACACCTTGCTTTCCTTGGAGAGGTAGTGATCCTCGTGCCTGTCCACGATGAGGAGCTCTAGCGCGTCGCTAAAGGAGAGTCCCTCTGGAAGGTCGGGGCAAGAGGGCTGTATGCCGTAGGAGTTGAGGCGTTCGGCGATCTCGTGTGGGCTGCGGTGCAGCGATCGTGCAGCCACGACGAGATTGGCGAAGGGCATTGAGTCGCCTGTGTACACGTCCCACCAGGAACAGGGACCGAAGCTCTGGAACAGTTCCTCATCCAACGCGTCGAGGTGAACAGGGATGCGGAGCGGGATCACGAATCCGTAATCTTGAAGTCGACTGATCACGGCTTTCAGCGGACGCTGGGAGGAAATGGCATTGAATATTATTCGATAGGGGAATGGTCCGGGTGGAAGGTAGTCCGGCTCATCACCACCTGGGCCGTCGTCGAAGAGGGAGAGGTCCTCCGCTCTGGCATCACTGGGAAAGGGGGTGAGGGGCGTAAATCCCAGGTCGATGTACTGCTGCCAGACGGCGTTCGGATTGACGCCCAGTTTTTCCGCAGCTATGAGAATCTGCGCCGGAGGTATGGTCGCCGATCCGCTCAACCATGGCCGACGTTGACAGTGGTTACGCAGTAGAACTAGGGTCGCTTGACCCGGTCGATCGGGCAGCCCACGGTGGTCGAAGTCGAGACCGTATTCGCGTAGCCGGGCGCAAATTTCTGGAACTGGCAAGCCGAGTCCCATGCTTGCCTGAGCAATGCGCCCGGGCGGAACGGGCTCGCCCGGGTTCAGCCATCCAAACTTGGCGCTTTCCGAGTCCACCACTAGCAAAGTGTCGGTCTCGGCCGCTAGGGCGAGTTTTACCACCGCGTCCGGTACCTCGCGACCGATCCCGCGCCACTTGTCGGCCATCTCGGTGACGCTCATGTCTGCCCGAGAAGCTCCCAACATCAGCTCATTTACCGTGGGTGAACCATCTGTGAGGAATAATCCTCCATAGTAGGTGTCCTGGATGATCGGAGCGAGGTTTGCTTCGGAGATCAGCGGGTCATCCGGAAAACCGTCGGGGCGCAAGTGATGGATTCCAAGCCGAGCGCCGCGGTGTGCCACGGCTCGCGGCGAGAGATTCAAGCGCCTCATAGCATCCGTGAAGCCCTTCAATGATGGGCCGAGGCTGTGGTTCCAGTTCCAGTATTCACCGTTGTCGCCCTTGTGTGTAATCAGTAACTGGTCGGACGGCATCGCGGGGAGCACGGGACCGGCATCGGCGAGTTCCGGGCAGAAGTGCGTCAGCTCTTGTAGCGTCCGGTTGGGCTGGTGAGCGAGTAGTCTCCATAGGAAGATATGATCAGGTATCTCGCCTGCGAATGACCAGGGTATGTCTTTACGAGTTTCGTATGGATGCTGCCCATCCTGCATGAGTTCGGCGTCGGACGGAAGAACTCCCGTCCGTGCGACGTCGAAATATAGCCCCTTATATTGCAGCTGGCGACCCGTTTCGATAGTTGCACCGGTTAGTATATCTGCCAGTTCCAGGCTCCCGTGGGCCACCTGGCAGAGCCATTGGAAGCTGGGCAGCTGCTTTTCTACGGTGAGGAGTACGTCAGCGGCGTGTGTCAGCAATTCCTGTAGTGGTGACGAGAGGTCGTCAAGGACTTGACTGCGGTCGGCGGACAGCTGCTCGGGGGCGAATTTGCCGGAGAGATTGATGACGACGCCAGTCAGACCAGAGTCGGCCGACGAGAGCACGCCACGGCGGGTGGCCGGCTGGACGACGAGGCCGTCGACCAGCAGCGCGCCGCCCTTTTCGGTCCAGATCAATTGAATGCCTGCTGGCGCATCGTCCCAAGCGACCTGCACACCGTGTGTATGGAGCCCGAATCGTTCGCCAGCGGGTTGTTTCCTGGGCTTGAGCTGCCCCGGTATCCACTCGGCGTGGCGCTTCCCTTGCCGTGCTGTTGTGGGGAACTCTGCAATGCCTAGTAGGCGTTCCAGCACGTCGATGCAAGACCAAGCACCGGCCCGTCGGGGCTCGTCGCGCAGATACAGCCTGACCCGGGTGCCCGGCTCTTCGCCACGCTCGGTCAGCTTCACGATCCTGAACAGATGGCCGGGACCGAAGATCGAGGCCTCGAGTACCGGGCCTGGCACGCCGGTGGGCCCCATTCGACACGTGGTGACGCGGATCTCGTCCGCAAGCATGAAATAGCTCAAAACCCCGATGCCGAAGCGGCTGTTGGGGTGGAACTCCACCGGCGGATCGACTTGGGCCCAGGCGGACCGCTCCAGCTTGAAGTCTGCCTGCTCGGCGAAGCGCGCGCCGGCGTGGGAGAACACACCCCGCAGTTCGGAATCTCCCATTCCGATGCCGTTGTCGCGGCACTCCAGGTACGATCGCCCGTCGTCGTCGGTCGCCTGTTTGAACGAGATGCGGCCTTCGTACGAGTGGGAAGCCGACGTCGTGAGGCGGTCCAAGTACTGCGTTCTGGCGCGGCGGTACCGACAAGCGTCCAGGGCGTTCTGGTACAGCTCGCGGACTGCCAGATCGCGGTCCTTGTAGAGCTGGACGCCCATGAGTAGGTCACGGATGCGGCGTTCGTCGAGGCGGAAGCCAGCCCAGCCGTCGAAGGCGCCTTCCGCTGGAACGACGCCGTCGGCCGACAGTCTGGTCGGCAGGGCGGGCATGAGATGTGGGATCCGTTCCAGCACTGTTCGATTGACCGCGTGCAGGATCTCGTCCACGCGCGTCGTGTGATCACGCAGCCCTTCGATGACGGCTTCGTGATGGCATTCCGCCCGCAGCACCGGAAGTTTCGGCGTGCCGCCCCAAACGGCCAGCTCCACGGTGCTACGGAGCAAACCCAGATCCACCGGATGCGGGATCCCGAGGTGCTCGGCGACGATGCTTGGCAAGGCGGTCAAGTCGAGGCAGGCCCCGTAGGCCAGCGTGACGAGCAGCAAGAGCCTTTGCTCGCGGATGCGTTGATGACCGGGGGCGCGAACCCGGTTATCGGCCGGGAACAGGTCGAGGAACTCCGGATTGCAAACGTCCGGCCCGCGCCGTACGCCGTGCAGAAACCTGGTCACCCTGGGGGCGCTGAGTGTTTCTCCTAGCGCCTGCGCGGGCTCATGGATCAGTTCCAGGAGCTCGCGTGCCCCGTCCTGGCTCGCGTGGTCGCGCCGGCTCATCATCCATCGGTGGAACAGCCACCAGCCGATCGGCGCTGCTGCTTCGGGACGCAGCAACGCACGCTTGATGAGCATGTCGTGCCCCTGAGCGAACGCTTCGTAGGACTGCCGGTCGGCGTCCGCGTCTGGGATTCGTGTAAGCCGGGCCGGATCGACCACCGAGTACTGGGCCGCCATGCGCAGAGCGTGTGTGCGATAGAAAAATGGAATGAGCACCAGCAACGCGGCCTCAGCGGGATAGAGGTCTAACGGCGCTTGGTCGTCCACGTCGCCCATCAGCCACTCGAGGCGTTCCACGAAACGCACCGCAACTTCAGGGTCTCGCCACGGATCAGCGCCCAGCGTCCGCTCTGCCTCGTCGCTCAGCCCGGCTAGCTCCTCGACGATCAACCCCACCTGGCGCCGGAAGAAGGCGACGTCACTCGCCGCTCGCACGTGCTCCCACACTGCTGACCCGACGGCGGTCCGCACCCAGGCAATGTCCGTTACGGGCTGACTCTCGGCCTCCGGGCCGCCCTGTTGCACATACAGCCTGCCGATTGACCGCGCCTGCACCACGGTCCCCGCCATGGACTTGCCGGCGAACACATTGCGGGCATCACCTTCTCGCATGCCGTACGCCCACCTCTGAGGATTGTCGTCCAGTGCCGTCGAGCGATCGGCGCCATCTTGTCATCAATGCCACAATGGGGGTCAAGGGGGCGCAGGTTCAAATCCTGTCGTCTCGACGGTGTGACCAGCGGGTTTGCCAGTGATGGCAGGCCCGCTGTTTGCCTGCGTGTGACACGTGATGGCAACGTGATGACATCCGCTGAATGCTGGCGCGGTGCCGTGACGGTGCCCCTGGCCAGGGGCACCGCAGCAGAGAGAAAGCCAAGCGAGAGCGGGGCGGGCGGTGGTTTTCAGGCCGCCCGCTGTTCTGACGCTCCGCCAGGATCGGCGGTGGCGTGTTTGCGGTCGGCGCGTGAGCTGGGAGTCTTCCTGGAAGTCGAGGCGCCGGGCGGTGGCCACGATCCCGCGATTCTGCGGGAAGAACACGCCCAACGGTTCGTCGCCGACCAGCGCCATCGCGAACGTGAAGGGCTCCCCTCGCTGGCCGTGAAGCGGCCGGACGGGAGCGCGAGCATCGTCGCCACCGTCACGCGGTCGGTCGTGTTCAACGCCGTCCGCAAACTGATGCGCGACGCACTGGACACCGACACCGCCGAAGTGCTGTGTCTGGAACGCGAGTTCATAAGCGCATTCCCCACAGCGGGTGCCACCATCGGCCGGACCGCGCGGCGGCCCTTCCTCGACGAGGTCGCCCGGGCCCTGGCCGATGAGACGAACCTGGCCGAACTCGCCTCCACCTACGACATCAACGACAACGGTGTTCGCGACATCTGGGAGACCACTGTCACTACCGGCCGCCGCATCGGCGAGGTGATCAAGCTTCGCTGGGATTGCATCGGCCGCTACGGCGGCGGCCTGGCGATGTTCTGGCACGACCAGACCAAGGTCGGCAACTACGACGCTGCGATCCGCATACCCGAACGCCTCTACAAGATCCTCGCCGAACGCCAGCGCGAGACCCTCGACCGCTTCATCGCCCGCTACGGCTACCGGCCCACCGGGGCCCAACGCGCCGGACTGTGTGGGTGCCGATAAATCATCCGCGCAGTTCAGGCCGCTCGCTGGTACTCGTGGAGGGTTCCGCCGAGTCGGTCTCGTCTGTGGACGTCCAGGTGGGCAAGCTGGGCTTGTTGCGTGATGGGTGTGGGTAGCGGGCGGCAGGGAGCGGCTTGTTGCAGGGCTCTGTGCGGGCGGTGTTCGTTGTAGAAGGATTCATACTCGCGCAGGGCGTGGAGGAGGTGGCCCTGGTTCCAGATCAGGGTCCGGTCCAGGAGTTCGGTGCGGCAGGTCTGTATCCATCGCTCCATGAGCGAGTTCATCCGTGGTATCCGAATGCCGGTGGTGACGACATTGAGACCGGCGTCGGTCATCAGGGTGTCGAAGGCGGTTGTGAACTTCGAGTCGCGGTCGCGTATCAGGAACTTCGCTCTGCTGCCTGCGTCTTCGAGGTCCATGAGGAGGTTGCGTCCGAGCTGCACGATCCAGTCCCCGGTCGGATGCGCGGTGACACCGAGGATCCGGATGCGCCTGGTGGTGTGCTCGATGACGGCGAAGACATACAGGCGCGCC
The DNA here is from genome assembly GCF_017592595.1 of Streptomyces sp. NEAU-YJ-81. NCBI lineage: Bacteria > Bacillati > Actinomycetota > Actinomycetes > Kitasatosporales > Streptomycetaceae > Streptomyces > Streptomyces sp. NEAU-YJ-81. The sequence continues at coordinate 61,880 of NZ_JAGFNO010000035.1, read as the reverse complement.
CCCGTCAGAGTGCGGACTTCGAAGAGATCGCAGGCGAGGAGGGCCTTGGCCTGGCTGCGCAGGAAGTCGGCCCAGGTGGTGCTCTGCCGTTCGGGTGCGGGTGGGATGCCGTGCTCGCGGAGGATCTCCCAGACTGTGGAGGCGGCGACCTTGATCCCCAGCGCTGCGAGTTCGCCGTGGATCCGTCGGTATCCCCATGAGGCGTTCTCTCTGGCCAGGCGCAGGACGAGGGCGCGGATCGATCGGATGGTGCGTGGGCGTCCGCGTCGCTTAGGTGCGCAAGTCGCGGCATGGCGCCGCCTGAGCAGTTCGCGATGCCAGCGCAAGACCGTGTCGGGGCGGACCAGCAGCAGAAGGTGCCGCAGTCTGTCTTTGGGGAGGTGGTGGAGCAGGCCGGCGAGGATGGCGCGGTCGCTGTCGGTGAAGGTGGGCTTGCCCGCCTGGCGCTGTAGGACCAGTAGTTGGTGCCGAAGCACGAGGATCTCGACGTCCTTGTCTCTGTTGCTCATCGGGAGAAGGCGTAGGAACGCGAGGGTGTTGGTCGTGGCGAGGTAGGCCAGGCGCAGCAGCACGACAGATCATGATGCCGTCGGGGCCTTGTGCAGGTGAAGACGCCGGGGTGAGCATCGGCCAAAGTCGAAGATCTCTGATCAAGCTCTCACCTGCGTGGATGATTTACCGGCACCCGCAGAGCTGATAGATCAGACGTATCGCCACGACCCAGCATGATGCCGCACAGCACTCGCCGGCTTCCTGTGCTCTGGCAGATCCGAGCCCGCCGGTCACCTCGGGTGACACAGTTTCCGGCACCCACAGGGACATTGAGTAACTGCCTCCCGGTTGGACGGCAATCTCGGCGTGCCTCCAGACGCCCACGCGGTGCGATCCCGCCGAGCAGTCGGCCTGCGCTGGGGCCTGAGGAGCGGCACAGGCCAGAGCGCGCCCTTGCGTCCGGTCAGGAAATGCGATCAGGAAATCGCTTTAGGTGCGATTTCGGGGAGAGATCGACCTGGCCTTGCAGGAGCTAAAGGGTGCAGGCTCCAAGAGGGAAGAGCCTCGCTCGCCAATATCGCGATGTCTGGTTCGCGATGCGGGTGCGTCCTGCGTCCCAAGAGTGCGAGAGAAGCATCAGTCGCCCGGAATCCGAACGGTCACGCTGAACGGTATGCGTCTGACTCTCGCGCGATTACTGCTGTCGCCCATCACTAGCAGCCGTGCCGCTTGGGCCATGGCCCGTAGCCGTGGCCAGCTCTCCTTCGATGCCGCTTGGCGCCGAGAACGCCTGGCCAGGCACCCTGATGAGTTGGTCTACCGGCTGCACGGGCATCTCCCGCCGCAGAGCCCAAGAGCCGGACATGACAAGGGACCTGTACACGGGAAACCGAGGGCGGAACCAGGCCGCGAATACGAGACGTGAAGTCATAAGCGTTCTCACTTAAGTGACTCCTGATATAGGAGAAACGTCTGTGACGGAGGGGGAATGGATGCCTTTCGGTCATATTTTCAAAGAGGTGATTTCGCCGTTGGTGTGCGAGTGAGAATTTCTGGCATGAATCGACGCGAGCCAGGGGGAGTTCATGTCTGACTTCAGTGCTCTATCCGCGTTGCTCGGTGCCGGGCTGCCGGCCACGTTCACGTTCCTCTACCAGCGTCTTGCGAACCTTCTGGACCGGCATGGCGCACCTGAGGCCGACTTGGCGGCATCCGTGCCGCTGCGGGGCGAGTTGACCCTGCCGCTGACCGTCGATGAGGAGCGACTCGCGACGCACCGGGGAGAGCTGGAGCTGCTGCGCGATGCTCTCGGCTCGTACCACCGCGGTGAGTCGCCCGTCGACGTGGGTAATCCCGAGCTGCTACGGGTGCTGGGGCGGCTGCGCGGCAGGCTAGAGGAGCTCTACGGACAGCGGCTGACGTTCCAGGGGGAGGGGGACCGGCAGCCTTCTGGTCCCTTTTCTCGGCAGAAGATCGACACCGTGCACGGCCACGTCACCGGCATGCATGCCGACGAAACCATCAGTGGATACGCGGAGACAGACCAGGACATCACCACTGTCGCCGAAGGGGCCACAGTCACCGGCATGCGTGCCCGGAACATCGGAAGCCCTGCCAGGCGATCCCAGGATTGAATCCTCACTTCCCGTGCCAGCCTCCAGAAGGACCTCCTGTGACCTCCAGCGCCGCCTCGCCGCAAACCCCGGACGCACCCCCGGCCACTGCCCCATCCCCTGCACCACACCCCCTCTCGGCGCCCGCTCCTGACCCAACCACGGCGTCGTCCAACACATCCGAACCTGGCGAGCATGGAGTCTCCCCTGTCCCCGGCTTCCCCGAAGACGTCCCGACACCCCAAACCCGGGAGAAGCCGGACGCTCCCACGCAACAACGAACCCCTGAAGCCGACGGCAGCTTGGAAGACACCGACCTCCACGAGGAGATCACCGAACCCGGTTGGACCGGACAGGTCAGCCAGCGTATCGGCACAAACCGCGGCACCGTCATCGGCACTCTCATCGAGCAGGGATTCCGCCGGCTACGAGGCGTCACACTGCCCCCGGCAGAAGTCGCTGCACAGCTGAAGACCTACGTCCGCAACGAAGACGACGACCAGGCCATACACAAGATCCTGAACCAATGGCCGGTCGTCGTCCTGACGGGAGTACACGGCAGTGGCCGCTTCAGTACCGCCCTTGACGTACTGGGCCGTCGTGTTGGCGAGAACACCCGCCAAGTGCGCCGGGAACCAGATGCGCCGTTCGGCATGGCAGGACTGCAAGAGACCAAGACTGGATGGATCCTGGATCTGCGCGCGGAGCAGCCCTCCGCCGGCTTCGGCCGCGAACTGGTCGAGGACGCAGACCGGCTGCCCGAGGGATCCTGTCTCGTCGTCCTGATGAGCATCACGGCATGGGCCAAATGCGGTCAGGGAGCAACGGAAATCGCCAGGCCCCTGGAAGGGCCACCACGCAAGGACATCCTGCGCAAGCAGCTGAAACAGGCTCCATTCGCCATAAACATTGAGAAATGGCTCTCGCCCGAGCCCATCAGCAGGAGCCTCGACTCCCTTCTGCCGGCGCAAGTGGCCGCCTGGGCGAATGCCATCATCACCACCGAGGACATCGAACGCCGCAACGGCCGCCCGGCATCCGACGCGTCGCCCGACACCGACTACTTCAAGGGCTTGGTCCTGGAGGTGGTCAAGGCCGCTGAAGACTGGCGCACCGAGCTTCTCAACTGGCACAACACCCATAGCGACAGCGCCTACCGCAACTACCTCCTGGCGGCCGCTGTACTGGAGGGCGCGAGCTCGGACAAGATCTACGAGGCGTCCGCCAGCCTGGCCGCGGCACTCAAAGAGACGCCCGAGCCCCGCAGCGGCCAGCAGGGGCTGGGGGTCGTCGCACTGACACACACAGCCAACGCCGACCTGCAGCCCGACGGCACCATCCGCTTCCGGTACAACAACTACGCCGAAGCAGTCGTCGACTACTTCCTCGACGACCGCCCTCACCTTCTGGAGGAGTTCACCCGCTGGACCGCTGCCCAAGTCACCACGCTGGGCGAATCAGACCTGGCTGCACCACTGGCCCAGCGAGTCAGCCACTGGACCGTGCACTACACCGCGCGCCACCGCAGGACGAGCCTCCTGCGCTCGCTGGCCGAACAATGGTCCTCCTCCTACGCCGATGCCGCATGCGACCTGCTGGTGCTCGCCGCAATCGACGACCACGCCGGCGCTCTGGCCCGCAGCGCCTACCGGAGATGGGCCAAAGAGACGGACGCTCTCAGCACCGACTTCAAAGTCGTCCTCATCCAGGCCTTCCAGAGACTTGCCACCATCTACCCGACCAGCATGCTGAGCAGAATCGCTGAACTGGCCACCCCCGCACACCAGGACACCGTCCACAGCGACAAGGCCACCGCAGCCATCAGTCAGGCGCTCAACGTCTTGTGGGACCAGGACGACCAACGAGCGGCCATCCATAAGCAGCTCACCCAGTGGGCTGGGGACCACCGCAAGCCCCAGCAGTCGGCGGCACAAAGCACCTTCGCCCACCTCGCCACCCGCCGCACGCCCAACGGGCCAGCCCTCCTGACAGACTCACAGATCACGACTGAGTGGCTGACCGACATGTGGCGCAGCGCCCTGCCCACGAATGCCTGGTCCCCGATCGTGGCCCAGGCATTCGCGTACTGGATGCAGACTGCACTGGACACACCCGACTTCAGCCCCACCATTCAGCAGATCTTCCTGCACGCCGTACACCGCCCCGCTGACCCCCACTACAGCGCACCACGCATGATCGCCATGCAGAACCTTCTCTACAGCTGGACCCCCGCACCGCCCTCGCAACAACCCAGCGACGCCACCCAGTTGCGCGACCAGCTGTTGACCCGCCTGAGGGCCGAAGACCCCGCCGCACCCCCTGACGCCCATGCGCCGCAACCGTAACCGAGCTGGCTGGCCCGCTCCCCGGGCCGGCCAGCTCACCAATAACAACATCACCTACGCGCTGCCCAGCAACGCCCCCGGCTACAACTTCCAGGCACACCTGACCGGACGATGGGAGGAAATACCCGCCGCCCGGCAACACCACGACCCCCGTGCGGCAGCCACCCACCACGCCCTAGAAACGGCCCGCACCGTGAGCGGCCTGTATCCCCTTACGGAACACCAGACTGCCCAAACCCACATCAACAGCCGACTGGGCAGCTCACACGACCTCGACGATGCTCCCGTCCGCCTCCTGTGGGCCCAGGTGCAACTGACAGTTGACAGCTCAGACATCGACGCGGTCGTCTGCCTCCAGCGCCGGATGCACGACGAGGCCCAGAACGAACATGCCAACCGTCAACGTCAGCACCAGGCAGAAGAACTGCACCGAGCCCTGTCCACGACGCCCACCCTGGCGCTCGCCTACTGGCTCATCCGCCAACCCGAAGCCGCCGACCGAAACACCATCGACGCCCTCAGTCAGCTGACACGAGAAATCACTGCCTACGCCCCACATACCGCTTGGGTCCAAGTCGCCCACCTGCTCCAGACCTTCGTGCAGGACCTCCCCACGCCCGCCCGAATGAACCTCGTCGACAGCCTCGCCCAGATCTTCACCCGCTACGACCAGCCAGAACTTGCCGCCCGTCTGCGTGCCCTCGCACCGCAGATCCAGTCCGCCAACGGACACCACCCAGACAGCCCGCCAGGCGGACCGCACCTCGGCGCGTGAGGTGCTCCAAGAGTCACTGATGGGCGCCGGGGTGAGCGCGGAGCGCGGGTGCCACGACCACTGCGGTGTGCTCAGTCACCGCGCGCAGCCATCTTCGGATGGCGTTGCACAGTGTCCGCCAGCCTGTGCCGCTCGAAAAGTCGTCGCTGCACGTTATGCCGCATATCGGTACTCGTTGACGACGCCACCGAGGATCCGGGTGCGCAGGACTTTGCGGGGGCTGATGTCGTGCCCCGTGGCCGGTTGGTGGTCAGCGTCGGGCGGTAACTGGTTGCGGGCTTGATGGGGTCGGTGCTGGTTGTAGTGCCGCTCATAGGCTGCAAGGACGTGGCGGGCGTGGGCCTCGTTCATGATCAAGAGGTGGTCGAGGACTTCGCGTCGGATGCTGCCGATGATGCGTTCGCAGTGTGCGTTCATACGGGGAGCTTGTGGCGCACTTTTGAGGATCTCCATGTCCTCGGCCTGGAAGACGGCGTCGAATGTCTCGCCGTACTTGCCATCGCGGTCGCGCAGCAAGAAGCGCAGGGAGCCGATACGTGGGCCCAGGTCGGAGGTGAGATTCCGCGCCTGCTGCACGGCCCAGTCCTGTGTCGGGTGGGCGGTGACGCCAGTGATGTGCAGTCGCCGGGTGCCGTGCTCGAGGAGCACCAGCGCGTACAGCCGCTTGCCGAGTGCGGTGTCGATGTGGAAGAAGTCTGCCGCGATGATGCCCTCGGCTTGCGCGGTCAGGAACTCGCGCCAGGTGGGGCCTGCGCGGCGCGGCGCCGGATCGACGCCCGCGGCATGCAGGATCTCCCAGACTGTCGACGCGGCGATCCGGTGCCCGAGTCGGGTCAGCTCCCCCTGGATCCGCCGGTGCCCCCACCTCGGATTCTCCCGGGCCAGCCGTAGGACGAGTTTCTTGATCGCTGCTGTGGTGGGTGGGCGTCCGGTGCGACGGCGCGCGGTGTAGTCCCACTTCGCGGCGAGGAACCTGCGATGCCAGGCGAGCAGGGTGCCGGGGGTGACAGGGAAGATCTCACGCCAGTGGCGCCGGGGTATCAGCGAGGACTGGGCGGTGAACCAGAGCCGGTCGGCGGGCTCGTAGCGCACCGGTCCGGCTAACTGGCGGCGCAGGACCGCGTTCTCGTGCCGCAGCACCAGCAGTTCCGCGTCCTTCGCTGTCCCGCGACGGAGGAGCACCGATGGAACAGTCAGCAGGCTTCGGGTCACCTTGTACAGCAAGGGCACGATCGCGGGGGACATGATCCCAGCGGACTGGCCGTACCACTCCCACCTGCGACGACGACTTTTCGAGCGGCACAAGATATGCGGCATGACGTGCAGCGATGACTTTTCGAGCGGCACAGGGTCCGACGAGCAGTCACGGTCGGCGTGACAGCAACGCAATGTGCCCAACCACGCTATGTTACTTTTCGGTTAATTCGAGCGCCGTGTGGATGATGTGTCAAAGTGGGCAAGGGCTGCCCTATGTGTCGCATGGTGCAGGTGACCGATTTTATGGGTTCATGGATTAGCGGGGGTGCGTTAGTGAGCCAGGACAAGCCAAGAGCCGGAATGTATCTGCGGCAGCTCGGTATCAAGAATTTCCGGTCGTGCTACGACATCGAGGTCGACTTCCAACCTGGCATCACGTTGCTCGTGGGCGAGAACAACTCCGGTAAGTCCAACGTCATCGAAGCGCTCCGGCTGGCCACCACACCGCTGAACCGCCGGGCCACGCGTTGGTTCGACGAGGTCGACCTGTCCCATGGCCGCGAAGGCCAGGAGGCCCAGTTTCGCGCCACCTACGACGGCCTGTCGACAGCCCAACGGGCCCACTACATCACCGCGCTCGACGTGGAATCGAACCAGGCCGCGTACACGACGACGTACAAGCGGGACGAGGTCCGGCAACAGATGCGTCCGACCGTGACCGCGGGTCCGGTGGACGGGCCGGACGCCGAGCCCGACAAGCGCGACCAGATCGCGCACGTCTACCTGGCGCCGCTGAGGGACGCGCAGCGCGAGCTGGACTCATCGGACGGGAACCGGCTGCTGCGGATCATCCGCTACCTCACCGAGGAAGACGAACAGGAAGAGTTCCGGGCGCAGGCTAACGACTCGTTCACGGAGCTCAAGAAGCATCCCGTCCTGACCGCCACGACCAAGGAGATCCAGGGCCACCTGGGCGAGCTGACCGACTCCGTCCGCGGGCAGACGGTGGAAGTCACCTTCGCCGAGTACGAGCTGCATCGCCTGGCGCGCAGTCTGCGGGTGAAGATGGCCGAGGCTGGCATTCCGCCGGCCGACCTCGCCGAGTCGGGCCTGGGCTACGCCAACCTGCTGTTCATCGCGACGGTGATCCTGGAACTGCGCAACGCCCAGCACATGGAGCTGACGCTGTTCCTCGTCGAGGAGCCCGAGGCTCACCTCCACCCGCAGCTCCAGGCCGTCCTGCTGGATTACCTCCAGGAACAGGCCGAGGCTTCCCTCAAGGACGACACCCAGGGTCCGGCCGGCCGCATTCAGGTCATCGCCAGCACGCACTCGCCCAACCTGGCCAGCAGCGTCGGCATCGAGAACGTCGTGGCCCTGCGCACGCGGGTGGACCAGGAGACCGTCCGGGATGAGAAGGGCGAGGAAAAGGTGGTCCTGCGCCGGAAGACCCAGGCGCTCCCTCTGGCCAAGCTCGCCCTGACCGACGACGAGCGACGGAAGATCAACCAGTACTTGGATGCCACTCGGGCCGGCTTGCTTTTTGCCCGTCGCGTCATTCTGGTCGAAGGCATAGCCGAGGCCGTTCTGCTGCCGGTCATCGCCCGCCACTGCGTCTTTGGCGGCGAGGACCAGGCCAAGCAGCGCCGGGACTTCCAGGGTGTCACGATCATCAACGTGGGCAGCGTCGACTTCGCCCCGTACATCACGCTGCTGCTGTCGGAGGTCAACGGCTGCCGGCTGCTGGACAAGCTGACCGTCATCACCGATGGCGACCCGGACATCCCCAAGGAGAAGAAGGCCGAGGACGGGGAGACCGAGGACGGCCAGGGCGAGGCCCAGGAGCCGACGGTCGTCCCAGCCGAAGGTGACTCCGGCGACGAGGACGCCGAACCAGAAGAGGACGAGCCGGAAGACGACGATGACGACACCGCGGTGAACAACCGCAAGGACCGGCTGACTGCTCACGCCGAGTCCATCGGGGCCGCCGACCACCTCATCGTCGCCGAGGCTCCCCACACCCTTGAGGCTGACCTTCTTGGGCCCGAGGCCAATGAGCCGCTGCTCAAGGCGGCTTTCCTGAAGCAGAAGCCGCGATCCAAGAAGAAGTGGCAGGAGATCCTCGACAACGAGCGAGGGCCTGCTTGGGGCTTCTACCTGAAGCTCCGCAAGCACAAGAAGTTCATCGGCAAGGGCGAGTTCGCGCACGATGTAGCCCTGACGATCGCCAATGGAGGGACTTTCGAGGCCCCTCAATACCTGACTGACGCCGTCCGGGGCGTCCTGACGGACGCGTCGGGTGAGGCACGTTGAACGAGGTGAAGCTCACCGACGACCAGCAGGCGCTCGTCGACGCCGAAGACAGTCTGTTCGCGGCCGCCTGCCCTGGCGCCGGCAAGACGCGCGCCATGGTCGCCCGCTTCCTCAAGCGGACCGCAGAGGAGCCCCGACGTGGGATCGCTCTGATCTCCTTCACCAACGCAGCCGTGGACGAGGTCCGACGTCGCTGTGGCAACCAGGGGGAGGCCCTGCGGACGCCCCACTTCGTTGGCACGTTCGATACCTTTATCCACCGCTTCATCGTCACCCCGCTGTACCTGAAGGCCTACCGCCAGAAGCCGAACTATGTGCAGTCCTGGCATGACGTGGCCTGCACGAGCTTTCGCTTGCGGGACATGGGACGGACGAAGAACCTGGAGCTGAAGTGGTTCGACTTTGATCCAGATGGTCGGGCTCACCTGAACTTGAACCGGGTGCCGCAGGACTTCGGGGACGCTGGGGCGCACCGCATGTTGGCGCAGCGCAAGCAGGAAACGGAAGTCAGCGCTTCCCACATTTTTGGCCGGCTCCTCAGAGCCGGGACCATCACCTGCGAGGCGGCCCGCGTTCTGGCCACGTTCTGGCTGGGCAGCGCCGAAGAGCGGACGATCCTTGAAGGGCTGCTGCGAGCTCGTTTCGCCGAGGTCATCGTGGACGAGGCGCAGGACTGTGGCCGAGAAGAGCTTGGCATCCTGGAGTTCCTCCGGGACTGCGGCGTCCGTGTGGTCATGGTCGGCGACGTCGACCAGTCGATCTACGAGTTCCGGAACGCGACCCCGGCCGTCGTCCAGGAGTTCGCTGCCAGCCTGCCCGTCCAGCTCGCGCTCGAAGACAACTGGCGCAGCTCTCCCGCCATTGTCGCCTTCAACAGTGGGCTGAGGTCCGGCCAACTCCTCGAGAGCGCTCGCGGAGAGCACTCCGTAGTGCAGACCCCGGTCCACCTGATCGAGTTCTCGGCGCTCGACCAGATCGTGCCGGCGGCGCTGGACGTCGCCGAGCAGTACAAGCTGGTCGCGGATGAACTTGTAGTCCTGTCGCATGCCGAAGCCCACGGGATGAAGGCGGCTGGCGTGGTGAGTCTGGAGGGCGCCGGGAGCAACCGGGTTCTGGCCATCGCCAACGCCGGTTGCAAGCTTAGGTCACGGGAGACGGATCCCAAGGCTCGCAAGAAGGCTGTCGACCAGGTCCAGCGGGCCATCCTGGCGGCGCTGACCGTGGGACGGGAGACACAGCACCACAGCTTTGCCGCGGTCTGCGAAGAGGTTGGTGTCGAGCCTCGGTGGCTGGAGAGCTTCGCGGTGCGGCTCGCCCTGAGTCTGGATGCCGAAGGAAAGACCCGGAGTGACTTTGCCGCCTCGGTGCGCGACTCGTTGAAGACGGCCGACTGGGGCACCGTGCTGGCCCCGGCCTCCAGCGACCTGGGCAACCTGTTCAAGGCGCCATCTGAGGGAGCCTGGGCCGGCGTCGCCAGCTTCGGCAACAACCCCTCGATCCGTTACTCCACGGTCCACGGCGTCAAGGGTATGGAGTTCCCCGGAGTCGTGCTCGTGCTGCCGGACAGGCTACGAGTGGACAAGGTCACCGAGCGCACGGTCCTGGACGACTGGGAAGGCGACCACAATACCGAGGCCCGGCGCGTCCTCTACGTCGGCGGCTCCCGGGCACAGCAGCTGCTCGTGTGCGCGGTTCATCGCAAGCACACCGACCGAGTTGCCTCGCTGCTCGACGCCAAGAGCGTTCCGTACGTCAAGGCGTAGTTCGGGAGCTTCGTGGCTCTGGCGTGGTAAGTGAAACGGGCTCGATGCACTGTGGCATCGAGCCCGACTGAGGCGGCACTCTTTCGTGTTCCAAATGCGTGGCTCACCTGCATAAACGGGAGGGGGGTGGCGGTACTGGTGTTGACGCGACGCCCGGTGTCGTCCGAAAAGTTGTGCGCACATGACGCTTGATGTCCGACAATCGCCTTCTGAACAGGGAGGCACGATGGTTTCGGACATGAAGTTTGAGGACGGTACGCTGCTGCGGCTGAGGTCGCCGGAGCCGGGAGGCGTTGCGCTTGCCGAATACCTCATCCGTGCAGGTCACACGGCATGTCTGTATTCGTGGAGGATGCCACCAAGGCGGTCGTGGCGTCGTATGTCGAGCTGGCTTAGCTCATCGGGATCGTCGATTGGTGTGGGCAGTGGGTGTAGCGGTCGGGCATTCGCGATGCCCTGGTGCGGTCGATGGGAGTTGTAGAACTCCTCGAACTCTCGCAGGGCGTGGAGCAGGTGGCGTTGGTTCCAGATCAAGGTTCGGTCCAGGAGCTCGCGGCGACAGGTCTGTATCCAGCGCTCCATGACCGAGTTCATTCTCGGCATCTGGATGCCGGTGAGGACGACCTCGATCCCCGCGTCCTTGAGGACGGCATCGAACAGCTGGGGGAATTTCCCGTCCCGATCGCGGATCATGAATCGCGCCCGGCAGGCGACGTCCTCGAGATCCATGATCAGGTTCTTCGCAGCTTGCGTTACCCAGGAGGCGGTCGGGTGTGCGGTGGCGCCCAGGATCCGGATGCGGCGACTGCTGTGTTCGATCACCGCGAGTACGTACATCCGCGTGCCGGACAAGGTGACCGTCTCAAAGAAGTCGCAGGCCAGGAGGGCGTCGGCTTGGGAGCGCAGGAAGTCGGCCCACGTGCTGGAGCTCCGGTCGGGCGCTGGATCGACGCCAGCTTCCTTCAGGATCTTCCAGACGGTCGATGCGGCCACCTTCACCCCCAGCGCGAGCAGTTCGCCGTGCAGACGCCTGTACCCCCAGTCCGGATTCTCCCTCGCCAGGCGCAGTACCAGAATCCGGATGGAGCGCACGGTACGAGGTCGACCAGGTCGCTTGGGTCGAGATAAGGCTGCATGGAGGCGTGTGGCGAGGTCGCGATGCCAGCGCAGCACCGTGTCAGGACGCACGAGCAGCCGCACACGCCGCAGGGCGGGCAACGGCAGCCGGTGCAGCAGCGCTGCCAGAAAGGCTCGATCGCTCGGGCTGAACCGAACTTTTTCCTTGCCGAGTTGGCGTTCGAGCACCGTGATCTGATGTCGGAGGGCCAGGATCTCCGCATCCTTGTCTCGGTCGCTCATCGGCAGCAGACGCAACACCGCGAACGCATTCGTCACACCCAGGTAGGCCAGTCGCAGTAGCACGATCGATCATCATGACGCGTGGCCCACCGACTACGCGAGAGCGCCGACTCGAGCGACCGAGGACGGTGACTGTGGGGCGTGGTGCAGGCCTCCGATCAGGGCGGATGACATTCTCGGCAAGCGCAGGGCGAACGTGGTGGGCTTGAGCGCCCTTTCCTCGAGGACAGCCGCTCGGTCAGATACGTGGCGAGGGTGAGATCGTCGCTGCAGTCCAGGCCGGTGCGCTCGGACTCCAGGGCTCGCTCGAGCGCTGTCTCGGCGGCCTTCTGAGTGGCGAATCCGCTACGGCAGAGCGGATGGCGCTTGCCGTCGGCCGAGGGCAGGTCGACAGCGAAAGCCCACGAGCCGTGCCTTGAACCATCGTGGAGCTTGGGGCAGCGGGCACCGTACTGTCGGCCGTCGGGGCGACGGCAGCCGCAACGCCGGTACACCCGGCCGCGTTCAGGAGACTGAGAAGCCATTGTGTTCACCTCCGTGGGGGGAGAGGTGACTCCACCGTGGAGGTGCCGACGCCTGGCGCATGAGGTGGCTGATCATGGCGTAACCGGGGCGATGTCATCACCCTGCCATCACAGGACGTCCGTCGAGGATGCTGACCAGTGACGACGCCTTTGGGGGTGTGTCGGTGGTCAGCGTGTCGAGCCGGCTTGAGGCAGCGGTTCCCTATCGGTGTCAGATGTGGCGCAAGTCACCAGGAAAAGATGTGGCGATTGCTCCAAATGTTGAGCGATGTCCTTTTCTGGCTACCTGGACTGGTGTGCGAGGTGATGTCTACTCTCGCGTTCACGATTCCATCGAGAATTGTTCATAACCGAGCAAGGTCTGGGGAGACCTTGTGGGGGGAGTCTGCTATGCCTTTGGGCATTCGGCGGTGTGCGCGTGTGTCCGGGGTGGCGTTGGTTACCTCGGTCATCTTGGGAGCGCTCCCGCATGCTGGTGCACTGGGCGCCGACGTGCGCTCCGCGCCGGTGGCCAAGGATGCGCGCGGTGTGAAGAGCGCGGTGAGTGAGGAGCTGGCGCGGGCGGCTGCTGAGCGTGAGGGCAAGCCGGTGGAGATCGCCTCACTGCGGGGTGAGAGCAGCGAGGTGTTCGCCACTCCTGACGGGAAGCTGGAGGCCAGGGAGTATCTGCGTCCCGTTCGAGCGCGCGTGGATGGTGATTGGAAGGCCATCGACACCGCGCTGGTGAAGACCGGCGACGGGATGGTTGCGCCGAAGGCGACGACCGTGGACTTGAAGTTCTCCGGTGGCGGGAGTGATGCACCGCTGGTGCGGATGACGAAGGCGGGGCGTGAGCTGGCCCTGTCCTGGCCGACGGACCTGCCGGCCCCGCGATTACAGGGGGACACGGCCACCTATCCGGAGGTCCTGCCGGATGTGGACCTGCGGATGGGAGCCCAGGAGGACGGCTTCACCCAGCTGTTGGTGGTGAAGTCCGCCGAGGCCGCGGCCAGTGAGGAACTGGCGGAGTTACGGCTGAAGCTTGACACGGGTGGCCTGGACGTCCAGGAAACCGGCACTGGCGGGGTCGCGGCGAACGACAAGGGCGCGGGCGGCGCGGTGTTCGAAGCGCCCCAGCCGGTGATGTGGGATTCCAGCCCCGGCCCAGGCGCACAAGGGCCCGCCGGTGTGCTGGTACAAACCGCCGATGTTGCCGGGTCTGAGGAGGAAGAACCGGCCGCGGGAGAGTCGGGAAAGCTGGCCCCGGTGGGGGTGGAGGTCCCGGCGGCCCAAGATGAGCTGGTGCTGAAGCCCGACGCCGATGTGCTGAAGGGCGAGGGCACGGTGTATCCGGTGTTCATCGACCCCCAGTGGTACTCACCGAAGGCGTCGGCGTGGACGATGGCGTCGAAGTACTGGGCGTCGTCACCGCAGTGGAAGTTCAACGGCGACTCCGACGGAGGCATGGGCTACTGCGGCTGGGCCTACTGCCAGCCGCAGGACACCAAGCGCCTCTTCTACCGGATCCCGACATCGCGGTTCGCGGGCAAGTCGGTACTGTCAGCGGAGTTCGTGGTGCGGAACACATGGTCCGCGTCGTGTGACGCGCGAGGCGTGCAGCTGTGGCGCACGAAGGGGATCTCGTCCTCGACGACGTGGAACTCGCAGAACACGGACGGCTTTTGGATCGATCACCTGAAGACGGAGTCGTTCGCTTACGGCTACGACGGCTGTGCGGCGAAGGACGCGGAGTTCTCCGTGCGGTCCGCCGTTCAGGAGGCTGCGGACAAGAAGTGGTCGACGATGACGTTCGGCCTGCAAGCCTCCAGCGAGAGCGACCGGTACGGGTGGAAGCGGTTCTCGGATGACGCGTATCTGCGGGTGAAGTACAACCGCCCGCCCACACAGGTCAGGATGTCGCAGCTGACCATGGAGTACGGAGGCGTCTGCAAGAAGCCGGGAGACGCGGCGCGGGTGCGCACCCTGGGCAAAGTCTACGCCAACAACGTCACCGACCCGGACCGCGACAGTGTCGCGGTGCAGTTCCAGGCGAAGTGGGACGCGGGCGACGGCAAGGGACTGATCGCACGCTGGAAACCCGCGTTGACCTCGTCGAAGAGATCGGGCTCGGACTTCGCGATCGCGTTACCGTCCTCGATTCCGGCGAACAAGACCGTTCACTGGTACGTCCGCTCCTACGACGGTGCGCAGTACTCGCCGTGGTCGTACGCAGGAGGGGCGACCGGGTGCTACTTCGTCTACGACACCTCGGTGCCGAAGGCACCCGCGGTCGCGTCGGGCGAGTATCCGGCGTCGGACCCGGAGGATCCTGAGGACCCGTGGCTGGACGGGGTGGGACAGTACGGCACGTTCGAACTGAACTCCGCCTCCACCGATGTGACGCGGTACCGGTGGGGTTTCAACGGCGACCCGGTGTCGGCGAACCAGGTGTCCACCTCCGCCGGTGCGGCCAGGTCGGTCAAGGTCCTTCCGGCCAAGCCGGGCCTGAACTTCGCCACCGCCCAGGCCTTTGACGAAGCGGGGAACGGCTCGGAGATCCGCACCTATCAGTTCCGGGTGAAGGCCGGGCAGCCGGAGCGGGCGACGTGGCAACTGGACGAGAAGCCCGGCGCCGCCCAGGCGGACGGTTCGACGCCGCCTCGTACGCTCGCTCTGCACGGTGGCGCCGCCACCGGAGCGGAAGGCGTCGTCGGCAAGGCCCTGTCGCTGAACGGTACGGACGGCTACGCGTCCACCGACCTGTCCGTGGTCGACGGCACCCGCGGGTTCTCGGTATCGGCGTGGGTGAAGCTGTCGGAAGTGCCCGACCACGCGGCGATGGTGGCGTCCCAGATCGGTAACCAGACCGCCGGATTCGAGCTGTACTACTCCGCCTCGTACGACCGGTGGGTGTTCAACACCTTCGCCGCCGACGAGCCCGGCGCGACGATCGTGCGGGCGATGTCCGGCACACCGGGCGGAGTGAAGGCCGGGGTGTGGACGCATCTGGTCGGCGCGTACGACGGCGTGGACAAGAAGCTGCAACTGTTCGTCAACGGCAAGCTGGCGGGCACGGCGTCCCACGACATCGACTGGAATGCCCGGCGGGGCTTGCGGATCGGCGCGGGCGCGTCGGCTGGGGATGCGAAGGACTTCTTCCCCGGCACGATCGACGAGATGCAGATCTTCGACAAGCCCGTCGCCCAGGACGAGGTCGACAAGCTCTACGCCCACCAGACCGTCGGTGACCCAGGGCGGCCTGCGGTGGCGGTCTTCCACCTCGACGAGGAAACCGGCGCTACCGACATCCAGGGCCACGGCGGAGTGATCCCCGCAAAGTACGCGGGCGGCGCCACCACGGGAGTGGTCGGTGTGGCGGGCAAGGCCACTCGGTTCAATGGCACGGACGGATACGCGAGGATCGGCCAGGAGCGCGCTCCTCACGTCAACACCTCGCGCAGCTTCACGGTCTCGGCCTGGGCCAAGCTGGACAAGAAGCCGGACGGCGCCGCGGTCATCACGGCCCAGGCCGGGAATTGCGCTCCGGGCTTCGAGCTGTACTACTCCAAGACCTATGACCGGTGGGCGGTCAACCAGTACTCCGCCGATACTGCCGACGCGACGCCGATCCGGGCCATGCAACCGGACGGGACGCAGGCGCGCGCGGGGGAGTGGGTGCATCTGGTCGGGGTGCACGACACGGTGGCCAACTCCCTCACCCTGTACGTCAACGGGGCCAAGGCCGGATCGACTCAGTTGGCCGGTGCGTTCTATGCGGATCAGTCGATGTACATCGGCGCCGGTTCCTACAGCGGAGGGGTCGATAACCACTTCCCGGGCACGATCGACGATGTGCGGCTGTTCGACCGCCCGGTCTCGGCCACCGAGGCGCAGCAGCTGTTCAAGCAGCGCGCGCTGGTCAAGGGACGCTGGATGTTCCAGCAGGCGTCCGGTTCGCCACTGACCACACCGGACGCCTCCGCGTCCGGCAACGACATGACGCTCAACGGCGGCGCACAGGTCGGAGCGGGCTGGGTCGACGGTGGCCTCCTGCTCGACGGCGTCAACGACTACGCCACGACTTCCACGCTGCCGGTGGACACAAGCGCGAGTTTCACGGTGACGGCATGGGCACAAGCCGCGGCCGTACCGAAGAACGGCGTAGCGCTGCTCAGCGCACCTGGTTCGGCACAGAGCGCGTTCTCGGTGCGGTATGTGCCCAGTGCGACGCCGGATACGGATTCTGGCCGGTGGCGAATCTCCATGGCGAGTGCGGACAGCAAGGACGCCACGATCACGCAGATCGAGAACGGACAGTTCTCCAGCCCTGCTGACTGGACACATCTGGCGCTGGTCTATGACGGGTTCGTCAAGCAGCTCAAGCTCTACGTGAACGGAGAACTGGAAGAGACCGCCTGTGCGGATACCGATGGGGACGGTGTATCGGATGATGCGGCCTGCACTGACCAAATCTCCCAAGCGGACAACGTGCTGTCCTTCAAAGGCACGCAGCCGCTGCAACTGGGGCGGGCCAAGACCGGGACCACCTGGGGTGAGTACTGGCCGGGCGCCATGTCCGACGTGTGGTCTTTTCAGGGTGCATTGACGGATGCGCAGGTCGCACAGCTAGCCGTTGGTATGCCTGCCATGCCCACGGACGTACCGGACAGCGACTGACCTTCGCAGAGGGTGAGGCCGAATGGCCTCCGGCCACAAGGCCACCGGCAGTTCCTGAGTATCGGCTTTCTCTCCGCCCCGTGGCGTATGCCTCCGGCGGTGCATACAGCGAGGGATGAAGGACAGGGATGAACGGCAGATCGAGCAACCGGTTACGGACACTGCGACCTCGTGTCGCGCTGGCCTCGGCCGTGGTCATGGTCGCGACCTTGGTGCAGGGAGTGGCGCAGCCTGCTGTTGCCGCAGACGACGGGAAAGGTCGCCCTGTCCTTCCTCGTGCGGAGCAGCCGGTGCCCGGCACGATCGGCAAGGTCAAGCCGCGCACCGTCATGAAGGGACCCCGTACCCCGCAGTCCACTCCTCGCGCCAGTTGGCCGGGGGCGGCATCAGCAGTGGTGACACTTCCCGCAGCCGGTGCGAAGGCCGGGGCAGGGCCCAAACAGGTGCGTGGCCTGCCGCTGGCCCTGGATGCGGAAGGGGTGCGTGGCAAGGCAGCTCGTGGTGACGTTACCGCACGGGTGCTGGGTCGCGAGGTAGCGCGGAAGGCCGGGGTTGACGGACCGCTGTTCACGCTGCAGCCCGACACGGGGCAGAAAAGCGTAAAGAACACTATGGCGGGCCGGGTACGGGCCCGACTCGACTATGCGTCCTTCGCCGGGGCCTATGGTGGCGGCTACGCGTCCCGGCTGACGTTGGTCGAGTTGCCCGCTTGCGTGCTGACGACGCCGACCAGACGGCAGTGCCGTATGCCCAAGCCTGTCGAGGTCGTCAACGACACCGAGAAGCGGACTCTCACCGCTCAGGAGGTGTCTTTGCGTGCGGGTGAACCGACGGTGCTGGCGGCCGTGGCAGAAGAGAAGGGGGACAAGGGGGACTACAAGGCCACCTCGCTCTCGCCTTCTGCGACGTGGGACACCAAACTGAACACCGGCGACTTCACCTGGTCGTACGGTATGCCCGTACCGGACGTGCCAGGCGGACTGACACCGAGCGTAGGAGTGTCGTACTCCTCGGGCGGAGTCGACGGTCGCACCGCGAACACCAACAACCAGTCCTCCTGGGTGGGCGACGGCTTCGACCTGTGGCCGGGCTACATCGAACGCCGCTACAAACCATGCGCGGAAGACGGGGTGAAGAACGCGGACGGCGGCAAGCCGGGAGATCTGTGCTGGGCCTACGACAACGCCTTCATCTCCTTCAACGGCAAGGGTGGGGAGTTGGTGCCCAACGGCACCAACTCCTGGAAGCTGAAGAGTGACGACGGCACGAAGATCGACCGTCTCTACGGTTCGACCGACAACGTGCGCGGTAACGGCGCCAGAAACGACGAGTACTGGCGGGTCACCACACCCGACGGCAACCGCTATTACTTCGGCTACAACCGCCTGCCGGGATGGGCCGATGGCAAGGAGACCACCGATTCCGCCTGGACGACGCCGGTGTTCGGCAACGGTGCCGACGAGCCTTGTCACGGGGCGACGTTCGCCGACTCCTGGTGCCAGCAGGCGTGGCGATGGAACCTGGACTACGTGGTTGATCCCCACGGTAACGCCATCGCCTACTACTACGACAAGGAAACGAACTCCTACGGCCGCAACCTCAAGGCCAAGGACAACACCCGCTACGTCCGCGGGGGTGACCTGGACCGGATCGAATACGGCCTGAAGTCGTCCTCGATGTACGGCACCAAGGCGTTGGCCAAGGTCGACTTCACCAGCGGCGAGCGCTGCCTGCCTGATGCGCAGACCGACTGTGAATCCATCGACAAGGACGCTTTCTACTGGTACGACACCCCCTGGGACCTGAACTGCACAGTGGACGAGGACTGCGACGACGGTCGCCTCTCGCCGGTGTTCTTCACTCGCAAGCGGCTGACCCGGATCACCGCACAGGCCCTCGACAGCGGGACCTACAAGGATGTCGACTCCTGGGCGTTCGCCCATCGCTGGGGCATGTCCGATACCGACTACCAGCTGGAGCTGGAATCCATTCAGCGCACCGGCCACAGCGCTGCCCCAGCCATCACGCTACCGAAGACCACGTTCGCCTATACCCAGCTGGCCAACCGCCTGGATAAGACCGGCGACGGTTACGCACCGTTCATCAAGGACCGGTTGTCCACGGTCGCCGATGAGTCCGGTGGGCAGATCGACGTCAAGTACTCCGCCGAGGCATGCGACTGGAACTCCCTCCCGGCCCCGCAGACGAACGCCACTCGCTGCTTCCCGCAGTACATCGGTGGCAGTACGAGCGATGACCCTGAACGGCAGTGGTTCAACAAGTACGTGGTCACCTCCGTGACCACAACCGACCGCACCGGTGGAGCGCCTGATCAGGTGACCGCCTACGACTACAAGGGCGGCGCTGCCTGGCATTACGACGACGACGGGCTGACCAAGGAGAAGTTCAAGACCTGGTCGCAGTGGCGTGGCTACGGGCAGGTGCGTGTCCAGACCGGTGGCCAGGGCGGGGCAGGCGCGATGAAGTCGCAGCAGGACACCTACTTCCTGCGCGGCATGGACGGCGACCGCAGGGACACCGGAGGCGGCACCAAGAGTGTCACCGTCGCGCTCGATGATGACGAAGGCGACCCGATCAGCGACCATGATTCGGCGGCCGGATTCGCCTACAAGACAGTCAGCTTCTCCGGACCGGTCGGCAAGGTCCTCACCAAGACCATAAACCGGCCCTGGCACCACGAGACCGCGAAGAAGGTCCGAGACTGGGGAACGGTCACAGCCAACCTCACCGGGACCGCCCACACCAAGACGTTCACCTCACTGGACGACGGCGCCGGGACCAAATGGCGGACCGCATCAACAGCCACCAGCTTCGACACGGTGGCCGGCCGAGTCACCCAGGTCGACGACTTCGGTGACAACGACACCGCCGCCGACAACACCTGCACCCGCACCACCTACGCCACCAACACCGACAAGAACATCCTCACCCTCCCCTCCCGGGTAGAAGCGGTCGCCACCGCGTGTGACACGACCGCCAACCGACCGGATGACGTCATCTCCGACGCGCGCACCGCCTACGACGGCGGCGCCTACGGCGACGCCCCCACGAAAGGCGACGCCACCGGAACCGCGGTGCTGAAGAAGTACGACGGAACCACCGCCGTCTACGTGGAGTCCGGCTCGACCTACGACTCCTACGGACGAACGCTCACCAGCACCGACCTGACGGCCGACGTCACCGTCACCACGGCCGGAACCCTCAAACGGACCACCCGCACCGACGGCCGCACCACCACCACCGCCTACACTCCCGCCACCGGGTTGCCCACCAGCGCGAAGGTGACCTCGCCCCCCGCCAAGACCGGCGACGCGAGCACCGCGCAGACCACGACCACCACGCGCGACGTGCTGCGCGGCCTGCCACTGACCCAGATCGACACCAACGACAAGGTCACCAACTACGCCTACGACGCCCTGGGCCGCTCCACCAAGATCTGGCTGGCCGACCGGCTCACCGGCCAGACCCCTACGTACGAGTTCACGTACACCGTCACCGACCGGCAGCCGGTGGCGGTGGGCACCAAGACACTCGGGAACAACGGTACCCAGCAGACCTCCTACACGCTCTACGACGGCCTGCTACGTGAACGGCAGACACAAGCTCCCGGACCGGACGGCGGACGGCTGCTGACCGACGTCTTCTACGACGAGCGAGGCCTGCAAGCAAAGGACTTCGCCACCTACTACGCGGATGGCAAGCCGAGCGGCACCCTGTTCAAGCCAGAAGACGCACTGAACGTCGAAACGCAGAACCGCTACGCCTACGACGGCCTGGGCAGACAGACCGAGGCACGGCAGATAGCCGGAAACGGCGACGGCGGCACGGTTCTGGGCATCACCAAGACGATCTACGGTGGCGATCGCACCACGGCCATCCCACCCGAAGGAGGCACCGCCACCACCACCCTCACCGACGCCCGCGGTAAAACCACCGAACTGCGCCAACTCCACCAGCGCACGGCCGACGCCGCCTATGACACCACCACCTACACCTACACACCACGCGGCGAACTGAAGACAGTCACCGACCCGGCCAAGAACACCTGGAGCTACAGCTACGACCTCCTCGGCCAGCTCACCAACGCCAAGGACCCGGACAAGGGCACTACCAGCAGCGCCTACGACGACCGCGGTCAGCTGACCTCCACCACCGACGGACGCAACACCACCCTCGCCTACGTCTACGACGGCCTCGGCCGGCGCACCGAGCTGCACAAGGACTCGCCCACCGGCGAGCTGAGAGCGAAATGGGTCTACGACACCGTCAGTAACTCGAAGGGCTACCTGGCGGAATCCACCCGCTACGACGACGGCCGGGCCTACACCACCAAGATCGTGGCCTACGACCGCCTCTACCGAGCACTGCGCACGTCCGTCACCATCCCCGCCGAAGAGGGCGCACTCCAGGGCACCTATTTGTCCGCCACCACGTACAAAGTCTCCGGACTCGTGGAAGGGAAGGGCTACCCCAAGGCCGGATCTCTTCCGGCGGCCACCGTGGCCTACACCTACGAGGACGAGACCCTGCGCCCCATCGCCATCGACGGCAGCCAGGGCGTGAAATCCAGTGTCCTTTACAGCCTGACCGGCAAACCGCAGCAGTACGAACTCTCCAGCGGCGGCAAGAAGACGTGGGCCACCAACACCTACGAGTGGGGCACCCAGCGTCTGGCCACCGCCCGGGCGGATCGTCAGGACGTGGCGGGCGTCGACCAGTACGACACGTACCGCTATGACGAGGCGGGCAACGTGCTGTCGGTATCGGACGTCTCTCGTTCCGGCACCGACAACCAGTGCTTCACCTACGACTACTTGCAACGCCTGACCGAGGCATGGACCCAGGGCGACAAGGAATGCGCCACCACCCCGGGCGGCAGTGTGCTGGGCGGCCCGGCTCCTTACTGGACCTCCTACACCTACGACCAGGTCGGCAACCGCAGGACGGAAACCCTGCACGACCCCTCGGGCGATGCCGCCAAGGACACCAAGCGCACCTACGACTACCCCAACCCGGGCAGCGCGCAGCCACACACTCTGACCTCCGTCAAAGCCACCGGGCCCAGTGGAGCCGCGGTAGACACCTTCGGCTACGACAAGAGTGGCAACAACACCACCCGAACGCTGGGCGGCGACACCCAGACCCTTGACTGGGACGTCGAGGGGCACCTGTCGAAGGTGACCGAGCCGGTCGAGGGCGGCGCCGACAAGGTCACCAAATACCTCTACGACGCCGACGGCAACCGGCTCCTCGGCCGAACCGCCACCGAAACCACCCTCTACCTGGGCACCACCGAAATCACGCTCCCCAAGGGCTCGTCCACACCAAGCGTCACCCGCTACATCGACCTCGGCGGCGGCCACCAGGCCGTACAACAGGACGACGGCAGCGTCTCCTTCACACTCGCCGACCACCACGGCACCGCACAACTCGCCATCGACGCCATCTCGCAGAAACTCACCCAGCGACGCACCCTGCCCTTCGGCGATCTGCGTGGCGAGGAACCTGCCGCCTGGCCCGGTACCAAGGGCTTCGTCGGCGGGACCGACGACACCAAGGCCACCGGCCTCACCCACCTGGGCGCCCGCGAATACGACCCCACCACCGGCCGCTTCCTGTCCGTCGACCCGGTCATGGACCTGACCGACCCCCAGCAGATCAACGGATACGCCTACGCCAACAACAACCCGGTCACCGGCTCCGACCCCACCGGGCGCTTCTGCGACGGCTGCAGCGCCGATGGCGCCAACAACAACTGGACTCCGAGCCACGGCCCGGGCTGCACGACAGAAGGCTGCTACGACACCAGTGGCCGCATCCTCTATCCGGTCTCCAGCGGCCCTTCTCGAGCCCGGCCCAGCGGCGGCAACTCCTACCGTCCCGGGCGGACAATCAACATCACCCAGAAGAAGGGTGAGCTGCGGCTCGAGGGCATCAGGATTCCGTCCGCCGGCGAACTGGCGAAGCGCTTCCCGGGGTACGACAGCGAAGAGCAGCTTCAGAGATGGGCGCAGCAGAAGTGCTATTCGCCGTCCACCCGGCCCGGGGGATTCTGCTCGGCCGCCGAGGCGATCGGGCTGGTGAACTACGAGCAGAACGGCTTCGAGAAACTGGTGACCGCGGTCGCGGTCAGCGTGGCCTCCCCGGATGTCGGCGCGTGGAAGAGCTGCCTGAGCGGCAAGAGCCTCAAAGCCTGTGGCGCGGCCTCGCTCGACCTCCCCTGGGCCCGGGTCTTCAAGGGGCTCAAGGTCCTCAAAGCCTGCAACAGCTTCACCCCAGGCACCGAAGTGCTGATGGCCGACGGCACGACGAAGCCCATCGAGGACGTCGAGATCGGCGACAAGGTCCTCACCACCGACCCCAAGACCGGCAAGACCACCACCAAGACGGTCACCGCCGAGATCAAGGGCAACGGCCTGAAACACCTCGTCAGAATCACCCTCGACCTCGACGGCAAGAAAGGCAACAAAACCGCCTCCATCACCGCAACCGACGGCCACCCCTTCTGGGTCCCCGAACTCCACGCATGGATCAACGCCACCGACCTCCACACCGGCCAATGGCTCCGCACCTCCGCCAGCACCCACATCCAGATCACCGCAGTCAAGCACTGGACCCACCAAGCCACGGTCCACAACCTCACCATCACCGACCTCCACACGTACTATGTGCTCGCGGGTGAAACTCCGGTCCTCGTGCACAATTCTGGGTGCGGGCCGGGGATCTCCACTCGTTATGAGAAGGCTGGCGACATCGGTAAATATGCCGATGGGCAGAAGACCCGGGATCCGGCGTCGCAGTGGTATCACGAGGAGCTGAGCAATGAGGAACTCCTGGACGGTATCAACAAGCCTGGGGGAGGAGACGGAATTCTCGTCTCGCGTGACGGCACGATTCTGGGAGGTCATCACCGCAAGGACGAACTCCTCACAAGGATCAGGAACGGGCGTATCGACCCAGATACATCAATCCGCATTGACGTCTACGACGGGGAGTAGTGCCTGATGTCGCTGATCCATTCGACCGACCCCGACTTCCGCGTGTGTCATATCAGCTTCGATACGCTACTCGCGATCCAATTGGAGGCGGAGGGGCGAGGCTGGGCAACTCGGTGGTCCTCAGTGGACGCACTCCGTAGCCAGGTCAAGGAAGGAAGCGTCGTCCTTCAGTCGCTGATGCGTGAAGGGAGAGGGGGCGTTGTGAGGGCCTACCGATGCCTTCTCCTGTTCTCGACCATGGATGACGGAGATGCTGGCGGAGTTGCCACGATCGATCTTGATCCGGCGAGGTTCGAATCGTTGGAACGGCTCGATCGAGACCCGGATACCCGAAAGGTGCTGGCCCGAATGTTCACCCTTGCGGCGGGTGGGATTTCAACGGTCTCGAAGAAGTAGCGGACTCTTCTCGTCTGTGAGCCGATTTGCGGGAGCGGCGATTGGCGTGACGACTTCTTGGCAACTGCTCAGGAGACAGTCGTTCAGAGAGGAAATTCGCGCGCTTTCGAGGTGTACAGAATCGGGCTAATTCACGTATTGGCGAGATCGGTAATCGTGGCCTGATGAACGAAGAAGGGCCTGCCCGGAGATACTTCCGGCAGACCCTTCTGGGTTGAGTGACGGCAACGTCAGCGGACTGCTGTGGGGTTCCAGAACTGGGCCGCTGCGTTGACCTGCGACTTTATGCCTGCCGGGCTCGAAAAGTCATCGCTGCTGATCAGGCGGCATAGCGGTACTCCGAGGAGCCAATCGACCGCCGCGAAGAACGCCGAGATCCTTGCCCTTCGTCATGAGGTCACTGTGCTGCGTCGGCAGGTCCAGCGGCCGCGGCTCTCATGGGCTGATCGTGCTGTGCTCTCTGCTCTCGCGCGGCACCTGCCATCCGCCTTGCGCCGCCATCGGCTGGTCACCCCGGGGACGCTGCTGGCCTGGCACCGTCGTCTGGTGCGTTGGAAGTGGCGGCAGGCACCAGTGAGGCCCGGTCGACCACCGTTGCCGGAAGGGATTGCGGCGCTCATCCAGCGCCTGGCACGAGAGAACCCGACCTGGGGATACGTCAGGATCCAAGGCGAACTCCGACGGCTCGGTCATCGGGTTGCCGCCGCCACGATCCGGCGCGTCCTGCGCCGCTCCGGCCTACCGCCCGCACCGCAGCGCGCATCCCAGCAGACCTGGCGTACCTTCCTCCGAGCCCAGGCTCACACGCTTCTGGCCTGCGATTTCATGCACGTGGACACCGTCTTCCTCAAACGCCTCTACGTCTTCTTCGTCATGGAGACTGCCACCCGGCGCGTTCACGTCCTGGGCGTCACCGCCCACCCGACCGGCGCATGGGTCACTCAACTCGCCCGCAACCTGCTCATGGACCTCGGCGACAGGGCTGGGTGCTTCCGGTTCCTCATCCGTGACCGGGACAGCAAATTTACCGCCGCGTTCGACGCCGTCTTCGCCGGCAACGGCACAGCCGTCATACCGACTCCGCCGCAAAGTCCCCGGTCCAACGCTTTCGCCGAACGATGGATACGTACAGCCCGCGCCGAATGCACCGACCGCCTTCTGATCACCGGTGAACGACACCTGCGTACCGTCCTCAACCTGTACGCCGAGCACTACAACACGGGACGGGCCCACCGAAGCCTTGGCCTACGAGCACCCGACGACGACCCGAACGTCATCCCCCTGCCCGCTGCCGCGGTCAGGCGCCGCCAGGTACTTGGCGGACTACTCAACGAGTACCACACCACGTCACCCCGGCTGCCTCACCACACACAGGAAAGGCCCAGCTCAGCAGCCTAAATGGAATATTGACACCCTTCAGGGCTGCCGGTCGCGGAGAGCATCTGGCAAGCAGTGCTGGCTCACGGGAGTGATGAACTGCGGACATGGCTGGCGGCCGCTGCAGAGGAGAGGGGCTTGCTGCGCATCGCGCTGGAACTGCTCGCAGGCCCCGCCCGCGCCGGTTCGGCGGAGGCATGGTTCGCGGCTGCTCGGCTGCTGGGCGGCACGCGCAAGTTGCCCGTGGCCCTAGCTTGCTTCGAGCGTGCTGCGGAGGCCGGCAAGACGGTTGCCCTGGCTGACGCTGGGGACTTGCTGCGCAGCCACAAGCCCAAACTCGCGCTCAAGCTATATCTACGTGGCTCTCGGGTAGGGCACACGAACGCAGTGTTGAAGGCAGTGGATTTGTTGCTCCGGGAAGACCGGATCGATGAGGCGCGTGACCTCGTGCGAGCCGATGCCTATCATCACAGGCGCTTGCTCACGGCCTGGTATGACCAGCAGGGGCGCACAGACGAGGCGGACGAGGTACTGCGAGAGGCGGCCCAGTCGGGATTGGCAGAAGCTACCGCTGAGCTGGCCGAGCGGGCGCTGGTGCGCAACGACACGCAGCAGGCCGAGCGCCTGCTGCGAACCGCAGTGGCGGCCGGCGTCCCTTGCGAGGAGAAGCTCGCTGAGCTACTCCACAAGAGAGGCGAACTGACCGAGGCGATCGACTGGTACAGATGGGCGGCCATGGGTGGCTTCTCACTTACAACCAAGCGCCCGGAAGCGGCGGTGGTGCAGCTGCTGGCCGAAGCGGGCAGGACCGGCGAGATCGAAGGCGTCCTGCGTGAGCACGCGGAGTCGCACAGCTACGAGGCGGTGACAGCCTACGTAGAGTTCCTGGAACGAGATGGCCGAACAGATCAGGCGTTTGAGTGGCTTCAGGAGCGCTTTGTCCCCGGGCAGCCCGAACTTCTGTGGCCAGCGGTCCGATTGCTTGAGCGTCTGGGCCGGGTGGAAGAGGCCATCGAATGGCTACGCAGGGCGGCAGAGACCGGCGACCGCGACGCTTGGTGCCCGGCGCGGCCATTGATCAATGCTGGGCGTCTAGATGAGGCGATTACATGGATGCGGTCCTGGGCTGAGAGCGGCGCACCGTATTCATGCGGTCCGGGTATCTGGCTCCTGGAGGATGCAGGCAGGCTCGATGAAGCTCTTGCCCTATTGCGTGATGCTGCCCTGCACGGGAACCCACGCGAAGTGAGCGACGCCCGCCTGCTGCTTGAGCGGGCCGGAGCAGAGGCAGAGGCACTCGGCTGGCTGAAGGCGCGACCGGTCAGGGACCGGGACACCACGGCCGCGATCGCACAACTGTCGCGCGAATGGGGACGGGACCCGTCCGAGGCGTTGGCCTGGTACCAACGGGCGGCAGAGCTGGGTGAGGAGAACAGTTGGGGCTGGATCTCGGAACTGGCCGAGGCGGCGGGCCAGATCCCGCAAGCAATCGCCTGGGCCGAACCGATGGCCTTGGCTGGCGACACCGGGGCGTGCGACTTGATGGAGCGCCTCTATTTGCAGGCAGGAGACGGCGAGAATGCCGCTGCCTGGTGCCTGCGCAACATGGAGGCGGGGTTGAAGGCGTATCCACACTACGTGCTGCAGCGAATCGGTGACGCGGAGACGAAACGTCAAGAGGAGGAGTACGGGATCGAGCCTGGCGGACAGGTCGCCGCAGCATGGGACGCCGCGGAGATCCTCGGCTTGTCTCCCGATGCGGTCCCCTCGTGGGGCCGTGGTGTGTCACTGCGCAAGCGTGTCGGGCTCGAAGAGTCATCGCTGCTGATCAGGCGGCAGAGCGGTACTCGTTGATGACGCCGCCGAGGACGCGTGTACGCAGGAGTCTGCGTGCGTCGCGGTCGTGCGGGGTGGTGGGCTGTTGGTGGGCGTCAGGAGGTAGCTGGCCTCGGCTTCGATGAGGACGGTGTGTGTTGTAGTGCCGTTGGTAGGCGGCGCGGACATGTCGGGCGTGTGACTCGTTCGTGATCAGGATGTGGTCGAGGGCCTTGCGCCGGATGCTGCCGATAACCCGTTCATAGTGGGCGTTCATCCTCGGCGCTCGTGGCGCGCTCTTGATCACGTCTATGCCGTCGGCCTGGAAGACGGCGTCGAAGGACTGGCCGTACTTGCCATCGCGGTCATGGAGCAGGAACCGCAGGGATTCCATACGTGTGTCCAAGTCGGCGGCTATGTTCCGGGCCTGCTGCACGGCCCAGTCCCGGGAGGGATGTGCCGTGACGCCTGAGATGTGGAGGCGCCGGGTGCCGTGTTCGAGGAAGGCCAGCGCGTAGAGTCTGCGTCCGACCACGGTGTCAAGATGAAAGAAATCTGCAGTGATGATGCCCTCGGCTTGGTTCGTGAGGAACTCGCGCCAGGTTGGGCCGGCGCGGCGTGGGGCCGGATCGATACTCGCAGCGTTCAGGATCTCCCATGCGGTGGATGCGGCGATTGGATGCCCGAGGCCGATTAACTCGCCCTGGATCCGTCTGTGGCCCCACCCTGCGTTTTCCCGGGCGAGGCGCAGAATCAGCTCCCTGAGCGCCGCCCTGGTCGGTGGTCGCCCGGTCCGAGCGCGTCGCACGCTGTGGTCCCATTTCGCCGCGATGAACCTGCGATGCCAGGCCAGCAGGGTGCCGGGCGTGACCGGGAAGACTTCACGCCACCGGTGGCGGGGTATCAGCCCCGACAGTGCAGCCAGCCAGAACCGATCAAAGGGCTCATGCCGGACCCGGCCGCTGATCTGGCGACGTAGCACCGCGTTCTCGTGCCGCAGCACGAGCAACTCCGCGTCCTTCGTCGCTTCCCGGCGAAGCAGTACCCGGGGTATGGACAGCAGTTTGCGAACGACCTTGTACACCAGCGAGACAGTCACGTGGACATGCTGCCAGCCGAGACCGAATACCTGACGCCACCTGCAGCGACGACTTTCCGAGCCCCACAGCCCGACCAGCGAAAACGCCGTCCACAAGCCCGGAAAGACAACAGCTTCTCAGCTTGTCGTTTATCTGACGAGGTCGAAACGTCCCTCGAACTGGGTCGCTCACCCGGGCATTCGCCGGACGCGCAGGTGGCCTCGGCCTGATCATGTGCTCCGACCAAGGACACACCTGACCAGACCGAGGCCGTGGAGAAGAGTGTGCTGCAACAAAGCGATCAGCAGGAGGCGTTTGCGACGCTGTCACGCTTCCGTGGTGACTTCTACGACTGCCTGAACGGGCGCGGTGACGCGCTGTTCGAGCTCGCCGACGCCCTGCTGTGTACGGAAGGGCCGGTCAGGACACTGGTCGACCTCGCGCTCGCGCCGGAACACCGCCGCGGTCACGGTGCCTTGTATGGAGCATTGGACAAGGGGCGCCTGGACGTAGACCGGTTACGTCGGACGATCGCCGGGCTTCCGCTGCCGAAGGCGGCGGACGGCCGCCTGGCCCTGGCGGTCGATGTGTCACCATGGCTGCGGCCGGACGCCGCCACCTGCCCGGACCGCTCCTTCTGCCACACCTACGGCCGGGGCGATGCCAAGCACCAGATGATCCCGGGCTGGCCATACTCGGTCGTGGCCGCGCTGGAGGCCGGCCGCACCTCCTGGACCGCGGTGCTGGATGCGGTCCGCCTTCAGCCCGGCGCCGATCTCGCCGTCACCACCACCGCCCAGCTGCGCGAGGTCGTCGAGCGACTCATCACCGCCGGGCAGTGGCACCACGGAGATCCTGACATCCTGGTGGTGCTCGACTCCGGGTACGACGCTCCGCGCATCGCGCACCTGCTGGGCGGGCTACCCGTCGAGATCCTCGGCCGTCTGCGCTCGGACCGAGTGATGCGCCGGCCGACGCCACCGCGCGTCTACGACCCCAAGGGCGGCCGGCCGCCCAAGCACGGCAGCGAGTTCGTCTTCGGTGACCCGGCCACCTGGGGGGATGCGCAGGCCGTGACGGTCACCGACACCCGTCTCTACGGAAAGGCCACCGCGCAGGCGTGGGACCGGCTGCACCCGCGGCTGACCCGACGGGCAGCCTGGAGCGACTACGAGGGGCCGCTGCCCGTCATCGAGGGAACCGTCATCCGCTTGGTCGTCGAGCACCTGCCATCGGGCGGGGTGAACAAGCCGGTGTGGTTGTGGTGGTCGGGCACGGACGCCACAACGGCCGATGTCGACCGCTGCTGGCAGTCCTTCCTCCGGCGCTTCGACGTCGAGCACACATTTCGCCTGTTCAAGCAGACACTGGGATGGACGAAGCCGCGGTTGCGGAGCCCGCAGGCGGCCGACCGCTGGACCTGGCTGGTGATCGCCGCCCACACCCAGCTCCGGCTCGCTCGCCCGCTCGCCGTCGACCTGCGGCGGCCCTGGGAGAAGCCGGCCAAGCCGAACAAGCTCACCCCGGCCCGGGTCCGCCGGGGGTTTCGGAACCTCCACGCGAAGAGCCCCTCGCCAGCGCGTGCACCGAAACCCTCCGCCCCCGGTCCGGGACGTCCGGCCGGTTCGAAGAATCGCCGACCGGCACCACGCCACGACGTGGGACGCGTTCTGGCCACCGGCGTGGCATACACCCGCCCCACTCACCACAAGACAGGCACAAAACCCCGGCGGGCATCAGACCAATCACCGAACTCTCGAGCACGAGGGGCGGGGTGCATGATGCCCCAATGAGCGAGAGGCTACTGAGTGAGGACGTTGTGGAAGCAGGCTGGAGGGCGGTCCGAGCCGACGGCCGCGTGCGTCTGGAGCTGCTCGAAGCGGCCTATGCCGAACCACGCTTGCGGAAGCTGTTCCCGTGGACGGGCATGGGCGAACTGCACTTCAGCCGGTGCACCGAACAGCGATGGACATGGGACATCCCCTATATCCAACCCGTGGCCGAAGGCAGCTACTGGGTATCAGGCCCTCTCCGCTCGCAGACCGTGGGACCGGCACAAACCCCCGAGGAAGCCATCGCCATGGTGGTCGAACGCCTCCCAGCCAACTGCGGACCCGCCTTCCTGGGCACCCCAGAAGAACTCGCCGCCCACGAGGCAGCACGCAGCGGAGGTTAAACGACAAGCTCAGACTCCAGACCCTGATCAGCGCACGAGCATCGAAACCGCCCGTTGGTGAAGTCGCCGCCGGCGGCTGCGGTTTGTCGGTGCTGCTTGCTTAAATTGCCCTGTGTCCACACGATCATCGGCAGGCGGCGCGGGGGCAGCACGCGGCGTAGGAAATGAGCCCAGGATCTTCGCCTGGTTGGCAGCGCACGCCTTGGCGCGCGAGCCACTGCCAGAGAAGCTGGTGCCGAATGCGCGGGTACGCGCCGTGGGGTTGCAGACGGCATACGCGATGGACGATGGCGGGGTCCGGACGGAACCGGCAGACGGGGCGGGCTCGGACAGCGGGGAAGGTCGCCTCTTCATCCAGTCGAAGGGGGGTTTGCAGCTCCGCAAGTCGGACACCTCGGATCTCGCAGAAGCCATCGATCAGGCGGTCGCGCAGTGGCACGCTGGCGTCGGTGGCCGACGGCTGGAGACGGAGCGGGACCGGCTGGTGATTGTGACGGACGCCGCTGCCTCAGAGGCCATCACGCGTCATCTCCGCTGCGTCATCGACCGGTTGGCCACCGCCTCGGACGAGCTCGCGGCCCGCAACGCCGAAGAAGCGGAGGCCTTGCCTGTTCTCCGGGCTCATGTGGAGCGCGCGTGGCGGGCGCGGACGGGGCATGCGCCCTCGGTGAGCGAACTCGCCGACTTCCACGGGCTGTTGCGGCTGCTCGTGCTGGACTTGGACGCGGGCAAGCCCGACCGCGCCACTGCCGAAACCCTGCTGCATCGGGTGCTCGATAGGCCGGAGCAGGCGGCTAACGTGTGGGAACATCTGGCCACTGTGGGGCAAGATCGCAACGAACGGCAGCAGTGGTACCACCGACGCCATCTGATTTGGGCGCTCCGCCACCGCCGGCACGTCTTATCCGCGACGGCGCTGGATCGCACAGACAACGGCATCGAGGCTCTGCTCCAAGCACAGGTTCGAGCCGCCGAGTTGTTCTCGAATCCCCTTGTCGAAATCGAACGGCCCATACCTGCCGTCGATGTGTACGTCCGCCAGACCGTCCTCGCTAGCGCCCCCACAAGCCCCGATGCTTTCGCCCCGCAGCCGTTCAACGAGGTGCTGGCACGGTCCGGCTCCCGGCACTTCCTGGTCCTCGGAGAAGCCGGCCTCGGCAAGTCGACCCTCACACGTCAGGAGGCGGCACGCCTCGCACGGCGAATGCTCGGTGCATCTCCAGGCGAGAACCCCCGGCCCTTGGCGCCTCTGCTGCCCCTTTGGGTTTCGGCGCTGGACCTGGCCGAAGCCCAAGGGCCGATGACCACACGGATCCTGACAGCGGTGGTCAAGGCCTTGGGGCCGCAACTGCAGCACAAGCTACCCGAGGACCTACTGGCCACCGCCGCCGACGAACCTTGGCTGCTGCTGATCGACGGCCTCGACGAGATCTCCGATCCTGTTCGCCATCTCCAGATGCTGAAGACCCTCGCCGCATACGCGCGGCAGGAGGGCGGGATGCGCATGGTGATCACCGCACGTCCGCTGTCCACTGAAGAGGAGGAATGGCTGGGCACGGCCGGCTTCGGTACGTACGCCCTGCAGCGCCTGGATCACCGACAGTTGACCGATTTCGCCCGCAACTGGTTCGGCGACGAGTCGGCAGCCACCCGATTTCTGGTCCAGGCCAACCGGTCCGAACTGCGCGACCTGGTGCGGGTGCCTCTCATGGCCACGCTCGCCGCCATGCTCCACAAGGAGGATCCCGAGCGCGCCTTGCCGACGCATCGGTACACCCTGTACGACCAGTTCCTGAACCTCCTCCGGGAGGTGCGCAGCAGCATCCCCTCGCAGGGCGATGACCCCCGTCATTCCGCGCGGGTATTGAAGGCTCTCCGCGAGCAGAAAGAGGATCTCGTCCATCACCTAGCACAGGTCCAAGTCTCTGGCTCAGCCAGGGACCTGCTGCCAGAGGCAGTCGATCGGACGGAGCGCAACATCGGTCGCAGGGAAACTCGTCGTGTCCCCCGCTGGTCGGAGCGGGTCGCCAAGACGCTCACCGACACCGGCCTGTTCGTCCGTACCGGCTCCGGTCTGCGCATCGTTCACATGAGCTTTGCCGAGCACCTCGGGGCCGAGGCGCACGCCGAGCGCCTGCCCGCCCGGTTTGACGCCGAACACCCAGATTGGCTGGGTGTCATGAGCCGAGCGCTGCGGGCGCAGTCCCGGCAGGACACATGGGCTCAGTCGAACGGAATAAATCTGACCGGGCCCGAGGACAACGTCGCTCGGGACACCCTCGTGCACCACACGTATCTGCATCCGCAGACTGCTGCCGAGTTGGTGCGTCATCTCCAAGCGCGGGGACGGAACGGGCAACTGCTCGCCGGATATCTCCTGGGAGAAGGTGACACGCCGACCACTGGGCGGGACACGGAGTCGCTGATCTCGACGTTCGTCGGTCATCTGCGGGATGCCGTGCATCGCGAAGGCGCCGTTCATCGCAGAGAGGAACGCCTGGAAACCTGGTTCCACATCGCGGGTCGTATCCGCGCACCCCTGATCGGAGACTACCTCCACGCCTTGGCGAAGGACCGCAGGCGGCCGACATACGGCCGCGTGATCGTGGCCCGCGCACTGGCCGACTCCCGCCCGCATCACGCCATCGAGGCCCTCCGCTCCATGGCGGACGACGAGTCGACGGACCCCAACAGCGTCGGTGAAATCGTGCAGACACTGCTCGACATCGACCCCACCCAGACCGAATGCGCGGCCGACGCACTGCGCCGGCTGCTCAACCACCGGTCAGCCTCACCGGAGAGCATCTGCCAGGCCGCGGAGACCCTGGCCTCCCTCGGTGAGACGTACGTGGACGAAGCCGCCGCGGAGCTCCTCATGTCGGCCCTCAACCTCTATGCCGCCCCCTCCGACCGGCTCAATGCCGCGCGTCTGCTCGGCGATCTCGGGCCGGCGTATCGCCAGCGGTGCGTGCATGCCTTGTGGGGCATCGTGGACGCCCCGGACACCGATGTGTTCGAACGCACAGAAGCAATGCGGGAACTGAGCATCCTCGACGCTGAGAGCGCCGACGAAGAAGCCGTGAAGCTGCTCGGTTTCCTCACGGACGAGGCCCCGAAACCCGATCACGTGATGACCGCCGCGGAGATGATCGTCGCCTCGAGTCCCCATCGCCTCGACGAGGTCGTGGCCGCCCTGCGAACCTTGGCCGAGAATCCAGCCATCGCGGACACGACGCGGACAGCAGCCGAATCCCAGCTGCGCACTCTGCTACCGCGCGAATCCAGCCCGGGAACGCCGCCTCGCGCACAGGAACCTGATCCGTCGTCGCCCGTCGAAGAGATGTGCCGCGTGCTCGCCGACCCCGAAGGGGGTTTCGATGGGTTCCTGATGGCGGCGGAGGAACTCAGCGAACTGGGGCTGACGGAGGCCGAACAAGGCGCTGTCGTATTGCGTGGGCGCATCGCGGAGATGAGCATGGGTTCCGATCTTCTGGACATCGCGCTCGTGTTGACCGAACTGGGACCTGCGTACGTCACCGAGGCCGCCGCGATCCTACGCGGCGTTATCGCCGCGTCGACCACGCCTTCGGATGATCGAGTACGCGCAACACACATGCTGCTCGACCTCGGACCGGAGTATGCGGCCGAGGCATTCGGAGGCCTTCGGACCATCGCTGACGATGCCTCGACCGATGAGGACGCCCGAGACAACGCGATCCGAGGCATGGGCTACTTTCGCCCGGAGCATGCGCCCCAGACGGCAGAGTATCTACGGGGCCGTATAGCCGCCTCCGAGTGCGATACGCCAGCCCGTCGCCGTGTCCTTGCCGAAGCCCTCGGGTGGCTCGGACCTCTGTGGGCAGCGGAAGCCGCACATTTGCTGCGGGGGATTATGAACGACACCGCCGTCCCCGGTGCCGAGCGCGTCGAATGTGCCGCGTCCTTGGTGAGCGTGGGCCAGCAGTACGAGGTGGAGGCCATCACTTGGCTCAGAGGGTTCATGAAGGACCCGAGTCAGGCTGGCGACGATCGCGACTTCGCCTCGCACCGGCTGCTCGACATCACCGGGAAGTATCAATATGAGCAGGACCAGGTCATGCGAGAAACCTCGCCTGAGTTGTACGCAAAACTGAGTGCTCGTGAGGGCTAGCCGAGCTGCACCTGTCAGAAACGCAGACGGCTGACTAGCTCATCAAACTCGGTGAGCTGCTGTTTCGCCGCTCTTCAACGCTGTGGGTGCCGATTATTACATCCGAGCTGGTCAGGCGGCATGTTCATAGGTGTGGAGAGTGCCGCCGAGTTGGTCCTTCCGCCGGATATCGAGGCGGTTGAGCTGTTCGGGATTGGTGAGGGGACGGGGGAGTGGGCTCAGGGGTGCTGCGGCGCGGAGGGTGCGGTGGGGTCGGTGCTGGTTGTAGAAGGTTTCGTATTCGCGGAGTGCGTGCAGGAGGTGCGCTTGGTTCCAGATGAGGGTGCGGTCGAGTAGTTCGGTTCTGCAGGAGCGGATCCAGCGTTCCATTACTGCGTTCATGCGGGGTACGCGGATACCGGTCTTGATGATGGCGACGCCTTCGTCTTCGAGTACGGCGTCGAAGGCATCCGTGTATCTGCGGTCGCGGTCACGGATCAGATACTTCACCGTCGCGCCGGCCCCGTGGAGGTCCATGGCGAGGTTCCGGGCAAGTTGGGTGGTCCACGCTGCGGTGGGGTGGGCGGTTGCGCCGAGAACGCGTATACGCCGCGTGGCGTGCTCGATGGCGGCGAAGACGTACAGGCGTGCTCCGGTCAGCGTCCGGGTTTCGAAGAAGTCGGCGGCAATAATTGCGTGTGCTTGGCTGCGGAGGAAGGTGGTCCAGGTCTGGCGGTCGCGCTGGGGTGCGGGATCGATGCCGTTGTGCTGGAGGATCTCCCATACCGTGGAGGGGGCTACCTTGATCCCGAGGGTGGCGAGTTCGCCGTGGATTCTTCTGTATCCCCAGCTCGGGTTTTCTCGGACCATGCGCAGGATGAGGGTTTGGATGCTGCGGTGGGTGGGTGGTCGTCCTGGCCGTTTGCGGCGGGAGGCGTTGGCGTGGCGGCGGTGTAGGAGGTCGCGGTGCCAGCGGAGGACCGTGTCGGGGGAGACGATCAGATGAAGTCGCCGGAGTGTGGTGCGGGGGAGCCGGTGCAGCAGGGCGGCGAGGAATATGCGGTCGGGCGGAGTGAGGCGGGGTTTGCGACCTGGCGTTGAAGGACGGCCAGTTGGTGGCGCAGGGTGAGAATCTCGACGTTCTTGTCGGTGTCGCTCATCGGCAGCAGCCGCAGGAGAGCGAACACGTTGGTAAGCGTGAGGTAGAGGAGTCGCAGCAGCACGATGGATCATCCTGGCGTACCAGCCCGGTGACTCTCAGCCGCATCCTTAATCCTGCAGGTCACAGCCTACGGATGAGGTTTTCGGCACCCACAGGTTGGCGGGGATCCCGACCAGGCGCGGGCCCAGCACCGCGAGGAGATCATTCCCCTCTTGCGAGTGCCAGCCCGCTGCGGCAATGGACTCCTCATCCGGGAAGACGTCCGCCACCCGGTCCCACTCGGGGTTCAGCGCGGCGTCCTGGGCGCCGCCGAAGCTGAATACCCACAGGAAGTTGTCCGGGGCGCCCGGCTCCACCAGGGCACGAAACCTGGCCACTTCTTTGGTGTAGGCATAGAAGACCGATGGGCGGGCGCGCATCACCCGAAGCCAGCTGCGTGTGTAGGCGTCGGTGAAGAAGTCGCCAGAGTCGTGGATGCGCACCCAGACGCCGCGGAACTTCTCAGCTCCGAGTTCCCTGATCATCGCCTGTTCCCAGCCGGGCAGATCATCCAGGACGAACTGGAGGTTCGCCTGGTGCTTGGCCCGGACGGTGGGCCAGGTGTAGGTGCCGTGGCGGGCATAGCAGACCTGGCGGCAGATCCCCGCAGAGGGGCAGGTGTTGTATGTACGGCCGTCTGGAAGCCGACCCGCTTCTCTGTCAAGTTCAGCGTGTTGAAGTTTTGGAGCCCGTGAAGACTCTGGCGGAGGCTGCCGCCCGGGTGGCGCCACCCACCCTGTAGCCGTCTGGCCAGACGCCACTGGGCACCCCGTAGGTCTGAGGTGGTGGACTACAGGCGGCAGCCAGCCGAGATGCTGCCGCCACGTCGTGACACGTCGCTGGAGTCAGTCGTGCCACATCCGGTAGACGCGTCTGATCCAAGGCAGGAACTCGCGAAGCTCGCCGACCCACCGGTCGAGTCGCCGAAGGCGCTCGCGAGGGCGGCCCCTCTGCCTTTTCGCCAGTCCGGCCTACACCGATTCTCCCCTTTCCTGTTGTACTACAGAGTTCAAGATCAGAGCGATGAGGTCGCTTTCGTGTTGGTCCTCAAGGTCGAGGAGCCTGCCGTTGGAGTCGTCACGGTTGACAATCGCCGCCAGGCTCCTGGCGAGCGGGCAATTCTGATGTTGCCCGCCCAGATGTTCATGCCGCTCGAAAAGCCCCTTGATCACGTCGTCCATGCGCTCGCGGGCCACCGGGTCACCGGAGCGTGCCCGCACTGCCCACCGCGCCACTAGGGACGTCGACACGCCGGGGTCGAGGTCTGCCACGCAACTTGTGGCCGGGGGGACTGGATCAGGAGTGCCCCCGCCGGGCTGACTAGAACGCTTTCGGGCGGCCAGTTCGACTTCAGGGTTCTCAACGTACTTATCGCCGGCGAACTGAGCGAGGGCGGCACGCAGTTCGGCAGTCCGCTTCTTGCGTTCCGGCCACCCAAAGGCGACGAGCAGGTTGGCGATCTTGACGCCGTCGGTGAACGGTTTGCTTCCAATCGTGCCCGCCACGGCTTCAGGTGTGCACCACACGACGAGTTCGGGGTGGCGAGTTCGGCCTACCACGCTCACGTGTTGGATGGCATCCCAACGTATGCGGAGGGTGTAGCCGCTTCCCATCCGAAACCGCCTGGTGGTGATGGCCAGATCCTCGCCATCCATGGTGACTGTCTGAGGAGCCCAGAGGCCACCGGCGAGCTTCAGCGTTCCCCCCAGTGCCCCCATGGCCCCCAGGCACAGCAACTCGAGTGGGTACCCACTCAGGACGACGTCCAGCCGGCCCCGGGGAATGCTCCAGAAATCAGCGACCATGCCCAAAGAAGCACCGACGACGCCGACAATTAGGCTCAGGAAAAGTATGACCAGCGCCATGGCAAGAAGGAACAGGGAGGAGACCGTGAAGAGGATGGCGAACCCCTCCAGGAAGTCGCTGGCTGCCTTTGCGAACATGTTCATGCCCGCGATGGTCACTCTCTCGGCGGGAGCCTGCTGAATGGCGTGCGGGGTGGGGTTGATCGCGGAGTGGCGTACGGCCCCGATCGGGGGTGGGACGTGCTCGCCAACGTGTGCACCCGGTTCGGGCTCGCCACCTGGCGGGGCAGTGGTTGGTCTGCGCGGAGTTCGTACTGGGATCAGGGGTACCGTGATGCTTTCAGGCTGAATCGGCTGAATCGGCTGAATTGGTGGTTGGTCAGGGACGTCGGCGTACGCATCGCGATGCGTACGCCGGGCGGGGTACCGCAGCGCCGACATAACTAGGGCGGCCAAGACAGCCGCGAGAACGATCTGTTGCTGCACCAGGTCTAGCCACGACCATGGCGTAGTCGGTGCAGCGAGTCGGAGCACCGCAGGGCAGAGCATCCCGCTACCCAACCCGACCAGCATCGCCCTGAGTACTGGCGCGGTTTTCACGTACGCCGCGGTCACGGCACCCAGCGCGGCGCCCAGGCTACCTCCCAAGACGGCGAGACTGGTGGTCGAGGCCGTGGCACAGGACGTGTCCCAGGCTCTACCCCAGTAGGCCGCAGCGAGAACGCCCGCTGGCGGCGCCGCCAAGAGGGCGGCGAGTACCGCGAAGGCTGGGGCATGCTTGGGGCGGACGCCGTATTGAGCGGGGCTGGCACGACCCACCTGCCGCCAGACATCGCCGGTGAGACGGCGGATCCTCGATGAGGCTTGCTTGCCTTTGCTGGTGTTGCCTCGCTGCGCCCAGACGGGCACGACCAGCGGCAGCATCGTTGCCAGCAGGACAGCCGCGGGCAGGATCAGCAGGTCGAGGACGCTGCCATTGGAGTCCGGCGTGGATTGCGCGTTGAGCGCTGAGGAGTCAAGCTGTTGCGCCATTGCAGATATCACTGTCACCGACAGCAGGAGCGCCCAGATGGGATTGCGCGGCGCCGAGAGCTGGGCCGCCGCATTAGAGGCCATCACCCATTCCAGCCACATTCCCAGCAGCCATCCGGCCCCCGCTAAAGCCAGCAACTTGGCTGGTTGTAGATCCGTGGGGGGCGCGGCATGGGCATGAGCCGTGAACCTGTAGGGCGAAAGCACCAAGCCTGCCGGCAGCCCGACGGCGAGGCCGAGCCGCATGCGGAGGCTGTCTGCCGCGCGCACGGCTGGGTGTGCGCGAAGGCCAGCTGCCGTACGGAATGTTCCCGCCATGAGGGCGAAGGTCAGTACGATGAAGGGCCCCGCTAACCCATCGAGCCATCCGGGCCCGCTCAGTGATTTCGGATCAACGATGAGCATCGTGACGAAAGCGCCGCACAAAAAGGGATAGGCGAATCCCTGGCGCAGCTGCAGCCTGCCGCTCTCGCTTAACGCGGCGACGCGTGCGGCGGGGCTTGGATGCGTAGCTCGGCGAAGGATTGCGCTCGGCCACCGGCGTTGGGAGGCGCTGTAGAACAGGTGCCGTAGCGGCTGAGGGTCCGGATGCCAGGTCAGCACCCGTGCATCTGCGTGAAGTTCGCGTGCTTGCAGGACAACGCTTCGGGCGAGCCAGGCCAACGCGGTCAGGCCAACGATCTGCGCTGCGAGCATCCACGAAAGGCCTGGGCCGGAATCCGGCGACAGTCCCGGCGTTCCAATCGGAGGAGTGCCACGCACTATGCCGATGGCGCAGGCGGCCAGGACGGGTGCGACGACAAGGACGAGGAACGACCGCCACATCGCAACGGTGATCGCAGTGATGTCTAGATCCCGGTTGCGGATATGGGCCAACTCGTGCATTACCACCCTCCAGGCCGTTTCCCGGTCTCGCTCTGAGAGGGCCAGCAGGACACCCCGGCTGAGCACGACGTACCTGCGGAACACATGCCCAAAGGCCAGTCCGTCTATTGCCGGGTTGACAAGGTCGATGAGGATCCGAACTGGAAAGTCCGGCATCGTTATCTCGACAAGCCGCTCAAGGTCCGCGCGCGGTTCGTGCGGCGCAACCTGGTGAATAGGCCGCAGCCGTCGACGGCGAATCTTCCAGGAAGGGGCCAGCCAGTACTGCGTGACTGCCAGAAGGCACAGAGACGAGACGGCGAGCAGGCTGCCGCCCCAGGAGTCGTTGGATGGGTGAAGGCTGTGTGCCAGGGCGTCGAACGGCGGCGGAGACCACGTCGCTGGCACCGCGAGCATGATGAGCACCAGCAGGATGAACGCAGCGCTTGTGCCGGACGGAAACAGGAACTGGACGTGCCGCTTCCTCGCATCCATGCTCAACGCTCGGTTGTTGTCAGCTCACTGATCAGCGCGTCGGCCAAGGCGTTAGCATCGGCCACCGGCATGCCAAGTTTGCGCGCCTTGCGGAATGCGATGGCCCGGATCTGCCGTAGCCGGCGTGGGGGAAGCACAGGCAGAGGGCTGGGCACCGCCCTGACCCGCCGACGGAGACGAAGGCGACCCAGCAATCGGGCCGACCAGGAGCCAAGGTCTTTGCCCAAGTCGCTGACCACGGCGGTCACTACGCCAGAAGCAACAGCGGTGACCAGCACCTCATCCGCGCCGGGCAAACCGAAGCCGAGCGGCTCCTGCCGGGAAACCCGTCGCCTCGGACGCTCGCCAACTGCTTGCCAAGTTTGGTCAAACAGCGGCAGCTCATCAGGGGCGAGCCGAGCGACAACACGGCGTCCCAGGTCGACAACGGGCAGCGTAGTGGCCATCATGACTCCAAAGTGTGAGCTATCCGCCACATGTTGAGTTCTGAACCTACAAGGCGGTGCAACGCCTTGTACTCGCATTACTTGATAAGGCATTGTGCTGGCCGCCCACCGGTCATCGCCTGGGCGTTGTCGGTGCAGGTTTGGTGACATTCCGGTGGAGCACCGAGGTCCCGCCTCTTGCCGCTGCAAGTCGTTCAGGAACGTCTCCGGACGGCTCGCGGCCGGGGCTGTGTGGGCAGCGAGCGCACGGTGGGGTCTGGAGCGGCGAGCCGTTGGCGCAGTTGTCGGTTCTCCATCTGCGCTTGGTGCAGGGCGCCGACCAGGGCTTCGACGTCGGATCGCAGGGCCGCCAGCTCCTTGGCGTCCGCCGCCCGCAGTTCCTTCAGCTTGGTCACTTGCCGGCGCAGTCGCTTCTCGCTGTCCGGCATGGCGCCGCGGGCGCGGACCTTCTCGTAGAACTCGTTCTTCAGGTCCAGGTGGCGCTGGGTGAGCGCGTTGCGCGGAACCTGGGCCTCCTGGGCGAGGGCCACGATGGTCAGGGCGCCGTTGGAGTGCTCGGGGGCGCCGGCCAGGATCTGGTCCATGGCTGCCCGGATGCGGTCGCGTTCATCGGGGGCAGGGCTCATGACAGTGCCCTTGCCGGAAACTTCATCCGTGCAGGTCACGCTGCATGTCGGTACTCATGGAGGATGCCGCCGAGGCGATCGCGTCGACGTATGGCGAGGCGGGCTAACATGTCCGGATCGTCGATCGGTGAGGGCAGGAGGTGCAGCGGTCTGGCGTTGGCGATGCCCTGGTGTGGTCGGTGTCCGTTGTAGAACTGCTCGAACTCGCGCAGGGTGTGGAGGAGATGTCGCTGGTTCCCGATCAACGTCCGGTCCAGGAGCTCGCGGCGACAGGTCTGTATCCAGCGCTCCATGATCGAGTTCATCCTTGGCATCTGGATGCCGCTGAGCACGACGTCGATCCCCGCGTCCTTGAGGACGGCATCGAACAGTTCGGGGAACTTCCCGTCCCTGTCCCGGATCATGAACCGTGCCCGGCAGCCGAGGTCTTCGAGGTCCATGACGAGGTTCTTCGCAGCTTGCGCTACCCAGGAGGCGATCGGATGCGTGGTGGCGCCCAGGACGCGGATCCGGCGACTGCCGTGTTCGATCACCACGAGCACGTATAACCGTACCCCCGACAGGGTGACTGTTTCCATGAAGTCGCAGGCCAGAAGCGCCTCAGCCTGGGAACGCAGAAAACTGGCCCAGGTACTGGAGTTCCGCTCGGGCGCAGGGTCGATGCCGGCCTCCTTCAGGATTTCCCAGACGGTGGACGCGCCCACCCTCACCCCCAGCACGAGCAACTCGCCGTGCAGACGCCTGTACCCCCAGCTCGGGTTCTCCTTCGCCAGCCGCAGCACCAGGATGCGGATCGAGCGCACGGTACGCGGTCGTCCCGGGCGT
Organism: Streptomyces sp. NEAU-YJ-81; assembly: GCF_017592595.1. NCBI lineage: Bacteria > Bacillati > Actinomycetota > Actinomycetes > Kitasatosporales > Streptomycetaceae > Streptomyces > Streptomyces sp. NEAU-YJ-81. Next base: position 19,558 of record NZ_JAGFNO010000035.1, on the reverse strand, counting down.
TTGGGCCGGCAAGAGACGGCATGGCGGCGTGCGACGAGGTCGCGGTGCCAACGCAGCACCGTGTCGGGGCGTACGAGCAGCCGTAACTGTCGCATGACGTGCATCGGCAGCCGGTGCAATAGCGCCGCCAGGAACGCCCGATCGGTCGGCGTGAACCGGATCTTGTCCTTGCCAAGTTGTCGTTCCAGCACGGTGATCTGGTGGCGCAGAGCGAGGATCTCCGCGTCCTTGTCCCGGTCGGCCATCGGCAGCAGGCGAAGCATCGCGAAAGCGTTCGCCACACCCAGGTAAGACAGTCGCAGCAGCACGATCGATCATCATGGCGCGCTGACGGCAACTGCGCGAGAGCGCGAGCTCGAGCGACCGCGGCCAGATTTCGGGAAACCCGAAGGACCGCCCCCACCAGGGCGGATGAGGTTTCCGGCAAGGGCAGGTCTGAGCACCATCGCAGCGGCGCTCGCACTCCGCCACGCCGGTCGTTCCCTGCGCGCTTATCGCAAAGACACACACGAGCGTGCCGATACCGAGTCCGAGTCGGCGAACACGTGAGTCCTGACTGGGCGTTTTGCCTCGGGCTTTCACGAGCCGGGCTGTCCGGATCGTGACCGCGAACGCGGGGGCCCTTGGAAGCCAGGGCCTGCTGACCGCCCGAAGTCAACGCCCGCCGCCAGTAAACCACCGTGTCGCGATGCTTCATCTTCCCGGCATGGCTGTGGCCCACGACAGCCGTCCCGCCCTCACGTAACCCGCACTGTTAAAGATCTCTAGAGGATCTCGAAGTGCCCGAATCGTGCGGAGGCGACGGCGTGGAAATGGCGGGCGTCGAGGGTCGCGATCTTGGGAGTGTCCAGGCGCTCCGCCGCGGCCATGACGGAGGCGTCGGTGATACCGAGCGGGAAGTCGTGATAGCGGCCGACGAGCTCGGCGATCCGGGGCCAGTCCCGCTCTTCGACAGGTTCGACCCGAAAGGCACCTGCGGTGATGTCTTCGATGAGGGCGAGCTCGGCCTCGGCAGCCTTCTTGGCGCCGACCGCGCGCTTGACCCGGGTGTTGATGAAATAGGAGACCTCTGCCAGGACGAGCTGGGGGATCACGAGCTCGCCGTCGAAGCTCTCCAGTAGGTCGACGCAGCGGGCGTGGTCAGGGTCGTTTGCGGAGAGGTAGGCGAAGACGGGGCCCGCGTCGACGATCAGCTTCACGCGTCGTCCGCTTCGCCGCGCATGTAGGCCTTGAGGTCGCGGGCGTGGGGTGCGCTGCTGTCGGCGTGCAGCACGCCCTTGCCGCGGAGGGCGCGGACGGGGCGCGAGACGACGAGTTTGGTGAGTTCCTTGGTGACCAGCTCGTCCACGGTGATGCCCTGGGCCGCGGCCAGCTGGCGCAGGCGGGCCTCAAGGTCTTCGGGCACCTGAATCGACATATGGCCAGGGTATCGCGGGGCACGCTTCGGTAGGTGTTTACAGGGGGCGCATCGGTGCGAGGCTGCCGCAAGCGGTCAGAAGAGCTTGGTACGGCTGTGTACGACCCCGAACAGAACCGCTACCGTCCGCAACGGACCGTCGCGGAGAGTTGTCGCACGCTGGGGGTCAAGGGGTCGCAGGTTCAAATCCTGTCGTCCCGACCAGCATCATCGCAGGTCGGAGGCCGTTTCCGCGGGTAGCGGAGGCGGCCTTAACCATGTCCGGGCTGGGAGTAAGTGGGAGCCCTCTGGGAGCCCTCGTGCTCCCAACTCGCAGACGTGTCAACGGTGCCCGATTCGTCCGTCACCCGATCCGGTAGACCTACCGCGCCGTACCGAGTCCCTGCGCGCCGTCGTCAACCGCAGGCCCCCGGGGTCACCCGATCGATTCGGATGCTCTCTGCATCGAGAGGCATAAGGACCCCTTGTCGGCTCTCGACCACCTTTCGCGGTGGGAGCACGGTGTCGTGCTCCCCATGCGACAGGGGGAGGGCGGACTGCTGCTGATCTCTCCGGGCCGGTTTTCGCAGGCAGCTCGCACGTGGGGTTCCTGGCTGCCAGGGTGCGCCCCGCGTCAAGGCAGGGCAAAGCCCCTTGTCGTCCGCCGGCAGATGGGGCACTCCCAGGGCGCGAGCGCCGTATCCGGCTCTGTGGCGCCGTAGCGAGACAGATCGCAGAGGTGCGCTTGCCGAAAATATCATCCGCCCTGGTGGGATGCGGTGCGCACGGTGTACCGGAGGTCGATCGGCGTAGTCGCCCGATCGGGCGCTCTCGCGAGGCCGGCGCTCGCGGCGGCAAGATGATCGACTGTGCTGCTGCGACTGGCCTACATGGGCGTGGCGAATGCGTTCGCCATGCTGCGCCTGCTACCGATGGGCGATCGAGACAAGACTGTTGAGATACTCGCCTTGCGGCACCAGATCATGGTGCTGGAGCGCCAACTCGGCAAGAATCGGGTGCGGTTCACCCCGAGCGACCGGGCATTTCTGGCGGCGCTGCTGCACCGGCTCCCCATGGACGTGCTCCGCGGAGTGCGGCTGCTGGTGCGTCCGGACACGGTGCTGCGCTGGCACCGCGACCTTCTCGCCCGCCGCCATGCTGCCGCCTCCCGGCCCAGGCGCTCGGGACGGCCTCGGACCGTGCACTCGGTGCGGGCCCTGGTGTTGCGCCTGGCGCGGGAGAACCCCGGCTGGGGGTATCGGCGCCTGCACGGTGAACTGCTCGTCCTGGGCGTGAAGGTGGCCGCTTCCACCGTCTGGGAGATCTTGCAGGAGGCCAACATCGATCCGGCGCCCGAGCGGTCCTCCAGCACGTGGGCGGACTTTCTGCGCTCCCAGGCCGAGGCCCTGCTGGCCTGTGACTTCTTCGAAACGGTCACGCTGTCCGGGGCTCGGATGTACGTGCTGGCCGTCATCGAGCACGCGAGCCGACGGATCCGGGTGCTGGGTGCCACCGCGCACCCCAATTCAGCGTGGGTGGCGCAGGCTGCGAAGAACCTTGTCATGGATCTTGAGGACGTGGGCTGCCGGGCGCGTTACATGATCAGGGACCGGGACGGGAAGTTCCCCGACCTGTTCGATGCCGTCCTGGCGGATGCGGGGATCAAGGTCGTCCTCAGCGGCGTTCAGATGCCGAGAATGAACTCGCTCATGGAACGGTGGGTACAGACCTGCAGACGGGAACTCCTGGACCGCACCCTGATCTGGAACCACCGGCACCTGCTCCACGCCCTACGAGAGTTCGAGCAGTTCTACAACGGACACCGACCACACCAGGGCATCGCCAACGCCCGCCCACTGCACCCATTACCTGCGCCGATCGACAATCCGGACACATTAGCCCGCCTCGACATACGACGACGTGATCGCCTCGGCGGCCTCCTCCACGAATACCAGCATGCCGCATGACCTGCGCGGATGAAGTTATCGGCAAGCGCAGCGTCTGCGCTTGCGCTGGTCAGGGCTTTGATCAAGTGTCATGTATTTTCACATAAAACTACTTACCGTGCTTGCTGGAGATCACTGAGTAGTTTTTCTCGGGTTGCGGATGCGTGGTTCGGCCGGGAAATCGCTTAGGTGGAACACGAGGCCCAAGAAGCCTTCGACGTACACCTGTTGTGCGCCGTGTCCACCCCACCTCGACGAAGAGGAACCGTGCGATGGATGTCCCCGCGATGCGTGACGCTGCCGGGAGGCCGATGTGATCGGTGACAGCACTTCCGAAAGCGCCGCGTCTCCGGACGCAGGAGCGCCTCAGCCGGTGCGCGTTCCGCTGCAGCTCCCGCTGGACTTCGAGGCCTTCTACCTCGGGCACCAGGAGCTCTTCCATGACTACGCCGAGACCCAGCTCGGCGGCCGCCGAGCGGCGGAGGAAGCGATCCACAAGGCGTTCCTGGAGATCCTTGCGAGCTGGGATCAGCTGCTGCAGGAGGGCAACCTGGAGCAGCGCGCCTGGGCGGTCGTACGCCGGATCGTGGGGCGGAGGCTGGAGACCGAGGGACGGCCGCCGGCATTCGTCATCAACGGCCCGATCGAACAGGCCCTGCGTGCCGCCCGGGACAAGCTGAGGGTCATGCAGAGCGGCACCGGCCTGTACGAGGCGATAGCCGAGCTGCCGCCCCGCCAGTTCGACGTGGTGGTCCTGCGCTACATCCTGGAATACCCCACCTCCCGGATCGCCTGGTTCATGGGCCTGAGCGACCGCACCGTGGACTACCACTGCCGCAAAGCCAAGGAACGTCTGCGAGTGCAGCTGGGACTCCCCGCCAAATCCCAGGAAGCCAAGGAAGGAAACGGACAGTGACCGCTCTCGATGCCCTCCTGGCCGATGCCGCCATCCCCACGTCTTCCCGGTCTTTCGACGTCGCAGCCGGTCTTCGCCGGCTCGCCGCCGATGCCGCTCTCACCTCCCCGAACCCGGACCTGGCCCGGGCCGCCCAGGCCCAGCAACGCCTGAGCGTGGTCTCGCGCTGGGTCCTCAACGAGCCGGGGGCGGCCAGCCACGTCGACCGCCTGGCCGAGGATCCCGCCCAGGCCGGGGAAGAGCCGGATCCCGTAGCGGCCGCGGAGCAGCTGGACATCGACGGCGCCCTGGTCTTCGGCTGCCTGCTGTATCTGACCGGACACCCCGAAAGTGCCGAGTTCTGGTGGAAGCTGGCCGCGGGCGCCGGCCACCGCGCCGCCGCCTACTGCCTCCACCTGCGCCACTACGAGCTCGGCGAGGACCGCGAGGCCCAGCACTGGTTCCACCAGCTCATCCAGTCCATGGACGATGGCGCGGATGACGGCTTCTTCGAAGCGCTCGAGGTCGTCGCGAAATACGTGGGCGCGAACGGCTCCACGGCCAGCGCGCCGACCGGCTGTCTGGAAGCCGAGGTCGAACGGCTGGCATCCCGCGCGCCAGGCTGCGGCATCGTCCACCGCCCCGACCGACGCCTGGCCGACCGGCTCCACCACTTCGCCAGCCGCCGCTGACACCGAAACAGCAAAGGAGCCCGACTCCGATCTCCGGTTCCAAGGCCACGGATCGGACGGGCTCCCAGCACGATGTCTCCAGAGAGGAACATCTGCCATGCAGCATAATCCCGCCTCGGCCGAGGCGCGCAAGAAGCCGGTCAATCCGGCGATCCGCCTTGCCCGCTGGGCCCTGAGCCGCCGTCGCACCGCCACCCGTCTCGTGCTGCAAGGAGCCTGCTACGGCACCGGCACCGCCGCGGTCAGCATCATCGCCGTCTGGCTCCAGCACCTCCTGTGAGCCCGTCCTGGAAGCAGGCCCCCAGGGGCTGGAATGATGCAGAAACGTAAGCGTGCACCGCTGGTGCACCTTCAGTGGCCATATTTCCTCGATCGTGTGGTTTCGTCTCCCGGCGTCCCCGCGAGCAGCGTTGCGGCCGTCCAATGGGGGCATGAACCATCTCTCCCGCGGCCTGGTGGCCGCTGCGCTGACCGTGCCCCTCCTGACCGCCGCGGCTCCCGCTGCCGCGCCGGCGGCCGCCAGATCGGCGGCGATCGACTGCCCCGATGGCTACGTGTGCATCTACCCCGAGACCGGCTTCGGCGGGCAGCCGTGGGTGAAGCGGGCCGTCGACGGCAGCGTGAAGGACCTGCCCTCCGCCATCCGCGATCGCGGCAGCTCGGTGCGGAACAACTCCGGCCGCACGGCACGCGTCTACGAGAAGCGGAATTTCTCCGGTCGGTGGGTGTGCGTCACCAAGAGCGGCGGCTCGATCCACGACCTGCGCGGCTACAACCTCAACGACCAGACCCGATCCCTGCGTATCAACCGCAACGACTGCGGCTGACACAAGTCCTCCAGTCCGCGTGGTGCCTCCCGCGCGGGAAACCCGGCTCGCCGAGGACCAACTAAGTCCCGTATCCCGAGCGCCTTGAGGACAGATGGAGTCCAGGTGCCGCACATCCACTTTGGGGTGACAGCCACCGGAAACTGAGCGTTCGGCCTGGAGGGGCACGTCGCGGTGACGGTCATGATGATTCGTCGCTGGGCCGCTGCGGCAGCCGCCATCCTGGCAACCGTCGGCTTCATCGGTTCCGCTCCGTTGAGCTGGGCTGCACCGAACACTCCGTCTTCCGCCACCGTTCCCGTATCGGTATCCGAACTCCCGGAACCCCCGACTGCTGAGGAGGCCCGGGCGGAACTGGACGAGCTGACCGTCGCGCCCGAGGACGATGTCCCCGGATACAGCCGGGCGAAGTTCCCCCACTGGGCCACCCAGTACGGCACCTGCGACACCCGGGAAGTCGTGCTCGCCCGGGACGGCGAAGGCGTCACCCAGGACGGGCAGTGCCGGGCGTCGGCCGGCAGTTGGCGCTCGGCGTACGACGGCGTGGTGCTCGACGCGGCGTCCAAGATCGATATCGACCATGTCGTGCCGTTGAAAGAGGCGTGGCGGTCCGGCGCCTCACAGTGGACGACCGCGGACCGCCGGGCGTTCGCCAACGATCTCGCCCACTCGCAGCTCATCGCCGTCTCGGCCCGCTCCAACCGGACCAAGAGCGACAGGGGCCCGGGGGCCGAGTAGGAACGGAACAGAAAACCGGTGTAGCCGTCAAATCTTTTGACGGGCCGTGATGTGGGCGTCCGTCTCTGCGCTCACGAGCGCACCTCCGCCGCCTGCTCGGCTTCGGCGAACGCGCGGTAGAGCGAGGCGACGGAGGGGTGCTTGTCCTTGTTCTTGCCGGTCTTGATGGTGAGCTTGCCCGCGATCTCGGGGACGGGGACCCCCTTGTCCTTAAGCGCGAGGGCGAAGGTGAGCATGTCGTCGTCGATGACTTTGGGGCGTCCGCCGTGGTTGCCCTTCTTCGCGGCGCTGACCTGTCCTTCGAGGGTCTTCTCCCGGATGTAGTTGCGCTCAATCTGCCCGGCGACGGCCAGGACGGCGAAGAACATGGCGCCCATGCCATTGGGGTCGTAGATGCCGGCGAGCGGGCCGGTGAGGAGTTCGAGCTGGATGTCGTCGGCCTGGAGCTCGGCGGACAGCGTCATCAACTCGGCCGCGTTCCGCGCGAGGCGCTTGAGCTCGTGGACGGTGAAGATGACCGGGGTGTCGGGGGCGGCTTCCTTGAACTGGCGGGCCAGCTTGAGCGCGGCCTGAAGCTCGGGCCGGACCTTGATCCGGGTGCTGATCTGCTCCTGGTAGATCTTGTGGCAGTCCGCTTCTCGGAGGGCTTCGAGCTGGCTCGCCAGCTCCTGGCGGGCTGTTGACGTCCTGGCGTACCCGATGCGGATGGGCTTCGCGGTGCGCTGCGCGGGCACCGCGGCGGGGGCCGGTCCCTGCTTCCAGGGGCGGCCGGGTGAGCGGTCTGCGGGGATGAGGACTTCGAGTTCCTCGCGCAGCGCGGCGATGAGGACGAAGCGCGGCGTGTGGTACTTCGTCGCGGTCTTCCCGCCGCGCGTTCGGCACGCGCTCCCGGCGGGCGCCTCGCACTTGGGGCAGTCGTTGCGTTCTACCGCGTCTGCGGCTTGATCGGGCGTCAGATCCACGCGATGAGTGTCGCAGAAGGTGTCTCGCAGAACGCCCGAGTTCTGAGAGGACTTCTGCAAATCGCGACCTGCGGAAACGGATCACGTTCCGGGGCTCTCGCAGAACTCGCACAGATGGTCATTTGCGAGAATGCCCTTGTGCCACGCGGACGTGACGGCCTGGTTCCGCGTGACCGCGCCGGGCGTGGCACCCCGTGTTAGGGGTCAGGCGCGGCGGGTGGCCCAGACGGTGCGTTCGGTGCGTACCGTCAGGTCGTCGCGGCGCAGGATGCTGTGCGGGCTGGTGGTGTCGAGGAGCCGGTCGAGCGCGGAGAGGTCCTCGGGGGAGAGCCTGTCGGCGATGACGCTGCGGATGCGCTGCAGGACGCCGAGGGCGTAGCGGCCGATCGCTTCGCTGCGGTCGCCCTCGATGTCCACGGCGATGGTGCGTTCGTCCTCGACGGTGAAGCCGGCGGCGGTCAGCATCGGGCCCCAGTCGGCGCCGCGGTGGGGCATGTGTTCGGCTTGGCGGCGGTCGGCTGCGGCGTGGACGCGCTCTTCCAGGCCGGGCCGGTCCTTGGGGGCATTCTCGGGCAGGAAGCGGGGGTGGCCGGCCAGTTCGACGACGGCGAACAGGCCGTTGGGCGCGAGCGCGTCGTGGACGGTGCGCAGCGCGCGCTCGGGGTGGGTCATGTGGTGCATCGATGCCGATGCCCAGATCAGGTCGGGCGAGCCGAGGTCGGGCCAGGCGTCGTCGTCGAGGTCGGCCTGCACGGTGCGCACGCGTTCCTCGACGCCGCGGGTGCACGCCTTGGTGCGCAGGCGCTGAAGGTGTTCGGCGGACGTGTCGACGGCGGTGACGTGCGCGTCGGGGAAGCGGTCGAGGAGGGCGAAGGTGCCCGCGCCCGTGCCGCAGCCGAGGTCCACGATGTGGCCGGGGGCGGTCTTCAGTGGCAGCGACGCGGTGATGGAGGCGGTGTGCTCGGCGAGGACCTCGGCGTCCAGGTCGAGGATCTCCGCCTGGCCGCTGGTGTCCTGCTCGTGGTGGTGGCCGTGCGAAACGCCGTGGTGGGGGGTGTGCGTGTGTGCTTGGTTCATGCTCTTCACCGTAGGTCGACTATGCGCCAGAGGCGTACTGTCTCCCTGTTTGCGCAAGACGATGGCCGTAGGTGCTGCGTAACACGCAAAAGGGCGCCGCTGCGGAGGCCGTCGTGCGGCTCGCGCCGTCATTCGGGAGGGCCTTGAGCGTCGCCGTCGTCGCGCTGGTGGCCGCGGCGGGCGTCGCGGTCGAAGAGACCCAGGATCTCGCAGGGTCCACCCCCGGCGCCGATCGCGTGCGGCATCATCGTGGGGAACTCGGCGGCCTGGTTGGTCTCGATGCGGAAGCGGCGCTGGCCGAGCATGAGGATCGCGGTGCCGGACAGTACGACGAGCCACTCGCGCCCCGGGTGGGCGCGCATGCGGGCGGGGTTGTCGGGCGGGGGGTCGGTCAGGCGCTGGCGCACCACGCTCATGCCGGGGTCGGCCTTCAGGGTCCAGCGCATCCGGCCGTGGGTGCTGTCGATCGTCGGACTGGTGACGACGTCGTCGGTGGCCGTCTCCACGAGCTGGTCCAGCGTGGTGTCCAGGGCGCGGGCGAGGGTGACCAGCTGGTCCAGTGCGAGGCGGCGCTGGCCGTTCTCGATGCGGCTCAGTGAGGACTGGCTGAGGTGGGCGCGGGTGGCCAGTTCTTCCAGTGACAGGCCCTGCGCCACCCGCAGCGCGCGGATTCGTTTGCGTACGAGGCCGTCCAGCTCTCCACTTTCTTGCGTCATGGGCAACATTATATGCCCTAGATGCAATGCGGGGTTAGCGTCTGTGTAGATGGTCCGCAGTGTCTGGGACCACGCATGACGAAAGAGCAGGAGGACATGGCTGTGACGACTTCTCCGTACGCGAGCGACGCACTGCCCGGTGGAACCGTCGACGCAGTGGTGATCGGCGGGGGCGCCGCAGGGCTGAACGGTGCTTTGACTCTGGCCCGCTCCCGCCGGTCGGTCGTCGTGATCGACAACGGCTCCCCGCGCAACGCGCCGGCTGCGGCCATGCACGGTTTCATCGTGCTGGACGGCACCGAGCCGCGCGAGATCCTCCGGCGGGGCCGGGAGCAGGTCCGCCAGTACGGCGGACACATCGTCTTTGGCACGGTGGCCTCTGCCGCCTCTGCCGCCTCTGCCGCCCCGTCGGCCGACGGAGACTTGCGTTTCACCCTCACCCTGGCTGACGGCCACAGCATCACCGCGCGCCGCCTCCTGGTGGCCACGGGTCTGCGGGACGTGCTGCCCGAGGTCCCCGGCCTCGCCGAACACTGGGGAGACAGTGTGGTGCACTGCCCGTACTGCCACGGCTGGGAGGTCCGCGACCAGCCCATCGGCGTCCTCGCCACCGGCCCGGCCTCCGTCCACCACGCACTCCTGTTCCGCCAACTGACCGAGGACCTGACCTACTTCACCCACGGCACTGCCCTGGATGAGGACACCCGCGCCCGCTTCGCCGCCCGCAACATCCCCATCGTCGACACCCCGGTGCAGGAGGTCGTCAACCACGAGGACGGCACCCTCGCCGGGCTGCGCCTGACCGGCGGCCAGGTTGTGGGCCGCCGCGTCCTCGCGGTCGCCACACAGATGCAGGCCCGCACCGAGGGCCTGGACGCGCTGAAGCTGCCCATGGAGGACTTGCCAGACCACATGGGCCGCCGCTTCGCCTCCGGCATGGCCGGCACCACCGAGGTGCCGGGCGTGTGGGTGGCAGGCAACGCCACCGACCTTGCCGCCCAGGTCGGCGCCTCTGCCGCGGCCGGCGCCCTGGCCGGCTCCCACATCAACGCCGTGCTGGTCACCGCGGACACCGACGCCGCGCTCGCCGCCGCGCGGGGCGAGACACCCGCCCCCTGACAACGCCTCCCGGGGGCCCGGCCGACCAGCCCGGCCCAACCCGCCCCGTTCACCCACCGGCCGGCCCTGCCCGGCGTCAGCTCGGCATGCCTATTTTGTGAGGAAATCCATGAGCACACCCCAGCCCCCACAAGCCGCGCCAGCCAGTGGCGAAGGCAGCCCAGACGCGCGTCAGCTGCGGACGGTCCTGATCACCGTCTCCCTCGCGCTGATGTCGGTCATCGCCTCGGTGTCCGGGCTGAACGTCGCGCAGACCCACATGGCAGTGGAGTTCGGCGCCTCGCAGAACACGGTCCTGTGGATCATCAACATCTACACCCTCGCCCTGGCCGCCCTGCTGCTGCCGCTCGGCGCCATCGGCGACCGCCTGGGGCGCAAGCCCATGCTCCTCGCCGGACTGGGCTTCTTCGGCGTCGCCACCGTCGTCTCGGCCCTGGCCCCGACGGCGGAGGTGATGATTGCCGCACGCGTCGCCAGCGGTATCGGCGCCGCGATGATCATGCCGATCACCCTGGCCGTCATCACCTCTACCTTCCCCGAGGAACAGCGCGGCAAGGCGATCGGCGTATGGACCGGCGTCGCCGGCGGCGGCGGCATCCTGGGCATGTTCCTCTCCGCCCTCCTCGTCGACGTCGCCTCCTGGCGTTGGCTGTTCGCTCTGCCGGTGGCCCTGATCCTCGCGGCCCTGGCCATGACGGCGAAGTCGGTTCCCAACTCCCGCGAGACCTCGGCCCACCGCTTCGACACCGCCGGGGCGCTGCTCTCCACCCTCGCCGCGACCGGCCTCATCTTCGTCCTGCAGGAAGGCCCCGAACGCGGCTGGACCGCCCCCGTCACTCTGATCAGCCTCGCCGTCGGTCTCCTCGCGGCCATCGGCTTCGTGGCCTGGGAGCTGCACCGCCGCGACAGCGCACTGCTGGACGTGCGGCTGTTCCGCGAGCGCGGCCTGAGCGGCGGCTCGATCACACTGCTGGTGGTCTTCGGTGTCCAGGCGGGCATCGGCGTGGTCCTCTTCCCGTTCTTCCAGGCCGTGCTCGGCTGGTCCGGGCTGCTGTCCACGGCCGCCATGATGCCCATGGCCGTCATGATGATGGCCGCCTCCGGCCTGGCCCCCAAGCTCGCCGCGGGCATAGGTTCCCGCTCCACTATGGCCGCGGGCATCGCGCTGGCCGGACTCGGTCTCGTACTGATGGCCCTGCTCGTCTCCGCCAAGGGCGGCTACCTGTCCATCCTGCCCGGACTGCTCGCCATGGGACTGGGCATGGGTCTGTCGATGACCCCGTCCACCACCGCCATCACCGCGTCCCTGCCGCGCGCCAAGCAGGGCGTGGCCTCCGCCCTGAACGACGTCACCCGCGAGTTCGGTACCGCACTCGGCGTCGCTCTGCTCGGCGCGCTGCTGGCCAACGGCTACCGCAGCGCCATCGACAACCGGCTGCACGGCATCCCGCAGGGAACCGCGGACACCGCCCGCGACGGCGTTGCCAACGCTGTCGAAGCAGCCAGCAACGCCGGCCCGCACGCCCAGGACCTGCTCCACGCAGCCCAGCAGTCCTTCGTCGACGGCTGGCAGCAGTCCATGTGGGCAGGCGCCGCCGTCATGGGCGCCCTGCTCGTCTACATCGTCTTCCGCGGCCCCAAGAACACAACACCTGCGGTCACCGCCGAGGCAGAAACCGCCGAGACCCTCGCCGCCCGCTGACCGCACACGAGCCAGACGCACACCAGACACACCGCTCCGTGAACATCGCGTTCGCCGGCGCACGATCAGCCGACGGATCCCGGTCCGGCTGATCGTGCGCCGATTTCGTGACACGGACCAAAGTCCGTGAAGGCCGCGCCAAGGCCCTGCTCACCGTGACCGTCTCGATGATCTCGCCCGTCGGCGCCGAGTACGAGGCTGTGCTCGCCGACGTGAGTGCCGCCCGTGGACAGCTCACCTGCACCGGCTGGAGCCCACCGCCGCCACGTAAAGCCGCCCCGCCCGCCTATCACATGGGGTGATGCTCTGCGCTGGAATCGGGGATCACCTCACGCACTGTCAGCCCGCCTGGCACCGTCGCGCGCGAATCACGCCGACGGATCAAGGAGCGGTCCGGTGCCCACCAACTTTCTGAGCGACGAACAGCGCAAACGCTTCGGTCACTTCACCGAAGATCCGGACGAGGGACAGCTCGCCGGGTCCTTCTTGCTGGATCAGACCGCACGGCGCCGGGCAATGGCCGCCCGGAGCGCGCGGAACCGGATCGGCTGGGCCCTCCAGCTCGGCACCCTCCGCTATCTGGGCACCTTCCTGGAGAACCCCGAGGACGTGCCCGCGGTCGTGGTCGGCTATGTCGCCGAGCAGCTCGGCCTGGACCCCGGCGAGCTCGCCGGGTACGGCACAAGTGAGGCCCGCTGGGACCACCAGGAGCAGATGCGCACCGAGTACGAGTACACGAAGTTCGAGTTCGACCAGTGGTTCGCGCTCGCCCGCTGGATGTACCAGCGGGCCTGGGTCGGCAACGAACGTCCCACCCTGCTGTTCGACCTCGCGACCAAGCGCCTGGTGGACAAGAAGGTGGTGCTGCCCGGGGTGACCGTGCTGGAACGCCTGGTCTCCGGCACCCGCGAGCGTGCCGAGAAACGCCTGTGGGCCATCCTCGCCGCCGCCCCGACCACGGAGCAGGCCGAACGTCTGCAGCAACTGGTCGTCGTCCCCGCCGGCAAGCGCCTGTCCGAGCTGGACCGCCTGCGCCGCTCACCGCGCGACATCTCCGCGAACGGGGTGGGCAAGGCCCTGGAGCGCTACGAATCCCTGCGCGCCTTCGGCGGCCACGCGTGGAACCTGGACGCGATACCGCCGGGACGACTCCAGGCACTGGTGCGGTTCGCCAAGGCCGCCCGCGCCCAGGCCGTCTCCGACCTCGCCGGCGACCGGCGCCTGGCCACCCTGGTCGCCTTCGCCGCGGTCATGCCGCAGCTCGCCGCCGACGAGGCGATCGAGGTCTTCGACTTGGTGATGGGCGACATCATCCGCAGCTCCGCCACCAAGATGACCAAGCAGAGACTGCGGACGCTCAAAGACCTCGACGCCGCCGCGATCGAGCTATGCAAAGCCTGGCTCGCCATCTGCACCACGGCCGCCGACCCCGACGGCGACGTACGCGCAATGCTCGACGCGATGGACGTCGGCCCCGTCCACGCGGCGGCCGACACCGTCAAGGTCCTCGCCCAGCAGCCCGACGACGGCGCCGAGCAGATGCTCGCCGCCCGCTACAACACCATCGCCCGCTTCCTGCCCGGCCTGCTCAAGACGTTCACCTTCGAGGCCAGCCCGGCGGGCGAACCGGTGCTGGACGCGATCGGCTTCGTGAAGTCGCTCAAGGGCCGGCGCCGCCCCATCCAGGCGTGGGAAGTCCCCGCCAGAATGCTCACCTCCGCCTGGCGGCGCCTGGTCTTCCCGCCCCCGCCGATGCCCGTGGGCAGCGTCGAGAAGCGCGCCCTGGTCGTCGCCTCCGCCGAGGCCCTGCGCACGGCCCTGCACCGACACGAGGTGTTCGTGCCGGGCCTGCGCAAGTGGGGCGACCCCAACGCCCGCCTGTTGCAAGACGCCGCGTGGGAGGCGGCCCGCACCCGGGTCTGCGAGGAACTCGACCTCGACCCCAAGCCCGACAAGATCCTGGGTGCCTGGACCGACCGGCTCGACAAGGCCCACCGGGAGTTCGCCGACGGCCTGGCGGCCAACCCCAACGTCCGCATCGAGCAGCAGGGCGGCCGCGACCGCATCATCCTCACCGGCCTGGACCGCCTGGACGAGCCCGCCTCCCTGATCGACCTGAACAAGGAGATCGAGGCGCGCATGCCCGCCGTCGACCTTCCCGAGATCGTGCTGGAGGTCGACTCCTGGGTGCCCTACCTGTCCGACTTCACCCACGTCTCCGAGGCCAACTCGCGCATGGACGACCTTCCCCTGTCCGTGGCCGCGGTCCTCACCTCGGAGGCCACCAACGTCGGCATCGAGCCGATCGTCCACGACGGCGTCGATGCCCTCAACCGCGACCGCCTGTTCTGGGTCGAGCAGAACTACATCCGCGCACAGACCCTGTCGACGGCCAACGCCCGCCTGGTCGACTACCACATGCGCCTGCCGCTGGTGCAGGCGTGGGGCGGCGGCGAGCTGGCCTCCGCCGACGGCCTGCGCTTCGTCACCCCGATCCGCACCCTCAACTCCGGCCCGAACCCCAAGTACTTCGGCACCCGCCGACGCGGTGTGACGTTCTACAACTTCCTCTCGGACCAGTTCAGCGGCCTGCACGGCATCCTGATCCCCGGCACCCAGCGCGACTCCTTCTACATCCTCGACGGCCTCCTGGAGCAGGAGACGGCCCTGCGCCCGGTCGAGATCACCTCGGACACGCACGGCGCCAGTGAGATCGTCTTCGGGCTCTTCCGCCTCATGGGCTACCAGTTCTCCCCGCGCCTGGCCGACGTCGGCAGCGCCACCCTCTACCGCGCCGATCCGGACGCCGACTACGGCCCGCTCAACCCGGTCACCCGAGACAAGATCAACCTCAAGCACATCACCGCCCACTGGGATCAGATGCTCCGCCTGGCCGGGTCCCTGCACTCCGGCACGATCAAAGCCTCCGAGGCCCTGCGCGTCCTCGCGCCCGGCGGCAAGCCCACCCCCACGGGCAAGGCCGTCATGGAACTCGGCCGCCTGGACCGCAGCGCGTATCTGTCCTCGTACTTCACCGACGAACTCCTGCGCCGCAGGGTCAACACCCAGCTCAACCGGCAGGAATCGCGTCACGAACTCGCTCGGAAGATCTTCCACGGACAGAAGGGCGAACTCAGGCAGTCCTACCGCGAAGGCCAGGAGGACCAGCTCGGGGCACTGGGGCTGATGCTCAACATCGTTGTCCTGTGGAACACGGTGTACTTCCAGAAGATCATTGGCGAGATGCGCGCCGAGGGCATCCACGTCCGCGACGAGGACATCGCCCGCCTCTCACCGCTGAAGTTCGCGCACATCAACTTCCACGGCCGCTACAGCTTCGCCCTGCCCGTCGAGATCCAGGGCGGACAGCTCCGCTCCACCGCCAAGCCCGAGAAGACCACCACGGTCTAGCACGGCTCCCCGGCCGGCTCGCCCCTGCCCGCGGCCTGGGCGAGCCGGTAGCGGACCTTCTCGTGCGAGAGGCCCACCTGGTCGCCGATCTGCCTCAGCCCCCAGCCCTCCGCCTTCGCCGCGGCCATGCCTTCGTCCAAGGCCGCGTCCGTCACCTCGTTCAGCGCGGCTCGCAGCTCGACGAGCAGCCGTAGCCGGATCGCCGGGGCCAGTTCCTCCAGACCGGCGCAGAACCGCGCCACGTCCGCCTTCAGGAAGCCGATCGTCGGGTCGTCACTCATGGGCGCACCCTGGCAGCCCAACTCACGGCCCGTCAAAAGATTTGACGGCTGCACCGGTTTTCTGTTCCGTTCCTACTCGGACCCCGGACCCCTCTGACTGGCAACCGGACCTCGCGAGCTACCACTGCACTGACGCGCGGGCCTGGATCTCGGTGAAGCACGGATACGACCTCACCACGGACCAGGAGGAGCATGCCGCGTTGACCGGCATGCTCGACACCTGCGCCTGATTCCCCTGGCCGACCGGCCGGTGTCCGCCCGCGCTGCCCAGCCGGGCGTACACCGGGTTGGGAGCCCATTGCGCCTCTCGCATCGGCGGCGGGGGCGGGCGCTTCGGCGGTATGTGACGGAGGACGAGGCGTGATCACCAGTCGTTGTCCTGTCTCAACGCAGTCTTATCGGCCAGTCCTGATCACGCGCAAGCCATCAAACGGTCGCTGCCATGGGTAGAAGCAGGCGCGTAGCAACCCGGCGCTGAGCGACTGGTGTGGCCCGGCGGCAACAGCAAACTTCGGAAGCCGGTACTCCCCTCAATCGGATGATCTCCCGGCCCAAGTCATGATCTTGGGCTCATCGCCGCCCTATCGTCCGAGTTCCGCTATCGAACCGAAACGGATAAGGAGAATCGTGCTCATTCGAAAGACTCTGCGAACTGGACTTGCCGTAGCCAGCAGCCTGCTTGCCGCTGCCGCCTTCGGACTGACAACGGCCTCGACGGCCGCAGCTTCGTCTACCCAGGTCGTAGCAGGGAACTGGGCCAACGGAGGTGAGCTCTCCAGAGCGACCTGCCCGGACGGGACCCACCTCATCGGTGGAGGCTACGAATGGAACCCCACATACACCAACGGCGGGTCTCCCGCAGACACGGTGGACGCCAACGCCCCGTCTGCCAGCAACCAGAAGTCGTGGGTGGCAAAAAGCCACACGACCGGGTACGGCGGTCAGATCCGGGCCTACGCGCTCTGCGAATCGGATTCGTGATCTGCCTGAAGAAGAGCTCGACCCGAACGAGTGGGCCCCTCCCCGGGAGGGGCCCACTCGCCTCTTGCACAGAGGCAATGAAGCCCGGCGATCTCAAAGATCACCGCAGGTAGCGCCAATCGACGAAGCTGGTCAATCTTCAGTGAGCTCGGCCAACCGGTGAGACGGAACAGCCGTTGCGGGGCCACTCCATCGTGCGGACGGAACCTGTCCGCAAGGGTCGGTAGCGTTCCCTCATGCCGAACATCGTGCTCGACCGCCGCACACTCAACCGGGCTCTGCTGGACCGCCAGCTGTTGCTGGAACGCTCCGAGATGTCCGCTCTGGATGCGATCGAGCACCTGGTGGGCATGCAGTCGCAGGCGCCGGACGCGCCATACGTCGGACTCTGGACCCGGCTGAAGCGCTTCTCGTTCGCCGAACTGGCGGGACTGATGACCGAACGCCGCGCGGTGCGGATCGTGCTGATGCGTGGAACGGTGCATCTGGTGAGCGCGTCGGACGCCCTGGCGCTGCGGCCGCTGGTGCAGCCGATGCTCGACCGCCAGTTCCGTAGCAGCACCTGGGCGCCCGGAATGCGGAGCGTGGACCGGGAGGAGCTGATAGCTGCCGGGCGGATGCTGGTGAGGGAACGGGCACGGAACCCGGCGGAGCTGCGGGCAGCACTGGGCGAACGGTGGCCGGAGGCGGATCCCGGCTCACTGGTGAACGCACTGCGCAACTGGATACCCCTCGTGCAGCTGCCGCCGCGCGGGGTATGGGGCAAGGGCGGGCAGCCGGTGTACGCGACCGTGGAGGAGTGGCTGGGGCGGGCGGTCCAAAGCCGCGACCCGGAGACCGTCGTCAGGCGGTATCTCGGCGCCTTCGGCCCGGCGGGCGTCGCCGACCTGCAGAAGTGGTCCGGGCTGACGGGGCTGCGCCAGGTCGTGGCCGGGCTGGGACTGCGGACGTACCGGGATGATCAGGGACGGGTGCTGTACGACCTGCCGGACGCGGGCCTGCCCGACCCGGATACCCCGGTGCCCGCGCGTTTCGTCGCCGGCTTCGACAACCTGGTGCTGTCGCACGCCGACCGGTCCCGGATTCTCGGGGAGGTGGCTCCGGGCCGGGTGATGACGGCCAACGGGATCGTTCGCGGCACGGTCCTGGTCGACGGATTCGTCGGCGGTACGTGGAAGTTCGAGCGGCGGCGAGGTGAGGCGGCGGTCCTGGTCGAGCCGTTCGGGCGGCTCGGGATCGCTGACCGGGAGGCGCTGGAGGCGGAGGGCTCCCGGCTATTGGCGGCTACCGATCCGCAGGCGTCGGCCCATGCCGTCCGCTTCGCGGGTAGCTGAGTTCGGCCCTTGACTCGACTGCATCCGTCAGGCTGCCGGAGCCAGAGAAGGCGCTCCCGCACCGAACACCAGGGGCGTGGAGTACGTCGAACCCCTTCGCCCGCGCCGTGTAGGGTAGGCGGACCGACGCGGGGTGGAGCAGCTCGGTAGCTCGCTGGGCTCATAACCCAGAGGTCGCAGGTTCAAATCCTGTCCCCGCTACCAACGCACCGGCCCCCTCGACGCCATGTCGAGGGGGCCGGTGCGCGTCCGGGCGCTGCCCTACGGAGCCGCCCCGATGGCGGCCCGGCGCGGGGCCGGCGCCCGGTGAGCGCGATATCGTGGATCGCCTGATGTCTGCTCGTTTCCATGATCTGGCAGTGATGAGAACCTCTGAAAATGGCTCTGTCCGCAGTTCCGTGAAGGTCATGGCTGGGTGAGGATGCGGGTCCGGAGGAGCTCGAATGAGGCTCGGCCATACATGGCCCGCTTGAGTGTTTTCACCCGATTTACGTGTCCCTCGACGGCTCCAGAACTCCAGGGGAGGGTGAGGCCGGCGGTGACAGCGTCGAGGTCCCGGCGGAGGAAGCCGGCGAATCCGCTCATCGGCTTGGGAGCGTCCTGCTCGGCCTGGCGGATCCACTGCTGGAGCAGGTGTCCGCGCTGGTGACGCACCAGGTCGGCGAAGGCGCGGGCGAGGTCGCAGGCCCGGGTGATGTCGGGGCAGGCGAGCCGGACCTGAAGCAGCCGCTCCTCCTGGCTCTCGGTGAGCGTGTCGCGCGGCCGCATGATCCACGAGGTGATCTTCCGCGGGCTGGGGATGTCGGCCCGGACGGGTTCGGCGGTGCCCGCGCGCAGGGCGGCGAGGTGTTTGCGGACGACTTGGCGGCTGCCGAGGTAGCCGCGTTCGCGGATCTCCAGGAAGAGGCGGGTGCCGCCGACCTGGCCCTGTGCCTCGGTGAAGCGGGCGTTGAGGTATGCCTTGAACGGTTCCAGGACGCCGTTGGGCCGTCGGTCGCGGGCGGAGACCAGCAGCTGGTCGAGGTCGGTGTCGCGGAAGCGGCGCACGGTCTTGCGGTCGAGGTCCAGCCGGCGGGCGATGGCGCTGATCGTCCAGCCCTTTTCCAGCAGCCGGTGGATGTCCTCGTAGCGGTGGCGGGTCCGTTCGATGATCTGGGTGCGGGGCAGCTCGGCGGGCGGTAACTGCATCGGCTCCGGCACTTGCGTCTGCGTCGCTGTCTTCCTCTTCGCTGTGTTTGCGCAGGCAGTTGCGATGCTGGTGGCAGGTCTTCTCCACCGCGGCGGACAGGTTCTGGAGCAGGTGCCAGCGATCAGCAACTTCCAGGGCATCCGGGGCGGCCTCCTTGACCTGAAGGACTCTGTTGGTCGATGTGATGGTTCACCTGAAATGACCTTCGGGTGCGGTGGACACTGCTCGTTGTCGGGTCTGTTTCCTGGGGGCGAGGGGGAGATCATGTCGATGCGTCCGTTGCCTGCGCCTG
>NZ_JAGFNO010000034.1:0-108691 GCF_017592595.1 Streptomyces sp. NEAU-YJ-81 | reverse complement strand
AGTTGGCCTCGGACTCATTGACGTTCGGCGGCAGCACCTTGATGCCCATACGACGGCACTCGTTCAGATAGACCGCCGACTTGTCCTTGTCGTCACGCACCGAGGTGAGCAGCGCCGCCATGTACTCGGCGGGGTAGTTGGCCTTGAGATACGCGGTCCAGTAGGTGACCAGGCCGTACGCGGAGGAGTGCGCCTTGTTGAACGCGTATCCGGCGAACGGGACCAGGACGTCCCACACCGCCTGGATGGCCTCGTCGGAATACCCCTTGTCGCGGGCGCCCTGCTGGAAGGGCACGAACTCCTTGTCCAGGACCTCCTGCTTCTTCTTGCCCATGGCACGGCGGAGCAGGTCGGCCTGGCCGAGCGAATAGCCGGCGAGCACCTGGGCGGCCTTCTGCACCTGCTCCTGGTACACGATGAGGCCGTGGGTGATGCCCAGGACCTCCTTGAGCGGCTCCTCCAGCTCGGGGTGGATCGGGGTGATCTCCTGCTGCCCGTTCTTCCGCAGCGCGTAGTTGATATGCGAGTTCATGCCCATCGGGCCCGGCCGGTAGAGGGCCGAGACGGCGGAAATGTCCTCGAAGTTGTCGGGCTTCATCATGCGCAGCAGGGAGCGCATGGGGCCGCCGTCGAACTGGAAGACGCCGAGGGTGTCGCCGCGGCAGAGGAGTTCGAAGGTCTTGGGGTCGTCCAGGGACAGATCGAGCATCTTCAGGTCGATGCCCTTGTTGGCGCGCACCATCTTGACGGCGTCGTCCATGATGGTGAGGTTGCGCAGGCCCAGGAAGTCCATCTTCAGCAGGCCGAGCGACTCACAGGTGGGGTAGTCCCACTGGGTCACGACCTGGCCGTCGTTCTTCGGCGAGAAGACCGGGACATGGTCGGTCACCGTCTCGCTCGACATGATCACGCCGGCGGCGTGCACACCCATCTGGCGCACCAGGCCCTCGATACCGCGCGCGGTGTCGATGACCTTCTTCACATCCGGCTCGTTCTCATACATCCCGCGCACCTCGCCCGCCTCGCTGTAGCGGGGGTGCTTCTCATCGGTGATGCCGGAGAGCGGGATGCCCTTGCCGAGGACGTCGGCGGGCATGGCCTTGGTGATGCGGTCGCCCATCGCGTACGGATAGCCCAGCACGCGGGCCGAGTCCTTGATGGCGTTCTTGGCCTTAATAGTGCCGTAGGTGCCGATCTGGGCGACCTTGTCGTGGCCGTATTTCTCGGTGACGTACCGGATGACCTCACCGCGCCGACGCTCGTCGAAGTCGATGTCGACATCGGGCATGGACACACGCTCGGGGTTGAGGAACCGCTCGAAGATCAGCCCGTGCTCGACCGGGTCGAGGTCGGTGATGCCCATCGCGTACGAGACGATCGAACCGGCCGCGGAGCCTCGGCCGGGGCCGACCGCGATGCCGTTGTTCTTCGCCCACATGATGAAGTCGGCGACCACGAGGAAGTAGCCCGGGAACCCCATCTGGATGATGACGTCCATCTCGTACTCGGCCAGCTTCTGACGATCCTCGGGGACGCCGCCGGGGAAGCGGCGGGCCATCCCCTTGCGGACCTCCTCCTGGAACCAGGTGACCTCGGTGTACCCCTCGGGGACGTCGAACCGCGGCATCAGGTCGCGCTTTTCGAACCATCCGGTGGCGTCGATCTGCTCGGCGACCAGCAGGGTGTTGCGGCAGCCCTCCTGCCAGGCGTCCGAGGAGTCGATGGCGTACATCTCGTCGGTGGACTTCAGGTAGTAGCCGGTGCCGTCGAAGCGGAAGCGGTCCGGGTCGGAGAGGTTCTTGCCGGTCTGGACGCACAGCAGCGCGTCATGGGCCACGGACTCGCGGGAGTAGGTGTAGTGCGAGTCATTGGTGACCAGCGGGGGGATGCCCAGCTTCTTGCCGACCTCCAGCAGCCCGTCCCGGACCCGGCGCTCGATCTCGATGCCGTGGTCCATCAGCTCCAGGAAATACCGGTCCTTGCCGAAGATGTCCTGGTACTCGGAAGCGGCCTTCACGGCCTCGTCGAACTGGCCGAGCCGGAGCCGGGTCTGCAACTCGCCGGAGGGGCAACCGGTGGAGGCGATCAGGCCCTCGGACCACTGGGCGATGGTCTCCTTGTCCATCCGGGGCCACTTGACGAAGTAGCCCTCCATATAGGCGTCGGAGGAGAGCCGGAAGAGATTGTGCAGACCGGTCTTGTTCGCCGCCCAGATCGTCTTGTGGGTGTAACCACCGGAACCGGAGACGTCATCGCGCTTCTGATGCGGCTGGCCCCACTGGACACGCCGCTTGTAGCGCCGCGACTCGGGCGCCACATACGCCTCGATCCCGATGATCGGCGTGACCCCGGCGCCCGTCGCCTGCTGGTAGAAGTCGTACGCGCCGTGGAGGTTGCCATGGTCGGTCATGGCGATGTGGGTCATGCCCATCTCGTTGCACGCGTTGAACATGTCCTTGAGCCGCGCCGCACCGTCCAGCAGCGAGTACTGGGTATGGACATGCAGGTGCGTGAAGGGCGGCTTGGTCACGGTGGAAGACCTCCGGCGAACAATCGATGACGGCAGGGCGAGACAGCTCCGAAGGTTACCCCTCCGCACTGACACCAGCCGGGCACTCACGAGTAGCCTCAGGCGTTGATCCCGACGGGTCATCCGGTCTTCCCGCGCACCCGGCGCGACGGAACATACCCTGTCGTATCTGCCACACCGATCACATCCCTCATGCCCCAGGAGGCGTTCCGCGATGCCGAACCAGCAGACCCAGGCGGAACAGCGCGGCGAGCACATCCTCGCCGTATTCGACACCGCCTTCGGCGAGCTGCTCGCCGCCGACCCGGCCGCCTTCCGCGTCAAGTTCCGGAAGATGGCCGCCTCGGCGTTCGCGTTCTACCGCGGCACCGCCTGTCTGTTCTATTCCGATGTGGAGCGGGAGCGCGCCGGCGGGCCGTACCTGGACGACCGCACCAGCCGGGTGTGGATCCACGGTGACCTCCACGCCGAGAACTTCGGCACCTACATGGACGCCAACGGCCGGCTGATCTTCAATGTGAACGACTTCGACGAGGCATACGTCGGCCCCTTCACCTGGGACCTGAAGCGCTTCGCCGCCTCCGTGGCGCTCATCGGCTACACCAAGGCGCTCAGCGACGAGAAGATCACCGAGCTGGTGCGGACGTACGCCGACGCCTACCGCGAGCGCGTTCACGCCCTGGCCACCGGCGCCAAGAACGACGAGGTGCCGCCCTTCACCCTGGAGACCGCCGAGGGCCCGCTGCTGGACGCGCTGCGTGACGCCCGCTCGCTGACCCGCTTCGGGCTGCTGGACTCGATGACCGAGATCCGCGACTTCGAGCGCCGCTTCACGGCCGGCGGCGGGTCCATCGAGCTGGACGCGGCCACCCGCTACAAGGTCCTGGCCGCCTTCGACGGCTATCTGGAGACGCTCCCCGAGTCCAGTCTCTCGCGCCCGGACTCCTACCGCGTCAAGGACGTCGTGGGCCGCCGGGGCATCGGCATCGGCAGCGCCGGGCTCCCCTCGTACAACATCCTTCTGGAGGGCAACAGCGACGCCCTGGAGAACGATGTGGTGATCTACATGAAGCAGGGGCAGACCCCGGCGGTCTCCCGGCACATCACCGACGAGCAGGTGCGGTCGTACTTCCACCACGAGGGCCACCGCACGGTGATCTCCCAGCGCGCGCTGCAGGCCCACGCCGACCCGTGGCTGGGCTGGACCGAGCTGGACGGGGCGGGGCAGCTGGTCGCCGAGGTGTCGCCGTACGCGGTGGACCTCGACTGGTCCGACATCGACGACCCGGCCGAGATCGCGGCGGTCGTGGCCGACCTGGGGCGGGCCACGGCCACCATGCACGCGGCCGCCGACGACCAGAGCGGCCACTCGCTGGTGCCGTTCTCCACCGAGCGCGCCATCGACGCGGTGATCGCCGCCGACGAGGACGGCTTCGCCGACCTCCTGGTGGACTTCGCGCACTCTTACGGTGCCCGCGCCCGGGCCGACCACCAGATCTTCGTGGACCTCTTCCGCAACGGCCGCATCCCCGGCCTCTGATCGTCACACCGGCCTCTGATCGTCACACCGGCCTCTGATCGTCACACCGGCCCCTGATCGTCCCCCGGCCATGGCCGCGGTCTGCTCGCCCCTCTATCGTTACCCGTCATGTGGCCTGGACAGCAGCCGCCGGGGGGCGAGCAGAACCCGCAGCAGAACCCGTACCAGCAGCCGGAGCACCCGCAGCCGGCTCATCCGCCGCCTCCGGCCCAGCCCCCGGGCTTCCCGCCCGGTCCCCCGCCGCCCGGCCCGGGCGGCGGGCCCTGGGGTGGCGCTCCCGCCCCGGCGGACCCGCAGCGCAAGGCCGGGCTCACGGCCGTGGTGGCGGTGACGGTGGCCGCCGCGGTGGTCGCGGGCGTTCTCATGATCACGGATGACGACAAGGACTCCAGGGCCGGTTCCGTGGACGATGTCGTCCAGGGCCCGACGGGCTCCGGCGGCTCCAGCGGTTCGGACAGCTCGGAGGACCCGGGCGGAGCGGGCGGCTCAGGGGGCTCGCGGAAGCTCGTCCTGCCCGCCCACAGCTCCGGTCCGAGCGGCACCACCGTGGTGATCGGCGAGGCCGGTGCCGGGCACACCCTCGACGTCTACGCGGACGTCCGCTGCCCACCGTGCGCCACCTTCGAACAGGAGGTCGGGCCCACCATCGCGAAGGACATCGAGGCCGGTAAGTACAAGGTCTCGTTCCACTTCGCCACCATCATCGACAAGAGCATGGGCGGCAGCGGCTCCAAGAACGCCGTGAGCGCCCTCGGGGCGGCGCTGAACGTGAGCACCGACGCCTTCCTCGACTACAAGGCCGCCCTGATGTCGCCGAAGAACCACCCCGAGGAGAGCGAGGACCTCTACGCCGACGACAACCAGCTACTGACCGTCTCCCAGGAGGTGCCCGCACTCGAGCGGAACGACTCCTTCCGGGAGGCTGTACGCGAGGGCACCTACGTCCCCTGGGCGCAGGAGATGATCACCGACTTCGACGCCTCCGGGGTGAACAGCACCCCCACCGTCAAGCTCGACGGCTCCCAGCTGACCGGCAGCGGCGGCTCCACCCCGATGACCGCGACGGAGTTCACGGAAGCGGTGAAGAAGCAGCTCAAGGGCGGTTAGCCGGCCACCGGGGCCAATTCTTCACATGGTCCCTACAGCCGTTCATGGCAGAATTCGAAGTCATGGACGGCACCGGACCGCAGCTGAGGGCAGTGCGCGCGGCGCTCTTCACGGCGCTGTGCGTCACGCTGTCCTCGGCTTCGCATGTCCTGCTGTCGCGGACTCCGCTGCCGCTGGGCACCGTCGCCGCGCTCTCGGTGGCCGTCTTCGCCGTCGCCTACGCCCTCGCGGGGCGGGAGCGGGGCTTCTGGTCCATAGCGACCCTGCTGATCCCGCTGGAGCTGGCGGCCGACACGATCTTCACCACCGGCCAGCAGGCGTGTTACGGCCAGTCCGGCGGCCCCGTGGCGGGCTCCCTGCGCTCCATGGGGGTCACCGTGCTGTGCGGCGGCGGCGATCTCGGCAGTCCGCTGCCCGGGGTCTCCCAGAACGGCGTCGGCACCCCGCTGGCGGCCGCCGTGAGCTCCGCCACCCCCTGGCTGCTGCTCGCCGCGCACGTCGCGGTGGGTCTGATCGCCTCGGCCTGGCTGCGGCGCGGCGAGGCCGCCCTGAGCCGTCTGCTGGCCTCCCTGGCCGCCTTCGCCTTCCGGCCGCTGCTGCTGGCCGTCGCGGTCCACGCCGCGGCCCTGCGGCCCCGTCGTCGCCCGGCCCCGCGGACCGTACGGCCGGTACGCCCGGCGCCGGCGCTCCCTCTCCTCGTGCACTCCGTGGTGCGTCGTGGACCGCCCTGCTCGGCCGCTGCCTGAGCACAGCGATCCACACCCCCGTACGCCTCACTGACGACGCACACCCACGGAGATCGATCCATCATGAGCAACCGCAACAACCAGCAGAACAAGCAGGCCGCGCGCGAACGGCTGCGCGCCGAGCGTGAGCGCCAGGCCAAGAAGGACCGGACGCGGCGCCAGCTGTTCGTCGGCGGCGCGGTCGTCGCGGTCCTCGCGATAGCCGGCGGCATCGGCTACGCCGTCACCAACATGGACTCGGACGACGCCAACCAGAAGTGGCGGGCGGCGGCCGAGAAGAAGACGTTCGCGAAGCCCGCCAACGCCACCGGCTCCCAGGGCACGACGGTCGTCATCGGCGACAAGAAGGCCAAGAACACCCTGCACGTCTACGAGGACATGCGCTGCCCGGTCTGTGCCCAGTTCGAGAAGTTCACCGGCCCGACCGTGCTCAAGGACATCAAGGACGGCACCTACAAGGCGCAGTTCACCATGGGCACCTTCCTCGACGACAACAAGCAGATGCCCGGCGCCGGCTCGAAGAACGCGCTGAGCGCGCTCGGCGCGGCCCTCAACGTCAGTCCGCAGGCGTTCCTGGACTACAAGGAGGCGCTGTACGCGCCGAAGAACCACCCGGAGGAGACCGATGACGCTTTCGCGAACGACCAGAAGCTGATCGACGTCGCCCAGCAGGTCAAGGAGCTGAAGGGCAACACGGCCTTCGAGAAGGCCGTGAAGAACGGCACCTACGACCGGTGGGCGCTGGCCATGTCCAAGTCGTTCAACGACACCAAGGACGTCGACGCCACCCCGACCTTCAAGCTGAACGGGAAGAAGCTGCAGGTGGGCCAAAACCCGCCGATGACTCCGGACCAGTTCACCCCGCTCGTCAAGCAGGGGCTCGAGAAGTAGCGTCCGGCTCTTCCCGGCCGAGTCGGCGGGCGTGCCCCTGGGGCGCGCCCGCCGACGGCGTTGTGGCCCGGCGACGACGGCAGCGGCAGCGGTGACCCGGCAGCCGCGGTGGTGACCTCACGCCCACGACGGGGGTGACCTGGCGGCGACGGGTGGGCGAACATCCCCCAAGCCCCCTGTCCGTGCCCGCTACTTGTCAGTAATGTCCTCGGCCGTGACCGACCTCCACATCTCGCGCCGCAGCGCCGTCACGGCCGCGGCGGCTGCCGCCGCCCTGCTGCCCCTCGTCTCCGGACCCGCCGCCCACGCCGGCTCCGGGCCCGCCTTTCTGCACGGCATCGCCTCGGGTGACCCGCTGCCCGACGGGATCCTGCTGTGGACCCGTATCACGCCCGCCCCCGACGCCGTGCCCGGTTCGGGGCTCGGCCCGGCCATCGAGGTGACCTGGGAGGTCGCCGAGGACCGGGACTTCCGCTCGGTCGTCGCCCGCGGCACCGTCAAGGCCGCCGCCGGCACCGACCACACCGTCAAGGCCGATGTGCGCGGGCTGCGGCCCGCCACCGACTACTTCTACCGCTTCGGCGTGGACGGTGGCGTCCGCTCCCCCGTGGGGCGCACCCGCACCACCCCCGCGCCCGACGCCGCGGCCGACGGGGTCCGCTTCGGCGTGGTCTCCTGCGCCAACTGGGAGGCGGGCTGGTTCGCCCCGTACCGCCATCTGGCGGCCCGTACCGACCTGGACGCGGTGCTCCATCTCGGTGACTACATCTACGAGTACAAGAGCGGCGAATACCCGGAGGCGAAGGGCGTCGTCCGCCCGCACGCCCCCACCCACGAGATCGTCACGCTCGCCGACTACCGCGTCCGGCACGGGAACTACAAGACCGACCCCGACGCCCAGGCGCTGCACGCCGCGCTCCCCCTGATCGCGATATGGGACGACCACGAGTTCGCCAACGACGCCTGGTCCGGCGGGGCGGAGAACCACACGCCCGGCACCGAAGGGGCATGGGCCCAGCGGGTGGCCGCCGCCAAGCAGGCGTACTTCGAGTGGATGCCGGTGCGCCCCTCCACCCAGGGCACCACCTACCGGCGGCTGCGCTACGGCACCCTCGCCGATCTCCATCTGCTCGATCTGCGCTCGTTCCGCTCCCAGCAGGCGGCCACCGGCAGCGGCGACGTGGACGACCCGGAGCGCACCCTGACCGGCCGCGCCCAGCTCGACTGGCTGAAGTCGGGCCTGACCGCCTCGGACACCACCTGGCGGCTGGTGGGCAACTCGGTGATGATCTCACCGGTCGCCTTCGGGGCCCTCCCCGCCGAGCTGCTGGGCCCGCTCGCCGAGCTGCTGGGGCTGCCCAAAGGCGGCCTGGCCATCAACACCGACCAGTGGGACGGCTATACGGACGACCGGCGCGAGCTGCTCGCCCACCTCACCGACCACGCGATCGGCAACACGGTCTTCCTCACCGGTGACATCCATATGGCGTGGGCCAACGACGTACCGGTGAAGGCCGCCACCTATCCGCTCTCCCAGTCGGCCGCGACCGAGTTCGTGGTCACCTCCGTCACCTCGGACAACCTCGACGATCTGCTCCATGTGGCACCGCACACGGTGTCCTTGGCCGCGGCGGCCGCGATCAGGGTCGCCAACCGCCATGTGAAGTGGGTGGACATGGACTCGCACGGCTACGGCGTGCTCGATGTCACTCCCCAGCGGGCCCAGATGGACTACTACACCGTCTCCGACAAGACCGATCGCAACGCCACGACCGCCTGGGCGCGGTCGTACCGCACCCAGGCGGGCAGCCAGCGGGTCGAGCGCGCCGACACACCGGTGCGCTGAGGCACCCGTGCGCTGAGGCACCCGTGCGCTGACCCGGCGGTTCACAGACGATTTACGGGCTCAGGGGCCGGCCAGGAAACCGAGCGCCACCCGCCAGGTGGCCTCGGCGGCCTCCTTGTCGTAGTCCGGCAGCTCGGGGTCGGTGAAGATGTGCCCGGCCCCGGCGTAGCGGAAGACCTCCACATCGGCACCGGCCCGCCGCATCCGCAGATACCAGGCATTGAGCCAGTCGTGTGGCTCGAACGGGTCGGGGTCGGCCACATGCAACTGCACCGGCAGCTCATCGACCGTGGTGTCGTCGGCGATGTCCGAGGTGCCGTGCAGCAGAAGCAGTCCGCGCGCCTTGTCGTCGGCCAGCGCCAGATTCTGCGCCAGGGCGCCGCCGAGCGAGAAACCGGCGTAGACCAGCCCGCGGTCCGAGTACGGCGCGGCGGCGGTGATGGCCCGTTTCAGCAGCTCGTCGCGGCCGATCCGCTCCTTGATCACCATGCCGTCCTCGACGGTTTCGGCGGTCTGCCCCTCGTACAGGTCCGGCACGACCACCTCATGCCCGGCCGCACGCAGTCGGTCGGCCGCCTCCTGTACGGCGGGCCGCAGCCCGTACGCGGAGTGGAACAGAACAATCGTCGAGGTATCGGCCACCGCTGTCACTTTCCTTTCCGTGGATCGCCCCCTCCCATCGTGCCAGTCGCGGTCTGAGGACACCCGATCCGGGGAAGGCGGGACAGGACACCCGGAGTCTCCCTGAGGGAAGGATGAGGTAGGTGTCCATGGAGGACGTGCTGCGTCCGCTCGTCGTCATCGGCGGCTCACTGGCCATCACGCTGTTCATCGGCTGGGCCGTCGACTGGCTGCTGCGGAGGGTCGATGCCCGGCACCCCGAGACCCCCTTGTGGGGCCATCTGCGCCGCTGCCGGCTTCCGCTGCAGGTGACCGTGTGCACGGCGCTGCTGAGCGGTTCGTACGACAAAACACAGGCGAGGGTCGTCCAGGAGCATGAGTCGGCGATCGGCCGGCTGCTCGCGCTGGTGCTGATCGCGGCCACGGCGTGGCTCGTGGTGCGGGTCTCGTCGGCCGTCGTGGAGTCCTCCTACTTCCGCTACGCCTCCAGCGCGCACGACGCCGCGCGGGTGCGCCGGGTGCGCACCCAGGTGACGCTGATCCAGCGGGTGGTGGCCGCGATCGTCGGCGTGGTGGCGGTCTCCGCCATGCTGCTGACCTTCCCGGCGATGCGCACGGTCGGCACCTCCATGCTGGCCTCCGCCGGGATCCTCGGTGTGGTCGCCGGTGTCGCCGCCCAGTCCACGCTGGGGAACCTCTTCGCGGGGCTGCAGATCGCCTTCGGCGACATGGTGCGGATCGGCGACACGGTGGTGGTGGACGGCGAGTGGGGCACGGTCGAGGAGATCACGCTGACCTTCCTGTCCGTACGGACCTGGGACGAGCGCCGGATCACCATGCCGGTGTCGTACTTCACCAACAAGCCGTTCGAGAACTGGTCGCGGGGCGGCACCCAGAAGGTGGCCACCGTCCTCTTCCATCTCGACCACACGGCGCCGATCGAGGAGATGCGGGAGCGGCTGCGCGAGATCGTGCAGAAGTCCCCGGCCTGGGACGGCCGGGACTGGAACCTGGTGGTGACGGACACCACCCCGAGCACCATCGTGGTGCGGGCGCTCATCACGGCGCGGGACCCGGACGACGCCTGGACCGTGCGCTGTGAGGTGCGCGAGAAGATGATCACGTGGCTGCGGGACGCCCATCCCCACGCCCTGCCGCGTATCGCCACCGCCCCGGCCGCCCAGCCCCCGCCGGCACGGCTGGAGCGCGAGCGGGGCCGTGAGCTCCACGACCGCCAGGGCAGTCATGACCGTCTCGCCCGCTTCGAGGACGGGCTCCGTAAGGACGCCCCACGGTGACGGCCCCACGGTGACGGCAGAGGTCCCGCGGGCTCTGGCGGGCCGCTACAACGGCCGTCGCATCGCGCGGTGGGGGATGCCGCTGCCCTCGTCGAACTCCGGGCCGAACGCCTCGTAGCCCAGCCGCTCGTAGAAGCCGAGCGCATGGGTCTGGGACTCCAGATAGACCTCGGCCAGGCCGCGCCGGTGGGCCTCCGCCTCGACGGCCCGGACCAGGTCGGCTCCCAGCCCCGTGCCCCGCGCCGCCTTGGCCACCGCGAGGCGGCCGAGAACGGCGGTGGTGGCGCCGTCGACACCGGCGTGGGCGTACTTCTTGTCCGCGGCGGCGCCGTGCAGAAAGCGCGCGGTGCCCACCGGGCTGCCCGCGCCGTCGGTGGCCAGGAGGTGGACGGCGTGCGCGTCGTACGCGTCCATCTCCTCCTCCTCGGGGATCCGCTGCTCCACCACGAAGACCTCCCGGCGGACAGCGAAGCAGCCGGACAGGTCCCCGTCGGCCACGACCTCGATCACGCGCTCTCGGCCTTCACGATGTCCAGCGCCCCGCGCAGATCGTCGGGGTAGGCGCTCTCGAACTCGACCCACTCGCCGTGCGCGGGGTGCTCGAAGCCGAGCCGCATGGCATGCAGCCACTGCCGGGTCAGCTTCAGCCGCTTGGCGAGCGTCGGGTCCGCGCCGTAGGTGAGGTCGCCGACGCAGGGGTGGCGGTGGGCCGCCATATGCACCCGGATCTGGTGGGTGCGGCCGGTCTCCAGCTTGATGTCCAGCAGGCTCGCGGCCCGGAACGCCTCGATGAGGTCGTAGTGGGTGACGCTCGGCTTGCCGTCCGCCGTCACCGCCCACTTGTAGTCGTGCTGCGGGTGGCGCCCGATCGGGGCGTCGATGGTGCCGCTCAGCGGGTCCGGGTGGCCCTGGACCAGCGCGTGGTAGCGCTTGTCCACGGTGCGCTCGCGGAAGGCCTGCTTGAGCACGGAGTACGCGAGCTCGGACTTGGCGACGACCATGAGCCCGGAGGTGCCGACGTCCAGCCGGTGCACGATGCCCTGGCGCTCGGCGGCGCCCGAGGTGGAGACGCGGAAGCCGGCGGCCGCGAGCCCGCCGATCACGGTGGGGCCGGTCCAGCCGGGGCTGGGGTGGGCGGCGACGCCGACCGGCTTGGAGACGACCACGATGTCCTCGTCGTCGTGCACGATCGCCATGCCCTCGACGGGTTCGGCGACAACCCGCACCGGCGGCGCGGCCTGCGGCAACTCGACCTCGAGCCAGGCCCCCCCGGAGACCCGGTCGGACTTCCCGGCCACGGTGCCGTCGAGCTGCACCTTTCCGGCGGCGGCCAGCTCGGCCGCCTTGGTCCGGGAGAAGCCGAACATGCGGGCGATCGCGGCGTCGACGCGCTCGCCCTCCAGACCGTCCGGTACGGGCAGGGTGCGGATCTCGGGAATCGTACTCACCCGACGAGTATGCCGGACCGGAAGCACCGGTTCGTACGCCCGTCGGATACCGGCCGCCCGGCCCTCGTCAGTCCTTGTGGACCGTGCCGTCCGGGTCCAGACCGCGGAAGGACAGGATCACGATCAGAAAGCCGCCGCAGACGATGGCCGAGTCGGCGAGGTTGAAGACCGCGAAGTGGGAGGGCGCGATGAAGTCCACGACCGCCCCCTGGAAGTCTCCGGGCGCCCGGAAGATCCGGTCGGTGAGATTGCCGAAGGCGCCGCCGAGCAGCAGACCCAGCGCGATGGCCCAGGGCAGGCTGTGGAGCTTGCGGGCCAGCCGCGCGATCACCACGATGACGCCGACCGCGATCACCGTGAAGACGATGGTCATGGCCTCGCCGAAGCCGAAGGCCGCGCCCCGGTTGCGGATCACCTCGAACTGCAGCCAAGTGCCGATCACCTCGACCGGAGCGTGGTGCTCCAGCTTCGCGACCACGGCCAGCTTGCTGACCAGATCGATCAGATAGGCCAGCGCCGCGACCGTAAGGAGCACGCCGACGTGCCGCTTCCCCCTGCCCGCCGCGGCCTCATCGGCTCCGGCAGCGCTGGGCCCGGCACCCTCCTCTGCCTTCCCCGCATCCGGCGTACCGATGGCCTGCTCCGCCTCTGTCACGTGAGTCCCTCAACTCGTCCGGGCCAGTCTCCCCCTGTGAGGGACGAGGGTACGGCACATGCGTACGGGCGTCAGCGCCGCTCCTGGCGCTGCTTGCACTCGACGCACAGCGTGGCCCTGGGGAACGCCTGCATCCGGGCCTTGCCGATCGGATTGCCGCAGCTCTCGCACAGCCCGTAGGTCGCGGTGCCCAGCCGCTCCAGGGCCCGCTCGGTCTGCAGCAGCATCTCGCGGGCGTTTCCGGCCAGGGCCATCTCATGCTCGCGGGTGATGTTCTTGGTTCCGGTGTCGGCCTGGTCGTCACCGGCGCCGTCACCGGAGTCGCGCATCAGCCCGGTGATCGCCTGCTCGGAGGCGAGGATCTCGGCGCGCAGCCGGCCGGCCTCGGTCAGCAGCCCGGCGCGCGCCTCGTCCACCTCCTCGGCGGACCAGGGGTCCTCGCCGGGGCGGACCGCGAGCTCGCTGGGGTCGGCGGGCGCGCCCACCGCACGGGCCTTGGGCAAGGGGGATGCGGTCGTCGTGGCCTTCTTGTCGGTCGGCGCACCACCCGGAGTCTTCTTCGCAACCACTTTCCTGGCTCCCGTCTTCTTCGCGGGCACCGCCTTGTCGGCGGGCGCGGCCTTCGTGGCCGTGGTCCTACCGGCCGTGGCCCCGGCCACGGTCTCCTCGGCCACGCCCTCCTCGGTCGGCGCGACCGTCTTGGCGGATGCGTGCTTCCTGGTGGGCGTCTCCGAGTTCTTCCTCGGGGCGCTCTTCCTGGCCGCCTTGGCGGCGCCTTGCGCGGCGGCTCCGGCGGGCGCCGCGGTCTTGTTGTTGACGGCCTTCTTGCCCGAGGCGCTCTTCTTGCCGGGCGCGGCCTCCGTCGCCTTCGCCGTGCTCTTCTGCACGGCGGTCTTTCTCGCCACCATGGCCGCGGCCCCTTCACATATTGTGATCTTGCGCGCGAATCGTTCCGGAACGATAAATCGACTCCGGGCGGGCGGCAACGGGGCACGCCGCCCGATTCGCCCGGCTTGCCCGTACGACAACCCGGTCCCCACCTTTGTGCCCCACTCCGCGTCCGGTAATCCGTCCGGAATCCGGTACCCGTCGGTGACCCAGCGTGACGACCGCGGCCACGACACCCGGCGTATCGCCATTCGGGTCAATCCCCGGAGCCGGCCGTCCCCCACTCGGCGCAGTGCCGTATTCGGGTGGGCCCCGCTCCCCTCGGCCCCGTACACTGGGGCGCAGCGAGAGGCGTGGATGGGGACGAGTAGCGTCGTAGGCGGCCCAGAGCGACCCGGGGACGGTGTGAGCCCGGGGGCGAGCGCGATGTGAAGGATCACCCCGGAGCCGCCGGAAGAACGCCCGCACTGGGTCAGTAGAACCGGCATCGCGATCCCAATGAGGGGGCCGGGAGCCGACCAGCTACCGGTCAAGGAGGGTGGTACCGCGGGAGCGCACGGCTCTCGTCCCTCCGACGGAAACGGAAGAGCACGTGTCCGCCGGAGGAAGAAGAGCCCCGATGACGCCGCAGTACCGCCAGGTGCCCGCCCAGGTCGACCTGCCCGCCCTCGAGCACGCCGTGCTCGACTTCTGGCGGGAGAACAAGATCTTCGCCCGTAGCCTCGAGCAGTCCGAGGGACGGCCCGAGTGGGTCTTCTACGAGGGCCCCCCGACCGCAAACGGCATGCCGGGCGCCCACCACATCGAGGCCCGCGTCTTCAAGGACGTCTTCCCGCGCTTCCGCACCATGCGGGGCTACCACGTCGACCGTAAGGCGGGCTGGGACTGCCATGGCCTGCCGGTCGAGCTGGCGGTCGAGAAGGAGCTGGGCTTCAACGGCAAGAAGGACATCGAGGCGTACGGCATCGCCGAGTTCAACGCCAAGTGCCGGGAGTCCGTCACCCGGCACACCGACGCCTTCGCCGAGCTCACCACGCGGATGGGCTTCTGGACCGACCTCGACGGCGCGTACTGGACCATGAACCCCGGCTATATCGAGTCGGTGTGGTGGTCCCTGAAGGAGATCTTCAACAAGGGGCTGCTGGTCCAGGACCACCGGGTCGCCCCCTGGTGCCCGCGCTGCGGCACCGGGCTGTCCGACCACGAGCTGGCCCAGGGCTACGAGACGGTCGTCGACCCCTCGGTCTTCGTCCGCTTCCCGCTGACCTCGGGCCCGCTGGCGGGCGAGGCGGCGCTGCTGGTGTGGACGACCACGCCGTGGACCCTGGTCTCCAACACCGCCGTGGCCGCGCATCCGGAGGTGCGCTATGTGGTCGCCACCAACGGCGAGGAGAAGCTGGTCGTCGCCGAGCCGCTGGTCGGGCAGGCGCTCGGCGAGGGCTGGACCGTCACCGGGGAGTCCTTCACCGGGGCCGAGATGGAGCGCTGGACCTATCGGCGCCCCTTCGAGCTGGTGGAGATCCCCGACGCGCACTTCGTCGTCAACGCCGAGTACGTGACGACCGAGGACGGCACCGGTCTGGTCCACCAGTCCCCCGCCTTCGGTGAGGACGACCTGCTGACCTGCCGTGCCTACGGTCTGCCGGTGGTCAACCCGGTCCGCCCGGACGGCACCTTCGAGGAGGGTCTCGACCTGATCGGCGGCCAGTTCTTCAAGAAGGCCGACGAGGCGCTCACGGCGGACCTGAAGGAGCGCGGGCTGCTGTTCCGGCATGTGCCGTACGAGCACAGCTACCCGCACTGCTGGCGCTGCCACACAGCGCTGCTCTACTACGCCCAGCCGTCCTGGTACATCCGCACCACCGCGATCAAGGACGCGCTGCTGCGGGAGAACGAGAAGACCAACTGGTATCCCGAATCGGTCAAGACCGGTCGCTATGGCGACTGGCTCAATAACAACATCGACTGGGCGCTGTCGCGCAATCGCTACTGGGGCACCCCGCTGCCCATCTGGCGCTGCGCCGAGTCCCATCTCACCTGCGTCGGCTCCCTCGCCGAGCTCTCCGAGCTGACCGGCACCGACCAGAGCGGTCTTGACCCGCACCGCCCGTACATCGACGACATCACCTTCACCTGCACCGCCGACGGCTGCTCGCTGACGGCCGAGCGGGTGCCCGAGGTCATCGACGCCTGGTACGACTCGGGCTCGATGCCGTTCGCGCAGTACGGCTACCCGTACCGGAACAAGGAGCTCTTCGAGAGCCGCTACCCGGCGCAGTTCATCTCCGAGGCCATCGACCAGACCCGCGGCTGGTTCTACACGCTGATGGCGGTCGGCACGCTCGTCTTCGACAAGTCCTCGTACGAGAACGTGGTCTGCCTCGGTCATATCCTGGCCGAGGACGGCCGCAAGATGTCCAAGCACCTGGGCAACATCCTTCAGCCGATCCCGCTGATGGATCAGCACGGCGCCGACGCGGTCCGCTGGTTCATGGCCGCGGGCGGCTCGCCGTGGGCGGCCCGGCGGGTGGGCCACAGCACCATCCAGGAGGTCGTGCGCAAGACGCTGCTCACCTACTGGAACACGGTCGCCTTCCAGGCGCTGTACGCCCGCACCTCGGGCTGGGCGCCATCCGCGGCCGACCCGGCCCCGGCCGAGCGGCCACTGCTGGACCGCTGGCTGCTGGGCGAGCTGGGCACGCTCACCGAGCAGGTCACCGAGGCCCTGGAGGCGTATGACACCCAGCGCGCCGGAAAGCTGCTGTCGGCCTTCGTCGACGATCTGTCCAACTGGTACGTGCGCCGCTCCCGCCGCCGCTTCTGGCAGGGCGACGCCGCCGCGCTGCGCACCCTGCACGATGTCATCGAGACGGTCACCCGGCTGATGGCGCCCCTGGTGCCCTTCATCACCGAGCGGGTCTGGCAGGACCTGGTCGTCCCGGTGGTCCCGGAGGCCCCCGCCTCCGTGCACCTGACCACCTGGCCGGAGCCGGACCGGTCGATGATCGACCCGGCACTCTCGGTGCAGATGGCGCTGGTGCGGCGCCTGGTGGAGCTGGGGCGCGCGACCCGCGCGGAGTCCGGTGTGAAGACGCGCCAGCCGCTGTCGCGCGCGCTGGTCGCGGCGGCCGGCTTCGAAACCCTCGGCGCCGAACTGCGCGCCCAGATCGAGGAGGAGCTGAACGTCTCCTCGCTCGCGTCGCTGAGCGAGGTCGGCGGCTCCCTGGTCGACACGACCGCGAAGGCCAACTTCCGCGCGCTGGGCAAGCGGTTCGGCAAGGGCACCCAGCCGGTCGCCAAGGCGATCGCGGAGGCGGAAGCGGCCGCGCTGTCGGTCGCGCTGCGCGAGGGGAACGCGTCGGTCGTGGTGGACGGCGAGACGGTAGCCCTCTCCCCCGACGAGGTCATCATCACCGAGACCCCGCGCGAGGGCTGGTCGGTCGCCTCCGATGCGGGCGCCACGGTCGCCCTCGACCTGGAGATCACCCCGGAGCTGCGCCGCGCGGGTCTCGCCCGTGACGCGATCCGGCTGATCCAGGAGGCCCGTAAGAACAGCGGGCTGGACGTGGCCGACCGGATCGCGCTGCGGTGGGAGACGGCGGACGAGGAGCTGCGGCAGGCGCTCATGGATCACGCGGGCCTGATCGCGGATGAGGTCCTCGCGACCGACTTCGCCACAGGCGAGGCCGACGCCGCGTACGGCACCCCCTTCGAGGACGCCCCCCTGGGCCTGACGTTCCGCCTCCGCAAGGCGTAACGCTCCGGCGGGGGTTCTGTTCCCCTACCCGCCCTTTCCCGAACCAGGGGCTTCGCCCCTGACCCCGGACGCCCTTCGGGCGTGTCCTCAATCGCCGGACGGGCTGATATTCAGCCCGTCCGGCGATTGAGGACCGGGGTCCGGGGCAGAGCCCCGGTTACGGGAAGGGGCGGGTAAGGGAAAGCCTCCGGCAGTCCGCATGCACGGCAAGGGCCGGGCCCCAGGAGTCTGCTCCTGGGGCCCGGCCCTTGTGATTGCCGAACGCTCCGCGCTAAACGGCCCGCGTCAGTTGTCGTCCTCGTCGATGAGGAAGCCCCGCATCGGGCTGGGCGCCTGCTGCATCGGCTGCGGACTCTGCGGCCGCACCGGTGCCATCGGCTGGGTCATCGCGGGAGACATCTGCTGCTGCCCACCGTAGGACGGCGCTCCGCCGTTCGGGTTGTGGCCGCCCATGGTCTGGTTGCCGCCCATGGTGTGGCCGCCCATCGAGCCGGCGCCGGCCGAGGCCATGGAGCCGCTCATCGACGGGGACGGCGGCAGCGAGGCGGTCGCCGGGGTACGCGGCGGGGCGAGCGAGTCGTCGGCCTGGTTCTCCAGCTGGCGCAGCTGGCTCTCCAGGTACGACTTCAGCCGCGTGCGGTACTCGCGCTCGAAGCCGCGCAGGTCCTCGACCTTGCGCTCGAGCGTGGCACGAGCGGACTCCAAGGAGCCCATCGCGACACGGTGCTTCTCCTGCGCGTCCCGCTCCAGAGCGTCGGCCTTGGCGCGGGCGTCCCGCTCCAGGCCCTCGGCGCGGCTGCGGGCCTCGCCGACGATCTTGTTGGCCTCGGAACGGGCCTCCGCGATCGCCTGGTCGGCGGTCTGCTGCGCGAGCGAGAGCACGCGCGCGGCGCTGTCGCCGCCCGGGCCCTGACCCGGCTGCGGCAGCTGCGGGCCACCGGGGCCGCCAGGACCGCCGGGACCGCCCATCGGGCCACCCATGGGACCGCCGGGACCCATGGGGCCGTTCTGGCCCATCGGACCGTTCTGACCCATGGGGCCGGGTCCGCCCTGCTGCATCGGACCGGGGCCACCCTGCTGCATCGGACCGGGTCCGCCCTGCTGCATCGGACCGGGGCCACCCTGCTGCATCGGTCCGGGGCCGTTCTGGCCCATCGGACCCGCCGGCAGCTGCGGGGCTCCGCCCGGGAGTTGGGGCGGACCACCCATCTGCTGCTGGCCGGGCGGCACCGGCTGCGGTCCGGATATGGCGGCGGGCACAGGCGCGCCGGGCCTCTCCTGCTGTTCGGGAGGCTTGCGCATACCTTGTTGCTGGCTCTGGGCGGCGGCACGGGTCGCTGCGGCCAGCTTGGCGCGCAGGTCCTCGTTCTCCCGTAGCAGCCGGGTCAGTTCGGCTTCGACCTCGTCGAGGAAGGCATCGACCTCGTCCTCGTCATAGCCTTCTCGGAGGCGGACGGTCGTGAACTGCTTGTTCCGCACGTCCTCGGGGGTCAACGGCATCTCTACTTCACCTCAACGTAGTCGTCGGCAATCGGCAAGACCGTATCGTTCACACCCTGCTCGCAAAATTGCTCACGACGGTGATCAGGATCCAGACGATGATCATCAGCACGAAGAAGGACAGGTCGAGCGCCACACCCCCGAGACGCAGCGGCGGAATGAACCGCCGTAGCAGCTTGAGTGGCGGATCGGTGACAGTGTAAGTGGCCTCGAGGATGACCACCATCGCCCTACCGGGTTGCCACGAGCGCGCGAACTGGAAGACATAGTCCATCACGAGCCTGAAGATCAGCACGATCAGGTAGCAGTAGAGCGCGATGTAGATCACCTGTAGTGCGATGCCCATCCCGCGCGTCCCTCTCCCCTGGTTCGTACCCGGCCTTTCGGCCTCGGATGACTCGGTGTTGCCGGTTTGCCGTTTTTGCGTCTCAGCTCTGGTTGAAGAACCCGCCCTCTGCGATACGGGCCTTGTCCTCCGCCGTGACATCGACGTTAGCAGGAGACAACAGGAACACCTTCTGCGTCACCCGCTCAATGCTCCCATGGAGACCGAACACCAGACCGGCGGCAAAGTCGACAAGTCGCTTCGCATCCGTGTCGTCCATCTCCGTCAGATTCATGATCACGGGAGTGCCCTCACGGAAGTGTTCCCCGATAGTACGGGCCTCGTTGTAGGTCCGGGGGTGCAGTGTGGTGATGCGGTACGGCTCCCGCTCGGACACAACCTTGGGCATGATCACTGGCGCGTTCTTCTCCAAGTTCTGACGTTCAGGTGTGATGGACGCCACGGGGGCAATTCGCGCGGGTCGCCCGGTTTCCACCGCAAGAGGAGCCGGTTCACGTTGTGCGGGAGGGTGGACGACTCGCACAGATTCGCCCCTTTCCGGCCGCGGTTCGGTCTCCACTACCTGATGACGCCGACGGTCCCGCTCCCGTTCGGGCTCCGGCTCGGGCTCGAAGTCGTCGTCGGGGTCGAATCCCCGGCCGTCGTACCCATCGTCCTCCACGAGGCCGAGGTAGACCGCCATCTTGCGCATCGCGCCGGCCATTCTCTGCGTCCTCCGCTCTGTGGTGGATCGGCTCCGCCACCGGATGCCATGGATCCACGTGGCCAGCCCGCCTTTTGACGGGAATGACCATATTTTCTGCTGTGGTCCGACTTCTTCGCGACGTTACCGGAGGCTGGGTCGGACTCCGAGTACCGCAGTGCCGACGCGCACATGTGTCGCTCCCGCCGCCACGGCTTCCTCAAGGTCCGAGCTCATCCCCGCCGAGACCATGTTCGCAGCCGGATGAGCCACGCGCAGGCGGGATGAGATTTCCATCAGCCGGTCGAACGCCGCCCGCGGCCGCCCCTCGTAGGGGCCCGTCAGCGGGGCGACGGTCATCAGACCGTCGAGCCGGAGCCCTTCGGCCTCGGCCACGGACTCCGCGAGCCGTTCCACTCCGCCCGGTCCCACGCCCCCGCGCGCTCCCCGTTCATCGGAGTCCGCGTCGAGCGCGACCTGAATCAGGACGCCCATCTCCCGCGCGGCCCCCACAGCCGCACGGGAGAGCGCATCGACCAATCGCTTACGATCGACAGATTGCACCACATCGGCATAACTGGATACGGAACGCACCTTATTGGTCTGCAATTGCCCGACAAAGTGCCAGATCAACGGCAGATCCGCGCATTCCGCGGCTTTGGGGGCGGCCTCCTGATCGCGGTTCTCGGCGACATGCCGTACGCCGAGTTCCGCGAGCAAACGAACATCGCTCGCCGGATAGGTCTTGGTGACCACGATCAGGGTCACCTCTTCGCGCTTGCGACCGGCCTCGGCACAGGCGGCAGAGATACGTTCCGTCACCCGTGCCAGATTCGCGGCCAGTTCCGTCTTGCGATCCGTCACAGCTCAGCCGCCCAACCAGACGTAGCTCGCGAGCCGCCCCGTGGTGTGCTCGCGCCGGTACGAGAAGTGGTCCGCCGACTCCAGGGTGCAGATGTGAGATTGTCCATCCTTCTCGTCCATCCGCACACCCACGCGGGTCAGTTGGGCCCGCACACCGGCCGCCACATCCACCGCCGGGGTACCCCACCGGGTCTCGGCCCACGCCTCCGGCACGCTCTGCGCGACATCGGCGCGCATATCCGCGGGAACCTCGTAGCAGCGGCCGCA
This sequence comes from Streptomyces sp. NEAU-YJ-81, assembly GCF_017592595.1. Lineage (NCBI taxonomy): Bacteria > Bacillati > Actinomycetota > Actinomycetes > Kitasatosporales > Streptomycetaceae > Streptomyces > Streptomyces sp. NEAU-YJ-81. The sequence goes on along the minus strand of NZ_JAGFNO010000034.1, from coordinate 87,705 downwards.
GACCGCGGGGCCGGTACGGGCGACGATCCGGGCGGTCTCGGCGCCCTGTTCGGTCATCGCCTTGACCACCGCTGGGACCACTCCGGCGACCAGTCCCGGCCGGCCCGCGTGGGCGGCGCCGACGACTCCGGCCACCGGATCGGCCAGCAGCACCGGGGTGCAGTCGGCGGTGAGGACGGCCAGGGCGAGCCCCGGACGCCGCGTCACCACCGCGTCCACCGCCGGAATCTCGTCGTCCGACCACGGTCCGTCGACCACCGCGACGTCCCGGCCGTGCACCTGGTTCATCCATACGACGGCCGCCGGGTCCAGGCCCATCGCCTTGGCGGCCAGTTCGCGGTTGGTCCGTACGGCCTGGGGGTCGTCGCCGACCGCCCCGCCGAGATTGAGCTCGTCATACGGAGCGGCGCTCACCCCGCCCCACCGGTCGGTGAAGGCGAAGTGCGCGCCGCTCGCGTCGTGCTGTTGCGCTATCACGTCTGATTCACTTCAAGGTCGCCGTCGAGCCATGCCGGACGGCTCACTTCAGGAAGTCCGGGACGTCCAGCTCCTCGGCCTGGCTCTCCGGGTAGGGGCGGGCCGGCGGGACCTGGGGGTGCGGGGTGGGCACCGGGGGCGGCGGCACCTCGGCGACCGGGGCCGGGTCCGCCGGGGCGGACTCCTCGTCGCGTGAGGTGACGCTGCCGAGCCCGCCGAAGGACGGGCGGCTGTTCTCCTGGCCGGACGGGCGGCTCGAAGAGCTGCCGGACCCCTCCTCGCGGCCGCCGCCGTAGGAACCCAGCACCTTGTCGCGGTTCTTGGGGGGCGGCTGACCGCCGTCGAAGCCCGCCGCGATCACGGTGACCCGGACCTCGTCGCCGAGCGCGTCGTCGATCACCGCGCCGAAGATGATGTTGGCCTCGGGGTGGGCGGCCTCGCTCACGAGCTGGGCGGCCTCGTTGATCTCGAACAGACCGAGGTCGGAACCGCCGGAGATGGAGAGCAGCACGCCCCGGGCGCCGTCGATGGACGCCTCCAGCAGCGGCGAGGAGATCGCCATCTCGGCCGCGGCCACCGCGCGGTCGTCGCCGCGGGCCGAGCCGATGCCCATGAGCGCCGATCCGGCCTCGGACATCACGGACTTGACGTCCGCGAAGTCGAGGTTGATCAGACCCGGGGTGGTGATCAGGTCGGTGATGCCCTGAACACCCGACAGCAGCACCTGGTCGGCCGACTTGAACGCGTCGAGCACGCTCACCTGACGGTCCGAAATGGACAGCAGCCGGTCGTTCGGGATCACGATGAGGGTGTCGACCTCGTCCCGCAGACCCGCGATGCCGTCCTCGGCCTGATTGGCGCGGCGGCGGCCCTCGAAGGTGAACGGGCGGGTGACCACACCGATCGTCAGGGCACCGAGCGAGCGGGCGATATTGGCGACCACCGGCGCACCGCCGGTGCCCGTGCCACCGCCCTCACCCGCGGTCACGAAGACCATGTCGGCCCCCTTGAGGACCTCCTCGATCTCCTCGCGGTGGTCCTCGGCGGCCTTACGGCCTACATCCGGGTTGGCGCCGGCTCCAAGGCCCCGGGTGAGCTCACGGCCGACGTCCAGTTTGACGTCTGCGTCACTCATCAGCAGGGCCTGTGCATCGGTGTTGATCGCGATGAACTCGACGCCCTTGAGCCCGACCTCGATCATCCGGTTGATGGCATTCACGCCACCGCCGCCGATGCCGACGACCTTGATGACTGCGAGGTAGTTCTGCGGTGCTGCCACGTCGAAGGCCTCTCGCCTCGAGTTACGTGTCGCCACCCCGCCGTTGCCGCGGTGCGCCGACTGATGCCGAATGGGACGGTTCCGATTGCCGACCCCAACCCTAACGCTGAAGTTTAGGGTTACCAGTGCCTCTGTTTCCCGGACTCTTCGGAACAGGACACTAAGTCGACAAGTGGCGCGCGTTCAATGAACACGCCGAACCTCCCGCTTTTCTTTTCACCCTATGTGATCACCCAGTGGGCTAGCCAACCAGGGTGCTGGCCTGCCGGTATCAGGTCAACTGCGAGACACCGCCGGAGCGCTCGGCGCACTGACGTCGAAGTGGTCGGCGTCCGGCTGCGCTTTCATCAGTGCGGTGAGCGTCTTCGCCTTCACCTCGCCTCGCTCTCCGCTCCCCCAGGCGATCGTACGGCCTCCGGCAAGCTCCAGGGTGATCGAATCGTACGAGCGGACCCGGAGGGAACGGGTGTCCTGGCGGACCTTCTCGGGAAGTTGGGTGACCACCCGGACCGCCTCGCGGCGCAGTCCGGCGGGGCCGAAATGGCGCGAACTCGGCGACCGGTCCGGCTCCATTTCCAGCAGCGGAACCCCCTTCGGACGCTTGCTCACGGTCGAGAACCGGACTCCCGCGGCGTCCACTTCATGGAACTTCCCGCCCTCTTCGACAATGGCTTCGGGCCTGCGTTCCGTCACTACCAGACTGATGGTGTGCGGCCATGACCGGGATACGTCCACTTTTGCAATCCGCGGCAGCCGCTCGCGCAACCGGTGTTCGATCGCCGCCGTGTCCACCGCGACCATCGGGGTGTTCAGCGGAACGTCGGCGGCGGAGCGCACCTCCTCGGTGGTGAGGACGGTGGTGCCGGCGACCCGCACCCGCTCGGCCCGCAGCCAGCTCGAGCCGTACAGCAGCCAGACGGCGCCGGCGCCGAGCAGGGTCACCGCCACCGCCGTCACCAGCAGGGGGCGGCGGCCGGGCAGCCGGAACCGGCGGCGCGCCCGGAGGAAGCGTGGGGGCGGGCCGGACGGAGTCGTCCCTCGTGCGCCGCGCTCGGCGGTCGACGGTCCGGCCACGCTCCCTGCCTTCTCACGCCTGGCGGCGTGCGCTGATCGCCTCGTACACCATGCCGACCAGCAGCTCGTCGGCGTCCCTGCGGCCGAACTCGGCGGCCCGGCGGGACATCTCGTACAGCCGGTGCGGGTCGCCGAGCACCGGCAGCACATTGCCCTGCACCCACTCGGGGCTCAGCTCGGCGTCGTCGACCAGCAGTCCGCCGCCCTCCTTGACCAGCGGCTGGGCGTTGAGCCGCTGTTCGCCGTTGCCGATCGGCAGGGGGACGTAGACGGCCGGGAGCCCGACGGCGGACAGTTCGGCGACGGTCATCGCGCCCGCGCGGCAGAGCATCATGTCGGCCGCGGCATACGCGAGGTCCATCCGATCCAGGTACGATACCGGGATGTAGGGGGGCATTCCGGGCATGTTGTCCACATGCGGCAATTCGTTTTTCGGACCGACCGCGTGCAGCACCTGGATCCCGGCGCGCTGCAGGAACGGCGCCACCGCCTGGACCACCTCGTTGAGCCGGCGTGCGCCCTGCGATCCGCCGGAGACCAGCAGCGTCGGCAGGTTCTGGTCGAGCCCGAAAGCCGCGCGGGCCTCGGGTCGGACCGCCGCCCGGTCGAGGGTGGCGATGGAGCGGCGCAGCGGGATGCCGACGTAGCGGGCGTTGCGGAGCTTGCTGTCGGGGGTGGAGACCGCCACGTACTTGGCGTAGCGCGAGCCGATCTTGTTGGCGAGCCCGGGGCGGGCGTTGGCCTCGTGGACGACGATCGGCACACCGAGCCGCTTGGCCGCCAGGTATCCGGGCAGGGCCACATAGCCGCCGAAGCCGACGACACAGTCGGCCTTGGTGCGCTCCAGAATCTGCTCGGCGGCCTTGATCGTGCCGCGCAGCCGCCCGGGGACGGTGATCAGTTCGGGGGTGGGCTTACGCGGCAGCGGTACGGCCGGGATGAGCCCGAGTTCATAACCACGCTCCGGTACGAGCCGGGTCTCGAGCCCACGCTCCGTTCCGAGCGCCGTGATCCCCACGGTCGGGTCCTGCCTCCGCAGGGCGTCCGCGAGGGCGAGCGCGGGCTCGATGTGGCCGGCGGTCCCCCCACCGGCGAGTACGACATGCACCGAAATTCACCGCTCTCCGGACGGCCGCCTCTTGACGGGCCGTCGCATCGTCTTCCGTCTCACCCGAGCCAGCTTCTTCCGCAAAGCAGGCTGCCGCATGGCCAGCGCCGCTCGCGCACCGGGCTCAGCCCGTGCGAAGGCGATCAGCAGGCCGACGGCGAACATGGTCGGCAGCAGGGCGGACCCTCCGTAGGAGAACAGCGGGAGCGGAACCCCGGCGATCGGCAGCAGACCGAGCACCGCACCGATATTGACCACGGCCTGGGCCGTGATCCAGGTGGTCACGCCTCCCGCGGCGTACCTCACGAAGGGGTCCTCCGTGCGTCCGGCCACGCGGATACCCGCATAGCCTAGAGCCGCGAAGAGAACGAGAACCGACAGCGTCCCCGCCAGACCGAGTTCCTCCCCGGTAATGGCGAAGATGAAGTCAGTATGCGGTTCCGGTAGTTCGCCCCATTTCTCCATGCTCGCCCCGAGTCCGGATCCGAACCAGCCGCCGTTGGCGAGCGCGTAGATCCCGTGGACAGCCTGCCAGCACTGATCGTGCGCCCCGGGCTCGGTGGCGCCGATACAGGCGAGCCGGGACATCCGGTTGGCGCTGGTCTTGATGAGCAGCATGCCGATGGCCCCGGCGAAGGCGAGGACGCCCACGAAGAGCCGGGTAGGGGCGCCCGCCAGCCAAAGCAGGCCGAAAAGGATCGCCGTGAGAATGATCGCGGTGCCCATGTCCCCGCCCAGCATGATCAGGCCGAGCAGCATGCCGGTCGCGGGCACCAGCGGGACCAGCAGGTGCTTCCACTGGGCAAGCAGCCGCTTGTCCTGTTTGCGGGCGAGAAGATCGGCGCCCCACAGGACGAGCGCCAGCTTGCCGAACTCACTGGGCTGGAGCAGGAACGGGCCGCCGAAGGAGATCCAGTTCTGATTGCCGTTGACCGCGATGCCCATGCCCGGGACCTGCACCAGACACATCAGGAAGACCGAGACCGCGAGCAGCGGATAGGCGAAGGCGCGGTGCAGTTTGATGGGCATCCGCACGGCGAGCAGCATCAGCGCGCCGCCCAGCGCGGCGGCGAAAAGCTGTTTGCGGAAGAAGTACGACGGTGAGAGCCCGGACTGCAGCGCCTTGATCTGGGAGGCGGAGTAGACCATCACCAGACCGAGCACCAGGATCAGCAGCGAGCCGCCGAGCAGCAGGTAGTACGCGGTCAGCGGCCGGTCCCAGGCCCTCCGGAGGCGCTGCTGCAGCCCGCGCAGCGCGTCCAAGGCGTTTCCCCTCGACGGGCGGCGCGGAGGGCGGGAGGCGCCCGCTGTGCCGCGCGGGCGGGCCGGGGACGCCGCCTTGCCCTTCGCCCGTACGGCCTCCCGCAGCCGGGGGGCGCCGCCCGAGCGCGGCGCGGGGCGGCCGGTGCCGGGGCGGGCCGGCCGGGAGCGCGGGGCGGCGGGCTGGTCAGGCGTCATGTTCTTATCCCCTCCGGTTTCCCCGCGCGGGCGGTCCTCGCCGGGGGACCGGCGGGCTACTGATCGTCCGGGCCCCGGCCGGAGGCCAGATCCTGAACCGCCGCGGCGAAGGCGTCGCCCCGCTTGTTGTAGTTGATGAACATGTCCATCGAGGCACAGGCCGGGGCCATCAGGACGGTATCGCCCGGCCGGGCGAGCCGCGCCGCTTCGCGCACAGCCGCCGCCATCGCCCCAGTGTCGGTCCGGTCGAGGTCCACGACCGGGACATCTGCTGCGTGTCGCGCGAGCGCTTCGCGAATCAGCGCGCGGTCGGCGCCGATCAGCACGACACCGCGCAGCCGCTCGGCCGCCGTAAGGACGAGCTCGTCGAAGGTGGCCCCCTTGGCGAGCCCGCCCGCGATCCACACGATGTGCTCATAGGCGCCCAACGACGCCTCCGCGGCATGGGTGTTGGTCGCCTTGGAGTCGTCGATGTAGGCCACGCCGTCGACGTCCGCCACATGCTCCACCCGGTGCGGATCCGGCCGGAAGGCGCGCAGCCCGTCCCGTACGGCCTTCGGCGGGACGCCGAAGGAGCGGGCCAGGGCCGCCGCCGCGAGGGCGTTGGCGATGTTGTGCGGGGCCGGCGGGTTCACATCGGAGACCTCGGCCAGCTCCTGCGCCTGCTTCTGCCGGTCCGCCACGAAGGCCCGGTCGACGAGGATGTTCTCCACGACGCCGAGCTGGGAGGGGCCGGGGGTGCCGAGGGTGAAACCGATCGCCCGGCAGCCCTCCTCGACATCGGCCGCGCGCACCAGGTCCTCGGTGGCGGGGTCGGCCACGTTGTAGACGCAGGCCACCTGGTTGCCCTCGTAGATCCGGCCCTTGTCGGCCGCGTACGCCGCCATGGAGCCGTGCCAGTCGAGGTGGTCGGGGGCGAGGTTGAGCACCGCCCCGGAGTGGGCGCGCAGCGAGGGCGCCCAGTGCAGCTGGTAGCTGGAGAGCTCGACGGCCAGCACGTCGTACGGCGTATCGCCCAGCACGATGTCCAGGAGCGAGACGCCGATGTTGCCGACGGCGGCGGTGCGCAGCCCGGCCGCCTCCAGGATGGCCGCCAGCATCCTTACGGTCGTCGTCTTGCCGTTGGTGCCGGTGACCGCGAGCCAGGGCGGGGCGTCCTCACCGCGCAGCCGCCACGCCAGCTCCACATCGCCCCAGATGGGCACGTTCGCCTCGGCGGCGGCCAGGAAGAGCGGGCTGGTGGGCTTCCACCCGGGGGTGGTCACGATCAGCTCGGTGCCCTTCGGCAACGTCTCGCCGTCGCCGAGGCGGACCGTGATGCCCAGCGGCTCCAGTTCGGCCGCCTGGGCGCGCTGCGCTTCGCCGTCGCTGCCGTTGACCACGGTCACCGAGGCCCCGAGGCCCCGCAGCGCACGCGCCGCGGGGACCCCGGAGACGCCGAGTCCGGCGACGGTGACCTGCCGTCCGGCGAGGTCGGACACGTCGAGGGCGACGGCGTGGGACGTCACGAAGCTCGCCACCCCGCGTAGAACAGGCCGAGGCCGACGATCACGCACATGCCCTGGATGATCCAGAACCGGACCACCACAAGGACTTCGCTCCACCCCTTGAGTTCGAAGTGATGCTGGAGTGGCGCCATCCGGAAGACCCGTCGCCCGGTCGTCCGGAACGAGCCGACCTGGATGACCACGGACATGGTGATCAGCACGAACAGGCCGCCGAGGAGGGCCACCAGCAGCTCCGTACGGGAGCAGATGGCGAGGCCCGCGAGCGCGCCGCCGAGCGCGAGCGAACCCGTGTCCCCCATGAAGATCTTGGCGGGCGAGGTGTTCCACCACAGGAAGCCGAAGCACGCGCCCATCAGGGCAGAGGCGACGACCGCGAGGTCGAGCGGGTCGCGGACCTCGAAACAGGACGCGGGGTTGGTGAGGGTCTCCGCGTTGGCGCAGGACTCCTGGTACTGCCAGACGCCGATGAAGGTGTAGGCGCCGAAGACCATCACGGAGGCGCCGGTGGCCAGACCGTCGAGACCATCGGTGAGGTTCACGCCGTTCGACATCGCCAGGATCATGAACAGCGCCCAGATCGCGAAGATCACCGGGCCGAACGACCAGCCGAAGTCCTGGACGAAGGAGAGCCGGTCGGAGGCGGGGGTCTGCTGGCGCGCGTCGGCGAAGTTCAGCGCGAGGATCGCGAACGCGACACCGACGATCAGCTGACCGGCCATCTTGGCCTTGGCCCGCAGGCCCAGGGACCGCTGCTTGACGATCTTGATGTAGTCGTCCAGGAAGCCGACCAGGCCCATGCCCGCGAACAGGAAGAGCACCAGCACGCCGGAGAAGGTCGGCTGGCTGCCCGTGATCAACTTCGCCAGGGCGTAGGCGATCAGCGTGGCCAGGATGAAGGAGATTCCGCCCATCGTGGGCGTGCCCTTCTTGCTGCCGTGAGTGCGCGGGCCGTCGTCCCGGATGAACTGGCCGTAGCCCTTGCGCGCCAGCAGCTTGATCAGCAGCGGGGTGCCGATCAGGGTCAGAAAGAGCCCGATGGCTCCCGAGAAGAGGATCTGCCTCATGCCACCCATCAGCGGACGCCCTCACCCTCGCCCTCGAGCAACGTCTGCGCGACCCGCTCCAGCCCCACCGACCTGGATGCCTTCACCAACACGACGTCCCCCGGTCGCAGCTCGCTGCGCAGCAGATCGACCGCTGCCCGCACGTCGGACACGTGCACCGACTCCTCACCCCACGAACCCTCGTTCTTGGCGCCCATGTCCAGCCAGGCGGCCTCCTGGCCGCCGACCGCCACGAGCTTGCTGACGTTGAGCCGGACGGCCAGCCGCCCGACCGCGTCGTGCTCGGCCAGTGACTCCTCGCCCAGCTCGGCCATCGGGCCGAGCACCGCCCACGTGCGACGCCCCGGTGTGGCAGCGCCCATGGCGACCAGCGCGCGCAGCGCTGCTCGCATGGACTCGGGGTTCGCGTTGTAGGCGTCGTTGACGACCGTCACGCCGTCCGAGCGCTCGGTGACCTCCATCCGCCAGCGGGAGAGCTGCCCCGCCTCGGAGAGCGCCACGGCGATCTCGTCGACGGACAGGCCCAACTCGTGGGCGACGGCGGCCGCGGCGAGCGCGTTCGACACGTGGTGCTCACCGTACAGGCGCATGGTCACTTCGCTGCACCCGGTAGGGGTGTGAAGCGTGAAGGCGGGGCGGCCGCCGTCGGCGAGCCGGACATTCCCGGCACGCACATCGGCGTCCTCGGCCTCGCCGAACAGGACGGTACGGGCCTTGGTGCGCGACACCATGGCGCGCACCAGGGGGTCGTCGGCGTTGAGCACCGCGACCCCGCCCTCCTCGGCGGGGGGCAGGGCCTCCACGAGCTCGCCCTTGGCCTCGGCGATCTGCTCCCGGCCGCCGAACTCTCCGATATGGGCGGTGCCGACGTTGAGCACGAGTCCGATACGGGGCGGGGTGAGGGTGGCCAGATACTGGATGTGGCCCTTACCGCGGGCACCCATCTCCAACACCAGGTGCAGGGTGGCCTCGTCGGCGCTGAGCGCGGCCACGGGCAGCCCGATTTCGTTGTTGAAGTTGCCCGGCGTCCATACGGTGGGGCCGCGGCGCTGGAGCAGCTGGGCGATGAGGTCCTTGGTGCTGGTCTTGCCCGCGGAGCCGGTGAGCCCGACCACGGTGGCGTCCAGGCGCTCCACGACGGCGCGCGCGAGCGTTCCCATGGCGGCGATGACATCGGGCACGACGATCGCCGGTACGGGGGCGTCCGCGGTGCCGACGGGGCGGGCGGCCAGGACCGCCGTGGCCCCGGCCTCGATCGCCCTTCGGGCGAAGTCGTGGCCGTCCACGCGCTCCCCGGGGAGCGCGGCGAAGAGGCTGCCGGGCCGCACCTCACGGGAGTCGATCACAACAGGGCCCGTGACCTTCAGGTCCGGGTCCGGTATGTCGTGCGGCTGTCCACCGACTAGGCCGGCGATCTCGGTGAGGGACAGTGCGATCACTGATCACCTCCGGCCGTGCGGGAGAGCTGCCTTGAGGGGGCTGGTGCGCGCATGGCGGTCTGTCATCCCTGGTCGTCTTGGTGATTGTCCCGGTGTTGTGAACTCGCCTCGGGGCGCGTGGCATCGCGCCTGTGGGCTCGCTCACTGAGCTCGATGGCTTCGCGGAGTACCTGGCGGTCGTCGAAGGCACGGATCACGCCGGCGATGTCCTGGCCCAGTTCATGGCCCTTGCCGGCCACGATGACGGTGTCACCCGGCTCGGCGCGGGCGACGGCGGCCGCGATGGCGTTGGCCCGGTCCTCCTCGACCAGCACATCACCGCGCTCGTGAGCGGGCACCTCGGCGGCGCCCGCGAGCATGGCGGCGAGGATCGCGAGCGGGTCCTCGGAGCGCGGGTTGTCGGAGGTGAGGACGGCCGTGTCGGAGTACCGGGCCACCGCGGCGCCCATGGGGCCGCGCTTGAGCCGGTCGCGGTCCCCGCCGCAGCCGAGGACGGCGTGCAGCTTGCCGTCGGTCACCTTACGGAGGGCACGCAGCACCGACTCCACGGCGTCGGTCTTGTGGGCGTAGTCGACGACCGCGAGGTAGGGCTGGCCCACGTCGACCCGCTCCAGCCGGCCCGGTACGCCCGGGACGGCGGCGATGCCGTCGGCGGCCGTCTGCGGGTCGATCCCGGCGACGGCGAGCGCGACGACGGCGGCGAGCGCGTTGGCCACGTTGAAGGGGCCCGGGAGGGGCGCGGCGGCCCGTACGGACTCACCGTTCGGGCCGACGGCGGTGAAGGTCGAGCCCAGCGGGCCGACCTCGACATCCGCGGCGCGCCAGTGGGCGTCGGGGTGGCCCTCGGCGGAGAAGGTGGTGACGGGTACCTCGGACTGCTCGATCAGCCGCCGGCCGTACTCGTCGTCGTAATTGATCACTCCGGCGCGGCTGCGGGCCTTGGTGAACAGCTGGGCCTTGGCCTGGAAGTAGTCCTCCATGCCGGAGTGGAACTCCATGTGCTCCGGGCTGAGGTTGTTGAAGACCGCGACGTCGAAGACGCAGCCGTCGACGCGGCCGAGGACCAGGGCGTGGCTGGAGACCTCCATGACGACCGAGTGGACGTCGCGCTCCCGCATCACCGCGAACAGGGCCTGCAGATCGGTGGCCTCGGGAGTGGTGCGCTCGGACTTGATGCGCTCGTCGCCGATCCGCGTCTCCACGGTGCCGATGAGACCCGTAAGGCCGCCGTCGTGCTTCGCGGCGGCTTTGAGGCCGCCCTCGATGAGATACGCGGTCGTGGTCTTGCCGGAGGTGCCGGTGATGCCGATCTGCAGCAGGTCCGCACCCGGCTCGCCGTAGATCGTGGCGGCCAGCGCGCCCATCCGGCCGCGCGGGTTGTCCACCGCCAGGACCGGCAGTCCGGTGGCGGCGGCGCGCTCGGCGCCGGCCGGGTCGGTCAGCACCGCGACCGCGCCGAGGTCGGCGGCCTGGGCGGCGAAGTCCGCGCCGTGCAGGCGGGCGCCGGCCAGCGCGGCGTACACATCGCCGGGGCGCACGGCTCGCGAGTCATGGGTGATCCCGGTGACCGCGGCCCCCTCCGAGGCTTCGGGGGCATCGACGCCCAGCTGATCCGCCAGCTCCGCCAGCGGGATCGGGCGGACCTGGAGAGGGCGGGGCGCTCCCGGGTATTCCACAGAAACGTCCTTCTGAGGGGTTTGGGACTGATCAGCGTGGGGCACGGCGGTGAGCGTACCCGGGACACCCGCTCCCCCGCGAAATGAGGCGGCGAAGCGGGACCGTACCGGACCGTGGTTCCCGGAGTCCGGCGTGATCGTCGTCACTGCTGGGTCCGCTCACTGGCCCGGGTTGTAGCTCACGGGGAGCCGTTTGGGCTGCTTCCCGGACGGCGGGACTTGCAGGGCCTTGAGGCCGAACTCCATGACCTTCTTGTAGACCGGTCCGCAGACCTGACCGCCGAAGTAGCTGCCCTTCGTCGGGTTCTGAACGGCACAGTAGACGGTCAGCCGCGGTTTGTCGGCCGGGGCGAAGCCGGCGAAGGACGCGGTGTAGCCGCGGTAGCGGCCGGTCTTGGGGTCCACTCGGTTGGAAGTGCCGGTCTTGCCCGCGACAAGATAGCCGGGGATCTTCGCCTTGGCGCCGGTGCCCTGCTGATCGTCGACGACCGATTCGAGCATCTCGGCGAGCGTCTTCGCGGTCTCCTTACCGACGACACGGGTCTTCTCGGGGGCGGGCGCGGCCGTGTAGTCGCCGCCGGGCCCCCTGGTGCCGCGCACGAGGGTGGGCGCGACGCGCTCGCCGCCGTTGGCGATGGTGGAGTACACGGAGGCCGCCTGGACGGCGTTGAGCGACAGCCCCTGGCCGAAGGGGATGGTGTACTGCTGCGAGGCGCTCCAGTCCTGCGGCCGGGCCAGGATGCCCGGGGTCTCGCCGGGGAAGCCGAGCCCGGTGGGCCGGCCGATCCCGAACTTCCGCAGATAGGAGTAGAGGATCTGGTTCTTCTGCTTCTTGGTCTTCCCAAGCTGCTCGGTGGCGAGGATCGTGCCGATGTTGCTGGACTTGGCGAGCACGCCGTTGAGCGTGAGGTACCAGGTGGGATGGTCGATGTCGTCGGCGAAGGCCCGGTCGGCGCGCGGCAGCCGGTTGGGGACCACCACATGGGTGTCCCAGCGGGCCACGCCCTCCTGGAGGACGGCCGCCATGGACATCAGCTTGCTCACGCTGCCAGGCTCGTAGGCGTCGGAGACCGCGGCGTTGCCCAGGTCGTCGGCGTCCGTGGTGGTGATGTCGCCGGGGTCGAAGCCGGGGGCGTTGGCCATCGCCAGGAGCTGTCCGGTGCGGGTGTCCTGGACGATGACATAGCCGCGGTCGGCCCCGGACTTGCGGACCTGGTCGGCGATGGCGCTCTGGGCGGCCCACTGGATGTCCCGGTCGATGGTCAGCTCGTAATCGCTGCCGGGGACCGCGGGCTGCTCCTTGAGGTCCCCGGTGGGCACCTGGTGGCCACCCGACTGGGCGTAGACGCGCTTGCCGTCCTTGCCCGCGAGCTTCTTGTTGAGCTGCTGTTCGAGCCCGGCGGCGCCGCGGCCGTCGGCGCCCACGAATCCCAGTATCCCGGCGGCGAGATCCCCGTTCGGATAGACCCGCTTGCTGTGCGCCTCGCGGTTGACCCCGGCCAGCACATTGGTGCCCTTGCCCTTGGACGCCGAGTCGTCCAGGGCGCTCTTCAGGTCCTTGATCTGGTTCCAGACCTGCGGGGACTGCTGCCGGGCGAGCACGACGTACTGCGACTTGGGGTGGTCGGTGAGCTTCTTCTCCAGGTCCGCCTCCTCCTTGCCGAGGATCGGCGCGAGGAGGGCCGCGGCCTGGCGCGGCGCGTCACGGGTCTTGGCCGTCTTGGGCGTGAGCAGGTCGGGCGCGGCGGTGATGTCGTACGCGTCCACCGTGGTCGCCAGGTCGACGCCGTTGCGGTCGGTGATGGAGCCGCGCTCGGCGGACAGCTTCACCGGGATGTAGCGGTTGACGTTGGCCTTGGCCGCGTAGGCGCTGGCGTCGACGGCCTGCACCTGCAGTAGCCGTACGACGAAGACCAGCATGACGAGGGTGAGGCCGAGGCTGATCAGCCGCAGCCGGGGGCGCGGGCTGCCCAGTCGCAGCGGCTGGGCGGCACCGGGGCGCGGGCGCTGCGCCGGACGGCCGGACGATCCTCCCTGGCGCTCGCCGGGGCGCCGCGCCGCGTCCTGGCGCGGGCGGCGGTCACCGCGCGGACCGGCCGGGCCGGGCACTCCGCGGCGGCGGGGATCCTGGGGCGCGCTCACGCGACGGCCGCCCTCGGCTCGGCGGCCGCCCACCGCGCGCGGGCGGTGCTCCGCGCGGGCGGGCCGGGCTGGGCGCGGGCTGGGGATCGCGTCACCGTGTCACCTACTGAGGGGCCGGGGTGGACTGCGCGGAGGCGGAGGAGGTTGTGGAGAGGGCGGTGGGCAGCCCCCACGGGGTCACGGAGGCCGTGCCCGTGCCCGCCCCGGACGGGGTGGTGGTCGGCGGCGCGAGGGCGGACGGGGTGGGCGACGCCCCGGACAGGGCGGGCGACGCCTGGGACGGCGCGGGGTCGAGCGCGGACGGCAGCACCGGGCCGGGGGCGCCGAGCACCGAGGGCTGCCCCGAGGCGGGGGCGGGCACCCCGCTGACCGAGCCGTCCGGGTTGAGGAAGGCGGGGCTGCCGCCGGGCACCATCCCCAGCTCCCGGGCGCGCCGCTCCAGCGCGGTGGGCGCGGAGAGCTGGTCGACGTCCTGCTGGAGCGCCTGGCGCTCGTCGGTGAGTTCCTCGGTCTGCTTCTCGAGCCTGCTGAGCTCGAACGACCCCTGGTTGAGGGAGGAGTTCAACAGCAGCAGCGCGATCAGGCCGGAGCCGAGCAGGACCACGACGAGCAGCACGAAGGGCGTGCGCCTGGCCGTGGCACCCCCCGGCACCGGCCGGCCTTTCGGCCCTGTCCCCCTCGTGCTCATGGACCGACCTCTTCCCGGATGCGCTCCGCCCCCCGGAACCGGGCCGGGGCGGCCCGGCGGTTCTCGGCGATCTCCTCCTCGGTGGGCAGCTCCGCGCCGCGGGTGAGCAGCTTCAGCCGGGGCTGGTACTGCTCGGGGATGACCGGCAGCCCGGGAGGCGCCGTATTGCGGGCACCGGCCGCGAACACCTGCTTGACCAGGCGGTCCTCCAGCGAGTGATACGAGAGCACGGCGATCCGCCCGCCGACCGCGAGCGTCCCGACGGCCGCCGGAATGGCCCGCTCCAGGACCGCGAGCTCGCCATTGACCTCGATCCGCAGCGCCTGGAAGGTGCGCTTGGCCGGATTGCCGCCGGTGCGCTTGGCGGCCTGCGGGAGCGCCGCGCGGATCAGCTCGACGAGCCGGGCGCTGTTGGTGAACGGCTCCTTGGCGCGCTCGCGCACCACGGCGTCCACGATCTTCTTGGCGAACTTCTCCTCGCCGTAGGCCCGCAGGATGCGCACCAGCTCGCCCGGCGGATAGGTGTTGAGCACCTCCGCCGCGCTGACGCCGGTGGTCTGGTCCATCCGCATGTCCAGCGGGGCGTCCTGGGCGTAGGCGAAACCGCGCTCGGCCTCGTCCAGCTGCATGGAGGACACGCCGAGGTCGAAGAGGATCCCCTGGACGCGCGGGACGCCGAGCCGGTCGAGGACCTCGGGCAGCTCGTCGTAGACCGCGTGGACCAGCGTGGCCCGATCGCCGTACGGGGCGAGCCGCTCACCGGCGAGTCGCAGCGCGGACGGGTCGCGGTCGAGCGCGATGAGGCGGGCCTCGGGGAAGTCGCGCAACAGGGCCTCGCTGTGGCCGCCGAGGCCCAGGGTGCAGTCGACCACGACCGCGCCGGGCCGGGCGAGAGCGGGGGCCAGCATGTCCAGGCAGCGCTGGAGCATGACGGGAACATGGAGAGCGTTGCTGCTCATTGCGCTGCTGGTGCGCCCTTCTGAGGATCGGGCGAGGATGGTACGCACCTCCGGGTCCCCGCCCGCTCTGAAGGGGAAGTGGCCTACTGGCGCCGGGGAAGTGACGTCAGGCGACCGGAGCGGGAGGAGGCCGAGGGGTACGTACGCACCGCGCTCACGCGAAATTCCGGAATCCGAGGGGAGCGTCACGCCTCCCACTTCGCGCCACTTTAGTCCACTCGTCCCTTCGGTCAACCAACTGGCCAGCGCGTCCCGCCCCGGGGGTGGCATCACCTCCCCCAGGCATCACACCGCGGGGCACAGGGTGCTGTGGGTTGCCTCACATCACCCACTCGGCCCACCCCGTTGCCCTCGTTTGCCCTACCTAAAGAAAAGACAAAATCCGCTGGTGAGAGGTAACGTCGTCATCATGTCGATATCAGCGCCGCAGCCGAATCCGTCCGCCGACCGCGACGCCCGTACGGGAGACACGGTCACCGACCGCCTCGTGGAGGCCAACCGCAAGTACGCCGAGAAGTTCACCGACCCTGGAATGGACGCGCGGCCCGTGCAGCGCGTCGCCGTCGTCGCGTGCATGGACGCCCGCCTGGACCTGCACGAGGCACTCGGCCTGGAGCTGGGTGACTGCCACACCATCCGCAACGCCGGCGGTGTGGTCACCGACGACATCATCCGGTCCCTGACCATCAGCCAGCGCGCGCTCGGGACCCGCAGCGTCGTGCTCATCCACCACACCGGCTGCGGTCTGCTGAACCTCACCGAGGACTTCCGGCATGAGCTGGAGGCGGAGGTCGGCCAGCGTCCGTCGTGGGCGGTCGAGGCGTTCAAGGACCTCGACGCCGATGTCCGCCAGTCGATGCAGCGGGTGCGCACCTCGCCGTTCCTGGTGCACACCGACGACGTCCGCGGCTTCATCTTCGATGTGACGACGGGTCTGCTGCGGGAGGTCACGCCGCGCACGTGACGGATGCTGAGGTTACTGAAGGGATTCAGCACCCGAACTCGTACAAGCGTGACAAATAACCCCGGGTTATCCACAGCCGAGTGACGCGAGGCCGCGGAGACCGCAAGAATGCATAGGTGACATCGTCCCCCGCAACCACGCGGGGGACCGATGCCAGCGTTTGCGGTGGGCCGGTCCGTTCCGAGGGCAACGGCCCTGAGAACGGGCCGAGGAGGGCCGGGTGACGACCTATGACGAGCGAGCGAGCCTCAGCGATCTGACCACCACAGCGGAGCGGATCCGCCGGTCGGTGGAGGGTGTGATCGAGGGCAAGCCCGAGGTCGTACGGCTTTCGCTGACCGTGCTGCTCGCCGAGGGGCATCTGCTGATCGAGGACGTCCCGGGCGTGGGCAAGACCATGCTGGCCAAGGCGCTCGCGCGGTCCATCGACTGCTCCGTGCGGCGGATCCAGTTCACCCCGGACCTGTTGCCGTCCGACATCACCGGCGTGAGCATCTTCGACCAGCAGCGCAAGGAGTTCGAGTTCAAGCCGGGCGCCATCTTCGCCCAGATCGTGATCGGCGACGAGATCAACCGCGCCTCGCCCAAGACCCAGTCCGCGCTGCTGGAGTCGATGGAGGAGCGCCAGGTCACCATCGACGGGGAGAGCTACGAGCTGCCCAACCCCTTCATGGTGGTGGCCACGCAGAACCCGGTCGAGATGGAGGGCACCTATCCGCTGCCCGAGGCGCAGCGCGACCGCTTCATGGCCCGTGTCTCCATCGGATACCCCAGCCCGCAGGCCGAGCTGCAGATGCTGGACATCCACGGTGGCGTCTCCCCGCTGGACGACCTGCAGCCCGTCGCGCACGCCCACGAGATCGTCAAACTGGTCGAGGCGGTGCGCTCGGTGCATGTCGCCGAGGCCGTCCGGCGTTACGCGGTGGACCTGGTGGCCGCCACCCGCAACCACCCCGATCTGCGACTGGGCGCCTCGCCCCGGGCCACGCTGCATCTGCTGCGGGCCGCCAAGGCGTCGGCCGCGCTGGCCGGGCGGGAGTTCGCGCTGCCGGACGATGTGCAGTCCCTCGCCGTGGCGGTGCTGGCGCACCGGCTGCTGCCCACCGCGCAGGCCCAGCTGAACCGGCGCACCGCGGAGCAGGTCGTCACGGACATCGTGCAGCGCACCCCGGTGCCCACCTCCGGCTCGCGCGGTGCGGGTGGCGGGATGCCCCCCATGCCGCCCATGCCCCCGGCCGACTTCGGCCGGCAGCAGCCGGGCGCGCGGAGGCTGTGATGGCCGCAGGGGGGACGGACATGGGCCCCGAGGGCCCCGGCGCCGGCGAGGACTCGGGCGGGCTGCGGGCCGCCCTCGCCGGTCTGACCACCCGCGGCCGTTCCTTCCTGGCCGCCGGGGTGGCCGCCGCGGTGTGCAGCTATGTCCTGGGCCAGGCGGATCTGCTGCGGGTCGGGCTGCTGCTGGCCGCGCTGCCGCTGGTCTGCGTGGCCGTGGTCTACCGCACCCGGTACCGGGTGGCGGGCAGTAGACGGCTCGCGCCCGCGCGGGTGCCTGCGGGCTCCGAGGCCCGGGTGCATCTGCGGATGGACAATGTCTCGCGGCTGCCCACCGGGCTGCTGATGCTCCAGGACCGGGTGCCCTATGTGCTGGGGCCCCGCCCCCGGTTCGTGCTGGACCGGGTGGAGCCGGGCGGCCGGCGCGAGGTGTCCTACCGGGTCCGCTCGGATCTGCGCGGCCGCTATCCGCTGGGCCCGCTGCAGCTTCGGCTGAGCGATCCGTTCGGGATGTGCGAGCTCACCCGCGCCTTCAGCGCCTACGACACGCTCACGGTGGTCCCCCGGGTCGAGCCGCTGCCCCCGGTGCGCCTGACCGGCGAGGCCGCGGGGTACGGGGACGGGCGGCACCGCTCGCTGGCCCTGGCCGGGGAGGACGATGTCATCCCGCGCGGCTATCGCATAGGCGACGATCTGCGCCGGGTGCACTGGCGGTCCACCGCGCGCTACGGGGAGCTCATGGTCCGCCGGGAGGAGCAGCCGCAGCGGGCCCACTGCACGGTGCTGCTGGACACCCGGCGTACGGCGCACTACGGCTCCGGGCCCGACTCGGCCTTCGAATGGGCGGTCTCCGGGGCGGCTTCGACCGCGGTCCATCTGCTGGAGCGGGGCTATGCGGTCCGGCTGCTGACCGACTCCGGAAGCTCGGTGCCGGGCCCGGACGGCGGAGGCGGCTTCACCGGCTCCACCCATGACTCGGCGGAGACCGCCGGGCTGATGTTGGAC
This sequence comes from Streptomyces sp. NEAU-YJ-81, assembly GCF_017592595.1. Taxonomy (NCBI): domain Bacteria; kingdom Bacillati; phylum Actinomycetota; class Actinomycetes; order Kitasatosporales; family Streptomycetaceae; genus Streptomyces; species Streptomyces sp. NEAU-YJ-81. Next base: position 69,592 of record NZ_JAGFNO010000034.1, on the reverse strand, counting down.
ACCCTCGCCGTGGTGGACCACTCCGACGGCGGAGGGCTCTCGCCCGCCTTCGAGGTGCTGCGCGGCGGCGGTGAGGGGCTGCTGGTGGCCTTCCTGGGCGATCTGGACGAGGAGCAGGCGGCGACGGCCGCCCGGATGCGGCACCGCACCACGGCCGCGGTGGCGTTCGTGCTGGACGGCGCGGCCTGGTCGCGCGGGGCGGAGTTCGGGGGCACACAGGAGCTGGAGGAGCGGCTGCGGCAGCTCCGCGAGGCGGGGTGGACGGCGCTGCCGGTCGGCCCGGGGGCCTCGCTCACACAGCTCTGGCGGCAGGCCGACGCCCAGGGCGCCACTCGGGCCGACGCCGGAGGTCCCGCGGTCGGCGGCATGACAGGGAGCTGGGCATGAGTGGGAGCGTTCGGCTCGCGATATGTGCGGCGCTGGCCACGGTGGCGGCGGCCTGTGCGCTGCTGCCGCTGGTGGACCCGGCGAGCTGGCTGTTGCAGGCCACTCTGTTGCTGGCGGTCCAGAGCGGGACGGGCGCGGCGGCCCGCCGGGTGCCGCTGGCCCGCCCGCTGACGGTGGCCGCGCAGGCCGTGGTGACGCTGCTGCTGCTCACCCTGGTCTTCGCGCACGAGCAGGCGCTGGGCGGGGTGCTGCCGAGCCCGCAGGCCCTCGACGAGTTCGCGCTGCTGCTGCGCGACGGCGCCGACGACGTGGGGCAGTACGCGATCCCCGCGCCGCTCACCGATGGCATCCGGCTGATGCTGGTGGCCGGGGTGCTGGCGATCGGCCTGGTGGTCGACGCGCTCGCGGTGACGTACCGCAGCGCGGCCCCCGCCGGACTGCCGCTGCTCGCGCTGTACTCGGTCGCGGCCGGGCTGTCCGACGCCGGGAGCGACTGGCTGTGGTTCCTGCTGGCGGCGGCCGGCTATCTGCTGCTGCTCCTGGCCGAGGGCCGGGACCGGCTGTCCCAGTGGGGCCGGGTGTTCAGCGGCGGTGCCCCGCATCCGGCGGGTATGCCGCCCTCGGGCCTGGCCGGGGCCGGAGGCGCCCCGGCGCTCGCCCCGGTCCGCACCGGCCGCAGGATCGGCGTGCTGGCGCTCGGCATCGCGCTGGTGGTGCCCGCGGCGCTGCCGTCCCTGGACGGCGGGCTGCTGGACCGGCAGGGCAGCGGTGGCGGGTCCGGCAGCGGCGGCGGCACGATCTCGGCGGTCAATCCGCTGGTGTCGCTGCAGGACAGCCTGAACCAGCCGGAGAACAAGGAGGTGCTGCGCTATCGCACCTCCTCGCAGACCACGCAGGACCTGTATCTGCGGATCGTGGCGCTGGACCGGTTCGACGGCACCTCGTGGAAGTCGTCCGAGCGGCATGTCACCGATGTGCCCGGGCAGCTTCCGTCGCCCGCCGGGCTCGGCCCCTCGGTCCGGGTCTCCTCGATCGACACCTCGATCTCGGCCGCCGACTGGTACGCGCAGAACTGGCTGCCCCTCCCCTACCCCGCGTCCAGGGTCGAGATCGACGGGCGCTGGCGCTATGAGCCGGAGGGCCGGACGCTGGTCGGCGACCGCGGCCAGACCACCCGGGGCGCGCGCTACCGGGTCACCAGCCTGCTGGTGGAGCCGACGGCCGAGCAGCTCGCGGCCGCACCGGCACCGCCTTCGCGGCTGCGGAAGGAGTACACCGAGGTGCCGGACTCGCTGCCGTCCGTGGTGGCCAGTACGGCACGGGAGGTGACCGCCGGCGCGGCGAACGCGTACGAGAAGGCGGTCAAGCTCCAGGACTGGTTCGCGGTGAACGGAGGATTCCGTTACGACACCGAGGTGCAGTCCGGTAGCGGCTCGGCCGCCATCGTCCGGTTCCTGAAGCAGAAGGAGGGCTTCTGCGTCCACTTCTCCTTCTCGATGGCGGCGATGGCCCGGACGCTGGGCATTCCGGCGCGGGTTGCGGTCGGGTTCACCCCCGGCACCGCCCAGGCGGACGGCTCGGTGTCGGTGGGCCTCAAGGACGCGCACGCCTGGCCCGAGCTGTACTTCGAGGGCGTGGGCTGGACCCGTTTCGAGCCCACCCCGAGCCGTGGCACCCAGCCCGACTACACGATGGAGCAGACGCCCTCGGGCACCCCGTCCGACGAGCCGACGAGCGAGCCCAGCACGACCTCCGAGCCGACGGCCGCCCCGACCGCCTCCGACAGTTGCACCCCGGAGATGAAGAAGCTGGGCACCTGTGGAGGTGCCGCGGCCCAGCAGCCGGACAACGGCGCCTCGGGCGGGGGCTGGTCGGCGTCCAAGGTCACGAGTTGGAGTTCGCTGGCGGTGCTGCTGGCCGTGGTGCCCCTGCTGCCCATGCTGTGGCGGCGGCGGAAACGGACCCGCAGACTGGACGGCTCGGGCGGGCGCACCGAGCAGGACGCGGCCGACCGGATCCTCGCCGCATGGCGTGAACTCACCGATTCGGCCTGGGACTTCGGCGTGCTGCCGGACGACTCGCTGACCTCCCGCAGAGCGGTGGCCCGCATGGTGCGGATCGCCGACCTCGACGACGATTCGGCCCGGGCGGCGCAGCGGGTGGCCGAGGCGGTCGAGCAGGTGCTGTACGCACCGCAGCCGCGCCCGTTCGCGGGCGTCGCCGACGACGTCCGGCAGGTGCTGGCCGGATTCCGGGCCAAGGCGGGGCGGCGGGAGCGGCTGCGGGCGCTGCTGGCGCCGCGGTCCGCGGCTCAGCTGGTGTGGGCGTGGGGACAGCGCTGGTCCGCGCTGGTCCAGCGGTGGGGAGCCCCCCGCTGGGCCCGCTGGGCCTCTCAGCTCCGGCCCCCGCGCGGCCAGGGGAGCTGACCTCCGGGCGGCCCTGAGCCCTTGTGGCTGAGGCCCTGCCCGAGCCCCCGCGACTGAGCCCCTGCGGCGCGTGCGGGGGCTCAGGCCGCTCGCGCACGCCACGGGGCCGCTCGCGCAGGCCACGGGGGCTCAGGGGCCGCCCAAGCTCGCTTCAGGGCCCTGTGCGGGGCCAGGGCCAGGCCCCAGGGTCCAGACCCCGTGGGCCCAGGACGCGGTTGCGGGCCCAGGACGCGGTTGCGGGGCTGGGCACGGCTGAAGGGCTACGGCGCGGAAGGGCTACCGCACGGTTGAGGGGCGGTCGCCAGTCGGCGACCGCCCCTCAATCACTCATCCAAGAATTATTTCTCAGTGGCCCTGCTCATCGCGGCGACGCTGCCACCGCTCCTCGATACGCGCCATCATCGAACGGCGCTGACGGCCCTGACGGCGGGGAGCCGCCCCGCCACCGCCCTGCGCCTCGCCGGGTTTGGGAGCCTTGCGCCAGCCGGTCACCGCGAGCACCGCACACCCCAGCATGATCAGGAAGCCCACCACGCTGATCCAGATCTGGGGAACGATCACTCCGACCATGAGGAGTGCGATGCCCACCAGAAAACCCGCGACCGCCTGGTAGACCCGTCGCCGGGTGTACGTGCGCAGGCCGCTTCCCTCAAGCGCTGTCGCGAACTTGGGATCTTCGGCGTACAACGCTCGCTCCATTTGCTCGAGCATGCGCTGCTCGTGCTCCGAGAGCGGCACGGAGTCCTCCTACTCGTCGGTCGCGGGGGGCGACCGGGTGCGACCCTTTCAGGATAGGCAGGGAATCGCCCCCGTGAAACCCGCCCCTCAACGCCAATTCGCCCACCCCCACGGGCGTGGCGAAAGTTGACGCTGAGACGTCCATTCCCCTCCCGCCGATTGGCCATGCCGGACGGTGTACCCCGATCATACGGGGCCGGACGGCCAAGCGGGTCTCCTGTGGCCGACTCCACCTGCACCGCCCGTCGTCCGGTGGGGCGGGAGGAGCCGCTCAGTCCCGCTCGGCGAGAACGTGCAGCTGAGTGGCGACGGAGCGGAAGGCGGGCAGCCCGGCGGCGGCCTCCTCCAGCTGCAACAGGGCGTCCAGCGCCCCGGGCTCGGTGTCCACGAGCACTCCGGGGACCAGATCGGCGAAGACCCGCACCCCGTGCACCGCGGCGATCTCCAGACCGGCCGCCTCCACCAGCTCGGACAGCTGGTCGGCGGTGAAGCGGCGCGGCATCGGGTCTCCGGAGCCCCAGCGGCCCTCGGGGTCGGTAAGCGCTTGCCGAGCCTCGGTGAAGTGACCGGCCAGGGCACGGGCCAGCACGGCGCCGCCCAGGCCCGCCGCGAGCACGCTGAGGGTTCCGGCGGGGCGCAGGGCCGCCGCCGCGTTCCGCAGGCCCTCGGCGGGGTCGTCCACGTACTCCAGGACGCCATGGCAGAGCACCACGTCGTAACCGCCCCGCTCGACCACGTCGAACAGCCCGTGGGCATCGCCCTGGACTCCGCGCACCCGGTCGGCCACCCCGGCCTCGGCGGCCCGCCGCTCCAGCGCGAACAGGGCGTTCGGACTCGGGTCGACCACGGTGACGCGGTGGCCGAGGCCGGCCACGGGGACGGCGAAATTGCCGCTGCCGCCGCCGGTGTCCAGGACGTCCAGCGCGCCGTGCACGGCCCCACCCTCGGCCACCTCCCGGCCTGTGGCCTTGGCCCGCCGTTCCAGGGCGTCTTTCAGGACCTCCCAGACCACGGCGGTACGGAGGGACGCACGGGGGCGCTGCGGGTCTGACACGGCGGGTGGCTCCTCGGCGCGGTGCCGCCACCGCCCGGAGGCGGTGACGACGGCTTACTGACGTCGGCGGTCCCAGCCTATTGCCTCCATGGGGCGGGGTGCGCCGAGGCGGCCGCCCCACCGGCCCCCAGCGGATACCGGACGGACAGCGGCCGGCGCCCGAGCGGTACCCGGCGGACAGCGGCCGTCGTCCGAGCGGATACCGGGCCGGGCCGGGGCGGTCGCCGGGTCATCTCTCAGGCTCCCGACGGGCCCGGCTCGTCGCCCGGCGGGGCCTGGTGGGGCAGGGTCGGCTGCAGCATCAGCATGCGCTCCACCAGCCGCAGGAACATCGCGGTGGCACGCAGCAGATCGTCCGCGTCCCGCCGGCTCGCGGCGCCCTGTATCCCCGCCTCGGCGCGGGCCCGGCGCTCGGCGCCGGAGGCGAACAGCGCGCTCCACTCGGCCAGTTCGGGAGCGACCTCCGGCAGGACCTCCCAGGCGCTGCGGATCCGGGCGCGGCGGCGCGCGGTGGGCTCGGGGCGGCCGTGCACGGCGAGCACGGCTGCGGCCGTGCGCAGGGCGGCCAGATGTGCGGTCGCAAAGCGCTCGTTGGCGGTTTCGAGCGCGGCGGCCTCCTCCAGGCCCTGATGGGCCTGGGTGAGCAGACCGGCCGCGGCGGGCGGGGCGGACGCGCGGCGCAGCACGGGGTGGACATCGGTCGCGGGGCCGGTCAACGAGGGGGCAGGGGCGGCGGCACGGTGCCGGCGCGCTGCGGCGGTACTGGCCATGACGAACCTCCTGTCGTCGCGTGGCGGCCGGTCGTGTGGTAGAGCGACCGCCGTATGGGGCCATCGTGGGGCACACCACTGACAATCGGCTCTGACCAGCGCGAACGACCCCGACACCACGCCTCGCCCCGTCATACTCCATACTGCTTTTGCACTGACCAGTCAGTTCAAAAATCAAGGAAGTGATCTGTGTGGGGGGCACCCCAGAAGCGGAGACCGGGGCGGCGGTGACGGCCGAGGGGCTCGGCGTCAGGGGGTCGCACGGCTGGGCGTTCCGCGGTGCCGACATCGCCGCCGACTCCGGTGCGCTGATCGCGATCGAGGGCCCGTCCGGCTCGGGCCGCACCTCCCTGCTGCTCACGCTCACCGGCCGGATGCGCCCCACCGAGGGACACGGCGTGGTCGGGAGCTTCCGGGTTCCCCAACAGATGGCGCGCATACGCCGGATCAGCGCGCTCGCGCACGTACCGGGCGTCATCGAGCTCGATCCGGTGCTCACGGTCGCCGAGCATCTGCGGGAGCGGGCCCTGCTGCGGCGCCGGTTCGCCGACTCCCCGCGCGGGCTGCTGCGCCCGCGCCGTGAGCGGGCCGCCGCCTCCCGGGCCGGGATCGACGCGGCCCTCACGGCCGCCGGGCTGGACCTCGACACGCTGCCCAAGGGGCCGCGTACGGCCGTACGGGACCTGGAGCGGCTGGAGGCGCTGCGGCTGTCGATCACGCTCGCGCTCATCGCCCGGCCGCGGCTGCTGGCCGTCGACGACGCCGACATGAAGCTCTCGGACGCCGAACGCGAGCGCGCCTGGGCGCTGCTGCGGCAGATCGCGGAGGGCGGCACCACGGTCCTCGCCGTGTGCAGCCAGGCCCCGGCCGACGCGGTCGTGGTCCGGACCGCTCGGAAGAGCCCGGCCGAAAAGAGCCAGCAGGCCGACGGGGACCCCTCCGACACTCCCGCCGCCCACGAGGCCGGACACGACGAGAACGAGAAGGGGGCGGCGGATGCGCTCGCCGAAACTCGCCGCGCTTGAGCTGAAGCGGTTCGGGAGGGGAAAGCTGCCACGGGCGGCGCTCGCCGCCCTGCTCCTGCTGCCGCTGCTCTACGGCGCGCTGTACCTGTGGTCCTTCTGGGACCCGTACGGCAAGCTGGACAAGATCCCGGTGGCCCTCGTCAACTCGGACAACGGCGCCACCGTGAAGGGCGAGCGCCTCACCGCGGGCGACGACATCAGCGGCAAGCTGCTCGACAGCAAGACCTTCGACTGGCACCGCACGAGCGCCGCCGAGGCCCGTAAGGGCGTCGCGCACGGCACGTACTACCTGTCGCTGACCGTGCCCTCGGACTTCAGCCGGCAGATCGCCACCAGCTCCGGCAAGTCCCCGGAGACCGGCGCCCTCAAGGTGCGCACCAACGACGCCAACAACTACATCGTCGGCCAGATCTCCCACTCGGTCTTCTCCGAGGTGCGCGCCGCGGCCTCCACCAAGGCGTCCCGCGGGTTCTACGACAACATCTTCATCTCCTTCGCCGATATCCACGGCGAGACGGAGAAGGCCGCCAAGAGCGCCGACAAGCTCGGTAAGGGCATCGGCAAGGCCAAGAAGGGCGCGGACGACCTCGCCAAGGGCCTGGCCAAGGCCAAGGAGGGCAGCCGCGATCTGAAGTCCGGGCTCGGCACGCTCTACCAGGGCTCCGGGACGCTCAAGACCGGCGCGGGCGGCGTCGCCGACGGCACCCAGTCGCTGTCCGACAAGGTCAACGACGTGGCGGCCAAGGTACGCCCGTTCCTCAAGGAGCACGGCAAGGAGATCGGGGACGTCTCCCAACTGGTCGCCGACGCCTCCCAGAAGGCGTCCGACAGCCTCGACACCCTGCCCGAGACGACCTCCACGGCGGCCACCAAGGCCCGTAAGGCGTCCGACGTCCTCGCCGCCGACTACCGGACCCGCTGCGAGGGGGCGGTGCCCGCCGACCCGGACTGTCCCGCGCTCAAGAAGTCGGTGGCGGCGGCCGACACCGCCGCCGATGTGGCCGAGGACGTCAACAAGCTGGTGCAGGACCACACCACCCAACTCGACGCCCTCGGCGGTCATCTGGACGATCTGCACGACCAGGCGCTGTGGCTCGCGCAGAACGCCCCGCACCTGGGCACCGACCTCGACACCGCCGTACGGAAGGTCAACGCCCTCAACTCCGGGGCGCAGAAGGTCGCCAAGGGCGCCGGAACCCTGCACACCGGGCTGAGCACCGCCAAGACCGGCGCCTCCGACCTCGACAGCGGCGTCGGTAAGGCGCGCGGCGGCGCGGACACCCTGGGCGGCGGGATGTTCCGGCTCGTCGACGGCTCCGGCAAGCTCTCCGGCGGGCTGCACGACGGCGCCGGCAAGATCCCCGACTACGGCAAGCAGGACCGGGACGCCCGGACCGAGGTGATGGCGGATCCGGTGCGGCTGGTCAACCAGGCGCTGCACAAGGCGCCCAACTACGGCACCGGTTTCGCCCCGTACTTCATCCCGCTCTCCCTGTGGGTCGGCGCGATGGTGGCCTACATGCTGATCCAGCCGCTCAACAGGCGCGCGCTCGCGGTGGGTGCCTCCTCCTGGCGGATCGCGTTCGCGGGCTGGCTGCCGGTCGCCGTGATCGGGGTGTTCCAGACACTGGCCCTGATGGCGGTGTTGCACTGGGCGATCGGCCTCCAGATGGCGCGAGCCGCGGGCACGCTCGGCTTCCTGATGCTGGTGACGGCCTGTTTCGCGGCGATCGTGCAGTGGCTGAACGCCCGCTTCGGACCGGCCGGCCGGATCCTGGTGCTGGCCCTGCTGATGCTCCAGCTGACCTCGGCGGGCGGCACCTATCCGGTGCAGACCAGTCCGCGCTTCTTCAACGCCATCCATCCCTTCCTGCCCATGACCTACGTGGTGGACGGGCTGCGCCGGCTCATCACCGGGGGTGGGCTCGGCCCGGTCTGGCTGGCCTGCGGGGTGCTCCTCGGATTCAGCGCGGCCGCCCTGGCGCTCACCGCGTGGTCCGCGCGGCGCCGGCAGGTGTGGTCGGTGGACCGGCTGCATCCGGAGCTGAGCCTGTGAGCGGCATAACATCAACAACGGGCAGAATCGGCGCCATGGACAGCAGCAGCACGCGCCGCCAGGCCACACGCCAGAAACTCTTCGAGGCAGCGGTCACCCTCATCGCCGAACAGGGCTTCTCCTCCACCACCGTGGACGAGATCGCCGAGCGGGCCGGGGTGGCCAAGGGCACGGTCTACTACAACTTCGCCAGCAAGACCGTGCTCTTCGAGGAGCTGCTGCAGCACGGCATCGAGCTGCTGACCGCATCCCTCCAGAGCGCCGCCGACGAGAACGCAGAGCGCGGCGGCAGCCATGTGGACGCGCTGGACGCCATGGTCCGGGCCGGGCTGGACTTCATCTCCCGCTATCCGTCGCTGACCCAGCTGTACGTGGCCGAGCTGTGGCGCACCAACCGCGCCTGGCAGTCCACCTTGATGATGGTCCGGCAGCGGGCCATAGCGGTGATCGAGGCCGAGCTGCGGGCCGGGGTGGCCGGGCACGAGTTCAGCGGGGACATCGACATCCCGCTGACGGCGTCGGCGCTGTTCGGGATGGTGCTGGTGGCCGCGCTGGACTGGCAGTCCTATCAGCCGGAGCGGTCGCTGGAGGATGTGCACGCGGCGCTGTCGCGGCTGCTGCAGGGCCGCGTGGGCGGGACCGTGGCCTCCGGATAGCCGGCCGCGCCTCCGGATAGTCGGCCGCGCCTCCGGATGGCCGACCGTAGCCTCCGGATGGCCCGGTGTGGCGGGCGGATCAGCTCCTCCGGGGACACGTAGAAGGCGCTGTTCCGGCAGATCGACTTTCATCGAGCTGACCGGAACAGCGCCTCCCCCCGTAACTCCCCCGTACTTCCCCCGTTGGAGGCTCCTGGTCCCGGAGACTCCCGGCGACTCCCACCTTTCGTCCGGGCCGTCGCGCCGTTCCGCCGCCCCGTGCCGGCGGTCCGGCGCGCGGCCCTTCCGTATGCACCACTCTCTCGTCCGAGCAGGTGTCGGCCCATCCGCGCGACTACTCATCTCCCCGGCTGAGTACGCGTACTCAGGTCTGCGCACTCGTCCCCAGGCGTGGTGCCCCGGCTGTCGGTGGGGGCGGATAAAGTCGCGGTCATGGCACGGATTGTGGTGATCGGCTCCGGGATGGGCGCCATGGCGGCGGCGGCCCGGCTGGCCGTGGCGGGCCACCGGGTGGTGGTGTACGAGCGCGGGCGAACCCATGGCGGCGGGGTCGGCCGCTTCGCGCGGGACGGATTCCGCTTCGACACCGGCCCGGGGCTGCTGCACCTGCCCGCCGTCTACCGGGATCTGTTCGTGAAGACCGGCAAGCAGACCCTGGAGCAGAGTGTCGAGCTCAGCCAGGTCGACCCGGCGAGCCGGCATCTCTTCGCCGACGGCACGGATGTCCGGCTGCCCAATGCCTCACGGGCCGGGGTGCTCCAGGCGCTGGACGGCGCCTTCGGCGCGGGCGCGGGCGAGCGCTGGAGCGATCTGGTCAACCGGGCGCGCGAGGTGTGGGACGCCACCCGCAGGCAGCTCCTGGAGGAGCCACTGCGCGCCGACTGGCGGGTCCTGGGCCGCGATCCCTATCCGGCCGCCCCCGTGCGGCGCGGGCGGCTCGGGGGCCTGTTCGGCCGGGGCGGTGCCGACGGCCCGCCCACGCTCGCCGGAGTGGCCCGCCGTGAGCTGAAGGATCCGCGCGCCGTGGCCCTCCTGGAGAGCCATGCGCTGGCGCACGGCCTCGACCCGCGCTCCGCCCCCGCCGCGGCCACCGTGCTGCCCTATATCGAGCAGACGTTCGGCACCTGGTATGTGCGCGGGGGTATGCGGGCGCTCGCCGATGCCCTCCATGAGCGCTGCCGTCAGCGGAAGGTCGAGTTCCACTTCGACGCCGAGGTCACCGGCATCGTGGAGAAGGACGGCCGTGCGGCGGGCGTGGAGCTGGCCGACGGCACCGTCGCGGAGGCCGACGCGGTGGTCTCGGGCATCGACCCCGCGCTGCTGCCCCCGCTGCTCGGCGGGCAGGCGCCCTGGCGGGAGGGGGATGTGCGGCCGGAACGCGGCGCGGGCGGCGGCACGCCGGGGCGGCTGACCGTCCTTGTGGCGCTGCGCGGCGCCCGCCCCGAGGACGCCGCGCATCGCACCGTGGTCCACGCCCCCGACCGGGAGGCGGAGTTGGCCGCCGTCTTCGGCGACGGGCACGGGCTCCGCGAGCCCTGCCCCCACCCCACGGTGACCGTGCTGCGCCCGGACGACCCCACGGTGCGCCCGGACGAGGAGCACGAGGCCGTCACCCTTACCGCCGTCGTCGCCCCGCACGGCCCGGTGGACTGGACAGACGGCGCGGCGGCGGAGCAGGCCGCCCAGCGGCTGATCACGGCCGCCGAGGCCGCGATACCGGGGCTGCGGGACCGGATGCTGTGGCATGAGGTCCACACGCCCGCCCACACCGAGGCGGAGACGGGCGCCAGGGGTGGCGCCGTGCCGGGCCCGGTGCTCGCCGGGGCGGACGGCGCGTTTCTGCGGCCCGCCAATGTCACCCGGCTCCCGGGCCTGTATCTGGCAGGCGGCTGGGCCCATCCGGGCGGCGGGCTCGCCCACGCCGGGATGTCGGGCGCGCTGGTGGCCGGGCTGATCGTCGAGGGCGAGGACTGGCGCGGCTCCCAGTAGAGCGGCTCCCAAGGCTCCCAGGAAACACGCGAGCCCGCTCCCGGAGAGCGGGCTCACCTGGCAGCGGGGCTCAGTAGCGGTACTGCTCGTCGAAGCCCTGGGGATAGCCCTGGGCCTGGCCCTGTTGCTGCTGCTGGTACGGGTACCCCTGCTGGTCCGCCGCGGGCGCGGCGTCGCCTTCGCGCTGCTGCGGCACCCAGGGCCCGCCGGACTGCATCACGTCGTACGCCGGGTCCGGCGAGGGGTAGGAGGCGTCGGCCGCCCAGTGGTCGCCGCCGTAGGCCCCGCCGCCGCCGTACGGATCCTGCTGGCCGTAGGCCGCGTACTGGTCGGCGTACTGCTGCTGGCCGTAAGCCTGCTGGTCGTATGCCTGCTGCTCATAGGACTGGGCCTGGGACTGAGGCTGGGCCTGGGGCTGGGCGCCGCCGTACGGGTCCTGGCCGTAGGCCGCGTACGCCTCGTTCCCGTAGCCGTACTGCCCGCCCTGGCTCATCTGATCCGCGTACACGTCCTGGCCGTAGTTCTGGCCGTGCCCCTGGCTGTGGTCCTGCTGCGAGCCGTAGCCGCCGTACGTCTCGTACGCGCTGTAGCCACCGGCCGCCTCGCCGCCGTACGCGCCCGCGGCCGGGGTGAAGGCCGACGGCTCCTCGTAGACGCCGTACTCGCCGGTGTCGTCGGGCAGCGGCTGCGGCTGGTACGTGGGCGGCTCCGGCTGCGCCGCCGGGACCGCCTCCAGGTCGGACACCTCGAGGATCGGCTCCTTGTCCGAGTCGTCCGGCCGGGGGCGCTCCTCGCGGCCGAGCAGTCCGGGCAGCCCGCCGCTCAGCGCCCAGCCCGCGGCGAAACCGCGCCGGAAGGAGAGCGTCACATACGTCTGGCCTATGGCGAAGGCGATCGCCCCCACCCCGATCACCGGAACCGACGGGATCAGCACGCCGACGACCACGCCCAGAAAGCCGACGAAGGCCAGCAGCCGCCAGCGCAGCCGCGCCTTGTACTGGAGGAGGACCTCCCCCAGCAGCCACAGCGCGACGACGCCGAATGCGATGTAGAGGACCGTCCAGCCCATGCCCGCCCCTCTCAATGCGGCCGCCCGTCGGCTGCCGTCATCAGGATCAGGACCGCTGATGCAGTCCCAGATTCTCGTAGATTTCCAGCGTCGCCGGGGAGTGGTTCAGGGTAATGAAGTGCAGCCCGGGGATCTCCTCGGCCATCAACCGCGCGCACACCTCTGTGGCGTAGTCGATTCCGATCGAGCGTACAGCCGCCGGGTCGTCTTTCACCGCCAGGATCCGTTCAGCCAGTTCGGGCGGGAACGCGGCATTGCTGAGCTGTGCGAACCGCTCGATCTGCTTGACGTTCGTGACGGGCATGATCTCAGGGATGATCGGTGTCGTACAGCCCGCCGCCGCGACCCGGTCGCGCAGCCGCAGATAGTCCTCGGGGTAGAAGAACATCTGCGTGATGGCGAAGTCGGCGCCCGCACGGCACTTGTCGATGAAGTGACGGATGTCGGTGTCCCAGTCCGTCGAGCGGGGGTGCATCTCGGGGAACGCGGCCACGCCGACGCAGAAGTCTCCGGACTCCTTGATCAGCCGGACCAGCTCGACGGCGTAGTCGAGGCCGTCGGGGTGCCGGATCCACTCCCCCGTGGGGTCGCCCGGCGGGTCGCCGCGCAGGGCCAGCATGTTCCGGATCCCGGCGCCGGCGTACTGCCCGATGATGTTGCGCAGCTCGGCCCGGGAGTGGTTGACGGCGGTCAGATGGGCGACGGGGGTGAGCGTGGTGTCCGTCGCGATGCTCTCGGTGACGCGCACGGTGCCCTCACGGGAGGAACCGCCGGCTCCGTAGGTCACGGAGACGAAGGTGGGCGAGACGGCTTCCAGCTTGCGGATGGCGTTCCACAGCGTCTGCTCGCCCTTCGCCGTCTTGGGGGCGAAGAATTCGAAGGAATACGACTGCTCGCCCGACGCGAGCAGATCGCGCACGGTCCGGGCGCGATCGGTCCTGGTGGAAGCGGTGCCTAGGGCCATACGTGCAGGCTATCCACCCGGCTCGGCTACGCCCACCCGGCCGCGGAGGTTTGGGGGTTTTGCCAGCTTTCTGTCCGCAGTGCGGACAGCTCGGCGCGCCCTCGACCGGCGGACGAGCCGAGCCGGATGAAAACCGGGTGAAAGCCGGGTGAAAAGCCGGGGCCGGGCCCCGGTCAGGCCGCGCGCACCCGCTTGGCCAGCTCCGCCGTCGCCACCGCCGGGTCGTCGGCAGCGGTGATGGCCCGGACCACGACGATGCGGCGGGCGCCCGCCTCCAGGACCTGATCCAGGTTGGACGCGTCGATTCCGCCGATGGCGAACCACGGCCGCTCGGTGCCCAGCGCCGCGGCGTGGCGCACCAGGGACAGCCCGGGGGCGGGGCGGCCCGGCTTGGTGGGGGTGGGCCAGCAGGGGCCGGTGCAGAAGTAGTCCACACCGGGCTGGACGGCCGCCGCGTCCACCTCCGCCTCCGCATGCGTGGAGCGCCCGATCAGCACGTCCGCGCCGAGGATCGCGCGCGCCGCGGGCACCGGCAGATCGCCCTGGCCCAGATGGAGCACATCCGAGCCGATGGCATGCGCGACATCGGCGCGGTCGTTGACGGCGAGCAGCTTTCCATGGCGACGGCAGGCATCCGCGAGGACCTGGAGGTGCTCCAGCTCCTCGGCCGCCTCCATCTCCTTCTCCCGCAGCTGGACGATGTCCACGCCCGCCGCCAGGACGGCGTCCAGGAACTCCGGCAGGTCGCCCTGGCGCTTCCGTGCGTCGGTGCACAGATAGAGGCGGGCGTCGGCCAGCTGCTCATGCGCGGTGGCGGTGGTGGACATGGTTCGGTACCCCCGGAGGGTCGGCGGCGTACGGGCCGGGCGCGGAGCCCGGCCCGTACGCCGTGTGCGACAACACGCGACTACGTGCGATTACATGCGACAACGGCGACGAAAACGCGAGAGCGACCAGCCCTGTACACGCCCCGTACGGGCTCTGTACGAGCCCGTACGGAAGGCCGCCGAAAGCTGGACGGGAGCAACATCAGACGGCGAGCGCCTGCGCGCGCCGCTTCACTTCCGTACCGCGATTCTCGCCCAGGGCCCGTGCCGGGGTGCCAGGCAGGCTCGGGTCGGGGGTGAAGAGCCACTCCAGCATCTCTTCGTCGCTGAAGCCGTCGTCCTTCAACAGCGTCAAGGTCCCTACGAGGCCCTTGACGACCTTTCCGTCGGCGATGAACTCCTCGGGCACCTGAAGCACCCTGTTCTCGCCACGGCGCACCGCGATCAGCTGGCCCTCCTTGACCAGCTGCCGGACGCGCGTCACCTCGACACCGAGTCGCTCGGCGACGTCGGGGAGGGTGAGCCAGGCGGGGACGAGAGCATCGATCTTTGCGTCAATCTCGGTCACGGAACAAGCCTGCCATCTGGGACTGACAGTGGGTAGCCGGGCGCCCGCCGCGCGGGCCGCCCGGCCCGCCCCACACGCCCCGCCCGGCGGCCAACCGGCCGGTCAGCAGACGGCCGACTTCAGCGGCACCGACGGGTCCTCGGCCCGCGTCCGGTCCAGCCGGGCGCCGCGCTCGATCAGCTTGCGCCCCTGGGCCAGATCGCGCGGACGGCCGACGGCCAGCAGGGCGACCAGGGCGCCCTCGCGCAGCCAGCACACCGACCAGGCGGCACCGGCCGGATCGCCGCGCCAGACCAAGTCATCGGCCTCCGAATGGTGCCCGGCGTACTGCACGAAGCGCCCGAACTGCTCGGACCAGAAATACGGCACCGGGTCGTAGACCGCGCCGGGGAAGTGGGCGACCATCCGGCTCCCCACCACATTGGCGGCGACGGTGCGCGGCCCCTGCAGCGCGTTGTCCCAGTGGTGCACCAGCAGCCGCGTGCCGTAGCGGGCGGACGGGAAGGAGGCACAGTCGCCGACCGCGTAGACGTCCGGCGCCGAGGTGCGCAGCCGGTCGTCGGCGGCGACGGAGCGGTCCTCGGCCAGCTCCACGCCCGAGCCCGCCAGCCAGTCCGTGGCCGGCCGGGCCCCGATCCCGACGACCACCGCGCCCGCCCGCAGCCGGGTGCCGTCGCCGAGCACCAGCCCGCTCTCGTCCACGGAGGCCACCCGGGCGCCGGTCACCAGCCGGGCCCCGTAGTCCTCGTACCAGGCCGCCATGGGGGCCGCGACCTCGGCCGGGAGGGCGCCCGCCAGCGGCCGGTCCGCGGCCTCGACGACGGTCACGGCGCAGCCCGCCTCGCGCGCCGCCGTGGCGAACTCCGCGCCGATCCAGCCCGCCCCCACGACCGCGATCTCGCGCTGCCGGGCGAGCACCGGGCGCAGCCGCACCGCGTCGTCCAGGGTGCGCAGCAGATGGACGCCGGGCACGCCCTCGCTGCCCGGCAGCGGGACCGGCTCAGCGCCGGTGGCGATCACCAGGACGTCGTACGGGAGCTGTCCGGTCGCGGTCTCGACGAGCCGCTTGTCCGTACGGAGCCCGGTGACCTGGACGCCGAGCCGCAGCGTGATGCCGAGCCCGGCGAAGTCCACGTCGAGCGTCGACCCCTCGGCCTTGCCGAGCAGCACGGCCTTGGACAGCGGCGGCCGGTCGTAGGGCTGGTGGGTCTCCGCGCCCAGCAGGACGATCTCCCCCGTCCAGCCCTGTTCGCGTAGCGCGACGGCGGTCTGCACCCCCGCCATGCCCGCTCCGACGATCACCACCCGCTGTTCGCCGCCGCTCGAGGACGGCTTCGTCGTCGTCTCATCGCTCACACGATCACTGTATTGCGGCTGGTGGGGCGGACCGCAGAGGGCGAGGGGAGATCTCGGGCACAGAGGGGAGGGGGCGGGGGCTGGTGGGTGGTCGGGCTTTCGGGCGATTCGGGGCCGTACTAGGGTGGCGGGGCAGAGCACTCGCGGGAGCCCGGACGTACCGGGCTGAGAGGGAGGCTGGAACGGCCTCCGACCGTACGAACCTGATCCGGGTCATGCCGGCGAAGGGAGGGGCACCGTGTCCACGCACGCACCAGGTCACGACGACGGACCACACACCTCTGGGCTTGGCCGCCGACCATCCGTGGGCGGACCGTACGACGCCCTCGTCATCGGGGGCGGCATCATCGGCCTGGTCACGGCCTGGCGGGCGGCCCAGCGGGGGCTGCGCACCGCCCTCGCCGACCCGGCGCCCGGGGGCGGAGCCGCCTGGGTGGCGGCGGGGATGCTGGCCGCCGTCACCGAGCTTCATTACGGTGAGCAGACCCTGCTCGGGCTCAACTTGGCCTCGGCGCGCCGCTATCCGGACTTCGTGGCCGAGCTGGAGGAGGCGAGCGGCCAGGACGTGGGCCACCGCTCTTGCGGCACGCTCGCCGTGGCGTTCGACGCCGACGACCGCGCCCAGCTGCGCGATCTCCACACGTTCCAGCAGGGGCTCGGGCTGGAGACCGAATGGCTGACGGGGCGTGAATGCCGCCGTCTGGAACCGATGCTCGCGCCGGGCGTACACGGCGGGCTGCGCGTCTCCGGCGACAACCAGGTGGACCCGCGGCGGCTGACGGCGGCGCTGCTCACCGCGTGCGAGCGGGCCGGGGTCACCTTCCACCGCGCCCGCGCGGAGCGGCTGTTGCTGGACGGCGACCGCGCCACCGGGATCGAGCTGACCGGGGGTACGCGCCTGGCTGCCGAGCGGACCGTCCTGGCCGCCGGCAGCCTCAGCGGACGGCTCGCGGGCGTCCCCGACGACGTCCTGCCGCCCGTACGACCCGTCAAGGGGCAGGTGCTGCGGCTGTCGGTGCCCGAGCGGTACGCGCCGTTCCTCTCCCGGACCGTACGGGCCGTGGTGCGCGGCGGGCCGGTCTACCTGGTGCCGCGCGAGAACGGCGAGCTGGTCATCGGCGCGACCAGCGAGGAGCTGGGCTGGGACACCACGGTCACCGCGGGCGGGGTCTACGAACTCCTGCGGGACGCCCATGAGGTGGTGCCCGGCATCACCGAACTGCCGCTGGTGGAGACGTGTGCCGGGCTGCGCCCCGGCTCACCCGACAACGCCCCGATGCTCGGCCCGACCGCGCTGCCGGGGCTGCTGCTGGCCACCGGCCACCACCGCAACGGCGTCCTGCTCACCCCGATCACCGGCGATGTCATGGCCGAGGCGCTGACGAGCGGAGAACTCCCGCCGGAGGCCCGGCCGTTCACCCCGCGGCGCTTCGCGGCCCCCGCAGCCACACCCTCCCCAGCACAGGAGCAGCACCCATGACCGTCTCCGTCAACGGCGAGCCCCGCGAGGTCCCGGACGGGACCACCCTCGACCGGCTTGTCGCGACCCTCACCCAGGCGCCCTCGGGCGTCGCCGCCGCCGTCAACGAGACGGTCGTCCCACGCACCCAATGGCCCGCGACCCCGCTCGGCGACGGTGATCGCGTCGAGGTCCTCACCGCGGTCCAAGGAGGCTGATCCACCCATGGCTCCCACCACGGCCGCTACTGCAACCACGGCCGCTACTGCCGCCACACCCGTCACCACCCCCCCGAACGCCCCGGGCCGCGCGCCCCTCACCACCCCCGACCCGCTCACCATCGCCGGGACCGACTTCGGGTCCCGCCTGATCATGGGCACCGGCGGCGCTCCCAGCCTGGAGATCCTGGAACGCTCGCTGCTGGCCTCCGGCACCGAGCTGACGACCGTCGCGATGCGGCGGCTCGACCCCACGGTGCAAGGGTCGGTGCTCTCCGTTCTGAACCGGCACGGCATCCGCCCGCTCCCCAACACCGCCGGGTGTTTCACCGCCGGTGAGGCCGTGCTCACCGCCCGCCTCGCCCGGGAGGCCCTGGGCACGGACTGGGTCAAGCTGGAGGTGGTCGCCGACGAGCGCACCCTGCTCCCCGATCCGATCGAGCTGCTGGACGCCGCCGAGACGCTGGTCAACGACGGGTTCACGGTCCTCCCGTACACCAATGACGACCCGATCCTGGCCCGGAAGCTGGAGGACGTCGGCTGCGCCGCGATCATGCCGCTCGGCTCCCCGATCGGCTCCGGTCTCGGCATCCGCAATCCGCACAACTTCCAGCTGATCACCGAGCGCGCCACCGTGCCGGTGATCCTGGACGCGGGCGCGGGGACCGCATCGGACGCCGCGCTGGCCATGGAGCTCGGGTGCGCGGCGGTGATGCTCGCCTCGGCCGTCACCCGGGCCCAGGAGCCGGAGCTGATGGCGGGGGCGATGCGGCACGCGGTGGAGGCGGGCCGGCTGGCCCACCGGGCGGGCCGGATCCCGCGCCGCCACTTCGCCGAGGCGTCGAGCCCGACGGAGGGCCTGGCGGCCCTGGACCCCGAGCGCCCGGCGTTCGGCTAGCCCCTGTCCGGGCAGGGCGCTCGGCCAGCCGCCGTCCGGGCAGGGCGTTCGGCCGGTCCCCCGCCCGAACCCGGCGCTCGACCAGACCCCCGCCCAAGCCCGGCGTCCGGCCATGCCCCCGCCCAGCGACCCAGCGTCCGGCCCGCCGCTGTCCGGGCCCGGCGCGGCCCTCTACCGTGGATTGAGGGAGCAGCGCACAGCGCGGAGGTGGTCGCCGTGACCGTGACCGTGGACGACCGGATCGAGCGCGAGGTGTACGTACCGGCGCCGATCGACCGGGTGTGGCGGGTGCTGACGACGCCCGAGCACATCCGCGTCTGGTACGCCCCCGGCGGCTGCGAGATCGATCCGCACCCCGGCGGGAGGCTCCGGTTCCGGTGGGACGAACACGGAGAGTTCCACGGTCAGGTCGAGCAGGCGGTCCCCGACACGCTCTTCCGCTTCCGGCTGGCCCTGGAACCCGATCACGCGCCCTCGGACCCCGGGGAGGCGACCCTGGTGGAGTTCGCGCTCTCCCCCGAGGGGCGGGGCACCCGGCTGCGGCTGGCGGAGAGCGGTATCCGTGCCCTGGCCGTCCCCGACGACGCCAAGGCCAAGCACGCCGAGTACGCCACGCTGTCCTGGACCTCCGCGCTCGAGGAGCTGGCCGCGATCGCCGCCGCGTCGCACAACTGACCCGCCGGTGTCACCGTTCCGCTGCAGTACCCGCCCCACCTGGGGCGGGCGGTCATGGCTCATATCGATGCCTCGTAGACTTCCCCCGTGGATACGACCCTCCAGGACCCCCTCGTCGGGCAGGAGCTCGACGGCCGCTACCGCGTTGAGGCGCGGATCGCCGTTGGCGGGATGGCGACGGTCTACCGGGCCGTCGACACCCGGCTGGACCGTGTGCTCGCCCTGAAGGTGATGCACCAGAGCCTCGCCTCCGACGCCGCCTTCGTCGACCGCTTCATCCGTGAGGCGAAGTCCGTCGCGAGACTCGCGCACGCCAATGTGGTCGCCGTCTACGACCAGGGAGCGGACGGCGGCCATGTCTATCTGGCCATGGAATACGTCGCGGGCTGCACCCTGCGCGATGTGCTCCGCGGGCGCGGGGCGCTGCATCCGCGCGCCGCGCTGGACATCCTGGAGCCGGTGCTGGCCGCGCTCGGGGCGGCCCACCGCGCCGGTTTCGTCCACCGCGACATGAAGCCCGAGAACGTGCTGATCGGGGACGACGGCCGGGTCAAAGTCGCCGACTTCGGCCTGGTCCGGGCGGTGGACACCAACACCAGCGCCTCCACCGGCACCGTCCTCGGCACCGTGTCCTATCTCGCGCCCGAGCAGATCGAGCACGGCACGGCCGACCCCCGCGCGGATGTCTACGCCTGCGGTGTGGTGCTGTACGAGATGCTGACCGGCTCCAAGCCGCACGGCGGCAGTACCCCGGCGCAGGTCCTCTACCAGCATCTGAACGAGGACGTCCCGCCGCCGTCCGCCCTCGCGCCCGGGGTCGCCCCGGAGCTGGACGCGCTGGTCGCCTCGGCCACCGCGCGCGCGACCGAGGGGCGTCCCGTCGACGCCGTCGCGCTGCTGAGCGCGACCCGCGCGGTGCGGGCCGCGCTGACCGACGACCAGCTGGACGCGGTACCGCCGCAGGCCAGGGAGGACACCTCGGCCGGCGCCGAGAACCGTACGACGGTGATTCCGCGACCGGCGGCCGCCGTCGACGACGAGCAGGAGCTGCTCAACCACACCAGCCGTCTGGAGCTGCCGCCGGAACCGCCTCGGCAGCAGGGGCATGGCCGACGCGGCCGGGGCGGGATGTCGCGCCGCGGGATCATGACGATCGTCGCCGCGGTGGTGCTGGCGATCGCCCTCGCCGCCGGTGTCTGGTACATCAGCGCCGGCCAGTTCACCGAGGTCCCGCCGGTGCTGCGGAAGACCCAGGCGCAGGCGGAGAAGAAGCTGCACGGCGCCGGGCTCGATGTGAAGGTCGTCAACGAGTTCAGCGATGTCATCCCCAAGGGCAAGGTCATCGGCTCCAAGCCCGGCCCGGGCGAGCGCGTCCGCGACACCGGCACCGTGACCATCCGGGTCTCCCAGGGGCCGCCGCGGGCCGAGGTGCCCAATGTGGTGGGCATGCCGCTGGCCGAGGCCAAGCGGAAGATCGCGGACCAGGGGCTGACGATCGGCAAGGTCATCCGCCGCTTCAGCAGTGAGACGGCCCAGGACTCGGTCCTCTCCACCAGCCCGGTCTCCGGCTCCGTGCGCCGCCCCGAGACGCCGGTGTCGATCGTGGTCAGCAAGGGCCAGCCGGTCGACATCCCGGACGTGGTGGGCGATTCGGTCGACGAGGCCCGGTCCGAGCTGGAGGACGAGGGCTTCAAGGTGAAGATCGCCGAGCGGCAGGTGTTCTCGGAGGAGGACAAGGGCTCGGTCGCCGAGCAGTCCCCCTCGGGAGAGGGAGACGAAGAGGGCGCCAAGGGCGATACGGTCACGCTGACCGTCTCCAAGGGCGTGCAGATGATCGAGGTGCCGGACGTCACGGGCATGACGGCCGACGACGCCAAGGCGCAGCTCGAGGACGCCGGCTTCAAGGTGGACGTCGAGAAGGCGCTGCTGTTCCCCGGGGACAAGGTGCAGGACCAGTCGGTCGACGGCGGGGACGAGGCGCCCAAGGGGAGCACGATCACCATCAAGATCAAGGGCGGCGTGTTCTAGGGCAACCGAAGCTGACCCGCTCCAGCCAGAAGTCGAGCAGCTTCTCATCGCCCAGGATCTCGTAGAGGCGCCCTCCGACAGTGGGGACAGGCCCGATCACACGGGCCCTCCTCACCTGGGAACCTTGGGTATGTGAGTACGCATCGCAATCCCATCGGTGGCCATATTCGTGTGGCCGGTGGTCTCGCCACCGTCGGTCTGGCGCACGCCGCCGGCATCGGCGCCGAGACCGTCCAGGTCTTCGTCGCCAATCCGCGCGGCTGGGCCACCCCGGCCGGTACGCCCGCCCAGGACGAGGCGTTCCGCGCCGCCTGCGCCGAGCGGTCGATACCGGCGTATGTCCACGCCCCCTACTTGATCAACTTCGGTTCGCACACCGAGGCCACGGCCGACCGCTCCGTGGAGTCCCTGCGCCATTCGCTCCGGCGCGGCCGGGAGATCGGTGCGCTCGGCGTCGTCGTCCACACCGGCTCGGCGACCGGGGGACGCGCGCGGGCCACCGCGATCGCGCAGGTGCGGGAGCGGGTGCTGCCGCTGCTGGACGAGCTGACCCGGGACGACGACCCCTGGCTGCTGCTGGAGCCGACCGCCGGGCAGGGCACCTCGCTGTGCGCGCTGGTGGAGGACCTGGGCCCGTACGTCGAGGCGCTCGACCGGCATCCCCGGCTCGGTGTCTGCCTGGACACCTGCCATGTGTTCGCGGCGGGCCATGACCTCGCCGCCCCGGGCGGTATGAAGCAGACCCTGGACGAGCTGGTGGCCGTCGTCGGCGAGGGGCGGCTCAAGCTGATCCACGCCAATGACTCCAAGGACGTGGTCGGCGCCCACAAGGACCGGCACGCGAACATCGGCGCCGGGCATATCGGGGCGGAGCCGTTCCGCGAGCTGTTCAGCCACCCCGCGACGGACGGGGTGCCGCTGGTGGTCGAGACGCCGGGCGGACCGGACGGTACGGAGGGGCATGCGGCGGATGTGGCCCGG
The DNA here is from genome assembly GCF_017592595.1 of Streptomyces sp. NEAU-YJ-81. NCBI lineage: Bacteria > Bacillati > Actinomycetota > Actinomycetes > Kitasatosporales > Streptomycetaceae > Streptomyces > Streptomyces sp. NEAU-YJ-81. Next base: position 47,448 of record NZ_JAGFNO010000034.1, on the reverse strand, counting down.
CTGAAGGAGCTGCGCGCCGGGGTGGCCTGAGAAAAGCCCGACGCATGGAGGAATACCCCTAGGGGGTATAGCGTTGAACGGGTCGACCGATCACCGATCACCGCTGGGGGTATGGACATGCGGCAGCATGAGCACACGCGGAGCGGACCTTACGAGCGCCATGGACACCATGAGCACCGTAAGGGCGCGACGAGCTGGCCGATGGCCGCCCAGGCCACCCTGCACTGCCTCACCGGCTGTGCCATCGGCGAGATCGCGGGCATGGCCATCGGCACGGCCCTGGCCTGGCACAACGTCCCGACCATGATCCTGGCGATCGCGCTCGCCTTTGTTTTCGGCTACTCCCTGACCATGCGGGGCGTGCTGCGGGCGGGGCTCGATGTGCGCAGCGCGCTGCGGGTGGCTCTGGCGGCCGACACCGTATCGATCACGATCATGGAACTGGCCGACAACGGAACGATCGCCCTCTTCCCCGGCGCGATGGACGCGACGCTGTCGGACGCGCTCTTCTGGCTCAGCCTGGCCCTGTCGTTCGTGGTGGCGTTCCTGCTCACCACGCCGGTCAACAAGTGGATGATCGCGCGGGGCAAGGGGCATGCGGTGGTCCACCAGTTCCACTGACCGCGAAACACGGCGACGCCGTCAACTAGAACTCCGGGCCGTCGCCCGGCGCCTCCTGGTAGGAGTAGCGCTGCTCCGCCCACGGGTCGCCGACGTTGTGGTAGCCGCGCTCCTCCCAGAAGCCGCGGCGGTCGGCGGTCATGTACTCCACGCCGCGCACCCATTTCGGGCCCTTCCAGGCATAGAGATGGGGCACCACCAGCCGCGCCGGAAAACCGTGCTCGGCGGTGAGCGGCTCCCCGTCCTTGTGCGTCGCGAAAATCGTGGTCTCCGCCATGAAGTCCGTCAGGCGCAGATTCGAGCTGAAGCCGTATTCCGCCCACACCATCACGTGGGTGACATCGGGCGCCGGCGGCGCGAGCCCCACGATCTCCAGCGCGGAAACCCCGCCCCATTCGGCGCCGAGCATGCTGAATTTGGTGACGCAGTGCAGATCGGCCACGACCGTCGAGTACGGCAGCGCCGAAAACTCTTCATGCGTCCAGCAGTGTTTATCGCCGTCCGCCGTGGCGCCGAAGACCCGGAACTCCCATCGCTCCGGCCTGAACTTCGGGACCGGCCCATAGTGCGTAACCGGCCAACCGCGCTGCAGTCGCTGCCCAGGGGGCAGCTTCGCGAGCTCCCCCTCGCGGCTTTCCGACTGACCCATGGGCTCCATGGTCTCAGACCGCCGGGGGTGGTCGTGACCAGGGCATCAGGGACGGGCACAACTCGTACTAAGCGTGCACTTACTGGACGCCCCAACAGGCGCGGTGACACGATGCGCGGAACCTGCCGTTCCCGATCGGATTGGAAGGAGCCCCTCCGATGCAGGGTGACCCCGAGGTCCTCGAGTTCCTCAACGAGCAGCTGACCGGCGAGCTGACCGCGATCAATCAGTACTTTCTGCACTCAAAGATGCAGGACCACTTTGGCTGGACTCGGCTTGCCAAATACACCCGGTCGGAGTCTTTCGATGAGATGAAGCATGCGGAGCTTCTCACCGACCGGATCCTTCTCCTGGACGGCCTGCCCAATTACCAGCGGCTCTTCCATGTCCGGGTGGGCCAGACGGCGACCGAGATGTTCCAGGCCGACCGGCAGGTGGAGGTCGAGGCGATCGATCGCCTCAAGCGGGGCATCGAGCTGATGCGGTCCAAGGGCGACATCACCTCGGCCAATCTCTTCGAGTACATCCTCGCCGACGAGGAACTCCACATCGACTATCTCGACACGCAGCTCGAGCTGATCGAAAAGCTCGGTGAGGCCCTCTACATCGCCCAGCAGATCGAGCAGCCCAGCGACGATCACGGCGGGGGCAACTACTGCGGGAAGGGCCACTGAGCCCGGAGCCACTGAGCCCGGAGCGACCGGGCCGGGCCGCCGGTCAGGCCGCCTCGGCCGCCGTCGGCGCCGGGACGGAAGCGGCAGCCGTCGCCGCGGCAGCCGTCGCCGCGGTCGTCGTCACCGTGGCCGTCGTCAGCACGACCGGGTCCAGCGCCTCGCGCCGGGGGCACGCGCCGCGGCCCAGCAACGCCTGGATCTTCCGCACGCACGATCCGCAGTCCGTGCCCGCCTTGCAGGCACCGGCGATCTGGCGCGGGGTGCACGCGCCTGTTTCCGCGTGCTGACGCACCTGCTGCTCGGTGATGCCGAAGCATGAGCAGACGTACACGGGCTCTCTCCAGCGATGGCGTTGATCAGTGAGGTAACCCTTACCTTACCTGCCGCACCGGAGCCCCACAACGGACAAGGGGCGCGGATCGTTGTGATCCGCGCCCCACCTGCGTCTTTATGATCTCTACCGGATGGCCCTCACTGGTCCCGGTACATCTCCGCCACCAGGAACGCCAGGTCCAGCGACTGGCTGCGGTTGAGCCGCGGGTCGCACGCCGTCTCGTAGCGCTGGTGCAGATCGTCGACGAAGATCTCGTCGCCGCCGCCCACGCACTCGGTGACATCGTCGCCGGTCAGCTCCACATGGATGCCGCCCGGATGGGTGCCGAGCTCCTTGTGGACCTCGAAGAAGCCCTTGACCTCGTCCAGCACATCGTCGAAGCGGCGGGTCTTGTGCCCGGAGGCCGCCTCGAAGGTGTTGCCGTGCATCGGGTCGCAGACCCAGACGACCTGCGCGCCGGAGGCGGTCACCTTCTCCACCAGATTGGGCAGCTTGTCGCGGACCTTGTCCGCGCCCATCCGGGTGATGAAGGTCAGCCGGCCCGGCTCGCGGTCCGGGTCGATCCGCTCGATCAGCGACAGCGCCTCTTCCGGCGTGGTCGTCGGACCCAGCTTCACGCCCACCGGGTTGCGGACCTTCGAGGCGAACTCGATATGCGCCCCGTCCAGCTGCCGGGTGCGCTCACCGATCCAGACCATGTGCCCGGACACGTCGTACAGCTCACCGGTGCGCGAGTCGGTGCGGGTCAGCGCCGTCTCGTAGTCCAGGATCAGTGCCTCGTGCGAGGAGAAGAACTCGACGGTCTTGAACTCCTCCGGGTCCACCCCGCAGGCGTTCATGAAGGCCAGGGCCCGGTCGATCTCGCGCGCCAGCGCCTCGTAGCGCTGGCCCGACGGCGACGACTTCACGAAGTCCTGATTCCAGGCGTGCACCTGGCGCAGGTCGGCGTAGCCGCCGGTGGTGAAGGCACGCACCAGGTTGAGCGTCGAGGCCGACGCCTGGTACATCCGCTTCAGCCGCTGCGGATCGGGGATCCGCGCCTCGGGGGTGAACTCGAATCCATTGACGGAGTCGCCACGGTATGTGGGCAGGGTCACCCCGTCGCGGGTCTCGGTCGGCTTCGAGCGCGGCTTGCTGTACTGCCCGGCGATCCGGCCCACCTTCACCACCGGGACGGACCCGGCGTAGGTCAGCACGGCGCCCATCTGCAGGAGCGTCTTCAGCTTGTTACGGATCTGGTCGGCGCCCACGCCGTCGAATGCCTCGGCGCAGTCCCCGCCCTGCAGCAGAAACGCCTCGCCCCGCGCCACGGCCCCCAGGCGGTGCCGCAGCGCGTCGCACTCGCCCGCGAAGACGAGCGGCGGATAGGACTCAAGCTCAGCGATCACATCGCGCAGAGCCGCTCGGTCCGGCCAGTCGGGCTGCTGCGCCGCGGGAAGAGACTGCCAGGTGTGGCCACCGGCGTGGGTTTCAGCGTTCACGGTCACCCGCACAAGGTTACGGGGTCTCCACGGCCGTCCAGCCCGTTGCCCACAGGGTGAGACACCTTCCACCACGCCATGGACGCGCCCCGCCACATCCGAAAACGTCGGCTCGGCCGCCGGGACCGGCCAACTCCGGCCCCGCGATAGCCCTCCCGCCGCGTACTCTTGGCCCATGAGTGGCGAGCCGCTGCCCGACTGGGTGATCCCGCCGCCTGGTGGCTTCACCGCCGAGGATCTTCTGCGGCTGCCCGGACTTCCTCCACACACCGAGCTCATCGACGGCAGCCTCGTCTTCGTGAGCCCGCAGCAAAAATGGCACAGCCGGGTGATCAATCTGCTGGTCAGGGAGCTGGACCAGCAGGCCCCGGACGGTTTGCGGGCCGATCGCGAGATGACCGTGCGCCTCGCCAAGCGCCAGGCTCCCGAGCCGGACGTCATCGTGGTGACCCGTGAGGCGTACGAGCGCGACGAGCCATCCACGTTCTACCTGCCGGAAGACGTCGTGCTGGCTGTCGAAGCCGTGTCGCCGGACTCGGAGGATCGGGACCGCGACACCAAGCCACGGAAGTACGCGAAGGCCGGCATCCGCCACTACTGGCGGGTAGAGAACGACGCGGGCCGCACCGTCGTCTACACCTACGAGCGCGACCCGGCCACGGAGTGCTTCTCGCTGACCGGAATCCACCACGACAAGCTCGCGATCACAGCGCCCTTCACGGTGGACATCGACCTCACCACCATCGGCAGGCGCGCCGGCTGACCCCATGTCCCGCCGCTGAGGTAAAGTCCACCGCATGTTCGCGCGACTGACCATGACCTGGTGGTGGACCGCTCATCCGGCGGCCCGCTGAATCGCGCACTCCCAAGATCTCGCGAAGGCCGCCCGAGGGGCGGCCTTCGGCGTTTCCGCGGGCCGTTCCTCATTCCGGAAGGAACCATCCGCCATGCACCACACCGCTGAGGCCGTCGTCGCCCGGCTGCTCGCCGACGACGCGCCGCCCTTCGCCCTGCTGCACCGACGCACCCCGGGCCGGGCACCCGACACCGTCGAGGTGCTGCTCGGCCCGGTCGGCGAGGTGGAGCGGCTGACCGACATCCCGCTGCCGACCGGAGCGCCGACGGATGGCGCGCCGGTGGCGGACGCCCTCGCGCTGGTGCCGTTCCGGCAGATCCGCGAGCGGGGGTTCGAGGTGCGCGACGACGGGACGCCGCTGGCCGTGCTGCGCCCGCGGGAGACTTACGAGCTGCCGCTCGCCGAGGCGCTGGAGGCGCTGCCCGCGCACCGGGTGCGGGTCGAGGGCGGGGCGTTCGACGTGGACGACGACGCGTACGCGTCCATCGTGAGCCGGGTCCTCGAGGACGAGATCGGCACCGGCGAGGGCGCCAACTTCGTCATCCGGCGGACGTTCCGGGGCGAGATCCCGGGCTTCGGCAGCAGCGACGCGCTCGCGCTCTTCCGGCGGCTGCTGGCCGGTGAGCGGGGCGCCTACTGGACGTATGTGGTGCGGCTGGCGGACGGGCGGACGCTGGTGGGCGCCAGCCCCGAGGTGCATGTGCGGATGTCCGGGGGAACCGTCGTGATGAACCCGATCAGTGGGACGTACCGCTATCCCGAGAGCGGGGCGAGCGCGGAGGGGCTGCTGGACTTCCTGCACGACCGTAAGGAGGTGGAGGAGCTGTCCATGGTCGTGGACGAGGAGCTGAAGATGATGTGCACCGTCGGCGACATGGGCGGGACGGTGATCGGGCCCCGGCTCAGGGAGATGGCGCATCTCGCGCACACCGAGTACGAGCTGCGCGGCCGCTCCTCGCTCGACGTCCGGGAGGTGCTCCGCGAGACGATGTTCGCCGCGACGGTCACCGGTTCGCCGGTGCAGAACGCCTGCCGGGTGATCGAGCGCTATGAGCCCCTCGGGCCGGACGGGGCCGGGCGCGGCTACTACGCCGGGGCGCTCGCGCTGATCGGACGGGACGGCGGCGGCGCCCAGACCCTGGACTCGCCGATCCTGATCCGCACCGCCGACATCGACCCCGGGGGATCGCTGAAGGTGGCGGTCGGCGCGACGCTCGTCCGCCACTCGGACCCGCGCGGCGAAGTGGCCGAGACGCACGCCAAGGCGGCGGGGGTGCTGACCGCGCTGGGCGTGCGGCCGGCGCCCGTACGGCCGGAGGGGCAGGGCCCGCGGCCGCGGCTCGCGGACGATCCGCGGGTGCGGGCGGCGCTGGACGCGCGGCGGGCGGACCTGGCGCCGTTCTGGCTGCGGATGCAGCAGACCCCGCCGCCGGCGGACGGGCCCCTGGCCGGGGGGCTGTCCGGGCATGCCCTGGTGATCGACGCCGAGGACACGTTCACCGCGATGCTCGCGCATCTGCTGCGCACCTCGGGGCTGACCGTGACCGTGCGGCGATACGACGAGCCGGGGGTGCGGGAGGCGGCGCTGGCGCATCAGGGGCCCGTGGTGCTCGGGCCGGGGCCGGGCGACCCCGGCGACGCGGCCGACCCCAAGATGCGGTTCCTGCGGGCGCTGACCGCCGAGCTGGTGGCCGGGCACCGGCACGGGCTGCTGGGGGTGTGCCTGGGGAACGAGCTGATCGCGGCCGAGCTGGGGCTGGAGATCGTGCGCAAGGACGTGCCGTTCCAGGGCGCGCAGGAGCGGATCGACTTCTTCGGGCGCGAGGAGACCGTCGGCTTCTACAACACCTTCACGGCGCGCTGCGACGAGGCGGCGGAGACGGAGCTGGCGCTGCACCGCGTGGAGCTGAGCCGGGATCCGGTGACCGGCGAGGTGCACGCGCTGCGCGGACCAGGCTTCGCCGGTGTGCAGTTCCACCCGGAGTCGGTGCTGTCGCGGGACGGGGCGGCGCTGGTGACGGAGCTGCTGGCGGCCGTGCTGGTCTGAAGGGCCCACCGGCCCAGCGGGCGGCATGACGATGGACGTGACGATGGGCCGGGCGCGAAAGACGCGCCCGGCCCATCGCCGTACTGCACCCAGACGGCCTCAGCCGAAGAAGACCTCGGCCTCGGCGTAGAGCGAGGGATCGACGGTCTTGAGCCGTGCGGTCGCCTCGGCAAGCGGAACCCGGACGATGTCGGTGCCGCGCAGCGCCACCATCTTCCCGAAGTCCTCGTCCCGTACCGCGTCGATGGCGTGCAGCCCGAAGCGGGTGGCCAGCCAGCGGTCGAAGGCGCTGGGCGTGCCTCCGCGCTGGACATGGCCGAGGACGGTGGTGCGGGCCTCCTTACCGGTGCGCTTCTCGATCTCCTTGGCCAGCCATTCGCCGACCCCGGAGAGCCGGACATGGCCGAAGGAGTCCGTCGAGTCGTCCTTGAGGACCGCGTCGCCGTCCTTGGGCATCGCGCCCTCGGCGATGACCACGATCGGGGCGTAGCGGATCTTGAAGCGGGATTCGACCCAGGCACAGACCTGGTCGACGTCGAAGCGCTGTTCGGGGAGGAGGATGACATTGGCGCCACCGGCGAGCCCCGAGTGCAGGGCGATCCATCCGGCGTGACGGCCCATCACCTCGACGACGAGCACGCGCATATGCGATTCGGCGGTGGTGTGGAGCCGGTCGATGGCCTCGGTGGCGATGTTGACGGCGGTGTCGAAGCCGAAGGTGTAGTCGGTGGCGGACAGGTCGTTGTCGATGGTCTTGGGGACGCCGACGCAGCGGATCCCGTAGTCGCCGGAGAGCCGGGCGGCGACGCCGAGGGTGTCCTCGCCACCGATCGCGATCAGCGCGTCGACCTCCTCCTTGACCAGGGTCTCCTTGACCCGGCGGATGCCGTCCTCGCTCTTGAGGGGGTTGGTGCGGGAGGAGCCGAGGATGGTGCCGCCGCGCGGCAGGATGCCGCGCACCGCGCGGATGTCGAGGGGAACGGTGTCGTTCTCGAGAGGGCCGCGCCAGCCGTCCCGGAAGCCGATGAAGTCATAGCCGTATTCCTGTACGCCCTTGCGCACGACAGCGCGGATGACCGCGTTGAGCCCGGGGCAGTCACCGCCGCCGGTCAGCACTCCGACCCGCATCGTTTCTTCCCTTCTCCCATGGAATCCCGTGATTGGGCCCGGTACGGAGAGCCACGCTAACGGTGATCCAGGTCACATGGGATGGGGCGTCAGTCGATTCCCGTGCGGATCAAGGGAGTTGGTTTTGAACTTCACCCGTACGAGGGGTGAGGCGGTGTCACGGCCTCAGCCGGACGGCCTCAGGCGTCGTCCAGACCGCGCTCGATGGCGTAGCGGACCAGCTCCACGCGGTTGTGCAACTGGAGTTTGCCGAGGGTGTTCTGGACGTGGTTCTGCACCGTGCGATGCGAGATGACCAGCCGCTCGGCGATCTGCTTGTACGACAGCCCCTTGGCCACCAGCCGCAGCACCTCCGTCTCACGCTCGGTGAGCTGCGGGACGGCCGGCCGGTCGGCGGCGGTGGAGGCGGGCTCGCCCGCGAGCCGCCGGTACTCGCCGAGCACCAGGCCCGCGAGGCCGGGGGTGAACACCGGGTCGCCGGCCGCCGTACGGCGCACCGCGTCCAGCAGCTCCTCGGTGCTGGCCGACTTCAGCAGATAGCCGGTGGCCCCGGACTTGACCGCCTCCAGGACGTCCCCGTGCTCACCGCTCGCGGAGAGCACCAGCACCCGCAGCTCGGGGCGGTCGGCGAGGACCTCCTTGCACACCTCGACCCCCGGCAGCCCGGGCAGGTTGAGGTCGAGCACCAGGACATCGGGCCCGGCGGCCTTGGCCCGGCGGACCGCCTGCGGTCCGTCCCCGGCCGTGGCCACCACGTCGAACCCGGCCTCGGCCAGGTCCCGGGCCACCGCGTCGCGCCACATCGGATGATCGTCGACCACCATCACCGTCATCGGGCGGCCGTCGTGCTGAGCGGTCATCGTGCCGCTTCCCCCTTTGCCTTCGCCTTCTTCACCGGCGTCTTCGGAACCGTCAACTCCACCTCGGTGCCCTGCCCCGGCGCCGAGATCCACGCGGCGGTGCCGCCGAGGTCGCGCAGCCGTCCCCGGATCGACAGCGCCACCCCCAGGCGGCCCTCCGCCTCCGCGTCCGCCAGCCGCCCCTCGGGGATGCCGGGGCCGTCGTCCCGTACGGTCACCATCACCGCCTCCGGCTCGTCCTCCAGCAGGATCCAGGCGTGGGCGTCCTCCCCGGCGTGGACCCGTACGTTGTCCAGGGCGGCGCCCACGGCGGCGGCCAACTCCCCGGCGACGCCCGCCGGGAGGAGCACCGGGGCGCCCGGTTCGGAGAAGGTGACCCGGGAGCCCGCGTGCGGCGCCAGCAGGGCGCGCAGATCGCAGGGTCCGCCGTCGGAGCGCTCGGGGTCGGGCGGACAGGGCTCGGCCGTCGATCCCACCACGTCCGTCAGGCCGCCCGGGTCAGGTGCGGCGTCCGCCCCGCGCGGCGGGGTCACCAGACCGGTGGAGACCAGGGTGCGCAGCGCGATCTCCTGCTCCCCCGCCATCCGGCCCAGTTCGGCCGCCTCGCCGCCGATCGCGGCGCCGCGCCGCTGCACCATGGCGAGCACCTGGAGGACGCTGTCGTGGATGTCGCGGGCCAGCCGCTCCCGCTCCCGGGTCGCCGCCTCGATGCGCAGCGCCCGCGCGAGGGTGCGCTCACTGGCGCGGGCCACCTCGACGACGTAGCCGATGGCCACGCTCGCCACCCACACCAGCATCAGCATATGGACGGTGTCCTGGGCGAATCCGCCGCGCTCGATCACATTGGCGGCGCAGACCACGGTGGAGGCCGAGGCGCCCCAGCGCCAGCCACCCTTGATCGCGAAGCCGAGGACCGCGCCCATCGTCCATATGGAGGGCAGGGTGGGCGTGCCCTCGACGATCCGGTCGTGGCTGTCCACGAGCGGAGTGAGCAGGATGCCGGTCACCGCGATACCGAGGTCGCCGACGAGGAACTGCCGGGTGCAGCGCTCGGCCGAGGAGACCATCCGGAAGGTGAGCGCCGTCCACAGCGTGAGCACCGCCAGATAGACGACGGCGCCGAGCGGGTGGTCGTAGTCGTCGAAGGAGTAGACGCACAGGCCGAGCGCGTAGAGCAGGGTGAGCACCCGGTAGGCGGTCAGCGCCTGCCACAGCGGCTGCTCGACGGACATCCGCACCACGCGCTCGCCCCCGGCGCGCTCACCTCTGGACCGCTCCGTCAACGTCCCCCACCCCCCGGTGCGGCGCGGCTAGGCGCCGGACTTGTGTTTGTCCTTCTCCTTCTCGGCCGCCTTACGGGTCGCCTCGGCATCCGCGATCTGCCGCTTGGCGGCGGTCGCGTAGACGTCCACGTACTCCTGGCCGGAGAGCTTCATGATCTCGTACATGACCTCGTCGGTCACCGAGCGCAGGATGAAGCGGTCGCCGTCCATGCCGTGGTAGCGGCTGAAGTCCAGCGGCTTGCCGATCCGGATACCGGGCCGCATCAGCTTGGGCATGACCTTGCCGGGGGGCTGGATCTTCTCGGTGTCGATCATCGCCACGGGGAGCACCGGCGCACCGGTCGCGAGCGCGACCCGGGCCAGGCCGCCCGGCTTGCCCCGGTAGAGCCGTCCGTCGGGCGAGCGGGTGCCCTCGGGGTAGATGCCGAAGAGCTCACCCCGCTTGATCACATCAATGCCCGCCTTGATGGCGGCCTCACCGGCGCCGCGCGACCCCGAGCGGTCCACCGGGAGTTGGCCGACGCCCTTGAAGAAGGCCGCCGTGAGCCGCCCCTTGACCCCGGGGGTGGTGAAGTACTCCTGCTTGGCGATGAAGGTGACCTTCCGGTCGAGCATCGCGGGCAGGAAGAAGGAATCGGAGAAGGAGAGGTGGTTGCTCGCGAGGATGGCCGGCCCCTCGGCGGGGACGTTCTCCAACCCCTCGACCCAGGGCCGGAAGGTGAGCTTCAACGCGCCACCCACCGACAGCTTCATAGCGCCGTAGAACAACCGGGACCTCCTGTATCCGACGAGGAGACTTTAACCTGCCTACCCCGTACGCGGCGCGCCGCGTACGCTGAGGACCTCGATACCCGCTTCCCCAGTGAACGGAGATCCGTGGTGCCGCTCCTGCCCGGAGCCGAGCCGTTCCGCCATGACGGCGGAGAGATCGGCGTCCTCGTCTGTCACGGCTTCACCGGTTCCCCGCAGTCCGTGCGGCCCTGGGCCGACCATCTCGCGGCCCGTGGTCTGACCGTCTCACTGCCGCTGCTTCCCGGCCATGGCACCCGCTGGCAGGACCTCGCGGTCACCGGCTGGCAGGACTGGTACGCGGAGGTGGACCGCGAGCTGCGGTCGCTGATCCGGCGCTGCGAGCGGGTGTTCGTCTGCGGTCTGTCGATGGGCGGGGCGCTCGCACTGCGGCTGGCCGCCCAGCACGGCGCGGCCATCAGCGGCCTCGCCCTGGTGAATCCGGCCAACCGCATCCACGATCCGCTGGCCGTGGCCCTTCCGGTGCTGCGTCATCTGGTGCCTTCGGTGAAGGGCATCGCGAGCGATATCGCCAAGCCGGGGGCGCAGGAGTCGGGGTACGACCGGATGCCGCTGCACGCCGTGCACTCGATGCGCCGCCTCTACCGGGTGGTCGACGCCGAACTGCCCCAGGTGACCCAGCCGCTGCTGGTGATGCACAGCCCCCAGGACCATGTGGTGCCGTCGGCCGACTCCGAGCGCATCCTGAGTCAGGTGTCCTCGCGGGACGTCACCGAGCGGCTGCTGGAGCGCAGCTTCCACGTGGCGACCCTGGACCATGACGCCGAGTTCATCTTCGAGGAGACGGACACGTTCATCACCCGGCTGACGGCGGGTATGGGTGAAGACACCGACACCCGGACCGACCTCGGGAAGGGAAGCGGGAAGGAGGGGGCGGCGGCCAGTGGCTGAGCGCGACTCGAACGAGAACGAGGCGGACGCGCGGCGCGATGACGACGCCGCCTTCGCCGCCATCGTCGCCGCGTACGGGGAGGAGCCGCACGACCCTCCGGGCGCCGAGCGATGGCCCGCCGCCGAGAACCTCGACGAGGAGCGGGAGCGGGACCAGGACCGCCCGTCCGCGGCGGACGGCGACACCGTTACCGACACCGACACCGACCCCGACGGACCGGGTGACGGCGAGGCCGTCGGCGGGGCGGCGACGGCCGGGCTGACCAAGACCGACAAGACCGGCAAGCCGGTGGGCGGCTTCATCGTCTACGCCCCGGGCGTGGGCCCCCGCGACTGGGAGCCCGAGGAGTCGTCCGAGGACGACTTCGACGAGACCGACGAGGGCCATTTCGTCCCGCCCGAGCCGCCCCCGCTCCCCGAGTCGGACACCACCTCCCGCTTCGCCTGGCTGGGCGTGCTGGGCGGGCCGCTGCTGCTGCTCGGTGTGGTGCTGTTCCAGGTCGAGATGGTCTGGTGGATCGCGACGCTGGGCGTCGGGGGTTTCCTGGGCGGCTTCGTCACGCTGGTGATGCGGATGAAGGACGACGACGAGGAAGAGGACGAGGACCCGGGGCGCGGCGCCGTCGTCTGACCCCGGGGCTGCCGTCGTCTGACCCCGGCGCTCCGGAGCCGGGCGTCCCGGCTCCGGCTCCGGCCGGGGGCGATCGGCCTCAGACCGGGGCGACGCGGGGCAGCCGGAGCGCGGCCAGGACCGGAAGGTGGTCCGTGGCCGCCAGAAGGTCCGTGTCGGTGATGCCGGGCAGCCCGGTCGGGACCCCACAGCCGATGATCTCGACGCCCTCGGAGGCGAAGACGGCGTCGATGCGCTGATGCGGGTCCTTGGGGTTCGAGGTGGCCTCGCTCCCCCAGGGCTCGGTGGCCCAGCCGTCCCGCAGCTTCCCCGCGATCCGGCGGAAGGCGAGGCCGTCCGGCCGGTCGTTGATGTCTCCGGCCGCGATGGCGTACGGGACGTCCAGCGCGGCCAGATGGTCCAGCAGCAGCCCGGCCTGCTCGTAGCGCTCGGCCTCCGCGAGGCTCAGATGGCAGCTGACCACACCGAGCCGGACGCCGTCGGCGCTCTCCGGGGCGCCGTCGCCGCTCTCCCGGGCGCCGGGGTCGCGGTGGCCGCCGCCGAAGCGCAGCACGGCGGTCGCGAAACCGCGCTGGTGCAGCCCGGGCACGCGGGGCAGCAGGGTGTCCTCGGCGTGCTCCACATGGGCGCGCAGCGAGGTGAGGATCATCGGGCCGGCGGCGGTGGCCCCGCCCGTGGTGTAGACGAGGCCGGTCTCCCGGGCCAGCCAGGCGGCGGCCTTGCGCCAGCGGAAGAAGCGCGGCGCCTCCTGGACGCAGACGACATCGGGGGTGCAGGCCCGGATCACCCGGGCCAGCGCCTCGCGGTCGTCACGCATCGAGCGGATGTTGTAGCTGAGCACCCGCACCACGGCCGCGTCCGGGCCGGTGGTGGATCCGGGCAGGTCCGCGAGCGGCACGATGACGGTTCCCCCCTCGCCTCTCAGCCCTGGCGGGCCAGGTCGGCGGCGCCGACGAGCCCGGCCTTGCCGCCGAGCTGGGCGGCGAGCACCTGGGCGTGCGGACGCCACTGATTGCCGACCAGCCAGCGCCGGAAGGACTTGCGGATCGGCTCCAGGACCAGATCGCCCTCGTCGGAGACCCCGCCGCCGACGATGAACGCCGAGGGGTCGAAGAGCGAGGCGAGGTCGGCCAGCCCGGCTCCGGCCCAGCGGGCCAGCTCACGGAAGGAGTCGATGGCCACCGGGTCGCCCTGGCGGGCGGCGTCGCTGATGTGCTTGCCCTCGATGCCCTCGGAGGTGCCGTCGCCGAGGCCGAGGAGGACCGTGGCGTTCTCCGGGGTGGCGGCGGCGCGCTGCCTGGCGTAGCGGACCAGCGCACGGCCGGAGGCGTACTGCTCCCAGCAGCCCTGGCTGCCACAGCCGCACAGCAGACCGTCGGGGACGACCCTTATGTGGCCGAACTCGGCCGCGACGCCGAAGCGGCCGCGGTGCAGCTTGCCGCCGATGATGATGCCGCCGCCGAGGCCGGTGCCGAGCGTGATGCATACGACGTCGTCATGGCCGACCCCGGCGCCGAAGCGGTATTCGCCCCAGGCGGCGGCGTTGGCGTCGTTCTCCACCACGACGGGCAGGCCGACGCGCTGCTCGACCTTGTCCTTGAGCGCCTCGTGCCGCCAGTTGATGTTGGGCGCGAAGAGCACGGTGGCGCGCTTGTCGTCCACATATCCGGCCGCGCCGATGCCGACGGCCTCGATCTCGTGTCCCTCGCTGACGATGCGCACCGCGTCCGCGATGGCGTCGACGACTCCCTCGGGAGTCTGCGGGGTCGAAACCTGGCTCGTCTCGAGAATCGAGCCCTCTTCGTCGACCACGCCGGCCGCGATCTTCGTACCGCCGATGTCGACGCCGATGGTGAGTCCCATGAGTCCCTCAGTTATTTGGTCGAACCCCGCCGACGCTAACGGTACCGGAGGTGGCGCTCAGTCGAGGTCGATGTGTTCACTACTCGAACTCGTCGATTCCTCGCCGCGATCCTTGGAGCTGCCCTCGGCGCCCTGGGTCCAGCGCCGCTCCTGGCCGGTCACGGCGGCGCGATAGGCGGCGAGCAGCTCGGAACCGGCGCTGGCGAGGTGTTCGAAAACATCGGGATTGCGCTCTATGACCGGTTCCGCCGCGGCCTTCGCCTGTTCGATCAATTGTTGTACGGCCCCCTGAACCGCCGTCCCGGCGATCGGCGCCTGGAGCCCGGCGACCTTGTCGGCGAGCGCGTCGGCCAGCTTGAGGAACTCCTCGGCGACACTCCCCGGCTCCTCGGCGGTCTGCCGGGTCCGCCGCCTGGCCCGCTCGGCGGCGAGGTCCTCGGCACACGCCTGCTCCCAGGCGTCGGGGTCCATCTCGGTGACCGGTACATCGGTGAGCGGGGGCTCTGCGGGGCGCTCGGTGGCATCGCTCATGGCGAACTCCTGCGGCGGGGATGCTGGCTGCCCGGCCTGTTCATCCGGGCTTGTGACCGACGTTACCCGAAGGAGGGGGACGGGGTCAGAGCCCGGGACCGGCCAGGACCGGAGCCGGGGACCGGCCGAGGCCGGAGCCGGATTCAGAGCCGCTTCGGCCACAGGTCGGGGTCGGGGGTGAAGCGGACCTGGAGCCATCCGTCGCGCAGCCCGGCGCCGGAGACGGTGCAGCGGCGCAGGGCGGACGGCAGCGGCAGCATCCGGTGGAACGGGCCGACGCTGACGATCAGTTCGTCGCCCCGGCGCACCAGTCCGAGCCCGTCGCGGTCGGCGCCGGGCAGCGGCAGCCGCCACAGCAGCACCCCGTCGTCGGCCAGCCGGTCCTCGACGGTCCAGGGGTCGGGGGCGGGCCGGTCGGGCCGCGCCCCGGGGGCCCCGACGGCCCCGGCGAGCGCGGCGAGCCCGGCCGGGGCGCGCTGGGCATCCACACCGTCCGCACCGTTCTCGCCGGGCCTCGGCTCCGCGCCCCGCGCGTCACCGACGCCGTGCGGATCGCGGCCCAGATGCGGCAGCTCGCGGACCGGGACGGCGGGCGCCCACTGCTCGTACAGCTCCTTGAGCGCGTCCTGCTGCTGGCCGGAGAGCGCGGCGAGCCAGGGGTCGGAGGTCCCGGTGGGCAGCAGCCGGTTCGCGATCACCGCCTCCACCCGGCAGCCGTGCAGCGCCAGACCGGCGCGGGCGGTGCGCAGCGCCCGGTCGGCGAGCGGCCCGGGCTCCACGACCAGCCGTACCGTCGTGGCCTCGGACTCGATCACCCCCTGGACGGCGGCCAGTTCCCGCTCCCAGCGCTCGGCCGTCTCGTACAGCTTCTGCGCGGGCATCGGCACCCCCGCGAGCTGGGCGAGCATCGGCCGCAGCGCACGAGCCGCCTGCCGCTCGGCGGGCAGCAGCCGCCGCAGATAGCGCCGTAGCTGCTCGGGCAGCGCGAGCAGCGCGACGGTGTCCGGCGCGGGCGGCATGTCGACGACGAGGACGTCCCAGCCGGTGCCGGGCGGGGCGGTCTGGGCGGCACGCAGGGCGCGCAGCAGCGCGAGGGACTCCACCCCGGGGAGGGGGGTCAGCTCCTCGCCGTCCAGCGGGGTCGCGCCGAGCAGGTCGAGCAGGCCGTGGCCGCGGTCCTGCAGGGCGGTGAGCTCACTACGGAACCACTCGTCCGTGATGATCCGCGCGGCCCACACCCCGGGGGCGAGCTCGACGGGTACGGACCACGGCAGCCGGTCCGCCGACCGCCCGGGGGCGGACCGCAGCGCGCGGATGCCGAGCAGCGCCTCGGGGGTGCCGTCCGGGTCGGCGGTGAGCAGCAGCGTCCGCTGCCCCTCACGGGCGGCGGCGAGGGCGGTCGCGGCGGCCACGGTGGTGCGGCCCGCGCCGCCGGTACCGGTGACGAGGACCGTACGCATGAAGGGAGCCTCCGGCAGGGTGGTGCGTCAGATGCGCGGCGCGGGTTGGATGATCCGCCCGGCCGGAGCGTACCCCGCGCCGCGGACCACCCCGGACACCGTCGGGGCCCGGGGTGGTCCGCCCGGGTCAGGCGCTCTCGACGCGCTTCTTCAGGCCCGCGAGCGCACGGTCGATGATGACCTTCTCGGCCTTGCGCTTGATCATGCCCAGCATGGGGATCTTGACGTCGACCGTGAGCTGGTAGGTCACCTCGGTGCTCTTGCCGCCGTCGCGCGCCGACAGCCGGTAGGAGCCGTCAAGGGTGCGCAGCATCTGGGACTTGACCAGGGACCAGTTGACCTGGTCGTCTCCGGTCCAGCTGTACTGGAGGGTGTAGTCGTCCTTGATCGCCCCGGCGTCGAGCAGCATCCGCACCTGCTCGGCGCGCCCCCGGTCGTCCTTGGTGAGGATGTCGGCCTCCTTCACCTCACCGGACCACTCCGGGTAACGGTCGAAGTCGGCGATCACCTCCATCACGTCGGCCGGGGCCGCCTCGATCGTGATGCTCGAGCTGGTGTGTTCCGCCATCGCCGTGGCTCCTCCGTACCGGTCCGCCGCATGAGCTCTCTGCCGCTGAAGGCTACCGCGCGCGCGTCACCACTCCAGGGCCCAGGGGGTGCCGGAAGAGGCGAAGTGTCCGACATTGACGCACTCGGTGGCGCCGATCCGCATACGGCGGACGAGCGGCTGATGGACATGGCCGAAGAGGGCGTACTTGGGACGGACGGTGTGGATCGCCTCTAGAAGGGCGGTGCTGCCGCGCTCGAAGCGGCGGGCGACGGTGTCGTAGCAGAGGTCGGGCACCTCCGGCGGGATGTGGGTACAGAGCACATCCACCTCGCCGAGCGCCGCGATCTTCGCCGCGTAGGTCTCGTCGTCAACCTCGTAGGGGGTGCGCATCGGGGTGCGCAGCCCGCCGCCCACGAAACCGAAGACCAGCCCGCCGATCTCGGCGCGCTCGCCGTCGAGGACGGTGGTACCGGACTGGGCGTACTCCGGCCACAGTGACGGCATGTCGACATTTCCGTAGGTGGCGTACGTCGGAGTGGGGAACGCGGCGAAGAGCGCGGCGTACTGGCGGCGGATCGCGGACTCTATCGCCGTGTGGCGGTCGATCCCCGCCCACAGCCGGTCGCCGAACACCCGGGCCTCCTCGAACCGGCGGGCGGTGCGCAGCTCGACGAGGCGGTCGGCGTTCTCGACCCCGAAGAGATCGGGGAAGATGCCACGGGTGTGATCGGCGTAGTCGAGGAAGAGCACGAGGTCGCCGAGGCAGATCAGGGCGTCCGCCCCGGCACCGGCCTTCTCGAGGTCCTCACTGTTGCCGTGCACGTCACTCACCACGTGGACTCGCATGCATGTCACCCTAAGACGAAAGGGCCCGTGCCCGTAAGGTGTTCTGCCTGCAGCGACCCGCGTCCACCTGCGGTTCCTTAGCGGCCGCGGCGTCCGTCGACTAGTCTGCGGGCAGCATGAAGGCGGTGTGTGACGCATCAAACATCTGGGCAGGAACCCCTATCCCGGAAGCGTACCGATGGGTAACGTCCGGGCCGTCCACCACCCCCCATGCCCTGTAGCGGCGCCGGCGCCCCACGAGGAGCAGCAGTCTTGCGCGAGTTCAGCCTTCCGGCCCTGTACGAGGTTCCGGCCGACGGCAATCTGACGGATCTCATCCGCCGCAATGCCGCACAGCATCCCGATGTCGCCGTGGTCGGCCGCAAGGTCGACGGCCAATGGGAGGACGTGACCGCGACCGCGTTCCTGGCCGAAGTGCGGGCCGCCGCCAAGGGCCTGATCGCGGCCGGGGTCGAGCCGGGCGACCGGGTCGGCCTGATGTCGCGGACCCGCTACGAATGGACACTGCTGGACTTCGCCATCTGGAGCGCCGGCGGGGTCACCGTGCCGGTGTACGAGACGAGTTCACCGGAGCAGATCCAGTGGATCCTCAGCGATTCGGGCGCGGTGGCCGCGCTGGTCGAGACCGGGGTCCACGAGGCCGCCGTCGAGGCCATCCGGGACAGCCTGCCCACCCTGAAGCATGTCTGGCGGATCGAAGGCGATGCCATCGAGACGCTGCGGAAGCTGGGCGCGGACGTGCCCGAGGAGAAGGTGGACGAGCGCTCCTCGATCGCCAACGCCGACTCCCCCGCCACCATCGTCTACACCTCCGGCACCACGGGCCGCCCCAAGGGCTGTGTGCTCTCGCACCGCAGCTTCTTCGCCGAATGCGGCAACGCGGTGGCACGGCTCAAGCCGATCTTCAACACCGGTGAGTCGTCGGTGCTGCTGTTCCTCCCCGAGGCCCATGTCTTCGGGCGGCTGGTGGAGATCGCGGCGGTGCTGGCGCCGATCAAGCTCGGCCATGTGCCGGATGTGAAGTCCCTGACCGACGAACTCGCCGCGTTCCGGCCCACCTTGGTGCTGGGCGTGCCGCGCGTCTTCGAGAAGGTCTACAACTCGGCGCGGGCGAAGGCCCAGTCCGAGGGCAAGGGCAAGATCTTCGACAAGGCGGCCGACACCGCCATCGAGTACAGCCAGGCGCTGGACGCCCCGGGCGGACCGTCCTTCGGGCTCCGGTTCAAGCACAAGGTCTTCGACCGGCTGGTCTACAGCAAGCTGCGCGCCGTGCTGGGCGGCCGGGCCACCCACGCCATCTCCGGCGGGGCGCCGCTGGGCGCGCGGCTGGGCCACTTCTACCGGGGCATCGGCTTCACGGTACTGGAGGGGTACGGCCTGACGGAGTCCTGCGCGGCGACCACCTTCAACCCCTGGGACCGGCAGAAGATCGGCTCGGTCGGGCAGCCGATGCCGGGCACGGTGGTGCGCATCGCCGACGACGGCGAGGTGCTGCTGCACGGCGAGCACCTCTTCACCGAGTACTGGAACAACGAGACGGCCACGGCCGACGCGTTGTCGGACGGCTGGTTCCACACCGGGGACGTGGGCACGCTCGACGAGGACGGCTACCTCACCATCACCGGCCGCAAGAAGGAGATCATCGTCACCGCGGGCGGCAAGAACGTCGCCCCGGCGGTGATCGAGGACCGGATCCGCGCCCATGCCCTGGTCGCCGAGTGCATGGTCGTCGGCGACGGCCGTCCCTTCGTGGGCGCGCTGATCACGGTGGACGAGGAGTTCCTGCCGCGCTGGGCGGCCGAGCACGGCAAGCCCGAGGGTGTGACGGTGGCCGAGCTGCGCGAGGACCCCGAGCTGCTGGCCGAGATCCAGCAGGCGGTGGAGGACGGCAACGCGGCGGTGTCCAAGGCGGAGTCGGTGCGCAAGTTCCGCGTCCTGGCGACGCAGTTCACCGAGGACTCCGGGCATGTGACGCCCTCGCTGAAGCTGAAGCGGAACGTGGTGGCGAAGGACTTCGCGTCCGAGATCGAGGCCATCTACCGCGGCTGACGACGGCGGGGCCCGGGCCGATGCCCCGGGCCCGGACCGTCACAACAGCGACCTCAGGGACCGCCACGGCCCGACGTCGGGGACCGTCACGGCCCGGCGTCGGGGACCGTCACAGCAGCGACTTCAGGCGGTCGGCCAGCAGATCCCAGCGCCAGCGCTCCTCCACCCAGGCGCGGCCCCGCTCGCCCATGCGGCGGCGCAGCTCGGCGTCCTCCAGCAGGGTCACGACGCGCTCAGCGCTCTGCTCGGCGGAGCCGCCCCGGACGACCCACCCGGTCTCCCCGTCCAGCACCGCGTCCGGCGCCCCGCCCGAGTCCCCGGCGACGACCGGCAGACCGGTCGCGGACGCCTCCAGATAGACGATGCCGAGGCCCTCGACGTCCAGCCCGCCGCGGCGGGTGCGGCAGGGCATGGCGAAGACGTCGCCCGCGCCGTAGTGGGCGGGCAGCTCCTCCCAGGGCACGGGGCCGGTGAACCGTACGGAGTCGGCCACGCCCTCGGTCTCCGCGAGCCGGCGCAGGTCCTTCGCGTACGGCCCGCCGCCGACGATCAGCAGCACCGCGTCCGGCACCCGCTTCAGGATCCGCGGCATGGCCCGGATCAGCGTGTCCTGCCCCTTGCGCGGCACCAGCCGGGAGACGCACACCACGACGGGCCGCTCGGCGAGGCCGAGGCGGGCCCGGATCTCGTCGCCGCCCGAGCCGGGGTGGAAGGTCTTCTCGTCCACACCGGGCGGCAGTTGCACCATCCGGGCGGCGTCCCGGGGGTCGAGCGCGGCGGCGATACGGGAGCGGGTGTACTCACCGAGATAGGTGATGGTGTCCGTGGACCCGCCGATCCGCCGCAGCAGCCGCCGTGCGGCGGGCAACTGCGCCCAGGCCGCCTCGTGGCCGTGGGTCGTGGCCACCAGCCGCCGCGCCCCCGCCGCGCGCAGCGCGGGGGCCATCAGCCCGAGCGGCGCGGCGGCGCCGAACCACACCGCGGTGCAGCCGTGCTCCCGCAGCAGCGCGGTCGCGCGGCGGGTGACCCTCGGGGTGGGCAGCAGCATGGTCGTCCGGTCCCGGACGACCTGGTACGGCTGCTCGGCGTCGAAGCGGGCGGTGGCCTCGGCGCCCTCCTGGCCGCGCTTCCACGTGGAGGCGTAGACGACGATCCGGTCCGGGTCGAGGCGCAGCGCGATGTTGTGCAGAAACGCCTGGATGCCGCCGGGGCGGGGCGGAAAGTCGTTGGTCACGAGCAGGGTCTTGTCCATCGTGGCCGACAGTACCGGGTGCCGCGGCGCGCCCGCTCCGGCCCACCGGCGCCGGGGGCCAGGGCGGCGCTCAGCCCAGCTCGGTCGCCACGTACTTCTGCCACAGCGCCGTGAACTCCGTCAGGCTCACCCCCAGCACCTTCCGCAGCGCCGACTCCACCGCGCCCGCGCGCTCGGGCGCCCGGCCCACCGCGCGGTAGAAGTCGACCAGCTTCCGCTCGCCCCACCGGTCCGCGATCAGGCGGCAGGCGAGCCAGCCCTGTTCATAGGCGCGGGAGAGGCGGTCGGGGTCGCTGCCGAAGCGGAAGTCGTCGTCGCGCGGCAGCGAGGTGGGCAGCCGCCCGGCGACGACGGCGTCGGTGAGTTCGGGGGCGACCTGGCGGGGGGTGCGGCCGGGAGTGCGGTAGCCCACCCAGTCGGCGAAGCCCTCGGAGAGCCACAGCGGGGTGGAGACGCTGGTGGCGGTGCGGGTGGCGACATGGGCCGTCTCATGGGTGATCACGACGCGCCGGCCGAAGTCGCCGAGGACCTGGTACGCCTCGGGGTTGACGATCACCCGGTCGGCGGGCGCCTCGTCACCGGCCCCGCCGACCTCGCCCGTGGTGACGGCGGCGATCCCGCGGTAGCCGTCCGCGGAGGCGCCGAGCAGGGCGGCCATCCGGTCCAGGGAGTCGGGGACCTCGACCACGACGCGTCCGGCCCACTCATGGGGCCAGACCCGGCCGAGGACGGGCACCGCCCGGTCCGCGATACCGGCGACCGCGCGCAGCACCCGCCGGTCCTGGCCGACGCCCAGGACGAGGCTGTGGGCGCCGCGGACGACGTCGACCGTGCCCTGGTCCCAGAGCTGTTCCGTACCGCGCTTGCCGTCCACCACGCCGTCGTCGGAGGCGACGTACCACCGCCCGTCGCGCCGGGCGAGGGTCAGGTACTGGGCGGAGACGACCGGCGCGGTGTCGTATCCCGCCAGCCGGTACCGGAGTTCGACCTGTGCGGCGAGGCTGTGCCCGCCGACCGGCGCGGGGGTGAAACCGCCGGTGCGCACCAGCCGGTAGGTCCAGGAGCGCAGCGGTACGGCGGACATCTGCCGGAACACCCGCCGCTGCTCGGCCACATAGCGGGCGGAGCCGCGGTCCACGGTGGCGAGGAAGGCGTCCGCGTCCCGCTCCCGGACCGCCGCGGCCCGCTGGTCCAGCAGGCGCTGCACGGCCCGGCCGTCGCGCCCCTCGGGGTCGTCGGGCGCGGGGGCGGGGGCGCAGCCGCCCAGCGCGGTCAGGGTGAACGTGCCCACCAGCGGCAGGCACAACAGCGCCCGCCATCCGCCCGATCTCCACCGACCCGCCACGTCTTAGATCGTACGAGCCCGAGCGCCGGCTTCAGACGCGAGTGATGGAAGAGATCGGCAACATGCCCACGGGGTCGTAGCGGACCCGCGCCCCGGGGTAGGGGGCGTGGATCACCTGTCCGTTGCCCGCGTACATGGCGACATGGCTGGCGTCGGAGCGGTAGACCACCAGATCGCCGGGGCGGGCCTGGGACAGCGGCACCGGCTGCCCGGCGTGCGCCTGGGCCTGTGAGGTGCGCGGAATGGCCACTCCGGCGTGGGCGTAGGCCCATTGGGTCAGCCCGGAGCAGTCGAAGGCGGTGGGACCGGCGTGGCCCCATGCGTACGGCAGCCCGAGGGCCGCCCGTGCCGCGCCGAACGCCGCGGCGGCCCGCCCCGAGAACGGCGCGGCATGCCGCCCGCCGATGCGGCCACCGGGGAGCTCACCGGGGCCGGTTCCGATACCGGAACCCGAGAGGGTGCCCGGCGGCAGCCCTGCGAGGGCGCCGGGCTCCCGTCCGCCCGCCCGCGAGGCGCGGTGCTGCCCATAGGTCTCCCGCTCCCTGGGCGGCAGCGCGTTCACCAGCCGCCGCGCGGTGGCCAACCGGTGCTGGACCGCCCGCTTGTGGCGGGCCACGGCCCGGCGGCTGTGCTCCAGCTTCACCAGCTTGGCCGCGGCCTCCGCGCGCTCCTGCCGCAGTGTGCGCTGGGCGCTCTGCACCACCCGTAGCTGTGCGGCCTGGCGGCTGGTGATCCGCTCCAGGGTGGCGGCTCTGTCGAGGTACTGGACCGGGTCGCCGGAGAGGAGCAGGGCGAGGCCCGGATCGATCCCGCCGGTGCGGTACTGCCCGCCCGCGAGGGCGCCGAGCGCCACCCGCATGCGGTTGACCCGCCCTTGGCCCCGGGCGACCCGGTCCTGGATCCGTTCGACCTCGCGGCGCAGGGCCTGGGTGCGCGTCGCCGCCGCGTTGTAGCGCTCGGTGGCCCGCTCCGCCTGGGCGTAGAGCGTGGCGATGCGGTCGCCGGCGGACCGGGCGGCCGGACGGCCCGCCGGGTCATGCGGTTCGGCACCGGCCGCCACGGCGGACAGCGCGGCGGCGGAGGCCACCGCGGCCGCCGAGGCGGCGGTCCAGACGGCGGCCCGGCCGGACCCGGGTTTCGCGACGCGACGACAGGACGCCATGGGTAG
The DNA here is from genome assembly GCF_017592595.1 of Streptomyces sp. NEAU-YJ-81. NCBI lineage: Bacteria > Bacillati > Actinomycetota > Actinomycetes > Kitasatosporales > Streptomycetaceae > Streptomyces > Streptomyces sp. NEAU-YJ-81. Next base: position 24,119 of record NZ_JAGFNO010000034.1, on the reverse strand, counting down.
CCGCACTCCCTTCCGCAGTGTCGGGCTGAGAACTGCGGGCAGACAGTAGCCGTGGGGCTACCCACGGTCCAACGGCCGTGGTGTGCGGAGACACTGACGCCCCGCCGAGTGACGCAGGTCACCGGCGGGGCGGGGGATCAGCGAGCGCGCTGGAGATTCGCCCGAAAGGATGGCTCTTGGGGCGGTTTGAGACCCGTTTTCCAGTTCCTGATCAGGTCTTCCGGATCAGACCCGGACACCGAACTGGAACGGCATGTTGTCCATCGACTCGTAGCGCACACCGGCACCGGGCTTGGGCGCGTGCAGCACCTGGCCGTTGCCCGCGTAGAGACCTATGTGGTGCAGGTCGCCGTAGAAGAGCACCAGGTCGCCCGGCTTGAGCTCACCGCGGCCGATGCGGCTGCCGGCGTTCGCCTGGTCCTGGGAGATGCGCGGGAGCTGCACCCCGGCCTGCTGGTAGGCCCAGCCGGTGAGTCCGGAGCAGTCGAAGGAGGACGGACCGGTCGCGCCCCAGACGTACGGGAGGCCGATCTTCGTCTTGGCGGCGGCGAGCGCGGCAGCGGCACGCCCCGACTCGGGCACCTCGTTGCCCAGGTCGACCCGGCTGCTGGAGCGGTTGGCGCGCTCCGCGTCCTGGGCCGCGATCTTGGCGCGCTCCTTGGCGGTCAGAGTGTTGAGAAGGTTCCGGGCCTTGGACAGCTTGCCCTGGATCTCGTCCTTCTTCTTGCCGAGCGCCTTACGGGTGTCCGCCAGGTCCTGCAGCTTGGTGGACGCCTCCTCGCGCTGCTGCTTGAGGGTGCGCTGCTTGTCGGCGATCTTCCGCAGGGACTCGGCCTGCTTGCCGCTCAACTGGCTGAGGGTGGACGCCTTCTCGAGGTAGGTGTCCGGGTCGGAGGAGAGGAGGAGCTGCACCGAGGGATCGATGCCGCCGGAGCGGTACTGGGCGGTGGCCATCGAACCCAGGCCGTTGCGCAGCTTGTTCAGGTCCTCCTGGCCGCGCGCCACCTTGTCCTGCAGATCGCCGACCTGCTTCTCCAGCTTCTGCTGCTTCTCCTTGGCGCCGTTGTACTTCTCGGTCGCCTGCTCCGCCTCTTCGTAGAGCTTGTCGACCTGCTCCTTGACGTCCTTCTTGTCCTGCTTCGGAGCGGCCTGGGCGGCCTGGGAAGTGAGAGCGACGGCGGCTGCCGCGGTCGCGGTAAGGACGGTTACCCGAGTGCGGCTCGGCTGCTTGGGTCGACGGTGGGACGCCACGAAGGCGAGCTCCTTCTTCCTCCAGCCGCCTACCGGGAGTTGGTGGGGTTGTGAAGCCCCGGCTCCGCGACAGGGCGCGGACTCGGCGGTACCTCCGCTGTCACCCCGGATGGGTGATCAACCGCGCGAAGGTTCGAGCCGACCTTAGTGACCCCTCCGTGATCCGTTCAAATCCCAACGGCAAAAAAGTCGCTCCGGAAGCGCATCTTTTACGAATGTCACACGGGCAGTGATGGTCGATTGACGCTCCGCTGACACCACACGGGTCCCAGAAACACGGAATCCGGGGATACGGGAATAACGGAGATATGGGCTACGACGCCTCAGGTACGGGCAAGTCGCTTCAGCAGCAACGCGGATGCCACGGGGCGCGCTCCGGCGCGCGCCACCCCGTCGGCCACCTCGCGGTCGGTGGACACCACCACCACCGGCCGGCCCGGCGGCTCCGCCCGTACGATCTGGCGGATCAATTCGTCCGCCGTCACCCCCGGCTTGCTGAACAGCACCCGCACCCCGCGCGGCGGCGCGAGCAGCACCGGCGCGGCCAGCTCGGCCCCGTCGAAGACACAGGTCATCTCCGCGCCCGTCTGGGCCGCGAGCACCGCGAGACCGCCCAGCAGCCGCAGCCGCTGCTTCTCCAACGGCATCGTGGGATAGCCGGTCTTGGTGACGTTGTAGCCGTCCACCACCAGATGCGCCTGCGGCAGCGCGAGCAGCTGGTCCAGCAGGGCCGGGTCCATCTCCGACAGCGCCCTGGTCGCTATGTCCTTCGGTGTCATCTTCCCCGGCTCCACGGCGTCCACCGTGTCCGCCGGGCGCATCGACGCGGGCGGCAGGGCCAGTTCGCGCCGCAGCCCCTGGGCCGCGTCCAGCACCGTGTCCAGCAGCAGCCGCAGCCGCATGTCCTCCACGCTGCGCCCCTCGCGCACCGCCCGCCGGCTGGCCTCCAGCGCCGACTCCGCCTCCGCTAGCCGGGCCCGCAGCCGCCGTGCCTCGCTGTCCGCGGTGGCCTGACGGGCCGCCGCCTCCGCCCGTACGGACTCCAGCTCTGCCTCGGCCTTGCGCACCGCGGCCGCACCCCGCCGCACATCGCTCTGCGCGCTGCGCAGCTTGCGCTGCAGCCCGTCGTTCTCCTTGCGGGCGGCCTCCAACTCGGTGCGCGTCCGCTCCGTCTCATGCTTGGTGGCCGCCTTGGCCTCGGCGAGTTCGTCGCGCAGCCGCTGCAGCTCGCGCGCCGCCTCCTCACCGGCCCGCTCGGCGGAGGCCCGCTGGGCCTCCTCGCCCGCCGCCTCGACCAGCTTGACCCAGCCCACCGGCCGCAGCACATACGCCACCGCCGCCACATCCACCGGATCGGCCGCGGCGGGCGGCGATCCGCCCTCGATGGCGTCGGCCAGCTCCCGCTGCGTCTCCCGCAGCCGTCCCGCGATCCGCTGCCGGAAGACGGGGTCGCTCTCCACCGCGGCGGCCATCGCGTTGCCCGCGAACTTGGCGCGGCGGGTCGGGGTGAAACGGGCGTACTGCCGCAGCTGGGCGGGCAGCTCGGTGACCGTCAGGCCGCCGAAGGCGTCCGCGACCAGCGCCACCACCCGCCGCCGCACTCCTTCCGGCAGCGGGCGGTCCAGCGCCTCGGTGACGCCCTCGGCGTCACCGGCCGCCCCGGGGTCACCGGTCCGCTCCACCACCTGTCATCGCTCCGTTCTCAGGCGCTCAGGCCGGTGCTCGGACGGTCCACGAGTTCAACCTGGTCGACCGCGTTGCACCAGCGACAGCGCACTGACTCAATGGTCTCACTGAGCACCTCGCGTTCCTCGACACTGGGTTCCCCGGCCAAGTCGAGATGCACATACTCCACGGCTCTGGTCGAGCGGGTCACATCGAACCGGGTGAGGTTGCCGCACAGTGTGCAACGCCAGCGGGTCTGGGCGGTCGGCAGGGGCACGGCCATGATTGCGGGTCCTCGCTTCTCGGCTCGTCGGCGGCGTCCTGTAACCCTACGGCCTGAGCCTTGCCCCGCGCCGGGCCCGTCCCGCCCGCGTCCCGGGCAGGAGCGCGGCGAGGCGCTCTGTGGAGGTTGCACCCGGTACGGAATGATCTGACCATGATCGAGACGTCGTCGGGGCGCGACCGCCCCTGGATGGCGGGGCCCGGCCGCCCGTGGGTGACATACGGCCTGATCGTCAGCTGCTGCCTGCTCTTCGTCATCGGACCGGCCTCGGGGCTCAACCCCGGCTATGGCACGGGCGGGCGGCTGGTGGAGGCCCAGTCCACATACTTCGAGCGCTGGGGAGTGGTGCCCAGCGCCCTGTGGAGCGGCGCCCCCGATCAGCCGCTCGCCCCGCTGACCGCGCTGTTCGTGCACGGAAACTGGCTGCATTTGCTCGGCAACATGCTGTTTCTCTACGTCTTCGGGGCGATGACCGAGGAGCGGATGGGACGGGTCCAGTTCGCCGTCTTCTACCTGGTCACGGGCTATCTGGCGCTGCTCGGCTACGCCGCCGCGCACGCCGACTCCGCCCAGACCCTGGTGGGCGCCTCCGGGTCTATTTCCGGGGTGCTCGGCGCCTTCTTGTGGCTGTTTCCCCGGGCCAGGGTGACCAGTCTCTTTCCGTTTCTGTTCTTTCTGCCGCTGCGCTTCCCGGCCTGGGCGGTGCTGATCTTCTGGGTGGCCCTCCAGTGGCTGGCCGCCCGGCAGGCCGACGACCGCCCCGGCGTCGCCTATCTCGCCCATCTCGTGGGCTTCACCCTCGGCTTTCTCTACGCGTGGGGCCGGTTCGGGCGGACGACTAGAGTGGGCGGCGCAGCCAGGGCCAGTGAGGGAGAAAGCCAGCCGTGATCACTTCGATCGTGCTCATCAAGACCAGCGTGGACCGGATTCCGGAGACCGCCGAGAAGATCGCCGCGCTGGAGAACGTGAGCGAGGTCTACTCGGTCACCGGCGCACACGATCTGATCGCGATGGTCCGGGTGGCCCGGCACGACGACCTCGCGGACATCATCACCGGCCAGATCAGCAAGCTGCCGGGGGTGGCCTCGACCGAGACGCACATCGCCTTCCGGACGTACTCGCAGCACGACCTCGAGGCGGCGTTCGCGATCGGCCTGGACGGCTAGGGTCCTTCCCACGGAGATCCGCCAGAAGGGCCCTAGCGCCACGCCCTCGGCGCTTCGGCCCCGGCACCCCCGGGGCCCAGCGGCTCCCTCAGCCCCGCCGCCTCCGGGCCCAGGGGCTCAGCCGCGGTCCGGGACGCAGCGGCCGTCCTCGGTGCGGTAGCTCCACCGGGCACCCTCGCGCACCAGCTCCTTCACGGCGCCCACGAACCGCTCGACATGCTCGTCCGGGGTGCCCGCCCCGAAGCTGACCCGGATCGCGTTCAGCGAACGCTCCCCCGGCGCGGCCTCCGGCGCGCCGCATTCGCCCGGCTCGTCGGGCTCGCTGTCCAGCAGGGTGCGGACCAGCGGATGCGCGCAGAAGAGCCCGTCGCGTACGCCGATGCCGTACTCCGCGGAGAGCGCCGCCGCGAAGTGGGAGCTGTTCCAGCCCTCCACCACGAACGACAGCACGCCGACCCGGGGGGCGTCGTCGCCGAACAGCGAGAGCACCCGCACCTCGGGCACCTCGGCCAGCCCCGCCCGCACCTTCTCGATCAGCTCCCGCTCACGGGCGACCAGGCCCTCGAAACCGGCCTCGGCCAGCGCCCTGCACGCCGACGCGATCGCGTAGACGCCGATGACGTTCGGCGAGCCCGCCTCGTGCCGGGCGGCGGTGGTGTGCCACTCGACGTCGACGCCCCCGTCGTCCCTGCGCGTCACCTTACGGCTGGCACCACCGCCCGCCAGATACGGCTGGGCCGCCCGCAGCCAGTCCGCGCGCCCGGCCAGCACACCGGCGCCGAAGGGGGCGTACAGCTTGTGCCCGGAGAAGGCCACCCAGTCGACGTCCGCCTCCGCGATGTCCACGGGGTGGTGGGGGGCGAGCTGCGCGGCGTCCAGGACGATACGGGCGCCGTGTGCGTGCGCGGCCGCGGCCAGCTCCCGCACCGGCCACAGCTCACCGGTCACATTGGACGCGCCGGTCACACAGACCAACGCCGGGCCCTCGGCGCGCCCCGCGAGCGCCTTCTCCAGCGTCTCCACCGCCTGCCGCGGGGAGCGCGGGGCGCTGAGGTAGCGGACGGTGACGTCCTCCCGCTGCTCCCACGGCAGCAGCGAGGCGTGGTGCTCGGTCTCGAAGACGAAGACCTCGGTGCCCCGCGGCGCCACGGCGGCCAGAAGGTTGAGCGAATCGGTGGTGGAGCGGGTGAAGACGACCTGGTCGTCCTCGCGGCAGCCGAGGAAGGCGGCGACGTCCTTACGGCTGTTCTCGAAGAGGTCGGTGGAGAGCTGCGAGAGGTAGCCCGCCCCGCGGTGCACGCTGCCGTAGTAGGGCGCGTAGGCGGCGATGTCGTCCCAGACCCGCCGCAGCGCGGGGGCGCTGGCGGCGTAGTCGAGCGCCGCGTAGGTCACCTCGCCCCCGGTGACCAGGGGCACCAGGACATCGCTGCCCAGCACGGGCAGCGGCTCACAGGCGGCGACGGAGGAATCGGCGGAAGCGGCAGCGGAGGCGGCGGAAGCGGTGGCAGCAGGGCGCGCGGACATGGCGAAGTCTCCCGGGAGGGTCGAAGGCGTGAGAATGCGTAACGCGCACAAAGACGGCGGTAAGCCGGCCGTCAGGGCGCGGAAAGTCGCTCGACGCACGGCCACACCGCACGGAGCACAGGAGGGGAAACGGGCCGCTCGGCCCTAGCGCATTCGCTGCATCACGGAAGAACTCCCTCGACCACCAGGACCCCTAGTGCGAGGGGTCCGCGCTTGCCGCCGGCCTCGCTGCCTGGCGGCCTGGTCATCACCCGGGGCACCCCGCCACGGACGGAGGGTTGCCGGACAGCGGGCCGGGGCCGTAGTCGCTGTCACTCGTGACCTGGCCAGGAGTATGCCATGCCGTACGACGGCGCCCATACCCTGTCCGCATCCCGGACAAGGCACGGACAGAACATGGGCACCGTAAGGGTTCCGCCTAGGCGTGGGTGGCCCGTACCCACCGCTCCAGGACGTCGCGCGCCGCGCCCGAGTCGATGGACTCGGCGGCCCGCGCGACACCCGCCGCGATCCGCTCCGCCAGGGGCTTGTCCCCCGGCTCCGGCTCGAGCGCCACCAGCGCCGACGCCGAGTTCAGCAGCACCGCGTCCCGGACCGGGCCCCGCTCGCCCGCCAGCAGCCGGCGGGCCACATCGGCGTTGTACGAGGCGTCCGCGCCGCGCAGGGCCTCCATGGGGGCCCGCTCGATGCCCACGTCCCGCGGGTCGAGGGTCTCCTGGCGCACGGCGCCGCCCCGGACCTCCCACACCTGGGAGGTCGTGGTCACGGTGAGCTCGTCCAGCCCGTCGTCGCCGCGGACGACCAGCGCGGAGGAGCCCCGCTCGGCCAGCACCCCGGCGATGATGGGCGCCATCCGGGCGTCCGCGACCCCGGTCGCCTGGCACTTCACCCGCGCCGGGTTGGTCAGCGGGCCGAGCAGGTTGAACGGGGTGGCGACGCCCAGCTCGCGGCGGGCCGAGGCGACATGCCGCAGCGACGGGTGGAACTTCACCGCGAAGCAGAAGGTGATCCCCGCCTCCTCCGCGACCTCGACCACCCGCTCCGGGGTGATGTCCAGGTTGACGCCGAGCTTCTCCAGCACGTCGGAGGCGCCGCTGGCGGAGGAAGAGGCGCGGTTGCCGTGCTTGACGACCCGCGCGCCGGTACCGGCGACGACCAGCGCGGACATGGTGGAGATATTGACGGTCCTGGCGCGGTCGCCGCCGGTGCCGACGATGTCCACGGTCGCCCCGGGCACCTCGATCACCTTGGCGTGCTCGTACATGGCCCGCACCAGCCCGGCCACCTCGGAGACCGTCTCGCCCTTGGCGCGCAGCGCGATCGCGAAACCGGCGATCTGGGCGTCGGTGGCCTCGCCCCGCATGATCCGGTCCATGGCCCACGCGGTGTCGTCGGCGTCGAGGTCCCGGCCGGCGATCAGCGAGCTCAGTACGTCCGGCCAGGTGCGGGCCGTCGCGGTGCTGTCGCCTCCGGCGGGGGTCACAACGTCCATGGTCCGCTCCTGGATCCGTGGGGGTGGGCAGGGAAGGGGCCGCGCACGTCAGCGGCCCGCCGCCAGCCTATCGGCAGCACGACCAGGGCCCCGGCCGGACCGTGTGGTCCGGGCCGGGGCCCTGGTCTGTGGCGTCAGCTGACGTGCGAGAGCGGTACGGCGGAGATCAGTGGTGGCCGTGGCCGCTGGTGATCTCGTGGTACTCCTCGCGGGTCGGCTTCGGAATGACGTTGTCCTCGCCGTAGTAGCCCTTGGAGAGCTTCGAACGGACCCGCTGCGCGGGCGTTACCTTCCGCTTGACCCCGTTCTCGTCGGTCTCGGGGCCGATCTCGTAGGGCTCGGGCTGCTCGTGCTGGGTCAGCATGTGCAGCTGCTCCTGCGCGAGCGGCTCATGGACCTCGACGAACTCACCGTGCGGCAGCCGCTTGATGATGCCGGTCTCACGGCCGTGCAGCACCTTGTCGCGGTCGCGCCGCTGGAGGCCGAGACAGATCCGCTTGGTGGCGATGAACGCCAGGACCGGGCCGGCGAAGAAGCCGATCCGCACGAACCACGTGATCGAGTTGATCGAGAGGTGGAAGTGGGTGGCCCACAGGTCGTTACCGCCACCGATCAGCATCACGAAGTACGCGGTCAGCCAGGCGACACCGAAGGCCGTACGGGTCGGGGCGTTGCGCGGGCGGTCCAGGATGTGGTGCTCGCGCTTGTCGCCGGTGATCCAGGTCTCGATGAACGGGTAGAGCCCGATCGCGAAGAGGACCAGCGGGAAGAGCACGATCGGGATGAACACGCCCAGGACGAGCGTATGACCCCAGGCGGTGATCTCCCAGCCGGGCATCACGCGGACCAGACCCTCGGCGAAGCCCATATACCAGTCGGGCTGGGCACCGGTGGACACCTGGTCGGGCCGGTAGGGACCGATGGTCCACACCGGGTTGATGGTCGCGACCGCGGAGAGGACCGCGATCACACCGAAGACCAGGAAGAAGAAGCCGCCCGCCTTGGCCATGTAGACCGGCAGCAGGGGCATGCCGACGACGTTCTTCTCGGTCTTTCCGGCCCCGGGGTACTGCGTGTGCTTGTGGTAGAAGACCAGGATCAGGTGCGCCACCAGCAGGCCGAGCATGATGCCCGGCAGCAGCAGGACGTGGACCGGGTAGAGCCTCGGGATGAGGTCCATCCCGGGGAACTCGCCGCCGAAGACGAACATCGAGATGTAGGTGCCGACCACCGGGATCGACAGGAACACGCCCTCGATGAACCGCAGACCGGTGCCGGAGAGCAGGTCGTCGGGGAGCGAGTAGCCGGTGAAGCCGGTCAGCATGCCGAGGAAGAACAGCAGGAAGCCGAACAGCCAGTTGATCTCACGCGGCTTGCGGAACGCACCGGTGAAGAACACGCGCATCATGTGCGTGAACATGCCGCACAGGAAGACCAGCGCGGCCCAGTGGTGGATCTGCCGGATCAGCAGACCGCCCCGCACCTCGAAGCTGATGTCGAGCGTCGAGGCGAACGCCTCGGACATCTTGACGCCCTGCATCGGGACGTACGGGCCGTGGTAGGTGACCTCTTCCATGCTGGGATGGAAGAACAGCGTCAGATACACACCCGTGAGGATGATGATGATGAAGCTGTAGAGGCAGACCTCGCCCAGCATGAAGGACCAGTGGTCCGGGAAGATCTTGCGCATATTGGCCTTGGCCAGGCCGTAGATGCCCAGCCGGCCATCGGCCCAGTCGGCGACGCGCTCGCCCGCGGGCGCTTTGCCGCGGCGCTGCTGCGCACCGCTGTCGCTTGTAGTACTCATCCGCGCTCCCAGTAAGCAGGACCGACGGGCTCCGGGAAGTCGCCCATGGCTTCGAGGTACCCCTGGTCGTTGGCCCTGATCCGCAGCTGCGGCAGCGCGTGACCGGCCGGACCGAAGATCACTCGGCCACCGTCGGAGAGGTCGAAGGTCGACTGGTGGCAGGGGCACAGGACGTGGTGCGTCTGCTGCTCATAGAGGTTGATCGGGCAGCCGACGTGGGTGCAGATCTTGGAGAACGCGACGATGCCCTCGTGCGACCAGTCCAGCTCGCGCTTGTCCTTGATGTTCTCCGGCTGCAGCCGGACCAGCATCAGGGCCGCCTTGGCGATCTCCGTCTGGAAGTCGTGCTGGTCCTCGCTCATGCCCTCGGGCATGGCGAAGGTGAGCGAACCGACGGAGATGTCCTCGGGGCGCAGCGGCTGCATGGTGTTGTAGTTCATCAGCCGCTTGCCCTTGGCCCACTTGGTGTGCCGCAGCTTGGTGCCCGGCAGCGGACCGAGATCGCGCAGCAGCACGACGCCGGAGAGCGGCACCAGCGCGAGCGCGCCGAAGAGGGTGTTGCGGGCCAGCTTGCGCCGGCCGAAGCCGGACTCCTTGGCGCCGGCGGCGAAATCCTCGAGGACCTTGGACTTCACCTCGGGGCTGGCCTCGATGGGGTGCCGCTCGTCGGCGATCTCCTCATCGGACATCAGGGTGCGGGCCCAGTGGACCGCGCCCGCGCCGATGGAGAACAGCGCGATGCCGAGCGTCACACCGAGCGCGAAGTTGAGCGCGCTGATGTGCCCGATCGGGAAGACGTAGATGTACTTGTCGACCGGCAGCGCCACATACGCGGCGATGAAGGCGATCGTGGCCACCATCGAGACCGTGAAGAGCAGGGCGACGGTGCGCTCGGAGCGCCGCGCGGCCCGCTCGTCGATGTCCTGCACACGGTGCTCGTGCGGGGGCAGCCCCGGGTCGGCGAACGGGTCCTCGACCGGCCTTACGGCGCTCTCGGCCCCTCGCTCTTCCGGCAGCTTGTCTTCTGCTTCTGAAATCTCGTGGCTACTCATGACTTCTTGGCCTTTGCGGTCCGGGCGGCGACCCAGATGGTGAGGACGATCATCGCGCCCATACCGAAGACCCAGCCGAACAGACCCTCACTCACCGGGCCGAGCCCGCCGAGCTCGAGGCCACCGGGGGTCTTGCTCTTGTCGCTGTTGACCGTGTCGAGGTAGGCGATGATGTCCTGCTTGTTCTTCGCCGGCATCACGGTGTCGGGGAAGTTGGGCATGTTCTGCGGGCCGGTCTGCATGGCCTCGTAGAGATGCTTGGCGCTGACCCCCTCGAGGCCCGGTGCGTACTTGCCGTTGGTCAGGGCACCACCCTTGCCGGCGAAGTTGTGGCACTGCGCGCAGTTCGTACGGAAGAGCTCCCCGCCCTTCGCCACGTCCGCGCCGTCCGGGCTGTACTCGCTCTTGGTGGGCGTCACCGGACCCGCACCGAGCGAGGCGATGTAGGCGGCGAGCTGCTCGGTATCGGCGTCCGAGTAGATCTTCTTCTTCTTCGGCACCTGGGCGCCCGGCTGCTGCGCGGGCATACGGCCGGTGCCGACCTGGAAGTCCACGGCGGCGGAGCCGACGCCGACCAGGCTCGGGCCGTCAGAGGTCCCCTGACCGCCCGTGCCATGGCAGCTGGCGCAGCCGACGGCATAGAGCTTCTTGCCCTCCTCGATGGCGAGGGACTGGGCGGAGCTGTCGTCGGCCTTCGCCTCGCTCGGCGAAAACGCGGCGTACAGCCCCCCAGTGACCGCCAGCGCGAAGAGTAGGACGACGAGCGCAGCCAGCGGATGGCGCCGTCGTGCGGAGAGCTTTTTCACGGATTACCCCGGTGTCAGGATCTTCTGCGTCGATGCTGTTAAGGACGTGGTTCCGGTGCGGTGACCGGCTTACTTGATCATGTAGATCGTGGCGAAGAGGCCGATCCAGACGACATCGACGAAGTGCCAGTAGTAGGACACGACGATGGCCGCCGTCGCCTGCTGGTGGGTGAACCTCTTGGCCGCGTACGTCCTGCCCAGGACAAACAGGAAGGCGATCAGGCCGCCCGTCACATGCATGCCGTGGAAGCCGGTGGTCAGGTAGAACACCGAGCCGTACGGGTCGGAGGAGAGCGAGAGCCCGTCCTTCTTGACCAGCTCGGTGTATTCGAAGATCTGACCGCCGATGAAGATCGCGCCCATGATGAAGGTGATCACGAACCAGGTGCGCAGCTTCTTCACGTCGCCGCGCTCGGCGGCGAAGACGCCGAGCTGGCAGGTGAGGGAGGAGAGCACCAGGATCGTGGTGTTCGTCGCGGAGAACGGGAAGTTCAGCGCGGACGCCATTTCCTTCCAGTGCTCGGCTCCGGTCACCGATCGCAGGGTGAAGTACATCGCGAAGAGGGCCGCGAAGAACATCAGCTCGGAACTCAGCCAGATGATGGTTCCGACGCTGGTGAGGTTCGGCCGGTTGACCGACGGGTGCGCGTGCCCGGTTTCTACTGCTGTTGCTGTCGCCACGACCGACATTATGTCGGTCGCTTATCCAGCGCTCACTCCCGGGGGTCCCGTTCGGAGTGTCAAGGACCGTGGCGAGGGCATCGACCCTGCTCGTCGGGGTCCTTCGGGACAGTCCCCCGAAGGAGGGAGAGATCCGTACGCCCCCTCCTCCGGACGGCTGTACGGGAGTAGCATCCGCCACAGGAGCCCGGCAGATCACTTACTTCGCCCGGAGGTCATGATGCGGCCGATCGCAACGGTGCTGGTCTACAGCGATGACGCGAGCACCCGCGAACAGGTGCGCCTCGCGGCCGGCCGGCGGCCCGCCGCCGATGTGCCACCGGTGGAATTTCTGGAGTGCGCCACCTTCCCGGCCGTTCTCTCGGCGCTGGAGGAGGGCGGCATCGACGCCTGTGTGCTGGACGGTGAGACGGCGCCCGCGGGCGGGATGGGCGTCTGCCGGCAGATCAAGGACGAGATCTTCCAGTGCCCGCCGGTGCTGCTGCTCATCGGCCGCCCGCAGGACGCCTGGCTGGCCACCTGGAGCCGCGCGGAGGCCGCGGTCACGCATCCGGTGGACCCGGTGGCCCTGGCGGACGCGCTGGCCGGGCTGCTCCGCCGGCGGCTCTCCGTGGGCGCCTGACCTCACCGTCCGCACCCCTGCTCAGACCTGGGGACGGAGCCGGGCGGAGTCGGCGGGCGTGGCGTCGGACTGACCGCCGGAGACGGCGCTGCCCTTGCGCCAGTCCGCCCAGGCCATGTTCCAGTCGCCGTAGCCGTTGTCGAACGTCGCCATGTCGTCTCCGTTGCTGTGTACGACCTGGACGATGTCACCCAGGCGCACGGTGTTGAAGAACCACTGGGCGTTCGCCGTGCTCATGCCCGTGCAGCCGTGGCTGACGTTGGCGTAGCCCTGCGAACCGGTGGACCAGGGCGCGGCGTGGACGTATTCGCCGCTCTTGGTCACCCGGGCGGCCCAGTAGACCATCAGGTCGTAGGAGCCGGCGCCGAGCCCGATGCTGGCGCCCGTCATCCGTACGGCGGATTCCTTGGCCAGCACCACCTTGATGCCGTTCCGGGTATCGAATCCGGGCATACCGGTGGTGATCGGGATGGTCCGGATCGGCACTCCGTTCCGCTTCACCGTCATCTGGTGGGTGCCGGAGTCGGTGAGGGCCTCCAGGCGGTCGCCGGTGGTCAGCCGCAGCGACTTGGCATCGCCGCCGTAGAGCCCGCCGCCGATCCTGATGCCCTTGAGGTTGGAGTGGGCCGTGATGGTGGCGTGGGCGGGCCAGAACTCCTGCGGGCGGTAGTGCAGGTTGCGGCTGTCCACCCAGTGCCAGACGCCCTCCACGGCGGGCCGTGAGTCCACCTTCAGGGCGCGCTCGATCACGGCGCGGGCCGAGGGGTCCTTGACGGGCCGGCTCAGCTTGGCCGTGATGGGCTGCCCCACCCCGTACTCCCCCGCCTTGGGGCCGAAGGTGACCTTCAGCAGCCGGCGGGCGGAGCTGGTGGTGAAGTCGACCGTACGGCGGCCAGGAGCGCCGTTGGAGTCCTCTGTGGACACCTTCAGCGTGTAGTGGGCGCCGGCGGCCAGCGGCACGGTACTGCGCCAGTGCCTACCGTCGTCGGCCAGCTCGCCGCGGACGTAGCGGCCCGCGGCGTCGGTGGCCGTGACATCCGTGATCCGGCTGTCGTCGCCCTTGGCGGTGACTTCGAGCGGCTTGTCCGGATCGGCCTTGCGGCCGTCGCCGTCACCGCTGAACGAGATCTGGTCGGCGGCGTCGTACGGCTTGGCGGACAGGGGGTCGGGAGATCCCGCGCATCCGCTCACACCCGCTATCAGCGGCGCCACCAGCAGGGCGCAGGTCAGCACCGCCCGGCTTCGGAGTGATCGAGGTGTGTGGCTCATGGACTCAACGTAAGAACGGCGTCCGTGAACGGCGCGCGGAGTGAGGCAGCGGGGTGAACCGACGGGCCCAGTCGGGGCCATGGCCCGGCGCCCGGCCGGCAACGCCGAGCGGGGCCCGGACACCTGGGGAGGTGTCCGGGCCCCGCTCGTTTCGCCGGTCGCGTCAGCCGACTGGCCGGTTACTGGTTGGCGTTCTCGCCGCGGTAGTACTCGAAGACCCAGCCGAAGAGACCGATCATGACGATCGGGGCCGAGAAGAAGAGCAGCCACCAGCCGAAGATCACGCCCAGGAAGGCCAGGGCGCCACCGACGGCCAGGGAGAGCGGCTGCCAGCTGTGCGGGGAGAAGAAACCCAGCTCGCCGGCGTCGTCCGCGACATCCGCGTCCTTGTTGTCCTGTGCTCCGACGTCCACCCGGCGCGCCGTGAAGGCCAGGTAGTAGCCGATCATGATGCTCAGCCCGAAGGCCAGGAAGAGCGCGGTGGTACCGGCCGGCTCCTTCGACCACACGCCATAGACGATCGCCATGACGAGGATGAAGACGGCCAGCCAGATGAACATCCGGCCTTGGACCTTCACTTGCCGGCCTCCTTACCACCCGCGAGGGCCTTGTCCTCGTCGGGCGCACCGTGGTTCTGGAGCTGGTCGAGCGCCGCGATCTCCGGGTGGTGCAGGTCGAACGCCGGGGATTCGGAGCGGATCCGCGGCAGGGTGAGGAAGTTGTGCCGCGGGGGCGGGCAGGAGGTCGCCCACTCCAGCGAACGTCCGTAGCCCCAGGGGTCGTCGACCTCGACCTTCTTGCCGTACTTGGCGGTCTTCCAGACGTTGTAGAGGAACGGCAGGATCGACAGGCCCAGCAGGAAGGAGCTGATGGTCGAGATGGTGTTCAGCGTGGTGATGCCGTCGGCCGCCAGGTAGTCGGCGTACCGGCGGGGCATGCCCTCGGCGCCCAGCCAGTGCTGCACCAGGAACGTGCCGTGGAAGCCCACGAACAGCGTCCAGAAGGTGATCTTTCCGAGCCGCTCGTCCAGCATCTTGCCGGTGAACTTGGGCCACCAGAAGTGGAATCCGGCGAACATCGCGAAGACCACGGTGCCGAAGACCACGTAGTGGAAGTGGGCCACCACGAAGTACGAGTCGGAGACGTGGAAGTCCATCGGCGGCGACGCCAGGATCACACCGGTCAGACCACCGAAGGTGAAGGTGATCAGGAAGCCGATCGCCCAGAGCATCGGGGTCTCGAAGCTCAGCGACCCCTTCCACATCGTGCCGATCCAGTTGAAGAACTTGATACCGGTCGGCACCGCGATGAGGAACGTCATGAACGAGAAGAACGGCAACAACACTCCGCCGGTGACATACATGTGGTGGGCCCACACCGTCACCGAGAGACCGGCGATCGAAATCGTCGCGGCGATCAGGGAGATGTAACCGAACATCGGCTTCCGGGAGAAGACCGGAATGACCTCGGAAATGATGCCGAAGAACGGCAACGCGATGATGTACACCTCTGGATGGCCGAAGAACCAGAAGAGGTGTTGCCAGAGCAACGCGCCGCCATTGGCCGCGTCGAAGACATGTGCCCCGAATTTACGGTCCGCCTCCAGGGCGAACAGCGCGGCGGCCAGCACCGGGAAGGCGAGCAGCACCAGCACCGCGGTCAGCAGCACGTTCCAGGTGAAGATCGGCATGCGGAACATCGTCATGCCCGGAGCGCGCATGCAGATGATCGTGGTGATGAAGTTGACCGCACCGAGAATCGTGCCGAAGCCGGAGAGGGCCAGACCCATGATCCACATGTCCGCGCCCACACCCGGCGAACGGACCGCGTCCGACAGCGGGGAGTAGGCGAACCAGCCGAAGTCGGCCGCGCCCTGCGGGGTCAGGAACCCGCCCACCGCGATCAGCGAGCCGAAGAGATACAGCCAGTACGCGAACATGTTCAGCCGCGGGAACGCCACATCGGGCGCACCGATCTGCAGCGGCATGATCCAGTTCGTGAAGCCCGCGAACAGCGGGGTGGCGAACATCAGCAGCATGATCGTGCCATGCATGGTGAACGCCTGGTTGAACTGCTCGTTCGACATGATCTGCGTGCCCGGACGGGCCAGCTCGGCGCGCATGAAGAGCGCCATCACCCCGCCGATGCAGAAGAACGCGAACGACGTGACGAGGTAGAGCGTGCCGATCGTCTTGTGGTCGGTGGTGGTCAGCCACTTGACGACGACATTGCCCGGCTGCTTCCGACGCACCGGAATCTCCCGCTCTTGCGAGGCGGTCGTACCGGCACCCTGGGGTTCGTTGAGGATGCTCACTGGATCTTGGTCTCCGCGTTCTTGGCGGCGTCCGTCTGCTCAATGCCCGCCGGGATGTAGCCGGTCTGGCCCTTCTTCGCCAGGTCCTTGAGGTGCTGCTGGTAGCGCTCCGGCGACACGACCTTGACGTTGAAGAGCATCCGGGAGTGGTCGACGCCGCACAGCTCGGCGCACTTGCCCATGAAGGTGCCCTCGCGGTTCGGGGTGACCTCGAAACGGTTGGTGTGACCCGGGATGACGTCCATCTTCATCAGGAAGGGGACCACCCAGAACGAGTGGATGACATCGCGGGACGTCAGGATGAACTGGACCGACTCGCCCTTCGGCAGCCACAGGGTCGGACCCGGGTTGCCGGTCTGCGGGTTCCGCTCAGCGGGGGTGCCGGCCTCGTAGACGCCCTCGGCGCCCTTGGGGACGGCGTTGAGCATGCGCTGGGGGATCGAGGAGATCTCCTTGGCTTCCTGCTTCGGACTGGCGGTGCTCCCGTCCACGTTCTCCATGTAGTTGAAGCCCCAGCTCCACTGATAGCCCACCACGTTGACCACGTGGTCGGGCTTCTTGGAGGTCTTGAGGAGCGCGTTCTCATCGCGTGCGGTGAAGTAGAACAGCACCGAGACGATGATGATCGGGACCACGGTGTACAGCGCCTCGATCGGCATGTTGTACCGGGTCTGCGCGGGAACCTCGATCTTGGTCCTGCTGCGACGGTGGAAGATAACCGCCCAGATGATCAGGCCCCAGACCAGGACGCCCGTGGCGAGCGCCGCCGCCCACGAGCCCTGCCACAGAGAGAGGATCCGCGGCGCCTCCTCCGTGACGGGGGTAGGCATTCCAAGGCGGGGGAAGTCCTTTGATGTGCAACCGGTGGCGGTCGCCAGGACCAAGCCCGCGGCCAGCGCCTGCAGCAGCTTCCGCCGCACCGGGCGCCGCGACGAGCGGTCGGAGCCGTTGGGACTCACGTAGCGCCTTCCCGAGAGTCTCGCCCGCGCGGTCGGCCGCGGCCGTCTTCTGGTCGGTCGCCGGCCCAGTGCGGGCAGGGGTTTGGATGTTTATGCGGACCAAACCCTACTGGACGCCATTTGGGGTCGCGCGGGGAGGGTGCCCAACGCGCCGGGGCGCTCCACGAAGGGGTGGAATCGCGGGCCCCGGCCGCCTTTTCCGGCCCGGCCCCACCCCGAACTCCGGCCCTGGCCGCGGGCCCGGCTGCCGCCGGGTGTGCCCCCTGCTCCGGCCCCGGCTTCGGCACCGGTGCGGGCCCGGCTCCGGCCGGGTGCGACCCCCTGCTCCGGCCCCGGCTTCGGGCGCCGGTGCGACCCTCGGCTCCGGCCGCGGCGCGACCCCGCTCCGGTCCCGGCGCAACCTCGGCTCCCGGTCCGGGTGCGGCCTCGCCTCCGGGCCCCGGTGCGGCCTCGCCTCCGGGCCCCGGTGCAGCCCCGGCTCCCGGCTCCGGTGCAACCCCGGCTCCCGGCCCCGGTGCTGCTCCCGGTCCCCTCGCGGTGCGGCCCCGGCTCCCGGTCGCGGCACGGCCTCGCTCCGGTCCCGGTGCAGCCCCGGCTCCCGGCCCCGGTGCTGCTCCCGGTCCCCTCGCGGTGCGGCCCCGGCTCCGGTCCCGCACGGGTCGCGCCCGTCCGTTTGCCGGTTGCGGCGACTAGCGTTCCGTATGTGCCCTACTTCGACACGGCCTCGTCCGCTCCCCTGCACCCCGTCGCCCGGCAGGCGCTCCTCGCCGCACTCGACGAGGGGTGGGCCGACCCCTCGCGCCTCTACCGGGAGGGGCGGCGGGCCCGGCTGCTGCTGGACGCCGCGCGGGAGGCGGCGGCCGAGGCCGTCGGGTGCCGCCCGGACGAGCTCGTCTTCACTCCTTCGGGGACACGCGCGGTGCACGACGGGATCGCGGGGGCGCTCGCGGGCCGGCGGCGCGCGGGCCGCCATCTGGTCGTCTCCGCCGTGGAGCACTCCTCGGTGCTGCACGCGGCGGCCGCGCACGAGGCGGACGGCGGCACGCTCACCGAGGTCCCGGTGGACCGTACGGGGCGGGTCGCGCTGGGTGCGTACGCGGCGGCCCTGCGGGAGGCCCCGGACGGGGTGGCCCTGGCCTGTCTGCAGTCCGCCAACCATGAGGTCGGCACCCTGCAGCCGGTGGCCGAGGCAGCCGAGGAGTGCGCGGCGGCGGGCGTACCGCTGCTGGTGGACGCGGCGCAGTCGCTCGGCTGGGGCCCCACGGAGGGCAATTGGTCGGCCTTGACGGCAAGTGCCCACAAATGGGGCGGCCCTGCGGGGGTGGGGCTGCTCGCGGTACGCAAGGGGGTGCGCTTCCGTACGGTCCCGCCCACCGACGAGCGCGAGTCGGGCCGCTCCCCCGGGTTCGAGAATCTCCCCGCCATCGTCGCCGCGGCCGCGTCGCTGCGGGCCGTACGGGCGGAGGCCGCCGCGGAGGCGGAGCGGCTGCGCGGGCTGGTGGACCGGATCCGGGCGCGGGTGCCGGAGCTGGTCCCAGACGTCGAGGTGGTCGGCGATCCGGAGCGGCGGCTGCCGCACCTGGTGACCTTCTCCTGTCTCTATGTCGACGGAGAGGCGCTTCTCCATGAGCTGGACCGCGCGGAGTTCTCGGTCTCGTCCGGCTCCTCCTGCACCTCGTCCACGCTGACCCCGAGCCATGTGCTGCGGGCCATGGGGGTGCTGTCCGAGGGCAATGTCCGGGTCTCGCTTCCGCGCGGTACGGCCGAGGCGGAGGTGGACCGGTTCCTGGAGGTACTGCCGGGGGTGGTGGCGCAGGTGCGGGAGCGCCTGGGTGCGCCGAAGCCTGCCCAGGCCGCCGTCGCGCCGGACCCGGACCCCGTGCCCGAGCCCGAGGTCGCGCTGGTGGTCGACTCGCTCGGCAAGCGGTGCCCGATCCCGGTGATCGAACTGGCCAAGGTGATCGGCGAGGTGCCGGTGGGCGGTGTGGTGGTGGTGCTGTCCGACGACGAGGCGGCCCGGCTGGACATCCCGGCCTGGTGCGAGATGCGGGGCCAGACCTATGAGGGCGAGCGGACGGCCGACCGGGGCGTGGCCTACCGGGTCCGCCGCCGCGCCTAGGCCCTGACGGGCCCAGGCCCTGACGGGCCCAGGCCCTGACGGGCCCAGGCCCATTGGGCACTGGCGGGCCCAGGGGACTACAGCGGAGCCGTGGGAAGCTACGGCGAAGCCGCGGGGAACTGGGCGGGACCCAGGGGGCTACGGCGGATCCGCAGAAGCCATAGCGGGGCCCAGGGAGCGCGAGAGCCCCCTGGGCGCCCAGCGGGGTTCAGGACAGGTGGGGCGCGATCTCGCCCGCCGCCTCATGGCCGTACGCCTTGGCGAAGCGCTCCATGAAGTGGCCCCGGCGCAGCTCGTACTCCTGGGTGCCGACCGTCTCGATGACGAGCGTCGCCAGCATGCAGCCCACCTGGGCGGCACGCTCGAGCGAGAGGTTCCAGGACAGACCGGAGAGGAAGCCCGCACGGAAGGCGTCGCCGACGCCGGTCGGGTCGGCCTTCTGGTCCTCCTCCGGGCAGCCGACGACGACGGGCTCCTCGCCCTCGCGGTCGATGCGCACGCCCTGCGCGCCCAGCGTGGTGACCCGGGTGCCGACCTTGGAGAGGATCTGCTCCGCGGTCCAGCCGGTCTTGGTCTCGATCAGCGCGGCCTCGTACTCATTGGTGAAGAGGTACTCCGCGCCGCCGATCAGCAGCCGGATGTCCTCCCCCTCCATGCGGGCGAGCTGCTGGGAGGGGTCGGCGGCGAAGGGGATGCCGCGCGAGCGGCACTCCTCGGTGTGGCGGACCATGGCCTCCGGGTCGTCCGCGCTGATCAGCACAAGGTCGAGGCCGCCGGCGCGCTCCGCGACCGGCTGCAGCTCGATCTGGCGGGCCTCGCTCATGGCACCGGTGTAGAAGGACGCGATCTGGTTGTGATCGGCGTCGGTGGTGCAGACGAAGCGCGCGGTGTGCTTGACCTCGGAGATCCGGACGGACGCGGTGTCCACGCCGTGCCGGTCCAGCCAGGCGCGGTAGTCGGCGAAGTCCTCGCCGGCCGCGCCGACCAGGATCGGGCTCAGGCCGAGCACGCCCATGCCGAAACAGATGTTGGGGCCGACTCCTCCACGGCGGACATCGAGGGTGTCCACCAGGAAGGAGAGGGAGACCGTATGCAGCTGATCGGCGACCAGCTGATCGGCGAAGCGGCCGGGGAAGGACATCAGATGGTCGGTGGCGATGGAGCCGGTTACGGCAATACGCACGGAGTCGCTCCTGCGGGGGCGGAGAGATCGGACGCTTCACGCTATCTGCTCAGCCCTGTCCATACGAACGGAAGAAACTACCCAATAGTAGGGCTTTCTTCACCGACACCCGCTGAATACGGTGCGTGGACGGGGGTACGCGTCGGCGACCCCCATGGACCAGGAGGCATCATGCCCCAGCACCTCGGCCCCGCCCTTCCCGCCACCGGAGCCATCGAGCCCGAGTATCTGGAGGAGCTGCGCGGCGACGGTGCCCGGATGGCGCCGCACTGGGCGGTCACCGTATCGCCTCCCGCCAGGCATGTTTCACCGGTCGCCCCCTCCCGCATCCGGGGGATCAGCGTGCCCGCGGCATCGGCCGATCTGCTGGCCGGCATGTCGGACTACGGCGACTGAAGGAACCGGGCGCGCCTCGGCTCCGTCTCATCGGCATCTCCTCGCGAGGGATGGGACCGTAGAACGTGAGCGGAGCCAAAGGAGCGAAACGGTGAGCACCGAGGACACCGACACCCCGCAGACCCCCGACGACACTCCCCGGCCGCGCCGGCGCTCGCCGCTGGCCGTCGTTTCGGTGGCGGCCGCGGTGCTGGTCGCCGGAGGTGGCGGCGCCTACTGGGCCTCCACCGCGGCGGACGGCGGCACCCGGGGTCCGGGCGCGGCGGGCGAGGACGGAGCACCCAAGCCCCTCGCGCTGGACGCCTACGCCACCCCGGGCGGTGAGCGAGGCGGAGACAAGGGCATCGCGCCCGGTGAGCCCGATCCACACGGCGGCCGCTACGTCGTCACGGGCAAGCTGCCGGACGGGCCGAAGGAGGCCCCGGTCTATCTGACCGACCCGAAGGTCACCAAGGCCGATGTGGCGCGGCTGGCGAAGGCGCTGGACGTCTCCGGCAGCCCCCGCGCCGACCACGGGTACTGGAAGGTCGGCGGCACCCCGGACGCGAGCGGCCCGACGCTGCGGGTGAGCCAGAACGGACCGGGTAACTGGTCGTACTCGCGCTATGGGTCGCCGGGCGGTACGTCCTGCGTCCACCCGGACGGGAAGCCGGACGCGAAGAAGGCCGAGCGGACCGACAAGGGCGATGGGACGGACAAGCCCGACAAGAGCTGCCCGTCCTACCGCGACGGCGACAAGCGTGGTGACAACGGCGCCGCCGAGGGCCGCGACAAGGCCGTGTCCGAGGAGAAGGCCGAGCGCGCCGCCGGGCCGGTACTCAAGGCGCTCGGGCTGTCGGACGCGAAGCTGGACGCGAGTGGTCTCTACGGCGCCGTGCGGATGGTGAACGCCGATCCGAAGGTGGGCGATCTGCCCACCTACGGCTGGGGGACCAGTCTGCAGGTCGGCGCCGACGGCCAGCTGGTCGGCGGCAGCGGCACGCTGGCCAAGCCCAAGGAGGACGACACCTATCCGCTGCTCAGCGCGGGACAGGCGCTGGAGCGGCTCAACTCGACGTCGGCCAAGGGCAATGGCCCGTCGGGCAAGGTGAGCGTGCGCAAGGTGACGTTCGGCCTCGCCTCGCACATGGTGGACGGCCGACGGGCCCTGGTGCCGTCGTGGATCTTCGAGACCAAGCCGACCGGGACCAACCGGGTGGCGGTCACCCTGCCCTACCCCGCGGTGAAGCCGGAGTTCATCAAGAAGTCCGACAAGAAGGCCGAGGAGCCGGGCCACTCCCCGTCGACCCGGCCGGGCAAGGGCGAGCGGACCTCCAAGCCGGATGACATCACCTCGTACAGCGTGGACGGCAAGACCCTCGCGCTGCGCTTCTGGGGCGGTGTCTGCAACACCTACTCGGTCTCCGCGAAGGAGACCTCGAAGCAGGTGACGCTGGAGCTCAAGAGCAAGCCGACCCATCCGGGGCGGGCCTGCATCCTCATCGCCAAGCAGCTGGACCGGAAGGTGACGCTGAAGGAGCCGCTGGACGGCCGGAAGGTCGTGGACGGGTCCACCGGTGAGACGGTGCCGCTGCGGAAGTGAGCGGACCGCGAGAGCTGCGGCAGGACATGCGGAAGGGGGCGGGCCCGGTGGGCCCGCCCCCTTCCGTTTCGCTGATTTCCGCCGTGCCGGGGGCTCAGCTGAAGGAGTCGCCGCAGGCGCAGGAGCCCGTGGCGTTCGGGTTGTCGATGGTGAAGCCCTGCTTCTCGATGGTGTCGACGAAGTCGATCGAGGCACCGCCCAGGTACGGGGCGCTCATGCGGTCGGTCACGACCTTGACGCCGCCGAAGTCCTTGACGACGTCGCCGTCGAGCGAGCGCTCGTCGAAGAAGAGCTGGTAGCGCAGGCCGGAGCAGCCGCCGGGCTGGACGGCGACGCGCAGCGCGAGGTCGTCGCGGCCCTCCTGCTCCAGCAGGCCCTTGACCTTCGACGCGGCGGCGTCGGACAGGATGATGCCCTCGCTCGCGGTGGTCTCGTCCTGAACGGTCATCTGCTTCTCTCCCGGGTCGTACGGACTACTTGCCGTCGGAACCAACCAACGGCGCCCCGGATTCATTCCGGGCTCAGCGCTTATCTCCTGTTGCCCTTCATGCTCGCATACGGGTGGACGCACCGGAATGCGTCACATCGACACAATGCCTCTCGTCAAAGTGACGTGAAGCGGCTATGATAGATAGCGTCATTCTGACGATTAGGGTTCCCAGCGAAGAAAGAAGGGTGCGTGACGTGACCACCGCCCAGCCCCTCGATGTGCAGCCGACCCCGCTCGCTCTGCTGCTTCTCGGCCGGGAGGCCGACCCCCGCAGCGAGCGCGGCGTGGAGTGCCCGGGAGACCTTCCGGCGCCCTCCGACCCGGACCTGGTGGCACGCGCCCGCGCGGCCAAGGACAAGCTCGGGGACAAGGTCTTCGTCCTCGGTCACCACTACCAGCGCGACGAGGTCATCGAGTTCGCCGATGTCACCGGTGACTCCTTCAAGCTGGCCCGGGACGCGGCCGCGCGGCCGGACGCCGAGTACATCGTCTTCTGCGGTGTGCACTTCATGGCCGAGTCCGCCGACATCCTCACCACCGAGGCCCAGCAGGTCGTCCTCCCCGATCTGGCGGCCGGCTGCTCGATGGCCGACATGGCCACGGCCGAGCAGGTCGCCGAGTGCTGGGAGGTGCTGACCGAGGCGGGCGTCGCGGAGGCGACGGTGCCCGTCTCGTACATGAACTCCTCGGCCGACATCAAGGCGTTCACCGGCAAGCACGGCGGCACGATCTGCACCTCGTCCAACGCCGAGCGGGCCCTGGAGTGGGCGTTCCAGCAGGGCCAGAAGGTGCTGTTCCTGCCCGATCAGCATCTCGGGCGCAATACGGCGGTCCGCGACATGGGCATGTCCCTGGAGGACTGCGTCGTCTACAACCCGCACAAGCCGAACGGCGGGCTCACCCCCGAGCAACTGCGGGCCGCGACGATGATCCTGTGGCGCGGCCACTGCTCGGTGCACGGCCGCTTCTCGCTGGACTCGGTCAACGATGTGCGCGAGCGGATACCGGGTGTGAACGTGCTGGTGCACCCCGAGTGCAAGCACGAGGTCGTGGCGGCGGCCGACTACGTGGGCTCGACCGAGTACATCATCAAGGCCCTGGAGGCCGCCCCCGCCGGTTCGAAGTGGGCGATCGGCACGGAGCTGAACCTCGTACGGCGCCTGGCCAATCGTTTCGCCGACCAGGGCAAGGAGATCGCCTTCCTCGACAAGACGGTCTGCTTCTGCTCGACCATGAACCGGATCGATCTGCCGCATCTGGTCTGGGCCCTGGAGTCGCTGGTGGCCGGCAAGGTGGTCAACCGCATCCAGGTCGACCAGGAGACGGAGCACTTCGCCAAGCTGGCCCTGGAGCGGATGCTCATGCTGCCGTAGGCAGCGTCCGGCGATGGGGGCGGTCATCGGGCCGTGGCGCGGTCACCACCACCGGGCCGCGCCATGCCACGCCCCGCCGTCGCGG
>NZ_JAGFNO010000033.1:0-109076 GCF_017592595.1 Streptomyces sp. NEAU-YJ-81 | reverse complement strand
GGTTCAGTTTCATAGTGTTTCGGTGGTCATAGCGTTAGGGAAACGCCCGGTTACATTTCGAACCCGGAAGCTAAGCCTTTCAGCGCCGATGGTACTGCAGGGGGGACCCTGTGGGAGAGTAGGACACCGCCGAACAATCTTTAGCCTCGGTCCCGAGCATTCAGTGCTCGGGACCGAGGCTTTTTTGCGTTCGCTTCGATATTCGCCTCGTTGTTCGCCGCGATATTCGTCCCCACCTGCGCACGAAAGAGAGGCCCCGATAAGCACCATCGGATGATGTGCCGACGGCCTCGCGACCGCTTCCGGCTGACGCGAGTCGTCTTCGTCGGCTACGAGCGGGTGTGCCGGGGGCCCGGGAACCCAGGGTGGTCATGGCATACCCGAGGTGTCCCGGCAGCGATCACCCCGTGGCGGCCTCGCGGAGCTTACGAAAGAACTTCCTTACGTCGCCGACCAGCAGCTCCGGCTGCTCCATGGCCGCGAAGTGCCCGCCTTGGTCATACTGCGTCCACTGCACGATGTTGTTCGTGCGATCCGCGATGTGCCGCAGCGGGATGAAGTTGTCCCGTGGGAAGTCGGCCAGCGCGGTCGGCGTTGCAGAGGGTTCGGGGGGTGTGCCCCAGTAGTCGGCGTGCGCTCGCTCGTAGTAGATGCGGGCGGACGAGCCGGCCGTGTGGGTCAGCCAGTACAGCATCACGTTGGTGAGCATCTGGTCGCGGTCGACGGCATCTTCCGGGTACTCCCGTGAGTCGGTCCACTCCTTGAACTTCTCTGCGATCCAGGCCAGTTGGCCCACGGGTGAGTCGGTCAGGGCGTAGGCGAGGGTCTGCGGGCGTGTGGCCTGGATGTCGGCATAGCCCTGGCGGTCACGGTTCCACTGCTGCATGCGTGCCCAGGAGGCCAGCGTGCGCTTGCGCTCCATCGGGCTCAGCGCGTCCAGCTCGTCCGCGTCGGGCTCCTGTGTCGCAGCCGAGTTCGGCAGCAGGTTCAGGTGGACGCCGATGACCTGGTCGGGCCGAGTTCGGCCCATCTCCCGGGAAATGCCCGCTCCCCAGTCACCGCCCTGCACTCCGTATCGCTGATAGCCGAGGCGCTCCATCAACTCGGCGAACGCGGCGGCCGCCCGGCGGAACTCCCAGCCGGTCTCCCTGGTCGGGCCGGACAGTCCGAAGCCGGGGATGCTCGGCAGCACCAAGTGGAACGCATCGGCCGGGTCGCCGCCATGGGGGCGGGGGTCGGTGAGCGGACCGACGACCTTCGCGAACTCGACGATCGAGCCCGGCCAGCCGTGCGTCATGACCAATGGGGTTGCCTCCGGCTCCGGCGACCGTATGTGCGCGAAGTGGATGTTCGCCCCGTCGATCGTGGTGGTGAACTGCGGCCACTCGTTCAGCGCGGCCTCCGCGGCACGCCAGTGGTACTCGTACCGCCAGTACTGCACCAACTCTTTGAGGTAGTCCCGGGGGATCCCATAGGCCCAGCCCACTCCGGGCAGTTCGTCCGGCCACCGGGTGCGGTCAAGACGCTCGTGCAGATCGTCCAGCTCGCCTTGCGGGGTGCAAATACGGAACGGATGGATGCTCTTGTCAGCCAACGTTGTCATGTCGGCGCGTGTTACGTCCGGGTGCCCACCAGCAGATGCCCCGGTCCCCTCCGCGCCGGCCACGCTGCGTGAGACCCGTACTGGTCGTCCTTGGGGAACGTGAACTGGCCGCCGACATCAGCCGTCCATGACCAGGCCGGTGCCGGCGGGGCAGCCGTCGACCAGGTCTGGGCGGTAGTGGATCTGCTTGAGCCTGCGCCTCACGGCCCTGGTGATCTGTCTCAGGTCGGCTGCGGCGAGGTTGCCGATGTCGCGTTTGGCCATCGACCAGATGCCCTCCTGAGGGTTGAGGTCGGGTGCGTACGAGGGCAGCTGGAACACGGTGAGCCAGCGGCCATACCTCCCTCTTCCGCAGCTCCACGGCCGCCTCGTCGCGCTCGACCGCCCGCCGGGCTGCTGCCACGACCAGCCGTGCCGCCCGCGCGGCCCCCGGCATCGGTCAACCCACCGCCCCGTGCGTATCTCACACCCATAGGGCTAACGGACCGACTTGCCCTCGTCGGGCGAACGGGCCCGACATCACCCAATCAAGTTCAGTAGCCCGACTACTGGCCCACCAGGGAGCGGTGGGGCCAGCGGGCTCGTGCTTGTTCCTGGGAGCGCATCAGGGCCAGTGTGGGCAGGCCCTGGGCCGCGCCCTGGGTGAGGAGATCGGGGAGCGCCGGGAGCGGGGCTACGGCGCCGACGTCGTCCAGGACGAGGGTCAGTGGTGGGTCGAGCCGACCGGAGGATGACCGTTCGGCCATGCGCCGGCCGTGCTCGACCACGTCTGAGGCGAGTGCGGTCAAGAGGGGCATCGCACCCGGATGGGCTCGGGGGTCCTCGATGGACTCACCCATCAGATACAGCGTTCCCCCTTCGGCGACGAATGACTCCAGTGCGAGCGTGTCGGCGCGGCCCGGATTGCAGGCGTCCCGGATGTGGATCGAGGACAGTGCGCCGAGGGCACGGGCGGTCAGCTCCTGGGCCATATCGCGGCGTTCACGGTGTGCGGTGAGATTGGCCTCCAGCTCGCCGGCCGCGCCGCCCGCCGCCTTGGGATGCGTACGGAGGATCTTCACGGGCTCGTGGGCCGAGCTGCCCTGCGCCCAGCGGTGCACATGGCGGAAGGGCCGGCCGTCCACCGCGGCGGCATGCAGCCAGCAGCGGAGCATCGTCTCCGCGGCTTCCGCCATGGGCCGGTCCATGGCGTGCATGGGCCGTACGGGGGCGAGGAGGGCGGCGGCGCGGGCGGCCGCGATATCGCGGGAGCCACAGTCCGACGCCGGGTTCCAGCGCAGCCGGGCGGGGGTGTCGAGCAGATGGGACGGATCGAAGACGTGGGTGGGGCCCAGCTTGGCGCGGGCGTCCTTGGTCGTGGACCAGAGCTCGGGATCGCTGGTGACGACCAGGACGGGGCCGACGGCCTCCAGGACGGTGTGGGCCGCGGACTCGCCGCGCTGGGCACCGAAGAGGACACGGGACTGGGCCAATTCGCCGTCGGGAAGGCCGGCTGCCGTCAGCGGGTCGGTGCGGGGAGTGGGGAGCGGTTGAGCGGACACCGGGTCGGGGCCGAGCGGGGCGTACAGGCCGTCGTGGGCGGGCGGTGTGCTCGCGCCGTCCGTGGGGGCGCCCTGCGCGCGGGCTCTCTGCTCGGCGATGTGGGGATGCGGCTGGTGGCCCGTCCCGGTGGCCGCCTCAGCGGCGACGGCCTCGGCCTCGTGGGGGTGACCGGCGACGGGTGCGACGAGGCCGTTGCCGGGAACCGCCTCGGCCGGTGCCGGGGGCCCGACGGAGTGGCCTGGAGCGGCGCTCTCGGGCCAGGAGGCCGAGGCGCCCTCAGAGGGTCTGGCGGCGGGGCCGGAGGCGGCTCCTGCGGCCGCTGGGCCGCTTCCGGGGACCGGTGCGGGCGGGGGTGGCGCCTCGGTGCCTGGGGTCGGCTCCCTCCTCGTACCGTTGCCGGTTCCGAAGCCGTCCTTGGCGGCGCCCGCGCCCGTAAGGCCGAGTCGTTTCGCCTCCGCCGCCTCCGCAGCCTCCGCGCGGGCGGTCGCGCGGTCGGCGCGGCGCTGGGTACGGACCGTCCGGTAGCGGGCCAGTGTGCCGATCACGAAGATCGTCAGCACGATCAGCACCATCAGCTCACTGATGAAGACGCCCCAGAACAGCCCGTACCCCGACAGCTGGTCCTTCGGGGTGCTGGGCCATGCCGCCGCCAGGTCCTGGGGCTCCTGCACCAGATGGCGCAGCGCCACCGGTGTCCGCATGAAGGTCAGGTTGTCCGGCCAGGCGCCGCGGGCGAAGAGCCCGGCCAGCCCGGTCGCCGACCACATCAGGCCGAGCGTGCCCAGCAGGAGGCCGATGGCGCCGATCAGCAGACCGTCCGGAATGCCGCCTTCCGTGGACGGAGGTCTTCCGTGCTCCGCGGACCCGCCGTGGTTCTGTCCCGCTGCCATCTCACGCCACCGTGGATCCGTACGACGGCCCGCCGTAGGTTTCCGCCTCGACCGCCGCGGCGGCTCGCTCCTCGGCCTCCGCCTCGGCCGCCATCTGCACGGCCAGCCCGTCCTCCGTCATCGCCCGGTCGGTGTAGACCAGGGGCCTCTCGGCCTCGGTGATCAGGTGTTTGACGACCTGTACGTTGCCGTTGACGTCCCATACGGCGATACCGGGGGAGAGCGTCGGGATGATCTCGACAGCCCAGCGGGGCAGGCCCAGGACGCGGCCGGTGGCCCGTGCCTCGTCCGCCTTCTGGGCGTAGATCGTCCGTGTGGAGGCCATCTTGAGGATGGCCGCGGCTTCCCGGGCCGCCGCGCCGTCGACCACGTCGGAGAGATGGTGGACGACGGCGACGAAGGAAAGGCCGAGCCGTCGCCCGAACTTCAGCAGCCGCTGGAAGAGCTGGGCGACGAAGGGGGAGTTGATGATGTGCCACGCCTCTTCGACCAGGAAGATG
Organism: Streptomyces sp. NEAU-YJ-81; assembly: GCF_017592595.1. Taxonomy (NCBI): domain Bacteria; kingdom Bacillati; phylum Actinomycetota; class Actinomycetes; order Kitasatosporales; family Streptomycetaceae; genus Streptomyces; species Streptomyces sp. NEAU-YJ-81. The sequence continues at coordinate 104,541 of NZ_JAGFNO010000033.1, read as the reverse complement.
CGCTTCCTACGGTCGGGACGGATCCAGGTGTGCTCCAGCCAGACGCCCACGATGGCCATCAGGATCGGCATCGCGATCGAGTTGCGATCGATATGGGACAGGTCGAAGACGATCAGGGGTGAGTCCAGATCGATTCCGGCCGTGGTGGGGCCGTCGAACATACCGCGCAGATCGCCGTCGACCAGCCGGTCCAGCACCAGGGCGACATCGAGGCCCCAGGCCCGTACATCGTCTATATCGACGTTCATCGCCGCCGCCGAATCCTCCTCGGGGTGGCGCAGCTGCTCCACGATGTCGGTCAGCACCGGCTGGCGGTCGACGATGGTCTCGTTGACGTAGGCGTGCGCGACCTTCAGGGCGAACCCGGAGCGTTCGTCGAGCCCGTGCCCCATCGCGACCTCGATGATCGTGCGGAGCAGGGCGAGCTGACCGGTCGTGGTGATCGCCGGATCCAGGGGGTTCAGGCGGATACCGCCGTCCAGGGCCGCCATGGGGTCGAGCCGGATAGGCGTTATCCCCAGCTCCTGGGCGATGAGATTCCATTCGCCGACCCCGTCCTCACCCTGGGCGTCCAGCACCACCACCTGGCGGTCGCGGAACCGCAGCTGACGCAGGACGTAGGTCTTCTCCAGGGCCGACTTTCCGTTTCCGGACTCGCCGAGCACCAGCCAGTGAGGGGCCGGCAGCTGCTGGCCGTAGAGCTGGAAGGGGTCGTAGATATAGCCCTTGCCGGAGTAGACCTCGCGGCCGATGATCACGCCGGAGTCGCCGAGGCCGGGGGCCGCGGTGGGCAGATAGACGGCCTGCGCCTGGCCGGTGGAGGTGCGCACGGGCAGCCGCGTCGTCTCCACCTTTCCGAACAGAAAGCTGGTGAACGCATCGGTGACGGCGCTCATCGGATCGGCCACTGCGGAGCCCCTATCGTCCCTGTCGTCCCAGTCGTCTCTATCGGCGGATGCCGGTCGCGAACGGCAACGTGTTCACAAAAGCCCGGTGGTGCTCGCGGTCACACCACTCCAGCTTGAGATAGCTCTTCCCCGCCGAGGCCCGGATGGTCCGCTTGTCGCGCGCGAGGGCCTCCGGGGACCGGGAGGACACGGTGATGTAGCCGACGAGGTTGACGCCCGCGGCGCCGCTGGCGAGATCCTCGCCGCGCTGGTCGAGCCGGCCGTGGGCGGCGATGTCGCGCGGGTCGACGGTGCGGTTCATCTTCGCGGCGCGGCTGGCCTCGGCCTCGTCGTTGGTCTTCTCGGTGAGCATCCGCTCGATGGCGACCTCGGTGGGCTCGAGGTCCATACAGACGGCGACCGTACGGATGACATCGGGGGTGTGGACGAGCAGCGGGGCCAGGAAGTTGACCCCGACGGGCGTCATGGGCCACTCCTTCACCCAGGCCGTGGAGTGGCACCAGGGCTCGCGGGTGCTCGACTCGCGCGTCTTGGCCTGGAGGTATGTGGGCTCCATGGCGTCCAGCTCGGCGGGCCAGGCGTTCCGCTTGGTCATCGCCTGGATGTGGTCGATGGGGTGGTCCGGGTCGTACATGGAGTGGACGAGCGACGCCAGCCGCCCCTGCCCCAGGGGCTGCCGCACCCGGATGTCGGCCTCGGCGAGCCGGGCACAGATGTCGGTGAGCTCACGGGCCATCACCACGGCGAGGCCCGCGTCCTTGTCGAGGCGGCGGCCCGCGCCGCTGTGGCGCGCGGCGCGCGCGATGGCCTGGGCCTCGGCGGCGAGGTCACGGGTGTAGTGCATACAGGCGACGAGATAGGCGCGGTGCTGCTCGGAGGAGGTGGAGACCATGGACTGCAGTTGGTCGTAGGAGTCCTTGAGCCAGTTGGGGGCCTGGTGGTCGCCGCGCCGCTCGACGTCCTTGGCGTGCGCGTCGGGGTCGGCGGGGAGGGTGCGGGCCAGGATCTGCAGACGGGTCACGAAACCGTCGCCGTTGGCCACATGCTTGAGCAGGGTGCCGAACCGGTCCACGAGGGCTTCCTGGTCCTCGCTGTCGCGCAGTCCGACGCCGGGGCCCTCGATCTCGATGGCGGCGGTGACGGTGCGGCGGTCGGCGTGCAGGAGCACGGCGATCTCGTCGGGGCCGAAGGGGGCCGCCAGCCAGTTGATCCGGCCGATGCCGGGGGGCGGGCCGACCTCGATCTCCCGGCCGTCGAGGCGGGTGCCGGCCTCCGTGGCGCCGGAGCGGTAGGCGGTGGTGCCCTTACGGACGCTGCGCTTGTAGGAGCGGTTGATCTCGAACCACCGGTAGAACGTCCGCCCGTTGTACGGGACGTACACGGCGGCGAGGGCGAGGGTGGGGAAGCCGACCAGGGCGACGATGCGGAACATCAGCACCTGCACCAGCAGGCCGCACATCATTCCGATGAAGGCTCCCCCGATGATCAGTGCGATCTCGCCGGTCTCGCGGTTCTTGCCGACGACCGCGTTCGGGCGGGGGCGCCCGATCAGATATGTGCGACGGGGCGCGATGGGGTGCGACTGGGCGTCGATCGTCACCGTCGGTCACCTCCCGAGTTGTTGCCGGAGCCGCGGTTAGTGGCGGAGCCGCCGCGAGAGCCTCCGGTGTGGCCGGTGCGGCTGGCGGACGCGGGGCCGCCGCCCCCGCCGCCCGAGGCTCCGCCTCCGCCGCTGGTGCGGGTGCTGTGGGCCGCCACGCCGCCGGAGACGGGGTTGGCGGGCTTGGCCTGCCCCGGGGCGCCGCCGCCCCCACCGGTCTCGCCTCCGCCGCGGGCGCTGTGGGCGTTGATGCCCTGCTTCACCAGGGCGGCGGGGGACGTGATGACGGCGGCGGCCTGGCGAGACGCGGGGTCGGAGCTGGCGCTGCGGGCCTTGACGATCTCGTCGCCGAAGCCGGGTACGAAGCGGTAGATCATCGCGCTGGCGAAGATGGCGAGGATGATGATGGACAGGCCGGAGACGACGGCCGAGAAGGCGTCGGGCTTGTCACCGGAGGTGGAGAGCGCGCCGGCGAGGGCCAGCACGATCATGATCACCGGCTTGACGAGGATCACGGCGATCATGATCCCGGCCCAGCGGCGCACATGCCCCCACATGTTCTTGTCGACGAGGCCCGAGTAGACGGCGGTGCCGAGCAGCGCGCCCACGTAGAGGAGGGCGGCGCGGATGACGAGCTCGAGGCAGAGGACGCCGGCGGCGAGGATCGTCACGAGCGAGACGACGATGAGCATGATCGGGCCGCCGCCGATGTCCTCGTCCCGCTTGAGCGCCTGGGCGAAGGAGCCGAAGAAGGCGTCGTTGTCCGCACCGGTGCCGGAGGCGATGGCTTCGGTGACGGCGTCGGTCGCGGTGACGACCGTATAGAGGATGAGAGGGGTGAACGCGGAGGCCAGGACCGTCAGCCAGAGGAAGCCAATGGCTTCGGAGAGCGCCTCGCCGAGGGGGACGCCGCGGATGGCGCGCTTGGCGACGGCGAGGAGCCAGAGAATGAGGGTGAGGACGGTGGAGGCGGCGAAGACGACGGCGTACTGGCGGAGAAAGGCCTCGTTGGTGAAGTCGACGGTGGCCGTCTCCTTGACCAGCTTGGAGAGCTTGCCGACGAGCCAGGAGGCGGCGTCGGCGCAGCCGCGGGCGAGGGAGGCGGCGGGGTCCAGGGGGTTGGAGGGGTCGGGGGGGCCGCTGGAGCCGCCGGAATCCTTACCGCAGGGTGCGGGGCCGATGATGTCGCCGCAGTGACCGTCGTCCGACGGGGTCGGGGTGGGGCTCGGTGCCGCCGCGGCGCGGCCGGCCAGGAGGATGGCGGCCGTCTGCACGGAAGCCAGGGCTCCGGCGAGGGTGAGAGCGCGTCGGCGGGGGCTAGCGGGCATAGGTGAACCCTCCGTACTGCTCGACTGCCTTGGCGATCTCATCGGCCGTGGACGCGGTGCGGTCGCTGTTGACCGGTGCCGGACCGGCCTTCTGCGAGTAGCTCTCGGCCTTCCAGTCGTTGTTCACCCACCGCAGTTTGAGCGTCAGGGTGAACCAGTCGTTGGTGACCGGGTTCTTCGATCCCTCTCCGGCCGTGCCGAATACGCCGGTGCACCAGACCGCGACGGTCGCGCTGGTGTCCGAGACTTTGCCGACTTTCGTGCCCACGGGGGCGGTACGCGAGACGTAGGTCATGCCGTCGGGCGCCTTACCGTTCGCGTCCAGGCCGATTCTCTCCAGGGATGCCTCGGAGTAGGCCTTGTCGAGCCTGCTCTGGAGCCGGTCGGCGGCAGCGCTGGTGAAGATCTGGGGGACGATCTCATGGCGTCGGTCGCGGTTGTACATATCGGCGGACCCCAGCGCCACCGCATAGTTCGCCGCCGCGCTCTCGGCTCCCTGTTCCGACTTGGCGAAGCCCGAGGCGATGCCCGTGGTGTTGTTCTTGCCGTCGACCGGGCGCTCGCCCGTGGGGGCGGTGGGGCGGGCTTCGGTGCCGGTGCCGCCGGTGTCGTCGCTGCTGGAGTCGCCGTCCTTGCCGCCGCCGCGGTTGACGAAGGCGATGGCCGCGAGGAGCAGGACGACGACGCTGACCACGGTGATCAGGTTGCGGCTGGGCTTGCCGGCGCGGCCGGGGGCTCGGCGGGGTGGGCCGTAGGGGTCGCCGTCGCCCTCGGGCAGGCGGGTGCGCGTCAGGTGATCTCCAGGGGCCGCGCCGCGGCCGCGGCGCGCCTCATGGCCCTCGTAGTCACCGCCGTATCCGTCGTCGCCGCCGAGACTCATCCTGCGTACGCCCCTTCACCCGTGCCGAGCCTGCCGAGACTGCTGATCCCGCCGAGCCTGCCGATCGTGCCGGCCGCGTCATCCATGGTCCCTCTTCCGTCACCCGCATACGACGGTAACGGCGAGGACTGACGCTCGGGCGCGCTGGTGTGAGTGGACATCAAGCTGACACGTCCTCAGCGTGGTGAGCGGGAGCGGGCATCAGGGAGCAGCCTCGGGTACGGGGTGGGGGACCGGTAGGGGGAATCGGGAGCGGGGGCTTGCGGCCAGGGGTGTGCGCCCCGCGCAGGGGGGGGCGGCTCGGAGGCGGGCGGGGGCGCGGCTAGATGGCCATGCCGTACACGATCGTGAAGAGGGTGCCCAGTGATCCGATGATGAACACACCGGTCAGGCCGGCGACGATCAGCCCCTTGCCCTGTTCCGCGCTGAAGGTGTCCCGCAGGGCCGTCGCGCCGATCCGCTGCTTGGCCGCGCCCCAGATGGCGATGCCGAAGCACAGCAGCAGTGCGACCGCCATCACGACCTCGATCATGACGCGGGCCTCGCTGCCCAGACTGCCGAACGGGCCCCAGTCTGGGGCGATTCCACCGATGATGGTGTTGATGTCGCCCTTTTCGGCCGCTAGGAACATGATGAACTCACCGCCCCTTGTGGGTTGTTGTGTCCCCCCGCCGGTATGGCGTGGGTCAGCCTCTATCTTCGCTGATGAATCCGCTTCCGCATGTCGACTTGGCGGCATTTCTTGGCGGATCTCGTGCGTGTTGTGGGACACGGCCGTCTGGCGGACGTGTGAGGCGTGTCAATGGAGGGTCGTATGGTCACTCTGTGTATCACGCGGGTGAGCGTCGGGCAACGATCGGTAAGGGCCGGCGGTGAGGGCCGGCGGTGAGGACCGGCGGTGAAGGCCGTCAGTGAGAGCCAGAGGGGCATCGGTGAAGGGCCATCAGACGCTCACTTCCCCGCGGGCTCGTCGGCCTCCGCGAGGTCGGCGAAGTCGTCGAACTCGCCCGCCTTGACGCCCTTGATGAACGCCTCCCACTTGGTCCGGGTCGTGACGACGACGGTCTCCGGGTCGTTGCTCTCGCGCATCAGGATCTGGTCGTCGGGGCCCACGGCCACCTCGAGGTAGGCGCGACCCTCCTCGCTGTCGGCGGGTGCGGCCCGCTGCCAGTCGAGCTCTTGCCAGTCGCGCCGTGTCATCTGCGGTCCCCAGGGTCGTGGTGCTCGGACGGCTGGACTCTACGCGTTGCGCGACCCCGCGAGAGGCGGCCTGGGCGGAGCGGTGAGGCGCGCGGGGCGGGTGGGCGGCGCATAAGGGGGCGCGCGTCGGCGGCCGCCGTATGGTTTCGGCTGGGGAGCGGCTGATTTTCGCCGTGGGGACGTAAACGCGTTCGCATCGCGGGCGGATGGGGGAGGATGGCCGGGTGCGTAAGGTCTGGCTGGGTGTCAGTGTCGGTATCGGAGTCTCCTTTTCCTTCGTCGCGCTGCTCGTCGTCGGCACCTATATGGTCGCGGCGGATCTCATCGGCGGTGCGGGCGGTAAGGCCGTCGGGCTGGCGAAGGGCTCCGTTCCCTCCTCGTACGAACCGCTGATCCAGCAGTACGGGAACTCCTGCCCCGCCATCAATCCCGCTCTCCTCGCCGCGCAGCTCTACCAGGAGAGCGGCTGGAACGCGAAGGCGCAGAGCCCGGCCAACGCCAAGGGGATAGCGCAGTTCATCCCCGCCACCTGGGCCTCGCACGGGGTCGACGGCAATAAGGACGGCGTCAGGGACATCTGGGACCCGCAGGACGCGATCCCGTCGGCGGCGGCCTATGACTGCTCGCTCGCCAAGTACGTCAAGGATGTGCCGGGCAATCAGACGCACAACATGCTGGCCTCGTACAACGCGGGCGCCTATGCCGTGATCAAGTACGGCGGGGTGCCGCCTTACCGCGAGACCCAGAACTACGTGAAGACCATCACCACCCTCGCCAAGAGCTTCGAGGCGCCGATCCAGAAGGTCCAGCCCTCCCAGCAGTCGGCCGGGGCGATCTACTTCGCGCAGAAGCAGCTCGGCAAGCCCTATCTGTGGGGCGGGAACGGCACGCCGGAGGAGGGCGGGCGGTTCGACTGCTCGGGGCTGACGAAGGCGGCGTACAAGACGGTCGGGATCGACCTGCCGCGCGTCGCCAACGACCAGTGGAACGCCGGACCCCACCCCAAGCGGAACGAGCTGCTCCCCGGGGATCTGGTCTTCTTCGCCTATGACCTCGACGACCCGAGATCGATCCACCACGTGGGGATGTATGTGGGCGGCGGTTACATGATCAACGCGCCCTACACCGGTGCGGTGATCCGTTTTGACAAGATCGACTCGCCGGACTACATCGGTGCTACACGGGTGACTCAAGATGGCGCGAAAGCGCTGCCGCGGGCGAACTCCGCGTAAGGATTCCCCCTGAGCTGCGACGATCGGTCACCCTTCGATAACGTCCCGGTGATCGTTGGGTGGAGTACGGAACCCCCGGCGAGAAGAGGGAGTTCCCTGGAGGTGGATCGGAGCGTGGATCAGCGTGGATCGACGGCGGACTCTCCGGCGCCGGTCGCGATGCCACGGATCGCAAGGCATTACGGGGGGTCGGCAGCTGCACGTAGTGACAGGCAAGAGATAAGGGGCTACGGCACATGGCTGGACTCGCACTGGACGGGTCGAACCCCGATGTCAGCCTTCTCTACGACATCAACGGGCTGGCGAAGGACGCCCCCCACTGGTTCGACCGCGTCATGGAGTTCGTCGGCGAGTACGGGATCATCATCGGGCTCGCCCTGGTGACCCTGGCCGCCTGGTGGAGCGTGCGGAAGCGGCCGCAGGAGGCGCCGTCCGCCGTCGCCGGGCTGGTGTGGGCCCCGCTGGCCGCCGGGCTGGCGCTGATCGCCAACATCCCGATCCGGGGCTTCGTCGAGCGGCCGAGGCCCTTCATGGACCACCAGGGGCTCGACGTCCTGGTGGCGGGCAAGACCGACTTCTCGTTCGTCAGCGACCACGCGACGCTGACCATGGCGGTCGCCGTCGGCGTCTTCATGGCCCACCGCGCCTACGGGGTGGCCGCGATAGGGCTCGCGCTGCTGGAAGGGTTCTGCCGCGTCTATATGGGGGTCCACTACCCGACCGATGTGATCGGCGGGTTCGCCCTGGGGACGGCGGTCACGCTGCTGCTGGCGCCGCTCGCGATGATGCTGCTGACACCGCTGACCACCGCGATCGCGAGTTCGCGCGTCGGCAGGCTGATACGGGCCGAGCCCGCCGCCGACCAGGGCGCGGACGAGGCATGTGCGGAACTCTCCGAGTCCCGCTCAGCGGGCGGCGACCACGGGAACAAGGATCTGGCGGCTTAGCGGCTCCCTTACGGATACGCCTGACGGCCTCCTTACGGATGCGACGAAGGCCCGGCGGCTGCCGGGCCTTCTGTCATCTCCGGCTCCCCTCGTCGGCGAACGGCCTCACAGCGCCTGCGGGAAGTCGAAGAGCCGGTCCGGGTCGTAACGCTTCTTCAGCCGCGTCAGCTTGTCGGCGGCCGAGCCGTAGTAGGCCGAGCGCCAGTCCTTCAGCGACGCGTCCGTGTAGTTCTGGTACGCCGCTCCGGAGGCGTACCGCCGCATCGCCGTATGGGCCCCGTCCAGCCAGGCGTTGCCCGCGGTGCCCGAGCCGCTCGCCGCCCAGGACGCGGTGTACTGCGCGAGGAACCGCGAGCGGCGGTGGACGAAGGACGTGGTCGTGGGCGAGACCCGGTTGACCGCCCCGCCGAGCGCGGTCAGCGCGATGCTCACCGCGCCCCCGCCGTCGGTGCGCCGGCCGTAGCGCTCCACCTGGTCGAGCATCGCCCGTACGCCCGCCTGGCTCAGCGAGCGGTCGTAGAAGTCCGAGCGCGCCGCGTAGGTCTCGCGATTCAGCACCCCGGACGTGCTGTGGCCGGGCTTGTCGCCCGGCAGATGGCAGTTGGTCGTCGAGGTGTCGCCGCAGCCCGCGTACATCCGCATGGCGTCGACGTAGCCGCGGCGGCGCAGGCTGACCTGTGTGGCCGGGCCGGGGCCGCCCGGTCCGTCGGCGAGCCGGTCCACCGCGTTCTGCAGCGCGCTGTAGGTGCCGAGCGAGAAGCAGCTGATGGAGACGGTGGGGGTGCCCCCGGGGGCGGCGGACAGATGCAGCGCCGACCAGATCTCGTCCGGCTGGTCCGGGCCCCACTTCTGCCAGGCGCTCAGCACCTTCGCGGCCTTAGACCATGGCCATGACATATAGCAAGTCACGCCGTCGGCCGCCTCATGCGTACGGAACCGCAGTTCGGTGACGACGCCGAAGTTGCCGTTGCCCGCGCCGCGCAGCGCCCAGAACAGATCGGCCTCGCGGTTCTTGGAGACTTCGAGGGCCTTACCGTCCGCGGTGACGATCGTCGCGCCCGTAAGGCTGTCGGCGGTCAGCCCGTACGCCCGGGAGACCACACCGTGGCCGCCGCCGAGGGTCAGCCCCGATATGCCGACGCTCGGGCAGGAACCGCCGGGGACGGTGACCCCGCGGGCGCCGAGTGAGGTGTAGACGTCGATGAGCTTGGCACCGCCACCGATCCGCGCCTCCCCGGAGGTCGTACGGATCGACGAGAGCGCGGAGACGTCGATGACGAGACGGCCGTCGCCGCTCGACCACCCGGCGTAGGAGTGACCGCCGTTGCGGATGGCGACAGGGGCGCCATGGCGGCGGGCGAAGTCCAGACAGGCGGAGATGTCCGAGGTGTTCTCTATATAGGCGACGGCGGCGGGGCGCAGATGGTCGAACCGGGTGTTGTAGAGCCGGCTGGCGGAGGTGTAGTCGGAGTCGCCGGGGCGCACCAGGTCGCCCTGCAGGTCCTTGCCGAGCGCGCTCCAGTCGGCGGACTTCGGCTTGCCGTCGACGGCGCCGCGCCTGCCGCTCGCGGAAGCCGAATGGGCGTCCGGCGCCGAGGAGGAGGCGGAGTCGGCGGAGGTCCCGTCACCGCCGGCCTTTCCCGCGTCGTCGTCGCACGCGGTGGCCCATGTGGCGGTGGCCGTCAGCCCCGTGCCCGCTGCCAGCAGTGTCCGCCGGTTCATGGCGGTGTCCCCTCCCTGTCGACGCTGTTCTCAACCGTCGACCGGGCCACCGCGAAGCCGGCCCGGTCCCTGGGTCAGAGGGAGGGACCGGGGGATGTGGTTCCGCTCGTTGCCGAAGTGTTGTCGGGGGACGGACAAGCCCCACTAATCGGACGAGTCCGATGAATCGCTTGTGTCGGACGGGGAGTGACGGGCCGTCGCATGAGCCGCCGCGTCGTCGCGGGCGGTGCCTCTGGCGCGACGGGCCGGACCGTACCAGCCGCAGGTGCAGCGGGCGGTGGAGAAGGAGCCCTTCTCCACGGTGGTGGTGCGGTCCTGGCCGGGGCCTATGTCGCCTGAGTCGAGCACATGACCACGCTACCGGGCCGTGACGGGCCACCGGTCCTGATCGTTAAACGAACAAGTATCAAGCGTGGACGAGCGTGGCCAGGGGGTCGGCGGTCGATGGAGTTCCAGCAGCGCGGGCTCGGCGTACGGAGACGACTGAGAGCGGTCGCCGGTGTCGTGTCGGGCGGCCTGCTGGCCGTGTCGCTGGCGACCGTCAGCGGCTGTTCCACCGAGACCGCGGCCGATGAACGCCCCGGCGGCACGGCGCGGGAGAGCGCGGTCACGGTGCTGCACCGGGCCGCGGACGTGCTGGTCAGATCGGGCAGCTCACGGGTCCGCACCACCATGGAGACGGCGACGGGCGGCACCCGCGTGTCCATCCGCGGCAGCGGTGCGTACGACTTCGAGAAGCGGCTGGGTCGGCTGCGGCTGCTGCTGCCGAGGGACGCGATGGGGGCCGCCGAGCATGCGCCGATCACCGAACTCCTGGCCTCCGGGGCGCTTTTCATGCGCAATCGCGGAGCGGGCATTCCCCGCGATAAGTGGGTGCGGGTGGATACGACGGACATTCCCGACGGCAATCTCGTCACCGGCGGGGCCACGGATCCGCTGACCGCCGCCGAACTGCTGCGCGGGGTGCGCAAGGCCAGCCTGGTCGGCGAGGAGGGGCTCGGCGGGGATCTGGTGCGCCATTATCGCGGCATCACCGACATCGGCCGGGCGGCCCGGGTCGCGTCGGAGGGCGCGCGGGGGTCGCTGGTGGCCGCGGCGAGGGGGTTCGACGAGAACACGGTGACCTTCGACGCGTATCTCGACGGGCTCGGCCGGCTGCGCGAGGTGCGGCACCGGTTCACGGTGAGCAGCCGGACCGACGGCCAGGAGGCGACGGCGGGGCCGGACACCGCCGGGCGGCGCGGTGCGGTGGGAGTCGCCTCGACGACGGAGCTGTACGACTTCGGGGCGCCGGCCGTGGTCGAGCTCCCCAAGCCCACGGATATCTACACAGGAAAGGTCGGATCACCTCAGAAGTAGTCGGAGGGGCCCGCTTTGCCCTTCGAAATGGCCCATCCGTGCCATGCGCGGAGTGTGTACCGATCCCTACGCTGGGAAGCCGCTGCTCGAAAGTGCTCGCAGGTGCTCGCTGGAGGAGGTGAAACACGTGGTTGCGCGTCGCGGCTCGTCGGGCCCGGACCCCGTGGCCCTCGTCGAAATCGATCTCTATGGTGACTTGATGATCGCTGCGTCGAGCGCGGACGAGGACAGGCTCAGTACGGACCGTATCGACGAGGTGCTCCGGGTGCAGGCCGACCGATCAGATTCGGCCGAGGGAGCCAAGGGGTCCAAGGGTGCTAATGGCGCCAAGCGGACCAAGGGTGCCAATAACGCTGACCGCGCCGAGGGCGCAAGGGGTGCCGAGGAATCGACGGGCGCCCCGGAGGCCGGGGTCCCGGACGCTCCGTAGCGGAGTCGCCGTCTCGCCGGCGGGTGCCCAGCGGCCCCGTCCGGCGAGCGGCCCTGCCTGCGCCCGACTGCGGTCATACCCCCGCCCGGGACGGGCCGTGCCGGTGGTGCGAGCTCAGGTCCGCAGCAGCCGGGCGATGGCCGCCGTGGCCTCGGCCACCTTGGCGTCGACCTCGCTCGTGCCCTCCGTCTCGCCCTGGGCCGCGCTCTCCACGGCCGCGCTGGCGACGCAGTGGCGCAGATGCTCCTCGAGCAGCTGGAGGGCGAAGGACTGGAGCGCCTTGGTGCCGGCCGAGACCTGGGTGAGTATGTCGATGCAGTAGACGTCTTCCTCGACCATCCGCTGCAGTCCCCTGATCTGGCCCTCGATCCGGCGCAAACGCTTGAGGTGCTGATCCTTTTGTTTGGCGTATCCATGGCCACCGTGGGGTACGGACTCCTGGGCGGAAGTATGCCCGGACGTCTGGCCCCGCTCGTCGCCGTCGGTGGGCGCGGTGGTGTCGGCTGCCGTGGTCGTCATGGCGTCCTCCCGTTGATTACGCAATGTCCGCATATACCCCCAGTGGGTATATGGTACCGGCTTTTCTGGTCGAACCGGGCCCCCGTGCTGAGCACTCTGCCCGATGGGCGACACTGGGATCGCCGGTTACCGTGGCCGGAAGATGCGCCTAGCATCGACGAGTCCCCATCCGCTGCATCCGAGGATCCCCAGTGCGCTTTCGTCTGACCCCCAGGGAGACGAGCTTTTACGATATGTTCGCCGCGTCCGCGGACAACATCGTGACTGGCTCCAAGCTCCTGATGGAACTGCTCGGGGCGGACTCCTCCGCTCGTGCCGAGATCGCGGAGCGGATGAGGGCCGCGGAGCACGCGGGGGACGACGCCACACACGCGATCTTCCACCAGCTGAACTCCTCCTTCATCACGCCGTTCGACCGTGAGGACATCTACCGCCTGGCCTCGAACCTCGACGACATCATGGACTTCATGGAGGAGGCCGTCGACCTGGTCGTCCTCTACCAGGTCGACGAGCTGCCCAAGGGGGTCGAGCAGCAGATCGAGGTGCTGGCGCGGGCGGCCGAACTGACCGCCGAGGCGATGCCGAATCTGCGCACCATGACCAACCTCACCGAGTACTGGATCGAGGTCAACCGGCTGGAGAACCAGGCGGACCAGATCCACCGCAAGCTCCTGGCCCACCTCTTCAACGGTAAGTACGACGCCATAGAGGTGCTCAAGCTCAAGCAGATCGTCGATGTGCTGGAGGAAGCGGCCGACGCCTTCGAGCACGTGGCCAACACGGTCGAGACCATCGCCGTCAAGGAGTCCTGAGCCCGGGCATGGACACCTTCGCGCTTGTCGTGACCATCGCGGTCGCGCTCTTCTTCACCTATACCAACGGCTTCCACGACTCGGCCAACGCCATCGCGACCTCGGTCTCCACCCGGGCGCTGACCCCCAGGGCGGCGCTCGCGATGGCTGCCGTGATGAACCTCGCGGGTGCCTTCCTCGGCAGCGGTGTCGCCAAGACCGTCAGTGAGGGCCTGATCGCCACCCCCACCGGCGACCAAGGCATGATGATCTTGTTCGCTGGGCTGGTCGGCGCGATCACCTGGAACATGGTGACCTGGTACTACGGTCTGCCGTCCTCCTCCTCGCACGCGCTGTTCGGCGGGCTGGTCGGCGCGGCGCTGGCGGGGGCGAGCACGGTCCACTGGGATGGGGTGCTGGAGAAGGTCGTCATCCCGATGATCCTCTCTCCCATCGTCGGCCTGGTACTGGGCTACTTCGTGATGGTGATCATCCTCTGGCTGTTCCGTGGCGCGAACCCGCACAAGGCCAAGCGCGGCTTCCGGATAGCGCAGACCGTCTCGGCGGCGGGCATGGCGCTCGGCCACGGTCTCCAGGACGCCCAGAAGACCATGGGTGTAGTGGTGATGGCCCTGGTCATCGGGGGTGTCGAGGACGAAGGCGACGCGATTCCGGTGTGGGTGAAGATCTCCTGCGCCGCGATGCTGTCGCTCGGCACCTACGCGGGCGGCTGGCGCATCATGCGCACGCTGGGACGGCGGATCATCGAGCTGGACCCGCCGCAGGGGTTCGCGGCGGAGACCACGGCGGCCGGGGTCATGTACACAGCGTCGTTCATGTTCCAGGCACCCATCTCGACCACCCATGTGATCACCTCGGCGATCATGGGCGTGGGGGCGACCAAGCGGGTGAGCGCGGTCCGCTGGGGGGTCGCGAAGAACATCATCCTCGGCTGGTTCATCACCATGCCCGCGGCGGCCGGAGTCGCCGCGCTCAGCTACTGGATCGTCAACCTGGCCTTCGGCTGACCGCCGCAAGCGCTCCGGCCGACCGCCGTACGCGGATACACGAAGCGGATACACGAAGCAGATCCACGAAGCAGATCCACGAAGCAGATCCACGAAGCAGATCCACGAAGCAGACACACGAAAGCGGGCCCGCCCCCGGGAGCCAGGGGCGGGCCCTTCGTCTTGCGGTGGCACCGCCATGCAGCACCGCAGGACGTTCTGTCCTCGCCCACAGTGGGGCGAGGAGCCTGGTCAGCCGAAGCGGCCCGAGATGTAGTCCTCGGTCGCCTGCACCGACGGGTTGGAGAAGATCCGCTCGGTCTCGTCGATCTCGATGAGCTTGCCGGGCTGGCCGACGCCGGCCAGGTTGAAGAAGGCCGTACGGTCCGAGACGCGCGCCGCCTGCTGCATGTTGTGCGTCACGATGACGATCGTGAAGCGCTCCTTGAGCTCACCGATCAGGTCCTCGATGGCGAGCGTCGATATCGGGTCGAGCGCCGAGCAGGGCTCGTCCATCAGCAGCACATCGGGCTCGACCGCGATGGCGCGGGCGATGCACAGCCGCTGCTGCTGACCACCGGAGAGCCCGGCGCCCGGCTTGTTCAGCCGGTCCTTGACCTCGTTCCACAGGTTGGCGCCCTTGAGGGACTTCTCGACGACGGCCTCGAGCTCGCTCTTACGGTACGAGCCGTTGAGCTTCAGCCCGGCGGCGACGTTCTCGAAGATGGACATCGTCGGGAACGGGTTGGGGCGCTGGAAGACCATGCCGACCGTGCGCCGCACGGAGACCGGGTCCACGCCCGAGCCGTAGAGGTTCTCGTCGTCGAGCATCACCTTGCCCTCGACCCGGCCGCCGGGGGTGACCTCGTGCATCCGGTTGAGGGTGCGCAGGAAGGTCGACTTGCCACAGCCCGAGGGGCCGATGAAGGCGGTCACCGAGCGGGGCTCGACCGTCATCGAGATGTCCTCGATGGCTTTGTGGGTGCCGTAGTAGGCCGTAAGCCCGCTGACGTCGATGCGCTTGGCCATGTGAATCACTTCTCTTCTTCTTGGCCTCAGCGGCCGGACTTCGGGGCCTTCCAGCGGGCGATGCCGCGGGCCACCAGGTTCAGGATCATGACGAAGGCGATGAGCACGAGCGCCGCGGCCCAGGCCCGGTTGAAGGAGGCATCGTTGCCGAGCTGCCACTGCTCGTAGATGTAGTACGGCAGCGACGACTGGGCGCCTTCGAACGGGTTGTTGTTGATCCCGGCGGCACCGAAGACCAGCAGCACGATGGGGGCGGACTCGCCGGCGATACGGGCGACCGCGAGCATCACACCCGTGGTGATTCCGCCGATCGCGGTGGGCAGCACCACCTTGAGGATGGTGCGCCACTTGGGCACGCCGAGCGCGAGGGACGCCTCACGCAGCTCGTCCGGGACGAGCTTGAGCATTTCCTCGGTCGAGCGGACGACGATCGGCATCATCAGGATGGCCAGCGCCATGGCACCGGCGAAGCCCGAGTAGCTGAAGTCGAGAATGATGATCCAGAAGCTGAGGATGAACAGACCGGCGACGATCGAGGGGATACCCGTCATCACGTCGACGAAGAAGGTGACGGCCTTGGCGAGCCGGCCGCGGCCGTACTCCACCAGGTAGATGGCGGTCAGCAGGCCGATCGGAACGGCGATGAGCGTGGCGAGGCCGACCTGCTCCAGGGTGCCGATGATCGCGTGGTACGCGCCACCGCCGGGCAGGATCGTCTGCACACCCTCCATGGAGTGGCCCAGGAAGTAGCCGTCGAGCACGGTCCGGCCCCGGTCGATGGTCTCCCAGAGCAGGGAGAGCAGCGGGATGACGGCGAGCAGGAAGCAGACCCAGACCAGGCTGGTGGCCAGCCGGTCCCTGGCCTGCCGGCCTCCCTCGACCACGGCGCCGAGGATGTACGTGGCGATGATGAACACCAGGGCGGCGAACAGGCCCCACTGGAGCGGATTGCCCATTCCCAGGGCGGTGCCGATGCCCGCTCCCACCGCCGCCGAGCCGACGACCAGGGCGTACGGGGTCCACCGCGGCAGACGGGCCTGCTGGAGGCTCGAAGCGCGGTGCGAGCCTTTGCTAACGACTGCGTTACTCATGCCGTGCCCCTTACATTCGCTCCGCTGCGCCAGCAGCTGATGTGACTGTCGCCCGCGCGGCGCAGAGGTGCGGCTTTCGTCGTCTTCTGCGGCCCGGTGGCCGCGCGTGCGTCGCTCATGCCGCGGTCCCCGAGTACTCCTTGCGGCGGGCGATGATCATTCGCGCGGCGCCGTTCACCAGCAGGGTGATGACGAACAGCACGAGACCGGAGGCGATCAGCGCGTCGCGGCCGTCGTTACCGGCTTCCTTGAAGCGGCTGGCGATGTTCTGGGCGAAGGTGCCGCCGCCCGGGTCCAGCAGGCTGGTCTCGATCAGGAAGTTGGGGGACAGCACGGTGGCGACCGCCATGGTCTCGCCCAGCGCACGGCCCAGGCCCAGCATCGAGGCGCTGATGATGCCGGAGCGGCCGAAGGGGAGGACCGACATCCGGATGACCTCCCAGCGGGTCGCGCCGAGCGCCAGCGCCGCCTCCTCGTGCATCTTCGGGACCTGCCGGAACACCTCGCGGCTCACGCTGGTGACGATCGGCAGAATCATGATCGCCAGCAGGATGCCCACGGTGAACAGGGAGCGCGCGGCGCCGCCCTGGTAGCTGAGGATCCCGGTCCAGCCCAGGTAGTCGTCGAACCAGGTGTACAGCCCGGTCAGATGCGGGACCAGGAAGAGCGCGCCCCACAGGCCGTAGACGATGCTGGGGACCGCGGCGAGCAGGTCGATGACGTAGGCGACCGGAGTGGCCAGCCGGCGCGGGGCGTAGTGCGAGATGAACAGCGCGATGCCCACCGCGACCGGGACCGCGATGACCATGGCGATGATCGAGCTGACGACCGTGCCGTAGGCGAGGACGGCGATGCCGAACCGCATCGGCGAGGAGCCGGTGTTCCACTCGAAGTACGTGAGGAAGTTGGCCTCGTCCTTGGAGATCGCGATGACGGCGCGGTAGGTGAGGAAGGCCGCGATGGCCGCCATGATCACCAGCAGAGCGATACCGGAACCCCGCGAGAGGCCGAGGAAGATCTTGTCACCGGCGCGGCCGGTGGAGCGGGTCCTGACCTTGGGTGGAGACCCGGCGGCTGATGATGTGGGTTCTATATCCGTTTTCATGAGTTCTCCGGTCTGCGGAGCCTGATGCGGATGAGGCTCCTGGTGCGGCGGTGCACCGGACAATGCGGCTGACTCCGCCGCGGCGATTGCCGCGGCGGAGTCAGCCGCACTCGGGTCAGGAGAGGCTCTTGACGCTCTCGCGGACCTTGTTGGCGATCTCGGTCGGCAGCGGGGCGTAGCCCAGCTCCTTGAGGGAGGTCTGGCCGTCCTCGCTGGCGACGTAGGTCAGGAAGGACTTGGTCGCGGCGAGGGTGCTCGCCTTGTTGCCCTTGTCACAGGCGATCTCGTAGGTGACCAGGGTGATCGGGTAAGCGCCGTCCGCCTTGGTGTCGTACGCCAGGTCGAGGGCCAGGTCGCTGCCGGTGCCCTTGATCTTGGCCTCGGAGATGGCCTTGGAGGCGTTCTCGACGGTGGCCTGGACCGGGGCGGAGGCGCCGGTGTTCAGGTCGACGGTCTTGATGCTGTTCGCGGTCGCGTAGGACAGCTCGAAGTACGAGATGGCGCCCGAGACCTGCTTGACCTGCGAGGAGACACCGGAGGAGCCGTCGGCCGACTGGCCGCCCTCGCCCTCCCACGCCTTGCCCGGCTCGTGCGGCCACGCCTTCGGGGCGGCGGCCTTGAGGTACTTGGTGAAGTTGTCCGTGGTGCCCGACTCGTCGGAGCGGTGGAACGCCTGGATCTTGAGGCTCGGGAGCTTCGCGTCCTTGTTCAGCGCCTTGATCGCGGGGTCGTCCCACTTCTTGATCTCGGAGTTGAAGATCTTGCCGAGGACATCGGCGTTCAGCGTCAGCTTGTCGACGCCGGGCACGTTGAAGCCCACGGCGATCGGGCCACCGACCATCGGCAGGTCAATGGCCTTGCCGCCCTTGCAGATCTTCTCGGAGGACTTGACCTCTTCGGGCTTCAGCGCCGAGTCGGAGCCGGCGAAGGCGGTCTTGCCCTGCATGAACTCCTGGATGCCCGCGCCCGAGCCGGTGGCCTTGTAGTTGAGCTTGGTGTCCTTGCAGGCCTCGCCGTAGGTCTTGATCCACAGGTCCATGGCGTTCTTCTGCGCGGACGAGCCGGAGGCCAGCAGCTGCCCCTTGCCGTCGCATTTGATGTTGGAGGCGGCCTTGGAGCCGCCGCCGCCCGAGTCACTGTTGTCGTCGGAACCGCACGCCGTAAGGACAAGGACGCCGGAGACAGCAAGGGCACCGGCGGTGATGGCGCGAAGCCGGTTCTTGCGCTGAAGCTTCACTTTCAGGAGTTCCTTCCAGGAGCCGCCGGTTGGGGGACGGCGCGCGAGATTGGGTGGAGCGCACTTGGTGCGGCGTGCGCCGGAGCCGTACTCGGCTCACGCTCAGTAGGGCCGAAAGTAGGCAGATCAGGTGAAGCGGCCTGAGGGGGTGAGTTAACGGATGGTGAACCTCGGCCGTCAGTGTGGTGGCCATGTCACGGCCAGGTCACGGCCTGATCCCGAGCCGGGCGACGTCCTTGCGGAGGTCGCGCCGGGTCCGTCCGACACCTGTGCGACACCCGTCCGGTGAACCGGTTCGGGGTGGCTGCCGGCGTAACCACCGCGTGTCTCTGTCGAATTGCGGTACGGCATGTCACTATCCGTCCCTACGTGCCGGTACGTCAGGTCTGGCGCGCGAGAGGGACAGGAGCGCGCCCGGCCGGAACGGAACGAGAGGAGACCGCGGGTGAGGCGGGACGGGAGAGGGAGGGGTGTGAGCGTCGCCGCGGCCACCGCGCTGGTCTGTGCGCTGGGACTGTCGGCCGTGCCGGAGACGGCGTACGCCGCGCCCGGCGAGCCGGGACCGGCTCCGGGGCCGGGCGGCGGGGCGGATGGCGGCGCGACCGGAGGCCAGAGCCTGGAGGAGGTCCATCAGGAGGTCGACGGGCTCTACCGCAAGGCGGAGTCCGCCACGGACGCGTACAACCTGGCGCGGGAGAAACAGGCCCGTCAGGAGAAGGCCATCCTGAAGATCGCCCGAGCCGTGGTGAAGGCCCAGAAGGAGATGGCCGGGCTGCGCAAGCGGGCCGGGGCGATGGCCCGGGCGCAGTACCGGGGCGGCGGGATGCCGGCGGAGGCGCGGCTGCTCCTCAACGGCGATCCGGGCGAGTTCCTCGACGGTGTGACGCTCGCCCGCAAGGGTGAAAAGGCGACCCACGGCCTGATCGGCCGTCTGGAGCGCACCCAGGTGGCGCTCGACCGCTACGCCGACTCGGCATCCCTGGAGTGGGAGCGGCTGGACCGGAGCCGGGCGAAGAAGGCGGCGGCGAAGAAGGAGATCCTGCGCAAGCTGGCCCGGGCGCAGCGGCTGGAGTCGCGGCTGGCGAAGGACGAACGGGAGCGGCTGCGCCGGCTGGAGGAGGACAAGGCCCGTGGCGCGCAGGCGAAGTGGCTGGACACCGGGATACTGCGGGAGCTCGGCAGCGGCGCCACCGCGATGGGCGGGCGCGCGGTCGACTTCGCGCGGGCCCAGCTCGGCAAGAACTATGTGTGGGGCGCGGTGGGCCCGGACACCTATGACTGCTCGGGGCTGACCCAGCGGGCGTGGTCGGCGGCCGGCCGGGCGATCCCGCGGACCTCGCAGGAGCAGTGGAGGCTGCTGCCGAAGGTGAGCACGAAGGCCATGCGCCCGGGTGATCTGATCATCTACTTCAGGGACGCGAGCCATGTGGGGATGTACGTGGGCAGCGGCGCGATGATCCACGCCCCCCGCCCCGGCCGTCAGGTCACGGTCGCGGGCGCGGGCTCGATGCCCATCCTGGGTGTGGTCCGGCCGGACGCGAGGTAGTACGGACGCGGGGGAGTGCGGCGGGGCCCGGTCCGCTGGTGCGGGCCGGGGTCCGCCCGGTCGCCTCAGGCCGGCGGAAGCCCGTTCAGGACCGTCTCGAAGGCGTCGTACGCGCGCTGGTCGAAGAGGACGAAGCGGGCCTCGGTGACCGCGGCGTCCGCAGCGCGGACGGTGGTGAGCGCGATCCGGGCCGCGTCGTCCAGGGGCCAGCGGTAGGCGCCGGTGGAGACGGCCGGGAAGGCGACCGTACGGGCGCCCAGCTCATCGGCGACCCGCAGTGACTCCCGGTAGCAGGAGGCGAGCGTGGCCGAGCGGTCGTCGGTAGTGGAGAAGACCGGTCCGACCGTATGGATCACCCAGCGGGCGGGCAGTCGGCCGGCTGTCGTGGCGACCGCCTGTCCGGCCGGAAGGCCCTTGCCATAACGCGACGCACGCAGATCGCGGCATTCATCCAGAATGTCGGATCCGCCCCGTCGATGGATGGCTCCATCGACGCCACCCCCTCCCAACAGGGAGGAGTTGGCCGCGTTCACGACCGCGTCGACGCTCTGCTCCGTGATGTCCCCCAGCGCCAGCGTGATGTTCGTCATCCCGGGATTGTCTCCCGGGCCACCAAGTGCCGCATGACGTGCGGCATATGACAAAAGTCGGTGCCTGGAGGTCATTCCATGAAACGGCCGCCTAGCGCTAAGGTCGCCTGGCAATATCCGGTACCCGCGCTCTGGGGTCGCTGAAACCGACCAGTCGGTGTGCGTACCGGAATCCCACTGCGCTCCACCGGTCGGCGGTGCGCGCCCTCGGGGGGAGGGAAGGAATCGAGCGATGTCCGTACCCGTGCCGAGGCAACGGGAGGCACCGGCCCCGCAGGCCGGTCCCGCCGCCCTGCCCGACAACGGGCTCACCCTGCTGGTGATCGAGGACGATCCGTCCGGTGCCTTCAACGTTCCCGAGATGCTGGATACCGAGGGTAACCGAGTCCGTATCCGTACGGCGCGGAATCTCACCGAGGCCAGCCGGCTGCTCACCGACGGGGTGCAGTGCATCCTCCTGGCCCTCCCGGGCCCAGGCCGCGACGGCGCGGACTCGCTGGCCGCGCTGCACGAGGTGCTGCGGCTCGCGCCCTTGCACGCCGTCCTCGTCCTGACCGCGGAGGACGACGCCGAGCGCGCCGCCGAGGCGGTGCGGGTGGGCGCCCAGGACTTCCTCTTCCGCGGCGAGCTGGACGGCCGGATCCTCAGCCGCGCCATCCGCTACGCCGTCGAGCGCAAACGCTCCGACCTCGCCCAGCGCCAGCTCACCGAGTCGCGGCTGCGCGCCCAGGAGAACGCCCGGCTGGAGCGCGGACTGCTGCCCACCCCGCTGCTGGACGGCTCGGGGTTGCGGTTCGCCGCCCGCTACCGGCCCGGCCGCAGCCGGGCCCTGCTCGGCGGCGACTTCTACGACACCGTCCGCACCCCGGACGGCACGGTCCACGCGATGATCGGCGACGTCTGCGGCCACGGCCCGGACGAGGCCGCCCTCGGGGTGGAGCTGCGCATCGCCTGGCGCGCCCTGACCTTCGCCGGGCTCTGCGGCGATCAGCTACTCGGCACCCTTCAGCAAGTGCTGGAGAACGAACGCGCCGACGATGAGATCTTCGCCACACTGTGCACCGTCGACATCGCGCCGGACGGCCGCCGGGCCGGGGTCTGCCTGGCCGGGCACCCCTCACCACTGGCGATCCGCCCGAGCATGGCGCCCCGGCTGCTGCCCACCGACGAGAACGGCCCAGCGCTCGGCCTGCTGCCGAACGCCCGCTGGCCGCGCCGCGAGGTCGAGCTCGGCGGGGCATGGAGCCTGATGATGTATACCGACGGGCTGATCGAGGGTCGCGTCGGAGCAGGGGTGCAGCGGCTCGGCCAGGAGGGAATGGTCGAGATCGTCGCCCGTCAGGTCGCGGAGGGGCGGCGCGGCGAGGAGCTGCTGGACGCGACCGTCACCGAGGTGCGGTCGCTGAACGGCGGGGAGCTGACCGACGATCTGGCGGTGCTCCTGCTGGACCGCGGCTGATCGGCCGCGGCCCGTTCCGCTGTCTGCCGCCCGGCGCCCGGTGCCTGTCTCCCGCGCCGCTTGCAGGCCGTTCGGCCCGTCCTAGTGGCCGTTGAAGGGTCCGTAAGGGCCGTCGGAGCTGGAGCCGCGGCCGCGCGGCCAGCGGCGGCCACCGCCGGAGACCTGCCGCAGCGCGGGCCGGACGTCGACGATGTACACGATCGTCGCGATGAGCCCGATGATCGGCAAGAAGTCCAGGATTCCCATGAAGAAGTTCACCGCGGCGGCGAGGCCAAGGATGATCAGCCAGAACGCCTTGGTCTGCTTGTCCGCCGCCCGGTACGCGTCATCCCGGCGGATCGCCGAGTCGACGAAGGCGAAGAGGCTGAAGAGGAGCAGGGCCCAGGAGACCCAGTACATCAGCTTGCCGAAGCCTTCAACCAGCACGCCATCCACCGCCTAGAAGATATGTATGGGAAGCGTCTCTGCGGGCCACCGTACCCGCACACCGGGCCGGGCACGCAGGGCGTACCCGGCGTACCCGGCCCGGTCGTGGACGTGCGCTCGTCAGCCGGCCGACTTCGGCTCCGGCCGCTTGGCGGGGGTGGCGGGCTTGTTGCCGCGCGCCGGGGCCTTCTTGGCCTGGGAGGACGAAGAGGCCGCGGACGTCTGCGCGCCGGAGTGGCCCGACTGGCCGGAGTGACCCGACTGGCCCGAGTTGCTCGACGGGGCCGGGGTGGCCGGCTTGGCCGCCGACTTCGGCGCCTCCTTGGACGAGTCCATGGAGACCGACTGCGACGGAGCCTTCGACCCGGCCGCCGCGTGGCCGTCCCGCCCCTCGTGGGGCTCGATCGCACCGGCGATGTCGACGACCTCGTCGGCCGCGTCACCGCGCCAGGTCCGCACGACCTCCTGGCCGTGCTCGGCCACCTCGTCGTACCGCTCCCGCGCCTTCACGGCGAGCTCGGCGGCCCGGCCCACACCCTGCAGGGCGAGGTCCTGCGCCGTGTCGCGCAGCCGCTTGATGTCGGTGTCGAGCGAGCCCAGCACCTCGTTGAGCTTGCCCTGGGCCTCCTTGGCCTGCTGGGAGACCCGCTCCTGCACGACCTTGGGGTCGGTGTTGCGCACCGAGTTCAGGCGCTCCGGGGCCTCGGCGACGATCTTCTCGACGAGCGACGGCACCTCCTTGAGCTTCTGGGCGGCCAGATCGGCGGTGCCCGCCATGAAGTACAGCGGGGTCGGGTCGGTCAGGGTCTTGCGTACGTCGTCGGTGATGGCCATGGTGATGGTCCTCCCGGATCAGTTCGAGGGTGTGGCGACGTCGGCGCCGGTGCCGAAGGTGTCGGAGGGAGCGGAGATGTCGTCCGAGGCGGTCTGGAGCCCGTTCTCCTTGCGGAAGGACTCGTAGATCTGGAGCAGTACCTGCTTCTGCCGCTCGTTGATCGAGGGGTCGGCGAGTATCACGCTGCGCACCTCGGTCTCTTCGCGGTCCCGCTCGTCGAGGATCCCCGCCTGTACGTACAGGGTCTCGGCGGATATCCGCAGCGCCTTCGCCAGCTGCTGCAGGATCTCGGCGCTCGGCTTGCGCAGCCCGCGCTCGATCTGGCTGAGGTACGGATTGGACACCCCGGCCGCATCGGCCAGCTGCCGCAGTGACAGCTGCGCACTGCGCCGCTGCTCGCGCAGGAACTCGCCGAGGTTGCCGACGTTGAGTGATGCCATACCTCGATGCTGCAACAGGAGTGCTAACTATTGCAAGCATTTGCTTGCAATAGTGGCGCGTGTCATGGCGGGGCCGGGGCGGTACGGCCTCGGCGAAAAAAATCTGGTGGGGTCTGTCGATCCGGGCGGCGCCCGTTCGACGCAGGGGTGAGAGGAGGGGAAGCCCCCGGCCTCCGTCCCGAATCTCGCTTCGTCTGTCGAATGAGGAGTCACCATGCCGCGCTATCTGTCGATGATCCGCGTCGATGAGCAGAACGCCCCCGCCGAGGGCCCCAGCCCCGAGCTCATGGAGCGGATGGGTGCGCTGATCGAGGAGATGACCAAGGCCGGGGTCATGCTGGACACGGCCGGGCTCACCCCGACCTCCGAGGGCACCCGGGTCACCTGGTCCGGCGGGAAGATGAGCTGCACCGACGGCCCCTTCACCGAGAGCAAGGAGGTCATCGGCGGCTACTCCATCGTCGAGGCCAAGGACAAGGCCGAGGCCGTGGAGTGGGCCAAGCGGTTCCTGCGGACCCATGAGGAGTTCTGGACCATCACCGTCGAGGTCCGCGAGATCGTCGCGGGCTGAGTCGGCAGTGCTTGCTCCGTCCCCGTACGGCTGCTCTGATAGGGGCCGTGACGGCAGCAAGCCCGGCCGATGCGGCGAAAGCGGCTCAAGTAGACGAGACGGCTGAAACCACTGAAATCGCCGCAACGGTCGAAACGGTCTTCAGGATCGAGTCCGCGCGGATCATCGCAGGCGTCGCCCGCATCGTGCGGGACGTTGGGCTGGCCGAGGAACTCGCGCAGGACGCCCTGGTCACCGCGCTGGAGCGGTGGCCGGAGTCGGGAGTGCCGGACAATCCGGGCGCCTGGCTCATGGCCACCGCCAAGCACCGTGCGATCGATCTCGTACGCCGTAAGGAGACCTACGCACGCAAGCTGGCGGAGGTCGGCCGGGCCCTGGAGGACGTCTCACCGCCCGACCCGGCGGATCTCGCCCGCACCGCCGAGGACATCGACGACGATCTGCTGCGGCTGATCTTCACCGCCTGCCATCCCGTGCTGTCCACCCAGGCCCGGGTCGCGCTCACCCTGCGGCTGCTGGGCGGGCTGACGACGGAGGAGATCGCCCGCGCGTTCCTGGTCCCGGAGCCCACGGTCGCCCAGCGCATCGTCCGGGCCAAACGGACGCTCGCCCAGGCCGACGTCCCCTTCGAAGTGCCGTACGGCGACGACCGGACCGCCCGGCTCTCCTCGGTCCTGGAGGTCATCTACCTCGTCTTCAACGAGGGCTACTCCGCGACCACGGGCGACGATCTGGTGCGCCCGGCCCTGTGCGAGGACGCGCTGCGGCTGGCGCGGGTCCTGGCCGGGCTGCTGCCCCAGGAGCCCGAAGTCCACGGACTGGCCGCACTGCTGGAGTTCCAGTCCTCCCGTATCGCGGCGCGCACCGGCCCCGGCGGTGAGCCGGTGCTGCTCGCCGACCAGAACCGCACCAAGTGGAACCGCCTGCTCATCCGTCGGGGCGTCGAGGCCCTGCAGCGCGCGGGCCATGGCCCGTACTCCCTCCAGGCCGCCATCGCCGCCTGCCACGCAGGGGCGATCCGCTACGAGGACACTGACTGGACGGCCATCGCCGCCCTCTACGGCCGGCTGATGGCGCTGGCCCCGTCCCCGGTGGTGGAGCTCAACCGGGCGGTCGCCGTCGCGATGGCGGAAGGGCCCGCGGCCGGTCTGAAGCTGGTCGAGGCGCTGGCGGAGGAACCGGCCCTCAAGGACTACCACCTGCTGCCGAGCGTCCGCGGGGATCTGCTGGAGCGCCTGGGGCGGCATGAGGAGGCCCGGGCGGAGTTCGCCCGGGCGGCGGCCCTGACTCGTAACGCCCGTGAGCGGGCGCTGCTGCTGGAGCGGTCCTCGGGCTGATCCGATCTTGTGGTCGGGGCGAAAAGGTGCGCATGCTGCCCCATGAACTCATCCTCCGCATCCCCCTCATCTCCGTCCTTGTTCTCTCACTCCTCGTCACCGGCCGATCGGCTCGGTTTCGGCGCGATGCAGCTGCCGGGGCGGTGGGCCGGTCCCGCCGTCGAGCGTGCGACGGCCGTGGCGGTCGCACGGCGGGCCGTGGAGCTGGGCGCCCGTCATATCGACACCGCCGCCTTCTACTTCTCCGCCACCGAGCGGGCCAACGACATCCTGCGTGAGGCCCTGCATCCGTACCCCGAGGACGTCACCATCGCCACCAAGGTCGGGCCGCTGCGCACCGCGACCGGCGAGATGTACGCGGAGGCGCGGCCTGAGCAGCTGCGGGGTCTGGTCGAGGAGAACCTGCGGCAGCTCGGCGTCGACGCGCTCGACCTGGTCTACCTGCGGGTGGGGCGGCTCAAGGCGGTGGGCGGGGTGCCGCTCGGGGAGCGGTTCGCCGCGCTGGCCGCACTGCGGGAGGAAGGGCTGGTGCGGCGGCTCGGGGTGAGCAATGTGAGCGCTGAGCAGCTGGCCGAGGCCCGCGCGATCGCGCCCGTCGCGGCGGTGCAGAACCGGTTCGGGGTGCTCGATCAGGCCGATGGGGCGCTGGTGGACGAGTGCGCCGGGGCCGGGATCGCCTATATGCCGTTCTTCGCGCTGGGCGGCGGCCACACCGCCCTGGAGAGCGGGAACCTGCGTACGGTCGCGGAGCGGCACGGCGCGACCGCGCATCAGATCGCCCTCGCCTGGGGGCTCGCCCGCTCGCCCGCGATCATCCAGATCCCCGGCACCAGCTCACTGGCCCACCTTGAGGAGAACATGGCGGCGGCGCGGATCGCCCTCGACGAGGACGACCTGGCGCTGCTGGAGCCGGTGGCGGATTGACGCCGGGCCGGGCGGACCGGCGCCGGGCTGGGCGGACCGGCGCCGGGCTGGGCGGGCTGACGCCGGGCCGGGCGGGCAGAGGCCGGGCCGGGCCGGGGCCTGGGCGCGGCGCCGTTGTCGTACCCCCGTGGTCGAATGGACGGCAACGCGGGCGCAGGGTGTGCTGACGGCGGGAGGCGGCGGATGTCCGGTGGGGCGAGCGGGGTGCGGGTGCGGCTCGAGCCGTGGGAGGACAGCGCGTCCTGCCTCGAGCTGCTGCGTGGCGTCAACAGTCCGGAGATGACGAGCCACCTGGGCGGACCGGAGAGCGAGGAGCAGATCCTGGTCCGCCATCGGCGGTATGCGGAGCTGACGGGGCCGGGCGCCGGGCGGATGTACCGGATCGTGCTGGTGCCGGAGGAGGAGTCGGTCGGCAGCATCGGGTACTGGGAGCGGGAGTGGCGGGGCGAGTCGGTGTACGAGACCGGCTGGGCCGTGCTGCCGCCGTTCCAGGGGCGGGGGATCGCCGCCGCGGCCGCGGGGGAGGTCGCCCGGGCGGCCGCGGCACAGCGGACCCATCGGTATCTGCACGCGTATCCGTCCGTCGGCCACCCCGCGTCGAACGGGGTGTGCCGTAAGGCCGGGTTCGCCCTGGTCGGCGAGTACGAGGTCGAGTACCCGCTGGGGACGATGATGCGGTGCAACGACTGGCGGCTGGCGTTGAGCTTGCCCTCCTAGTCGCTCAAGGCGCCCTGGGCGCGCGGGGCATGGGGCCATGCGTAGTGCACGGAGAGACCGGTCCGGCCCGGCAGGACATCGGGCCGGAGCACCAGGCGCTCGTCGTAGTCTCCGCCGTTCTGCCGGCGGAACGGGATCGGCTCCTCTGTCGGCAGCGCTGCCAGCCGCTTCCGCAGCCCGGCGGCATGGGCGTCGTACGCCTCGTCCGGTACCCGGTCCGCGCCGTAGACCACATGTGGTGGCAGCACGGACATCCCGCTGTACCAGAAGGTGCCGTGGTGCAGCGGGAAGAGCAGATCGCCGATGTCGCCGTTGACGCCCCGCGGCCCCATCGTGTCCTCGGGCGCCCCCGCGGTCAGGACCACCATGGCGCGCTTACCGGCCAGTTTGCCGTCCCCGTAGCGCAGGGTGCGTCCGTCCGGCCCCCTGACCCCGTAGGCGAAACCCTTGACGAAGACGCGGTCGAACCAACCCTTGAGGATGGCGGGCATGCCGTACCACCAGAGCGGGAACTGCACGATCAGCGCGTCGGCCCAGGCGATCTTCTCCTGTTCGGCGCGGATGTCCTCGCTCAGCGTCCCCGCGTCGTAGGCGCGCCGCGAGGCGGCCCCGACGATGAGGCGTTCGCTCGCGTCATGGCGGAAGTCAGCACCGTCGACCACGGGGTTCCAGCGCATCGCGTAGAGATCGGACAGCCGGTGGTCATGGCCCGCCTCCCGCAGGGCGCGCAGACCTTCGTCGCGCAACGCGCCGCTGAGGGACCGCTGTTCGGGGTGGGCGAAAATCCACAGCACATTCATGACCACCATGCTGGGAAACGGGCCCCGGGCCGACGAGTGGCCGAATGGCCAGGATGTGCAAATATCTGGCCAGGCCCTGACGGTCAGGGGCCGGCGGCAGATGCGGCGCGGGTGCGGGGCTCCAGGGCCCAGACGGTCAGCTCCGCGCGCTGACCAGCGCCTCCACCCCGTCGAGAATCCGCTCCAGGCCGAAGACGAACTCGTCGTCCGGGCCGCCCGGTGCGCCGAACTCCCCCGTCCGCAGCGCCGCCGTCACCGCGGGGAAGCGCTCGGCGTCGGTCACCCTCTCCAGCAGCCGGGCCCAGGCCGCCATCGAGGTTTCGAGGCTGTCTCCGGTGCGTCGGTTGGCTGCCTGGAGGTCGGTGGTCAGCCGTGCCTCGTTGCGGACGAAGCCGCTGACCAGCATCAGTACGGAGACCTTCTCGCCCTCGCTGAGGCTGGTGCGGTGGAGGCAGGCCAGTCCGCGCTCCATCCAGGCCACCGAGTTGGGTGTCGAGGGCGGGGTGCTGATCGGGATGCGCACCACCCAGGGGTGACGGGCGAGGGCGGTGCGCAGCCCCCAGGCCCAGTCGGTGAACCCGGCCCGCCAGTCCTCCGCCGGGTCGCCGGGCGGCGGTGGCCCGTAGGCCGCGTCCTCCATCAGCACCAGCAGTTCGTCCTTGGCCGAGACATAGCGGTACAGGGACATCGTGGAGACACCGAGTTCGGCCGCGACCCGGCTCATGGAGACCGCGCCGAGGCCGTCCGCCGAGGCGATCCCGACGGCGGCGTCGACGATCCGGCCCAGGGTCAGCCCGGGGCGGGGCCCCTTGCCCGGGCGTTCCCGCAGCCCCCAGGCGGCCTCGATGCTCGCCGGCAGGCCGGTGCCGTTCTCCTCGGTGGCCATGCCTCGGGACCTCCATGCGTGCGTGTGCTCATGTCCGCTCGGTTGACCGCCATCCTAGAGATGTGTATACCCTACGCAGTAGAGTGTATGCCATACGCAGAAGAGGAAACGGGGGAACCATGGCCCATCAACCAGCCGCCATTGAGGCAAGTGGCCTCGAGAAGTCCTACGGGGCGGTGAAGGTGCTCAGGGGCGTCGATCTGTCGGTCGCACGCGGCAGCGTCTTCGCGCTGCTCGGCCCGAACGGGGCGGGCAAGACCACGACCGTGCGGATCCTGTCCACGCTGACACCGCCGGACGCCGGGCGGGCCCGCGTCGCGGGCTTCGACGTCATCACCGACCGCCGCCGCGTCCGCCGCGCCATCAGCCTCACCGGTCAGTACGCCGCGGTGGACGAGATGCAGACCGGCGAGGAGAACCTGCTGATGATGGGGCGGCTGACCCGGCTCGGCCGCACCGAGGCCCGCGGCCGCGCACGGGAACTGCTGGAGCGCTTCGACCTCACCGGCGCCGCCCGCCGCACCGTGGGCACCTACTCCGGCGGGATGCGCCGCCGGCTCGACCTCGCCGCGGGCCTGGTCGGCCACCCCGAGGTGATCTTCCTCGACGAGCCGACCACCGGACTCGACCCGCGCAGCCGGCAGGCCATGTGGGACGTGGTCAAGGGGCTGGTGACGGACGGGGTGACGGTCTTCCTCACCACCCAGTACCTGGACGAGGCCGACCAACTCGCCGACCGCATCGCCGTGGTGGACGGCGGCCGGGTGGTGGCCGAGGGCACCTCGGCCGAACTCAAGGAGCGCGTCGCCGGGCGGCGGCTGGACCTGGTGTTCTGCGACGTCGCCGGGTACGAGAGGGCCGCGCGCCAACTGGGCGTACGGCTCGTATGGAGCGACGCCGACCGGTTGACGCTGGGCGTCGCGACGGACGGCAGCGCCGCCCAAGTGCGGGCCCTGCTCGACGAGATCGACCCCGAGCGCCGCGCCGTGGACCGCTTCACCGTGCACAGCGCCACACTCGACGACGCCTTCATGGCCCTGACCGGCCACACCGCGGAGGGCGAGAGCCGTACCGCCACGGGCGAGAGCACCGCCGAGGGAGCGAAGGAGGCGGCCGGTGTCTGACGCGATCGTTCTGACCGGCCGCGCGACCCGGCTGACCAGGCGCAATCTCGACGCGGTCGTCACCGCCATGCTGCTGCCGATCATGCTGATGCTGGTCTTCGTCTACTTCTTCGGCGGCGCCATCCACACCGGCACCGAGTACGTCACCTATGTCGTCCCCGGGGTGATGCTGCTGTGCGCGGGCTTCGGCTCGGCCAACACGGCGGTCACCGTCACCCATGACATGACCGGCGGCATCATCGATCGCTTCCGGTCGCTGGACATCGGCGGCACCCCGATCCTGGCGGGCCATGTGGCCGCGAGCGTGCTGCGCAACGCGGTCGCGACCGCGATCGTCTTCGGGGTGGCCTTCCTCATCGGCTTCCGGCCGGACGCCGGTCCGCTCGACTGGCTGGCCGTGGCGGGCATCCTGCTGATGTTCATCCTCGCGATCTCCTGGCTGTCGGCCTGCTTCGGCCTGATCGCCAGGTCACCGGAGGCGGCGGGCGGGTTCACGTTCCTGATGATGTTCCTGCCGTATCCCAGCAGCGCGTTCGTGCCGATCGACACCATGCCGGGCTGGCTGCACGGGTTCGCGGAGCACCAGCCGGTGACCCCGGTCATCGAGGCGCTGCGGGCGCTGCTGCTGGACCGGCCGGTCGGTGACAGTGCCTGGCAGGCCCTGGTGTGGTGCGGCGGAATCCTGGCGGTGGCGGCCGGGGCGTCGGGGGTGCTCTTCCGTCGCCGCACCGCCTGAGCCACGGCCCGGCGGCGCCGCGACGGGGGTCGGCGCCGCCGGTGCCGTCAGGTGCCGTACGGGTGGGTGGTGCGGGCGGTGCGCAGGGCCCGTGCCCACCAGGCGAGCTGGTTGAGCATCGCCCCGGCGGCGGTGTCCGGACCCTCGGAGTCCTTCAGCCGGCCGTCCTCCTCGAAGAGCCCGTGCGCGTTGTGGAAGCTGACCGTGTCCCGGACGGTCACGGCGTGGACCTCGGCGAACACCGGCCGCAGATGCTCGACCGCGCGCAGGCCCCCGGAGATGCCGCCGTAGGAGACGAAGCCGATCGGCTTGGCCTGCCACTGGGTGAAGTGCCAGTCGATCGCGTTCTTCAGGGAGGCGGGGTAGCTGTGGTTGTACTCGGGCGTGACCACGGCGAACGCGTCGGCCGCGTCCAGCCGGGGCGTCACGGCCTCCAGGGCCGCGAGGTCATCGGGGCCGGGCCGGTGGGTGAGGTCCATGGGTAGCGGGGTCTCGGCAAGGTCGATGACATCGACGGTCATATCGGAGCGGAGCGTCGCATGGCCGGCGAACCATTCCGCGACCTTCGGCGCGAAGCGGCCGTCGCGGGTGCTGCCGACGATGACGGCGAGCCGGATGGGGGAGTCGGTGTCGGTAGGGGCTGCGGCCGTGGATACGGCGGTGTCAGTAGCCATGGGAAGAGCCTCGGACTTAAACAAAGGTTGAAGTCAAGCTACCCTCGGCCCTATGACGCAATTGACCTGGAAGACCCATGAGCTCACGGTCGGCGAGCTCTCGCAGCGGAGCGGAGTGCCCGCCTCCGCGCTGCGCTTCTATGAGCGCGAGGGGTTGATCCACAGCCGCCGCACCTCCGGCAATCAGCGCCGCTACACCCGCGATACGCTCCGCCGGGTCGCCTTCGTCCGTTCCTCGCAGCGCGTCGGCATCCCGCTGGGGAGAATCCGGGAGGTGCTCGCGCTCTTCCCCGAGGACCACGTCCTCACCAAGGACGACTGGGCCCGGATCTCGGAATGCTGGCACGCGGACATCACCGAGCGCATCGAACAGCTGGAGAACCTCCGCGACCACCTCACCGACTGCATCGGCTGCGGCTGTCTGTCGATCGACAAATGCGCGCTGGCCAACCCGTACGACAGGCTCGGTGAGCAGGGCGCGGGCGCGCGCCGACTGCTCAAGTCCTGCTGCTGAGCGCCGACCGCCCAGCGCCGACCGCCCAGCGCCGACCGCCCAGCGCCGACCGCCCAGCGCCGGTCGGGCGGGCGCCGGCCACCGGGCCCGGACGCTCCCCGCAACCTCAGAAGCCATCGGGGCACCAAGGGCGTCGCGGCGTCCGGAGCAGCCGGTCCGCCAGGGCGGCGGCGCCCGGGCGCTCCTCGGCTATCCGGCCCAGCGAGGCGAGCCGGACCGCCGACTCGTCGCCCAGCCACAGGGTGCCCAACTCGCCGATGTCCATGGTCAGATCGGCCGGGCGGCCCGTGGTCGCACACGCCGCGCCGTCGGGGCCCGCCTCCAGGAAATAGCGGCCACCGGCCAGCCCGGCGCCGTCGTGCAGCTCGAGCACCAGCGAGCCCTCGACCGGGTACGTACGGGTCTCCAGAAGCTGGGGCACATCCAGCGGGCGCAGCCACAGCCAGTCGGCGTGCTGGGTGACCTGGGCGGCGCGGGGGTCGCCGAGCAGCAGCGGAAGCAGATCGTCCGGGGCGCGCCGGCCGGTGTTGACCCGGGTCACCCAGTCGACCGAGAGCAGGAAGTGCCACAGCGCCCGCTCGGCGGCCGGGGTGACTCCGGTCAGCTCGAGCACGGTGGCCGTGTTGTGCGGCCGCTTGTTGCCCTCCCAGCGGTCGTCCGCCGTATAGGCGAGCAGTCCGTCCACCGAGCCGTCGGGGGAGCGGTAGAGGACATAGAACGGCTCGGTCCAGGGGCGGTTGGGGAACCGCCGCTGACCGGTGCTGATCCGCCACCAGCTGTCCGGGCGGTCGATGACGCCGTGCTGCTGGGTGCGCAGCCGCTCATGCAGTGCGGGGCCCAGCTTCCGCACCTCGTCGGCGTCGGCGAAGTCGACCCGGCCGCCGTCCACCGGAGCCGAATGGCGCGGGTCGAGACCGGCGCGGGGAACGTCCACCTGCCATTCGGTGATCCAGGTGCCCGGGCCGAAGCCGTACCGCCCATAGATCGGGTATTCGGCCGCGATCAGGGTGGCCACCGCGTCGCCCCGCTCCTTGGCGGCGCGCAGATCGTGCTCCATCATCCGGCTGAGCAGCCCCCGGCGGCGGTGGGTGGGCGACACCGCGACATTGCTGACCGCGTCGGCGGGCACGTCCGCCCCGCCGACCGCCGTCAGCCGCTGCGCGAAGCTGCGGAAGGTGGCGACGCAGCGGTCCCCGTCGAAGACCCCCTGCGTACGGGACAGATCTATCTGCTCCCGCCGCAGCTCCACCTCCTCCTTCGGCGCCTCCGGCGGACGCAGAAAGCCGGTGTTGAGCGCGACGGTCCAGCTGGTCAGATCGGAATCGGAGAGCGAGGTGCGGAGTTCGACGGCCATGCGCACACGCTAGGCGTCCGCCGCCACCGGCCGCACGCCGATTTCCCCAGCCTGTGGACCAGGTCCTTTCATCACACCGCACCCTGTGGACCGCTCTGCGAGCACCTGGTGGACGGCTCCCCCGAGCACCCCGCGAACGGCTCCCCGAGCACCCTCCGAGCACCCCGCCGACGCCTACGCCAGCAGGTCGTCCACCTGCGCCTCCCCCTCGCGGTACCGGCGGGCGATCTCCGCGCTGCAGCCGTCCGCCGTCCGCTGCAGCTCCTGCCGCCGCCGCGACACCTGCTGCTCATGGCCGACGAGGCGGGCCATCGCGCCGCGCAGCTCCTCGTCCGTACGGGCCCGCAGATCGGAGAGGCCCACCTCGGCCAGCATCTCTTCGGCCAGCCGCTCGTACTCGGCGCCCTGTGGCGTCCCGAGCGTGACATGGCGGGCCGAGGAGCGGTGCCGTGAGGGGAGGTCCGCGAGGATCTCCGGCAGCCGGTCCACCAGCGCGGCGGACGGCTGTGCCGCGGCCGCCGCGGGCGCCGGGTCACGGCGATGGCCCAGCTCGGCGCGGAGGATGTCGATCCGGCCCTGCAGCAGTCTGCGCAGATAGCTCAGATCCGCCTCCTCGCCCTGTGCCGCGCGGCGCAGCGCCCGCAGCTCCGGCAGCCGCAGTGCGTGCAGAGCGCTCGCCGCCGCGGACGTGGGAGCCACGGTCGGCGCCGTCACGGCGGCGGAATCGGCCAGCCGCCCGCCGCGCTGACTCGGCGGCCGTGGCGGCAGCAGGCCCTCGGTGGCCATGGGCTGGCCGGTGCCCGGTGTGGTCATTGGTGTCCGTCCCCTCCAGCGATGCGTCATTCCCGCAGTTCCTGCCCGCTTGCACCGCCTGCACGCATCGTGCCACCAGTGATGCTCCCTGTGCAGCGGCTCTCCACCCGATCGGCCCCGGATGGACGCACGGCATGATGGTCGGTATGCGTGCTGTGGTACAGAGAGTGGACGGGGCAAACGTCGTCGTGGACGGCGAGACGGTCGGCGAGATCGTCGGCCAGGGGCTGTGCGTGCTGGTCGGGGTGACGCATGACGACACTCCGGAGAAGGCGGCCCAGCTCGCGCGCAAGCTGTGGTCCGTAAGGATCCTCCAGGGCGAGAAGTCCTGCTCGGACACGGCCGCCCCGCTGCTGGTCATCAGCCAGTTCACGCTCTACGGCGACGCCCGTAAGGGGCGCCGCCCCACCTGGAACGCGGCGGCGCCCGGCGGGGTCGCCGAACCGCTCGTCGACGAGGTGGTGGCCCAGCTGCGGAAGCTGGGCGCGCATGTGGAAACGGGCCGGTTCGGAGCGGACATGAAGGTCTCGCTCACGAACGACGGCCCGTTCACGGTGTTGATCGAGGTCTAGCGCGACCTCACCTGGGGGTCTGGTGCGACCGCACCGGTCTCACGGCTCCACGACCGTCTCCTGTGCGGCGGCCGTGGAGTCGGCGATCAGCTCCGCGTCCACCGGCACATTGCGCTTGACCAGCGCGAGCGCGATCGGTCCCAGCTCGTGGTGGCGGGCCGAGGAGGTGATGAACCCGAGCTGGCGGCCCTCCTCGCCCTCCGAGGCCAGTCGTATGGGCGCGCCGTGGGAGGGCAGCGTCACCTCGCTGCCGTCGAGGTGGAGGAAGACCAGCCGGCGCGGTGGCTTCCCCAGGTTCTGCACCCGGGCGACGGTCTCCTGGCCGCGGTAGCAGCCCTTCTGCAGATGGACGGCGGAGCCGATCCACCCCAGCTCATGCGGGATGGTGCGGTGGTCGGTCTCCAGGCCGACCCGCGGCCGGTGGGCCTCGACCCGCAGCGCCTCGTACGCCAGCACCCCGATCGCCGGCCCGCTCGCCTCGGCGAAGTCGGTGAGCCGCACACGCGGCAGGAAGAGATCCCGGCCGTACGGGGTCTCGCGGACGACGGTGTCCTCGGCGGCCTCGGTGATGCTGCCCGCCGGGAGGTGGACGACCGCGCAGTCGTCGGTGCGGTCCGCGATGTCGACCCGGTAGAAGAACTTCATGCTCTCCAGGTAGGCGATCAGATCGCCCTGGCTGTCGGGCTCCACATGGGCCCAGGTCGTTTCGCCGTCGTCGACGAGATAGAGCGCGTGTTCGATATGGCCGTGGGCGGAGAGGATCAGGGCTTCGGTGGCCTGGCCCGGCGGGAGTTCGCTGACGTGCTGAGTGATCAGCAGATGCAGCCAGCTCAGCCGGTCGGCACCGCTTACCGTGACCACTCCGCGGTGCGAGAGGTCCACGAAGCCGGTGCCGTCGGCGAGCGCGCGCTGCTCGCGGAACAGGTCGCCGTAGTGGGCGGCGACGCCTTCGTCGGGGCCCTCGCCGGGGACGGCGCCGGGCAGCGACAGCAAAGGGCTCTTCATGAACTCAGCCTACGACCTGCGGGCTCGGCCCTCACCGGAGCCGTTTTGGCCGTCGTCTCCACGGCGCTGTCGGGCGGAGCACGCGGCACACCGGCCGAAGATCGCGAAGTGCTTCAGATCGGTCTCGAAGCCGAAGTCCGCCCGGAGCTGCCGGGTGAAGGCGTCGGCCACGGAGACATCGGCCTCGATCACATCCGTGCAGTCGCGGCACACCATATGGATGTGATGGTGCCGGTCGGCCAGGTGGTACGTGGGGGCGCCATGGCCGAGATGGGCATGGCTGACCAGGCCCAGCTCCTCCAGCAGCTCCAGCGTGCGGTAGACCGTGGAGATGTTGACGCCGCTCGCGGTGCGGCGCACCTCGGTGAGGATCTCGTCCGGAGTGGCGTGCTCCAGATGATCGACGGCTTCGAGCACGAGCTGGCGCTGCGGGGTCAGCCGGTAGCCGCGCTCCCGCAGATCGCTCTTCCAGTCGGTGGTCGCCACGGTGCAAGTGTAGGCGGGCACGCGGTCACCGGCCGGACGCGCAGGGCAGAACCGGCCGCGGCACGGAAGAGCCGGGCCCGGCGGCAGGTGGAACGGCCCGGACGTGCTCCGAGGCGGAACAGCCCGGAAGCACTCAGCGGAAGAAGGCGATCCCGTCGTCCGGGAGGTCCTTGAGGTCCTTGGCCCACTCCCGGGGGTCGACGACCTTCTTCAGATGCGCGGACATGTACGGGCGCAGCTCGACCTCGGGGGTGGCCTTCTCGCCGACCCACATCAGATCGCTGTTGACGTAGCCGTACAGCCGCTTGCCGCCCGCGTACGGGGCCGCGTGCGCGGTGCGCGCCACCGCGTCCGTCGCCAGGTCGATCTGCGGCTTGCCCTCCGCGAGCTCGCCGTACCAGACCTCGACGATGCCCTGGTCCCGGCTCATCACGACCTCGACCTTGCGGTCCTTGTCGATCCGCCAGTAGCCGGACTCGGTCTCCAGGGGGCGCACCTTCTTGCCCTCGGAGTCCAGCACCCAGGTGTGCGAGACGTACTCGATGAAGTCGCGGCCGTCGTGCGTGAAGGTGGCCTCCTGGCCGAAGTTGCACTTCTCGGCCCCGGGGAAGTCCGATACGCCCGCGCCTTCCCAGTTGCCCAGGAGGAAGGCGAGCGGTACGAGGTCCGGGTGGAGGTCGGAGGGAATCTGGATCATGAATTCAGGCGATCTGTCGAGAGTCGAGCCGTGACGGCCGGGCGGGAGGGGGTCAGCGCTGGCCCTGGTACAGCTTCTTCCAGGTCAGCGCGGCGAAGCCGAGCGTGGCCACGGCGACCAGGATCATCAGGGTGGTGAAGAAAGCCTCAAGCACGAGCGCGCTCCTCGGAACAGATGACGGACGGCACCGAGTCTAGTCGGCGCCAGGGCGGCCGGTGGAGACAGGTCGCCGTGCGGCGCCCGGCCCACCGTGCCGACCCTAAGGTTGGCGTATGGCGAAGAAGCTGGTGATCAAGGTGACGGCGGGCGCGGACGCTCCCGAGCGGTGCTCCCAGGCGTTCACGGTGGCGGCGGTGGCCGCGGCGAGCGGGGTCGAGGTCTCGCTCTGGCTGACCGGGGAGTCGACGTGGTTCGCGCTGCCGGGCCGGGCGGCGGAGTTCGAACTGCCGCATGCGGCGCCGCTGCCGGATCTGATCGACGGCATCCTTACGGGCGGCGGCATGATCACGGTGTGCACCCAGTGCGCGGCGCGCCGGGAGATCGAGGAGAAGGATCTGATCGAGGGTGCCCGGATCGCGGGTGCTCAGGTCTTCGTGAGCGAGATCATGCCCGACGGCGTCCAGGCGCTCGTGTACTAGGGCGGTCCTGGGCGCCCCGGCTACTAGGGCGGTCCCGAACACCCCGGGCTACCAGGGCGGTCCTGGGCGCCCCGGCCGGGGCCCGGTCAGTGGCCCCTGCCGGGCCCCGATCGGCCGGGGCGGTTGTGCTGGTGGTCAATGCCGGTGGTTGTGCTCGTCCAGCTCCCGCCACCACCGGTCGGATTCCTCGTCTCCCGACTCATCCCACCATCGGTCGTCCGGGCCCCGGCGATTGGCCACTATGGCGGCCAGGGGCGGGATCACCATGGCGACGATGCACATCGCGACCGCGGCGGGTACGGACCACAAGCGCACAAAGGCCCACGCCGAGATGAAGAGCGTCAGACACGCGCCCATCAGGAAAAAATATGCGTGGCGGCGTCGCGCGTACATATGTCCAGCGTACGTCCGGGACCGCCGCGCCGACAGATGAAGGACCCGCGCCGATAGAGGACGGGCCCCGCGCAGACAGACGGAGGGCCGCACCCCGCCGAGGCGTCCAACCCCGGGGTGCGGCCCTCCGGCCGTGTGTCACGACGCGCCGTCACGCGTCAGACGGCGATGGCGACCTCCGCCAGCCCGCCCTTCTGGGCGACAACAGTGCGGTCCGCGGTGCCGCCGGGAACCAGGGCACGCAGCGTCCAGGTGCCCTCCGCGGCGTAGAAACGGAACTGTCCGGTCGCGGAGGTGGGGACCTCGGCGGTGAACTCGCCGGTGCTGTCCAGCAGCCGGACGTAGCCGGTGACGGGCTCGCCGTCGCGGGTCACCGAACCCTGGATGGTGGTCTCACCGGGCTTGATCGTCGAGGCGTCGGGGCCGCCGGCCTTGGCTCCACACATGGATGTCTGTCCTTACCTTCGGGGGCGCGTTCGGGGGAGAGGGGTCAGCTGTCGGCGCCGAGCTCGACCGGCACGCCGACCAGCGAGCCGTACTCGGTCCAGGAGCCGTCGTAGTTCTTGACGTTGGTCTGGCCCAGGAGCTCGTGCAGGACGAACCAGGTGTGAGCGGAGCGCTCACCGATACGGCAGTAGGCGATGGTGTCCTTCGCCAGG
Organism: Streptomyces sp. NEAU-YJ-81; assembly: GCF_017592595.1. Taxonomy (NCBI): domain Bacteria; kingdom Bacillati; phylum Actinomycetota; class Actinomycetes; order Kitasatosporales; family Streptomycetaceae; genus Streptomyces; species Streptomyces sp. NEAU-YJ-81. The sequence continues at coordinate 65,960 of NZ_JAGFNO010000033.1, read as the reverse complement.
TCGACGCCCGCGCTCTCGTAGATCTCCTTGAGCTCGTCGTCGGACCGGAAGGTGCCGTCGTCGTTGGCCGACTTCGACCAGGGGATGTTGCGGGCGCTCGGGACGTGGCCCGGACGCTGCGACTGCTCCTGGGGGAGGTGGGCCGGGGCGAGCAGCTTGCCGGAGAACTCGTCGGGGGAGCGCACGTCGACGAGGTTCAGCGAGCCGATGGCCTCCACGACCTCGTCGCGGAAGGCGCGGATGGAGGCGTCCTGCGGCTTGGCCTTGTACTCGGTCGCCGCGCGGGTCGGCACCTCGGCGACCAGGTCGCGGGAGTCGAGCTCCCACTTCTTGCGGCCGCCGTCGAGGAGCTTCACGTCCTGGTGGCCGTAGAGCTTGAAGTACCAGTAGGCGTACGCCGCGAACCAGTTGTTGTTGCCGCCGTAGAGGACGACCGTGTCGTCGTTGGCGATGCCCTTCTCCGACAGGAGCTTCTCGAAGCCGGCCTGGTCGACGAAGTCACGGCGCACCGGGTCCTGGAGGTCCTGCTTCCAGTCGATCCGTACGGCGTTCTTGATGTGGTTCTTGTCGTAGGCCGACGTGTCCTCGTCCACCTCGACGATGACCGTCTTGGGGTCGTCGATCCGGGCCTGGACCCACTCGGCGTCCACCAGGACGTCACTGCGGCTCATGTTCTCTCCTCCGGGGCAGTTGCGGCGGTACGGGCACGCTCGCGACGCGGCGCCGCACGGGGCGTGCGGCGAGCGTACGAGCGAAAGTGCGGGAAGGCCCGGCTGACGGGCCGAGGAGGGGGCCGGTCCGAGGCGTGCCGGACCGCGTCCCGTTCAGACGGGGCGACAGAGCATGGCGGCGACGCGGCACAGGTCGACTGCCCGCCGCTTCGTGAGATCCGCCTGTCGCTTCATGGGTCCGATCGTAGGGACGGACAGGCGGGCATGTCACCGGCGTGTCGAATGGTGAGACATTATCGTCCGGGGAGTGAGATGAGAGAGGGGTGAAGGCCCCGGAGGCGGGGCCGCCCGGGCAGGCGAAGGCCACGGGCGGTCATGTATGCGGACGAGATCGTCTCAGTGAATGGACCTGGGGCGAGATCGGGCGCCCCTGGTGCTGATCGCGTCAGCCCGTCAGTTGGACGTTATTACCCGTGACCGAGACGTCTATGCCGTCCTTGGTGGTCTCCACCTTGTCGAGCCGCATGCCGGTGGGCAGTCCCTCGATCTTCCGCTCGATGTCGGCCTTCTCGCGCACCTTGTCCTCCCACTGGGGGATGCTGCCGCCCGGGATGGACTCGGCGTGCAGCCGGATGGTGGTCCCGTTCACGATGGTGACCTGGGAGTGGGCGGTGAGGGTGAGGCCCAGCAGACTGCCGGTGATCTTGACCTTGTTGCTCCCCGACGGGTCGTAGCCGACGGTCACCCCCGGACCGGCGGCCTGCGAGAGGTCCGCGTAGCTGATGTGGGCCGAGCCGGTGGCGCGGTCGGCGCTGGCCGAGGAGAAGCTGCCCGAGATGCGGACGTTGTGCAGCTTCGCGTCGAGCTCGGTGACCCGGACGCTGCGGCCGTCCCCCGTGGCCGTGGTCAGCCCGTCCACACCGACGTCGACCTCGTCCAGCTCCTTGCCCGCGACCTGGGTGAGGAAGGGGAAGCCCTTGATCGAGACATTGGGCGTGGTGGTCAGGCCCTGCGAACTCTTGATCTTGTCTGCGGCCTTCGACTCCGCGACGTACACCGCGATGCGGTCGGCGGCCACGAAGAGGCCGCCGAGTATCACGACGACGATCAAGGTGATGCGTAGTGCGCGCATGTGCGTGGGTCCCCCAGGCTCTTGCTCAGGCCCTCGCCTGAGGCTGCGAGCCTATCCGGAGCGGCCGAGCGGGAGCCGGGGAGTCAGCCCAGTGCGCGGCCGATCACATAGACCACGGGGGCGGCGGCCGCGAGCGGCAGCGCCACGCCGGCCGTCATATGGACGAAGCGCGAGGGGTAGTCGTAGCTGGCGACCCGGTGGCCGATCAGCGCACACGCCCCGGCCGCGAACCCGAGCAGGGCGGCGGTGGAGGTGCCCGTTCCGGTGAGCTGCCCGGCCCCGACCCCGGCGCCCGTGGCGGCCGCCAGCGCGACCACGACGGCGGCGGCGGTCGGCAGCGGCAGCGCCCGGACGAGCACGGCCACGGCGACGGCGGCCGCCCCCACCACGACGGCGTCCGAGGACTCGGCGACGGCGGCCAGATGGCCGGCCGCGAGCACCGTAAGGGCCGTCGACGCCACAGCGGCCGTCAGCCCGTACAGCCGCTCGTCCGCGGAGGCGTGGCTGCGTAGCTGGAGGATCACCACCAGCAGCAGCCAGACGCCGATGGTGCCGATGAGGACCGTCGGGGCGTGCGCGGGCTCGGTGGCGAGCAGGCCGATGCTGGCGGCCAGACCGCCCGCGTAGGCGAGGGCGATGCCCTGCCGGGCGGGCCACATGCCGTTCAGCCGGAACCAGCCCGCCGCCGTGACCGCCTGCAACACCGCCACCACGACGGCGACCGCCGGGCGGCCCAGCGGCGCGGTGGCCGCGAGCAGGCCGGCGAGCACGGCGGTCAGCGCGGCGGGGACGAGCCCCGGGGGGAGGATCTGCGGACGGCCCTCGGCGCGGGCCTTCTCGGCGGCGGTGAGCGGCCGGTCCGGCTGCGGGGCGGGCGGCTCGGCGGTCGCGGTTGCGGTTGCCGTCGCGGGGGCGGGCGCGGCCTGGGGCTGCTGGGCCTGAGGCTGCTCGGATTGTGCGTGCTGGGCCTGCGTCGCGGTGCGGGGCTGGGCCGGGTGCGGAGGCTGGGCAGGGTGCTGGGCGGCGGGCTGGTACGGGTGCTGCTGCTGATCCCAGCCCTGGGCGTACTGCCCCTGATGGGCCTGGTAGCCCTGGTTCGGGTGCTGGCCCTGGTGCGCCTGGTGTCCCTGGTGCCCCTGCTGGGCGGCGTAAGGATCCGCGTATGGCTGCTGCTGGTACTGCTGCTGCGGGTGCTGGTACTGCTGCGGCTGGGCCTGGGCGTACCCCTGCTGCTGCGGATAGCCCTCGTACCCCGGCCAGTCGGCCGGCTGCTGGGCGCCCTGACCGTGGCCGCCGTTGCTGCCCGGGCCGCCGTTGCCGCCATTGCCGCCGTAAGGATGCGCGCTCTGGTCGTATCCGCCGTAAGGAGCCTCGTACGACCCGTACGGGGGATACGGCTGCTGGTACTGCTGCGGGTTCTGCGGGTTCTGTTGGTGAGGCTCTTGGGGCTCGTTGGGCTGGTGCGGCTGATTGCTCATGAGCTCGGGGTTCACCCTCCTGCGAACGGCGGGAGCACCTCGACCGTGCCGCCCTCGGCGAGTTGGATCGTCTTGTGGTCGCGGGTGCCGACCGGGGTTCCGTCGACCAGGAACGAACAGCGCAGCAGCACGCGCGCGAACTCCGGCCGTGCGGTGTGCCGCTCCCGGGCCGCCTCGAGCGCCTCCGCCAGTGTCCGCGCGGCGTACGGCTCCTCCGCGGTACCGGCCGCGGCGCGGGCGGCGGCCCAGTACCGGATGGTCCCGGCGGGCGTGTTCTTCATCGCCATCGCGATCCCTTTCCCGTCATCTGCCGCCTCCATGATGACGGGTGCGGGCCCGCGCCATGGACCACGCGCGGTTCGTCGAAAATACGGCCGGTTCGGGGCGTGCGTCACTTAAGGTTTCGGTGTGCTGGTACGACTGATACGGGCATATCTGAGGCCCTATACCCGAACGATCACGCTGATCGTTTTATTGCAGCTGGTGCAGACCCTCGCCACCCTCTACCTCCCCGCGCTGAACGCGGACATCATCGACGGCGGAGTGGTGAAGGGCGACACCGGCTACATCGTCCGTGTCGGCGGGCTGATGATCGCCGTCACGTTTGTTCAGATCGTGTGCGCCGCGGGAGCCGTCTACTTCAGCGCCCGTACGTCCATGGCGCTCGGCCGCGATGTGCGCGCCGCCGTCTTCGACCGGGTGCAGTCCTTCTCCGCCCGTGAGATGGGCCACTTCGGGGCGCCGTCCCTGATCACCCGCACCACCAACGATGTGCAGCAGGTGCAGATGCTGTGCCTGATGGCGTTCACGCTGATGGTCTCGGCGCCGATCATGTGCGTCGGCGGTGTGGTCATGGCGCTCAACCAGGACGTTCCGCTGTCGGGGCTGCTCCTGCTCATCGTTCCGGTCCTGGGCGTGGTCGTCACGTTCATCGTCCGCCGGATGCGGCCGCTGTTCCGCCATGTCCAGGACCGCATCGACACCGTCAATCGGGTGCTGCGCGAGCAGATCACCGGTATCCGCGTCATTCGCGCCTTCGTCCGCGACACCCATGAGCGCGACCGCTTCACCGCCGCCAACACCGGGCTGATGGACGTCTCGCTGCGGGCCGGACGGCTGATGTCGCTGATGTTCCCCGCCGTGATGCTGGTGGTGAACGTCTCCAGCGTGGCCGTCGTCTGGTTCGGCGGGCACCGGATCGACAGCGGCGGGATGCAGATCGGCGCGCTGACCGCGTTCCTCAGCTATCTGGCGCAGATTCTGTCGTCCGTGATGATGGCCACCTTCATGTTCATGATGGTGCCGAGGGCCGAGGTGTGCGCCGAGCGCGTACAGGAGGTGCTGGACACCGAGACCAGTGTCGTACCGCCCCTCGTGCCCGTCACGGCCGCGCCCTCCGACGCCGGACGAGGGCTGCTGGAGCTGCGGGGCGTGGAGTTCCGCTTCCCCGGCGCCGACGAGCCGGTGCTGCGCGACATCTCGCTGATCGCCCGGCCCGGCCGGACCACCGCCGTCATCGGCTCCACCGGCAGCGGCAAGTCGACCCTGCTCGGGTTGGTGCCGCGGCTGTTCGACGCGACCGACGGCAGCGTCCACCTCGACGGGGTGGATGTGCGCGACCTCGACCCGGAGGTGATGACCCGGAACATCGGGCTCGTTCCGCAGAAGCCGTATCTCTTCGCCGGCACCGTCGCCTCGAACCTGCGGTACGGCAATCCCGACGCCACCGACGCAGAGCTGTGGCGGGCCCTGGAGACCGCCCAGGCACGGGAGTTCGTGGAGTCCATGGAGGCCGGCCTCGACGCCCCGATCGCCCAGGGCGGGACCAATGTGTCCGGCGGTCAGCGGCAGCGGCTGGCGATTGCCCGGGCCCTGGTCCGCAGGCCGTCCGTCTATCTCTTCGACGACTCCTTCTCCGCACTCGACTACGCCACCGACGCCCGGCTGAGGGCGGCGCTCGTGGACGAGACGGAGAACGCGACGGTCGTCATCGTCGCCCAGCGGGTGTCCACCATCCGGGGCGCGGATCTGATCGTGGTGCTCGACGCGGGGCGGATCGTCGGCACCGGTACCCACGGCGAGCTGATGGCCGGCAACGAGACCTACCGCGAGATCGTGCTCTCCCAGCTCACCGAACAGGAGGCGGCATGAGCGGCACCTCGGCACCCCGCAGGGGCCCGGCGCCCGCCGCCGGACCCGGCCGCTTCATGGGCGGGCAGCCGACCGAGCGGTCCCTGGACTTCCGCGGCTCCGGCCGCCGGCTGCTGGCCCGGCTCCGCCCCGAGCGCGGTATCGCGCTGCTGGTGCTCGCGCTGGGCACGGGCAGCGTCGCGCTCGCGGTGGCGGGTCCGAAGATCCTCGGCGAGGCGACCGACCTGATCTTCGCGGGCCTCATCGGACGGCAGCTGCCCGAGGGGGCGAACAAGGAGCAGGCCGTCCAGTGGCTGCGCGACAGGGACCAGGGCACGGTCGCCGACATGGTGGCCTCGATGGACGTCACCCCCGGCCAGGGCATCGACTTCCACGCGGTCGCCATCGTGCTGCTGTGGGCCACGGCGCTGTACGTCATCGCCTCGCTCCTGGGCCTGGTGCAGGCGCGGGTGGCCACGCGCATCGTCCAGCGGGCGGTCTTCCGGCTGCGCGAGGACGTGGAGCACAAGCTGGCGCGGCTGCCGCTGTCGTACTTCGACAAGCAGTCGCGCGGCGAGGTGCTCTCGCGCGCCACCAACGACATCGACAACATCCAGCAGACGCTGCAGCAGACCCTCAGCCAGATCATGGCCTCGCTGCTGACGATCGTGGGCGTGCTGTCGATGATGTTCTGGATCTCGCCGCTGCTGGCGCTGGTGGCGCTGATCACCGTCCCGGTCTCGGTGTGGGTGACGACGCGCATCGGCAAGCGCGCCCAGCCGCAGTTCGTCGCCCAGTGGAAGACCACGGGCAAGCTCAACGCCCATATCGAGGAGATGTACACCGGCCACTCGCTGGTGAAGGTCTTCGGGCGGGAGAAGGAGTCCGCGGAGCTGTTCCGGGAGCAGAACGACAAGCTCTACGCGGCGGGCTTCAAGGCTCAGTCCATCTCCGGGCTGATCCAGCCCGCGATGATGTTCATCGGGAACCTCAACTATGTGCTGGTGGCCGTGGTCGGCGGGCTCCGGGTGGCCTCCGGCGCGCTGTCGATCGGCGATGTCCAGGCGTTCGTCCAGTACTCCCGGCAGTTCAGCCAGCCGCTCACCCAGGTGGCCTCCATGGCCAACATGGTGCAGTCGGGCGTGGCCTCCGCCGAGCGGGTCTTCGAGCTGCTGGACGCGCCCGAGCAGAGCGCCGAGCCGGTGGACCCGCGGCGGCCGGAGGCGGTGCGGGGGCAGGTCGCGTTCGAGGAGGTCTCCTTCCGCTACCAGCCGGACACGCCGCTCATCGACGGCCTGTCGCTGTCAGTGCGGCCCGGGCAGACCGTGGCCATCGTCGGCCCGACCGGCGCCGGGAAGACCACGCTGGTCAATCTGCTGATGCGGTTCTACGAGGTCAGCGGCGGGCGGATCACGCTGGACGGGGTGGACATCGCCGAGATGTCGCGGGAGGAGCTGCGCTCCCATATCGGGATGGTGCTGCAGGACACCTGGCTGTTCGGCGGGACGATCGCCGAGAACATCGCGTACGGCGCGCAAGGGGCGACCTTCGAGAAGATCGTCGAGGCGGCGAAGGCCACCTATGTGGACCGCTTCGTGCGGACCCTGCCGGACGGCTACGACTCGGTGATCGACGAGGAGGGCTCCAATGTCAGCGCCGGGGAGAAGCAGCTCATCACGATCGCCCGGGCGTTCCTCTCCGAGCCGTCGATCCTGGTGCTGGACGAGGCCACCAGCTCGGTCGACACCCGTACCGAGGTCCTCATCCAGCGGGCGATGGCCTCGCTGCGGAGCGGCCGTACCAGCTTCGTGATCGCGCACCGGCTGTCGACCATCCGGGACGCGGACGTGATCCTGGTGATGGAGTCGGGGCGGATCGTGGAGCAGGGCTCACATGACGCGCTGCTCGCGGCGGGCGGTGCGTATGCCCGGCTGTACGCGTCCCAGTTCGCGGAGCCGGTGGCGGAGGCCGAATAAGAGGCCGAATAAGTGGGGCCGCCTCCTCAGACGTGGGTCGCCGCCCAGTCGGCGATGCGGCCCAGCAGGGCGGGGGAGGCGGCGGTCTCGGCGTGGCCGAAGCCCGGTTCGATCCACAGCTCCGAGGCGGACGGGTCCGCCGCCGACGCCAGCATCCGCGGATGGTCCAGCGGGAAGTACGGATCCCGGTCGCCGTGCACGATCAGCAGCGGCGTCGGCGCGATCAGCGGCGCCGCGGCCACCGGGGACAGCGGATCGACGTCCCAGCCGCGCGGGTCGATCCGGGTGCGCAGCCCGTAGCGGGAGACCAGCCGGCCCGTCGGCCGGGTGATCGCCCAGTGGACCCGCCGCATGGGCGCGGTGCCCCGGTAGTACCAGCGGGCGGGTGCGCTCACCGCGACCACGGCATCGGGCGCCGCGCCGTCGGCCGCCGTGTCAGGCGCGCTGGCCGCGGGGTCCGTGCGCCCCGGTGAGCGCCCTGTGCGCTCCCCATCGTGTGCAATGTGCACCGGCTGAAATTCTTCGTTCTTCCCGTACAGCGCCGCCTGCCGGATCACCACCGACCCGCCCATCGAGAAGCCGACCGTGACGACCCGCCGATGCCCGAGGCGACGCGCCCAGCGCACGGCGGCGGCCAGGTCCAGCACCTCGCGATCGCCGACCGTGGACCGTCCGCCGGACCGGCCATGGCCCCGGAACGAGAACGTGATCACGGCCGTACGCTGGCGAAACGCCGACGCCACCCGGCGCAGCGCGGGGCGCTCCAAGGCGCCGGTGAACCCATGCCCCACCACCAGCACGAGATGGTCGGAGGGTTCGGTGCCGGGCACCGGGGAAGGCTCGTACAGTGCCTCGATCGAGACGCCGTCATCGGTCAGCAGCGTGGCCCGCCGCTCCCCCGTAATGACCTTGGAAGGACAACGGGGAGCAGATTGAGCCTCTCGGGCACATGTCATGTGGGTTATTCTGTCGTGAAGAGGATCCGGGCAACGTAGCCCCCGGGTCCTTTTGCGCTTTCAGGGCGGGGTGCGCGTATGAGCGCACCGTCGCTCCAAGGGCGCGGGGCGTGACTGTACGAAGTAGTAGCCGCATACTCCCCCGGGCACGGCCCGGGAGGTGCCCCTCTCGCAAGGGACCGAGGAGGAACCGACGTAATGGGCGAGCGAAGCGTGCACAACCTCGAGAACATGGCCGGGGCGGGTGGTGGACGATGAGTTCCCTCCTGCTGCTGACAAACGCACTCCAGCCCTCGACGGAGGTGCTTCCCGCCCTCGGCCTTCTGCTGCACGGCGTGCGGGTGGCTCCCGCCGAAGGCCCGGCCCTGGTGGACACGCCGGGAGCCGATGCCATCCTGATCGACGGCCGCCGCGATCTGCCGCAGGTGCGCAGCCTGTGCCAGCTGCTGCGGTCCACCGGCCCCGGCTGCCCGCTGATCCTGGTGGTGACCGAGGGCGGGCTGGCCGCCGTCACCGCCGACTGGGGCATCGACGACGTCCTGCTGGACACCGCGGGCCCGGCGGAGGTCGAGGCCCGGCTGCGGCTGGCCATGGGCCGCCAGCAGATCACCACCGACGACAGCCCGATGGAGATCCGCAACGGCGATCTGTCGGTCGACGAGGCCACCTACAGCGCCAAGCTCAAGGGGCGTGTGCTCGATCTCACATTCAAGGAGTTCGAGCTGCTGAAGTATCTCGCCCAGCACCCCGGCCGGGTCTTCACCCGGGCGCAGCTCCTGCAGGAGGTCTGGGGCTACGACTACTTCGGCGGCACCCGCACCGTGGACGTCCACGTCCGGCGGCTGCGCGCCAAGTTGGGCCCGGAGCACGAGTCTCTGATCGGCACCGTGCGGAATGTGGGCTACCGCTTCGTCGCGCCGGAGAAGGTCGAGCGCGCCGCCGAGGAGGCCCGGGCCAAGGCCGCGGCGCGGGGCGCCGCGGCGGGCGACACGGCGCGGGGCGAGCACCCCGGCGGGGCGCCCGGCTCCGCGGCGAGGCCCGCTGTCGCACGACCGGCCAACAGCTAGCTGGACCCGCGTAGACTTCGCGCGTGGCCAAGGTGACGCGGGATGATGTGGCAAGGCTTGCGGGGACTTCGACCGCGGTCGTCAGTTACGTCATCAATAACGGACCCCGGCCGGTCGCCCCGGCCACGCGCGAGCGGGTGCTTGCCGCGATCAAGGAGCTCGGCTACCGGCCGGACCGCGTCGCGCAGGCGATGGCGAGCCGCCGGACCGATCTCATAGGGCTGATCGTTCCGGACGCCCGGCAGCCGTTCTTCGCGGAGATGGCGCACGCCGTCGAGCAGGCGGCCGCCGAGCGCGGAAAGATGGTGCTGGTCGGCAACTCCGACTACCTCGACGAGCGCGAAGTGCACTATCTGCGCGCCTTCCTGGGGATGCGGGTGTCCGGGCTGATCCTCATCAGCCAGGGCCCGAGCGAGAACGCGGCGGCCGAGATCGAGGCGTGGGACGCCCGGGTGGTGCTGCTGCACGAGCGGCCCGAGGCGATCGACGACGTGGCGGTGGTGCTGGACGACGTCGGGGGCGCGCAGCTCGCGGTGCGGCATCTGCTGGAGCACGGCCATGACTACGTGGCGTGCCTCGGCGGCACCGAGATAACCCCGACCGTCGGCGACCCCGTCACCGACCACGTCGAGGGCTGGCGCCGCGCGATGCACGAGGCGGGGCGCCCCACGGAGGGGCGGCTCTTCCAGGCCCCGTACAACCGGTACGACGCCTATAAGGTCGCCCTCGATCTGCTGGCCGGCCCCGACCGGCCCCCGGCCATCTTCTGCGCCACCGACGACCAGGCGTTCGGGGTGCTGCGGGCGGCGCGTGAGCTGCGGATCGAGGTACCGCAGGAACTGGCGGTGGCCGGCTTCGACGACGTGAAGGAAGCCCACCTCACCGACCCCCCGCTGACCACGGTCGGCTCCGACCGCCCCGCGATGGCGCGCGCCGCGGTCGATCTGGTGCTGGACGACGGCGTCCGCCTGGCCAGCTCCCGCCGCGAGCGGGTCAAGCAGTTCCCTTCGGCACTGGTGGTCCGCCACTCGTGCGGCTGCGCGTAGCGCAACCGCGCGCCTGCCCGGGTCGGGGCCCTGGGGCCCCGACGGCCCCCTCTCGTTTTCGCCGTCCGGCGGGATTTGTGCCGCGCGGGAGGCGCCTGCCTTGCGGTGTGCGTCGATGTGGAGGCCCGTTCTGGGATCGGCGTCCGCCGCGCCTTGTGGGCTGCTTTCCCGGCGGGCCGCGCCCGCGCGCTGTGGGGCCCCGCGCCCCCGCGAACGGACGCCATGCGTGGCGCGCGCCCGACCAGCGGCCTCCCCGGCGGGGAGATTCCGCGCCTGGCGAGGCTTGTGATCCCGGCGTTCCTCGGCTGGGTCCCGGTGTTCGCGGAGGCGCCGTGCCCTGTGGGCGCCGTGCTCCTCCGGGGCGGAGTGTCCGCCTTACGGCGAGGGCCGGCGCGGCGGACCGCGCCTGCGTGCCGGTGGCGGCGCGACGTCCACGTTCTGCGGACGGACTTCGCTGACCTGCGGTGCGGCCGAGGGGGTTCGGGGGCGGCGGGGCCCGAGGGTTACGGCGTTCCTCGGCGCCCGGAGTCGCGCCCCTGCCTGCCGCCTTATGTCGGGCATACCGACTTCTGGTGGGGTTCTCAGCGGGCGCTCAGGGGACTCTCATACTTCGGTCGCACAGTCATAGACATGACGGACAGCACACGCCGTAGCGGCGCAGACGAGCCCTATCCCTTCTCGTACGGCGGTGGTGCGGGGTATCCCGATCCGCCCGCGTATGAGCCTCAGCAGGCGGTCACCACGCCGTCCGGGGTCACCGTGTGGCCGAGTGGTGGCAGTGGTGCTGGGGGCGGGGTCGGGGAGGAGGGCGGGGCGTTCGCGGGTGAGGGGGCGCATGGTGGTGGAGGGCGGCGCAGGGCGCGGGCGTCGCGTCCGATCGCGCTGATCGCGGCCGTGGCGGCGGTTGCGGCGCTCGTGGGCGGTGGGGCCGCCGCGCTGGTCACCAACGCCACCCAGAAGTCCGACACCACGGTCTCCACCCCCGTGGTCAACGCCAACTCCGCCAGCCGCAGCGGGGTTTCGGCCGTCGCGGCGGCCGTCAGCCCCAGCATCGTGGAGGTCAGCGCGAGTGGCACCAGCGGTCAGTCCACCGGCTCCGGCGTGGTCATCACCAGCGGCGGCGAGGTCATCACCAACAACCATGTGGTCTCCGGCGCGGACTCGATCAAGGTGACCTTCAGTGACGGCAGTAAGAAGACCGCGACGGTCGTCGGCACCGACAGCAAGAAGGACCTCGCGCTGATCAAGGTGGAGGGCGCGAGCGGGCTCAAGGCCGCGGCCCTCGGCGACTCCAGCAAGGTCACCGTGGGCGACCAGGTCGTGGCCATCGGCTCGCCGGAGGGCCTTACCGGCACCGTCACCAGCGGCATCGTCTCCGCGCTCGACCGTGAGGTCACCGTCTCCACGGACCAGAGCCAGGGTCAGGGGCAAGGCGGTCAGGGGCAGGGTGGCGGCGGCGGTCAGTGGCCCTTCGAGTTCGGCGGCGGCCGGTACAACGGCGACGTCGGCGAGTCGACCACCACCTACAAGGCCCTCCAGACCGATGCCTCGCTCAACCCCGGCAACTCCGGCGGTGCGCTGATCAACATGAGCGGCCAGGTCATCGGCATCAACTCCGCGATGTACTCCGCGGCCTCGGGCCAGAGCTCCAGCAGCGCGGGCAGCGTCGGCCTCGGCTTCTCGATCCCGATCAACACGGTCAAGTCCGATCTCGCCTCCCTGCGCTCGGGCGGCAGTGACGGCAACGCCTGACCGACCCACGTGCGAGGCTGGCAGCAGCGCGGCGGAGCAGCGACGGAGCCATTCCCGCGGAGCGGCTCGCTCGGCAGCGCGGCCACCTCCCCGCCCACCGTCATCGTGATCGTGAAGGAAACCGACCCATGAGCCCCGCCGACCACGGCGATCAGCCCGCCCGCATCCTGATCGTCGACGACGAGCCGGCCGTCCGGGAAGCCCTGCAGCGCAGCCTCGTCTTCGAGGGCTACGCGACCGAGACCGCCGTGGACGGACTGGACGCGCTGGACAAGGTCGGCTCCTACGACCCCGAGCTGATCGTGCTCGATGTGCTGATGCCCCGGATGGACGGGCTGACCGCCGCGCGGCGGCTGCGCGCCACCGGGGTGACGCTGCCCATCCTCATGCTCACCGCGCGGGACACGGTCGGCGACCGGGTCACCGGGCTCGACGCGGGCGCGGATGACTACCTCGTCAAACCCTTCGAACTGGACGAACTGCTGGCCCGCATCCGCGCCCTGCTGCGCCGCAGCTCCTACGCGGGGCAGCAGGGCGCGGCGCTCCCCGAAGGCGACGTGATGGCCTTCGGCGATCTGCGGATGGACCTGACCACCCGCGACGTCACCCGGGGCGGGCGCCGCGTCGAGCTGACGCGTACCGAGTTCACCCTGCTGGAGATGTTCCTGGCGCATCCCCGTCAGGTGCTCACCCGTGAGCAGATCCTGAAGGCGGTGTGGGGCTTCGACTTCGAGCCGTCGTCCAACTCGCTGGACGTGTACGTGATGTATCTGCGCCGTAAGACCGAGGCGGCCGGTGAGCCGCGGCTCGTGCACACCGTGCGCGGGGTGGGGTATGTGCTGCGGCCCGCGGAGGGCGATCCCTCGTGAGGTTCCACAGGCTGCCGCTGCGCTCGCGGCTGGCCCTGCTGACCGCGGTGGCCGTCGCGGTGGCGGTGGCGGTGTCCGCGTTCGCGTCCTGGCTGATCGTCCGGGAGCAGCTCAGCGCTCAACTCGACTCCTCCCTGCGCAACGTCAAGGTGGACGAGCGCAATGTCCTGAGCATCCTGGAGGCGTGCCAGAGCCCCGGGGGCGCCGACGGCCACACCCCGCGCGCCCTCGGCTCGTACTCCGTGCAGATCGTGCTGGCCGACGGAAGCCGCTGCACCCAGCCCGGGGCCACTCAGCTCCCGGTGACCACCGCCGATGTGGAGGTGGCCGTCGGACAGCGGCCGAGCGCGCTGCATGACGCGACGGGCGCGGGCGGTGGCGGGGACATGCGGGTGTACACCTACCGGCCGACCGAAGGCCCGGGCAGCCCGCTGCCGCGGGGGATCGCCGTCTCCATGGCCCGCCCGCTGAGCGAGGTCGAGCATCCGCTGGGCACGCTCACCCTGGTACTCGCGCTTGTCGCCGGGGTCGGCGTCGTCGGCGCGGGCGCCGCGGGCCTGTGGATCGCCAGGACCGGGCTCAAGCCCGTGGACCGGCTGACCGAGGCGGTCGAACATGTGGCCCGCACCGAGGATCTGGCCGTGCGCATCCCGGCGGAGGGCGATGACGAGATCGCCCGGCTGTCCCGGTCGTTCAACTCCATGACGGCGGCCCTCACCTCCTCCCGCGACCGTCAGCAGCAGCTCATCGCGGACGCCGGACATGAGCTGCGCACCCCGCTCACCTCGCTCCGGACCAATATCGAACTGCTCGCCCGCAGCGAGGAGACCGGCCGCGCGCTGCCGCCCGCCGACCGTAAGGCGCTCATGGGGAGCGTCAAGGCGCAGATGACCGAGCTGGCCGCGCTGATCGGCGATCTGCAGGAGCTGTCCCGGCCCGACGCCCTGCCCGGCAGCGGCCCCCCGCAGGTGATCGCCCTGCACGAGGTGGCGCGGACGGCCCTGGAGCGAGCCCGGCTGCGCGGTGCGCATCTCACGATCAACGCCTCGATCGAGCCCTGGTACGTCCGCGGCGAGGCGGCCACGCTGGAGCGGTCGCTGGTCAATCTCCTCGACAACGCCGTGAAGTTCAGCCCTTCGGGTGGTGTGATCGACGTCGTCCTCAGAAGCGGAGAGGTAAGGGTGCGGGACCATGGCCCCGGCATCCCCGCCGAGGAACTGCCGCATGTCTTCGAGCGCTTCTGGCGCTCCCCGTCCGCCCGCAGCATGCCCGGTTCGGGCCTCGGCCTGTCGATCGTGGCCCGGACGGTCCAGCAGGCGGGCGGCCAGGTGGGACTGGAGGCGGCCCCGGGCGGCGGCACGGTCGCCTGGATCAGGCTCCCGGGCGCGCCTACGGCTCCGCCGGGGATCGACGTCGACTGAGCCCGGCTCCGGCGCGGCCCGGCCCGACGCGGGCTTGGCTCGGCCTGGCCTGGCCCTGGCCTGGCCCGGCGGGGTCCGGCTCGGCTCGGTCCGGCGGGGTCCGGCTCGGCTCGGTCCGGCGGGGTCCGGCTCGGCCCGGTCCGGCGGGGGTTCGGCTCAGCCCGGTCCGGTCTGACCCAGCGCGGGTCCGGCCCGGCCTGGCGCGGCCCGGCCCGGCGCGGCGGGGGTCCGGCTCGGCTCGGTCGGCGCGGGTCCACCCGGCCCGGCCCACCCGGCCCGGCCCACCCGGCCCGGTCCGCTCGGTCCGGTCCACCCGGCGCGGCCCACCCGGCCCGGTCCGGTCCGCCCGGCCCGGTCCGCTCGGTCCGGTCCGCTCGGTCCGGCTGGGCTCGGCGAGCCCAGTCCGCCCCCCGTCAGATCGGCCCGAGCCGGAGCGTCGGCTGAGGCCCGGTGCCGGTGCCGGTGGGGGAGCCGTTCAGAGTGCCGTCCAACGAGTGGCCCTCCAGGGGGCCTTCCAGAGCGCCGTTCCCGGAGCCGTGCAGCCGGGCGTACGTGCCGTTCAGCGCCAGCAGTTCGCGATGGGTGCCGGTCTCCACCACCCGCCCGTGGTCCAGCACCAGGATGCGGTCCGCGTCCGGGGCCAGGTTCAGATCGTGGGTGATCATGAGCGTGGTGCGGCCGGATATCAGTCGCCGCAGCGGCCGGACGACCCGCCGCGCCGCCAGCGCGTCCAGACCGGTGGTGGGCTCGTCCAGGACGAGGACGGGCGCGTCGCGCAGCATCGCGCGGGCGATGGCGATGCGCTGCAACTGGCCGCCGGACAGCCGTGCCGTATGCGGGTCGATCCGGGTGTCGTAGCCCTCGGGCAGCGCCGCGATGAAGTCGTGCGCGGCGGCGTCCCGCGCCGCTCGGACGATTTCGTGCTCGGCGGCCCCGGGGCGGCCGCAGGCGATGTTCTCGCGGATGGTGTCGTGCAGGATCAGGGTCTCCTGCGGCAGCAGCGTCACGTTCGCCCGCAGAAAGCCCAGCGGCATCGCGTACAGCGGGACGCCGTCCAGTCGCACATATCCCTCCGCCGGGTCGTAGAAGCGCGTCAGCAGCTTGGAGACGGTGGACTTGCCCGCCCCGCTCGCCCCGGTGATCAGCACGAACTCACCCGGCCGGGCGGTGAACGAGACACCGGCCAGGGTGCGCCGGTCGCCCCCGGGGTAGCGGAAGCCGACCCGGTCGAACTCCACCGTGCCGTGCACCCGCCACGGCCCCACCGCGGCCCCGGGCGGCGGATCGCTCACGGCGGGCTCGGCGTCGAGGATCTCCAGCAGCCGCTCGGCGCCCGCGGTCGCGGCCGTAAGGGTGAGGCCGAGCTGTCCGAGGTTGCGGATCGGCGGGTAGAGGTAGCCGAGGAAGGCGGCGAAGGCCAGCAACTGCCCGATGGTCATCCGGTCCTGGGAGATCTCCCAGGCGCCGAGCCCGATCACGGCGAGGACGCACAGCGTCTCGATGACCTCGACCAGTTGCTCGTACAGCTCGCTCATCCGGGCACCGGCCACCGACGCCCGCATCCACGCACGGGCCTCCCGGCCCAGCCGCCGCTCCTCGGCGTCCTTACGGTTGTACGCCTGCGTCAGCATGACGTTGCCGAGCGACTCCTCGACGACGGAGGTGATCGCGCCGTCCGCGACCCGCTCGTCCCTCGCCACCGAGCTGATCCGCCCGGAGAAGCGCCGCGCGGCCAGCCAGAAGAGCGGTGCCAGGACGAAGGTGACCAGCGCCAGATCCCAGCGCAACTGGAAGGCGGCGACGGAGAAGAAGACCGTGCTGAAGAGGGCGGAGACGGTGCTCACCACCCCGGAGACCACCATCTGCTCGATGGACTCCACGTCCCCGGTGAGGCGTTCGACCAGATCGCCCTGGCGGTGGCGCTGGAAGAAGTGCGGCGGCAGATCCTGCACATGCGCGAAGACCCGGGCCCGCAGCCGCAGCACGAACCGCTCGGCGGTCCATACGGCGAGCGAGTTGCCCGTATAGCCGACGGCCGCGCCGAGCACCGCGACCGCGAGCCACTGCGCGGCGGGGACCCAGAAGGCGCCGAGCGAGCCCTGCCGCAGGGCGTTGTCGGTCAGATCGGAGAACAGCAGGATCGCGGCGGTCTCGGCGAGCGCCGCGGCGACGACACAGGCGCAGATGAGCACCAGCCAACGCCGGTCGCCCTTGGCGAGCGGCCAGAACCGGCGGAACGCCTGCCGCGCGGGCAGCCGCGGAGCGGTCCCCTCGGCGCCGGGCTCGCCGTCCTCTACGTCTACGGGCAGGTACTCCTCGGGGAGCTGCGGGGCCGCCTTCGGCTGATGACGACCGTAAGGGCGCGGCCGCCCGGTGCGCCGATGCCGGCCGAGGCCGGAGGCCGGGTCGGCCCCGAGCGCGCGAAGCTGCATGGTGGGCTGGTCTTCGTACGAGGTCACGGTCGGTCTCTCCCGCTCGGCTCCGGACATGGCCGAGGCGGGCCCGCGGCGCGATGCCGCGGACCCGCCTCCGGGGTATGGGTCAGCCGCCGATGGGGCGACGGTGGGGCTTCTTCGGGCCCTTCTTCGGGTCCGGCTTCGGGGCGTGGTGCTTCTTCTTCGGCTCGGCCTTGCGGGCGGGCTTGACCGGGACAATCTTGTGGAAGCTCATGATTCTGCCTCTCGGAATTCGGTGTTTCTTTTCCTTTGCCGGAGCCGTTCGGCTTCGACACGGAAGACATTAGGAGCGATATCCGTGAGGAGGATCGGGCTGAGCTGTGCGTTTACCAAGAACGGTTTCAAGGAATTCTCATGCCGATTGGGGAACCGCACCGCCTACGGTCCGGAGAGTGCGGCCCGGGGTGCGAGCCGGGCCGCGCGTACGGCGGGCCACAGGCCGGCGAGCGCGCCGATCGCCATGGTGGCGCCGACTCCCACACCCAGTGCCCAGGGCGGGACGACCACCTGCCAGTTCTGGGAGAGTGCGTATCCCGCCGACGCTCCCGCGCCGAGGGCGGCGCCGCTGATGCCGCCGAGGGCGGAGAGCATGACCGACTCGGTGAGGAACTGGGTGCGGATCTGGCCACGGGTGGCGCCGAGCGCACGGCGCAGGCCGATCTCGCCACGCCGTTCGAGGACGGCGATGACCATGGTGTTGGCCACGCCGACACCACCGACCAGCAGGGCGATGGCGCCGATGCCGACGAGCAGGCTGGTGAAGGCCCGGTTGGCGGCCTGCTTGGCGCTCAGCGCGTCGGAGGGCCGCGAGACCGTGACCTCGTTGGGCGCCTCGGGGTTGACGGTGGCGGCGAGGACTCCGCGTACCTGGTCGACCTTGCTGTCGGCGGTGCGGGTGTAGATCATCGTCGGGCGGCCGTCGAAACCCAGGTGGGTCTTGGCCGCGTCCCAGCCGATGAGCGCCGCCGAGTCCAGCTCGGGGGCGAGCGGCGCCTTCTGGAGGATTCCGGTGACGGTGAACCACTGCTCCCCGAGCCAGATTTGGGCACCGGGGGTGGTGATACCCAGATTCTCGGCCGCGGTGGTGCCGAGGACGACGGCCGGGTAGCGGCTCTGGGCGCCGTTGAGCCACGTTCCAGCGGCCATGTGGAGCCCCACGGTCCTGGGCAGGTCGAGTCCGGCCCCGAGGACGCCGATGCCTCTGCTGGCGGCCTTGGGAATGCGGTCGTTGCGGTAGACCTTGGTGTCCTTGACGCTGCCGGTGGCCGCGGCGTTCTCGACCGGGGCGATGTGCCTGACCATTTCGGCGGCGTTTTCGGGCAGTGGCGCGGGGTCGCCGACGAAGTCCTTTCCGGGCGTCACGGTGAGCATGTTCGTACCCACCGAGGCGAGTTGGGCGTTGAACGCGGCCTGGCTGGAAGCGGATACGGCGACCACCGCGACCATCGCGGCGATACCGATCGCGATACCCAGCGCCGACAGCAGCACTCGGGTGGGGCGGGTGCGCAGTCCCACGCTGCCCACCCGCAGAGTGTCGGCCAGGCTGAGCCTGCGGGGGGTGAGACGGGTCGCGGTGAGGCGCCGCGGGTCGAGGCGGCGGCTCACCGCAGTACCCCTTCGGTGATCCTGCCGTCGCGTACGCGGATGCGGCGGGGCAGTGCGGCGGCCAGTTCCTGGTCGTGGGTGATGATCAGCACGGTCGTGCCGGCCGCGTTGAGTTCCCGCAGAAGTTCCACCACGGACGCTCCGGACGTGGTGTCGAGCGCTCCGGTGGGCTCGTCGGCCAGCAGCAGCGGCGGGTCTGCGACCACCGCGCGGGCGATGGCGACGCGCTGTTTCTCGCCGCCCGACAGTTCGTTCGGGCGGTGGTCGAGGCGGTGCCCGAGGCCGACCCGGCGCAGAACCTTTTCGGCCCGCGCGCGGCGTTCCTTGCGGGGGACGCCCAGGTAGAGGAGTCCGTCGGCGACGTTGTCCAACGCGCTGACCCCGTCGGCCAGGAAGAACTGCTGGAAGACGAAGCCGATGGACCGGGCCCGCAGCGCGGACAGCCTGTTCTCGCTCAGGCCGGCGATGTCGTGACCGTCGATGCGTACGGTGCCGGACGTCGCCACGTCCAGCGTGCCGATCAGGTTGAGCAGGGTGGATTTGCCGGAGCCCGACGGGCCGACGACGGCGAGGAGTTCGCCCCGATCGACGCGGAAGGACACCTGATGGAGCACCTGTACCCCGCCCGGATACACATGGTCGACGTCTTCGAGTTCCACCAGCGGCGTGTCTGTTGGCGCGGGCCCGGTCGGCCCGGGCCCCGCCAGTGTCTGCGTCATGCGGCGACCCCGACCCTGGTGCCGGCCGTAAGGCCGCTGCCGCTGACCTCGACCCTGCCGCTCGCGAACATGCCGAGCTTCACGGCGCTGACCGTGCCCTTACCGTCGGCGCCGATGACCTCGACGCCGTAGCCGCCCTCACGGAGCGCGAGCAGTGCGGTGATCGGCACGGTCAGGACGTTCTCCTTCTTCTCGCTCTGGAGCCCGACGGTGACCGGCGCCTCGGTGATGTCCGCGACGTCGTCGTCCAGCTCGATGTCGACCCCGATGGTGGATTTGTCCGCGGCGCCGTCCGTGCCCGGCGTCTTCTTCACCGTCGTACCGACACTGATGATCGTGCCCTTGACCGTTTTGCCGTCGGGGAGGGTGACGGTGGTCTTGCCGTCCTTCTTCGCCAGCGACCGGTCACTGATGTCCAGGTCGACATGGACCTGGCGCTTGGACGAGGTGCCGGTCAGCACGGGTCCGCCCGGCCGGACGTCCGAGCCGACCGGGGCCTTGTGCGCGCCGATCCTTAAGGGCCCGGAGGCGAACACGACCCGGCCGTCCTCCACCTTCCCGGTCTGGAGAAGACCGAGAGCCTTCTGCCAGCGTTTGACCGCCTGCGCGGTGAGGTCGGTGAATTCGCTGTCGGGGGTGAAGCCGCGGTAGCCGAGGGCCTGGAGGTTCTCCTCGAGCTGACGTACGTCCTCGCCCTTGTCGCCACTCTTCATGTCCCGGTACGCGGGCGACTTCCCGTACAGCAGGACCACGGGTTTTCCGTCCACGCCGTAGAGCTGCTCGCCGCGCGAGACGGTGCTGCCGATGCCCGGCTGGCCGGTGACGGTCCCGGCCAGCCTGCCCATGACCGAGGTGCTGCCCTTGAAGCCGAGCGTTCCGTCGACCTGCTTGCTGTTGATGAGCGTCTGGCGGGTGACCTTGTCCGTGTGCTGCGTCGGCTTGTCCGAGCCCGCCGCCGGGGCGGTGCCCGTGCCGCAGGTCGCGTAGTACACGCCGCCGACGGCCGCCGCGACCAGGACTGCGGCGATGATCCAGTGGCCGCGGCGCCGACGACCGCGTGGCCGGTGGCGCGGGGCGGCGTCGGGGGAGCCGTCCCCGCTCTCTTCGCTCTGCGGCACGGTGCCGCTCTCCGTGGCGGCGGTCACTGGCCGGTCTTACCGCTGGACATGGCGCCGCATGCCTTGAGGGCGTCCTGCGTCTTCTTCGACCCACCGTCCGGGATGTTCATCCTCCCCTCGTCGGTCGGGTCCTCGGCCTCGACTCCCTTGTCGCGCAGGCACTTGGCCAGCTTCACGTCCTTCGCCTTCTGCTCAGGGGTGTACTTCGGGGCCTGGCCGTCCGCGTTCGGCATGAACTGCTTGCACTGTTCGAGCGCCGCCTGGAACTTCTTCGGGTCGGAGGGCTGGACGAATTTCGCCCCGTCGGCGTCCGGGTCGGGCATGTCGATGCCCTGTTCGCGCATGCAGGCCGCGTACTTCAGCCGGGCCTTCTGCATCTCCTCCGGGCTCTTCGGCTTCTGGGAGGCGCTCGCGGACGGCTTCTTCTCGCCGCCGGCGCTGGCGACATCGTTATCACCGCCGCCTCCGCCACAGGCCGACAGGACGAGGACCATGCCCAGGGCGGCCGAGGCCAGGGCACAGTGCTTACGCAGAGAGAGGACAGGCATGGGGACCTCACGGTTGGGGTAAGAGCCGGTACTTGCTCCATGAGAGAACCAGCCGACCGTGCGCAGGGAGGTAAGCGCGGGAGGCCGTCGCGCCCCGCCACGCTTATCCCTCTGCAATCGCCTCCCTGCTTGCATGGCTGGGCCGGGGTCCGATCCACCCGGTTTGTTACCTTCAGTAACTGCCGCGTACCACCCCGAGGAAGCTCCCCCATGAGGGTCCTGATCGCCGAAGACCACCACATCCTGGCCCGTACGATCGCCACCGGCCTGCGCCGCGAGGCCATCGCGGTCGACCTGGCCGGCTCCGGGGACGTGGCCGAGCGGATGTGCCTGCTCAACGCCTACGACATCATCGTCCTGGACCGGGATCTGCCCGTCATGAGCGGCGACGAGGTGTGCCTGCGCCTGCGCGCGCTCGAGGACCCGCCCCGCATCCTCATGCTCACCGCCGCCGGTTCGGTGGAGGACCGGGTGTCCGGGCTCGATCTCGGCGCCGACGACTACCTGGCCAAGCCCTTCGACTTCGCCGAACTCATCGCACGGATCCGAGCGTTGAGCCGACGCGTACCCACACCCCCGCTGATGATCCTGCGGCACGGCGGCATCGAGCTGGACCGGGGCCGTCGCGAAGTCCGCATCGACGGGCGGCCGGTGGAGCTGAGCCCGAAGGAATTCGCCGTCCTTCAGCTCCTGATGGAGGCGCGCGGCGAAGCCGTGACCCACCGTGCCCTTCTGGACCGTGTGTGGGACGAGCACATGGACTCGCGCACCAGCGCCGTACGCGCCACCGTCAGCCGGCTGCGTGGCAAACTCGGCCGCTCCGACGCGATCTCCGTGGACGACGGCAAAGGTTACCGGCTGTGCTGAATCCCCTGTCCCTCGTCAGCCCGCGGGCCCTGCGGGCCGCGCTGCGCGACCGTCTGACCTTCCGCGCCAAACTCGCCGCCGCTTTCACCGCGCTGTTCTTCTGCGCCGGAGCCGCACTACTGATCTTCGTCACGGTGCTGGCCCGGCAGGGAACCATGGAGCAGTTCGCAAGCATCACGACGGACCCCACCGGCGGGCCAACCGCTCCCCAACCCACCTCGTCGGCCACCGCGGGCCCGACGAGTCCCGACCCCACCGGCTCGACGTGGCTTCGAGAACAGGCCGAGGACGCCCGGCTGGCCAGGATGGAAGTCACCAACAGGCTCCAGGAGACCGCCGTACGGCAGATGGTGGTGTGGTCGGCGGTCGGCCTGGCCGTCATGGCCGTACTGTCCGGCGCCATGGGCTGGTGGCTGGCCGGCCGGGCCCTGCGCCCGGTACGCAAAGTGATCCTCGCGGCCCGCCGGATGAGCGAGGAGAACCTCCACGAACGCCTGCAACTCACCGGACCACAAGACGAGTTGCGGGAACTGGGCGACACCTACGACACCATGCTGGACCGCCTGGAGAGGTCCTTCACCAGCCAGCGCCGGTTCGTCGCCAACGCTTCCCACGAACTGCGCACCCCCCTGGCCGCCCAGCGCACCAGCATCGAAGTCGGCCTCGCCGAGCCGCTGCCCGCCCACCTGATCCCGGTCCGCGAGGACCTGCTCACCACCAACCGCGAGGCCGAACACCTCATCGCCGCACTCCTGCTGCTCGCCCGCAGCGACCGCGGGCTCGACGAGACCAAGGACACCGACCTCGCCGAGCTCACCCGGCAGGCCGCCGACGAACTCAGCTCCCTCGCCGCCGAGCACACCGTCGTCACGGCGGTGCACACCACGCCCCTGTCCGTGAACGGAGACCCGGTGCTCCTCAAGCATCTGGCTTCCAACCTGGTACGCAACGCCATCCAGTACAACCACCCGCAGGGCACGGTCACCGTGCGCATCGACGATGCCCGCCGACTGACCGTGACCAACACCGGCCCCCGCATCGACCCCACCCGCG
Organism: Streptomyces sp. NEAU-YJ-81; assembly: GCF_017592595.1. Classification (NCBI taxonomy): domain Bacteria; kingdom Bacillati; phylum Actinomycetota; class Actinomycetes; order Kitasatosporales; family Streptomycetaceae; genus Streptomyces; species Streptomyces sp. NEAU-YJ-81. The sequence goes on along the minus strand of NZ_JAGFNO010000033.1, from coordinate 43,096 downwards.
TGGACAGCCTGTTCGAACCCTTTCGCCGCCTCGACCGCGATCGCACCGCCGTTCACGGCCACGGCCTGGGCCTGTCCATCGTCCGCTCCATCGCCACCGCCCACGGCGGCACGGTCACCGCCGCCCCGGGCCCTGCGGGCGGTCTCCGCATCGAGGTACGGCTGCCGACGACGCGGTGACTCACGGCGCCGGGACCGGTCGCAGCTTTGCGTCCGACCGCGTCCGCGACCAGGTGCTAGCGGGTCTTCCCGAATGACAGCCCCGCGCCGGTCAGATCGGCCCGAATCCCCTCCGGGGAGACACCGATGTTCGCCAGCTTGATGCCCTTGGCCTTTCGGGGCAGCTGGAAGGAGAGCTCCAGCTTGTCCGTCAGCTCCGGCACCTTCATCCGCGTCAGCGCCGCGGCCACCGTCGGGTCGATGCCGAGCTTCCTGGCCAACTGGGGATGCTCGTTGGCCGCCTGGACGAGGTTGACCGCGAGCAGCGCGGGCACGAAGCGCGGCGACCCCGTGATCCGGTCCAGCATCCGGTCGTCGTTCCGCGCCTGCCCCGCCTCCGCCGGCGACACCCCGAGCTTCTCCGCCACCGAGGGGATCGACAGCAGCGCCCGCGCCTTCTCGGAGTCCTCGCTGATCTGCTTCGCCGCCTTCTTGTGCAGATACAGCCCGGCGCGCGGCTCGGGGCCGGGCCGGTAGGTGGCGATCCCGGGGATGTCCAGCCGCATATCGGTGACGCTGGTGGAGATCCCACGGTCTCCCTGGCGCCGGATTTGTGCCTGGGCGTGCAGCGACACCTGCTGGCCGGCGACCGGAAGCTTCCCGTCCGCGCGCACCGAGCTGGGCCCCAGCGCCTGGAACCGCACCTGGGAGGCGCCCAGTTCACGGCTGAGGTCCTCGAAGGACAGCAGCACATCGCCCTTCATCCGGCCCACCGTCGCGCCCCGGAAGGAGCTGGGCAGATCCCCCACGATCCGGATGTCCTGGGCCTGGGCGCGCACCTCGGCGAGCGATACCCGGTCGGCCGCCACGTCCGGGACGGCGATGTCGACCTGCTGCAGATCCTTGCCGAGCACCTGGGTGAGGAACGGGAAGCCGTGGATCGTCACATTCGGCGCCGTGGCCAGATCCAGCCTCTTCTGCAGCTCCTGCTCGGCCTTGCGCTCGCTGTACATCACGGCACAGCGGTCGCCCAGCACCAGCAGCAGGCCCAGCACGAGCAGCCCGATCAGCGCCTTCGCGGTGAGCGGTATCCCCCTGAAGCGCCCGCGCCGACGCCGGGACGAACGGCGGTGGTTGGGCGGTGACCACGCCGCGCCGTCGTCCCCGGAGCCCGAGCCGGACCCCGAGCCGGACCCCGAGCCGACCGGCTCACCCCTGCGCCCGCCGCCGTCGGCGTCGTCGTCATCCGACGCCAGGCCGAGGCCCAGGGGGTCGTCCGGATCGTACGGATCGGCAAGCTCGGCGAGTTCCTCGTAAGGGTTGCTGTAATGAACGCCGGGTGAACCGTCGTGAGGATGTGAGGGCCGCGGTGAAGATATGCGTGTGGGGGATCGCATTAAGCCATACCACCACGCCACACTGCTCCACCCGCAAGTCCTAGCGGCGATACGTGGCGAACCGCACGTTCCGATTTCGCCCTCCGTACACGTGCCGTTTCTCAGCGCGTGCCGCGTGAGACCGCCCTCGCCTCGGTGACGGTGACGGCCCTGCCGTCCATCTCCGTGCCGTCGAGCTGGGCCATCGCCTTCTCCGCGGCCGTCTCGTCCATCTCCACGAACCCGAACCCCCGCGAGCGGCCGCTCTCCCGGTCGGTGATCACGGTGACGTCCAGCACCTCGCCGAACTGCCCGAACAGGGTCGCCAGGTCCCTTGTCGTCGTCTGGTAGCTCAAGTTGCCCACATGCAGTCGTTTGGACATGACCGGCTCTCCTTGTTCTCCGTGGTCCCCAGTGCAGCGAACCGTGTCAATCCTCTCAGCGAGGTACGAAACGGGCCATCCGCATGGGCTGAACCGGTCATACGGCTCAGTGCAGCGTGCCGAGCTGTTCCTTGGAGAAGGGCACCAGCTCCGCCGTACGCCCGCTGAGCACCTTCGCGGCCCACTCGGGGTCGGCGAGCAGGGCGCGGCCGACGGCGACGAGATCGAACTCGTCCCGCTCCAGCCGGTCCAGCAGATTCTCGATGTCCGCCACCTGGGTCTGCTCACTGCCGGTCCCGAGGACGAACGTCGGCAGGAAGTCCTGGTTGAGCCCAACCGAGCCGACCGTGATCGTGGACTTCCCGGTGAGCTTCTTCGTCCACCCCGCGAGGTTCAGATCCGAGCCCTCGAACTCCGGTGTCCAGTAGCGCCGGGTGGAGGAGTGGAAGACATCCACCCCCGCCTCCACCAGCGGGGTGAGCAGCGCCTCCAGCTCCTGCGGGGTCTCGGCCATCCGCACGTCGTAGTGGTCCTGCTTCCACTGCGAGGTACGGAAGATGATCGGGAACTCGGCGGAGACGGCCTTACGGCAGGCGGCCACGAGCTCGGCCGCGAAGCGGACCCGGGACGCCGGGTCGCCGCCGTAGTCATCACTGCGCCGGTTCGTCGCGCCCCACAGGAACTGGTCGATCAAATAGCCATGGGCGCCATGCAGTTCGACCCCGTCGAAACCGATCCGCTCCGCGTTGGCCGCCGCGTCCGCGAAGGCGGCGATCACCGCGTCCACGTCGTCCTGCGTCATCGCCCGCCCGACCGGCTCACCGTTCAGCCCGATCCCCGACGGGCTCAGCACGGGCGCCTCGGGGTGCGGCGGCGCGCCCTCCTCCCGCGACACCCCCACATGCCAGATCTGCGGCGCGATCCGCCCACCCGCGAGATGCACCTGCTTCACGACCTCGGCCCACCCCGCGAGGGCGTCCTCCCCGTAGAAGCGCGGCACGCTGTCGCTCAGCCCCGCCGAGGGGTGCTCGATGTAGGTCCCCTCCGTAATGATCAGCCCCACGCCGGCGGCGGCCCGGCGCGCGTAGTACGCCACCACATCCGCGTTGGGCACGCCCCCGGGCGAGAACATGCGGGTCATCGGCGCCATGGCGATCCGGTTGGGCACGGTCATCCCGCCCACGGTGAACGGCCGGGACAGAACCTGGGCCGCGCGCTCAGCACTCCCGTTTATGGACACGTTGATACTCCTTGACCGGACGTCGTCACAGTGCGGAATCGCGCTGCCCGGCCAAACTAAAACCTGACGTCAACGTGAGGGTCAAATACCGGAGGCCGCCTCCGGCCAGCCCCTGCCGGGGTGCAGGCGCACGGCGGCACAGTCTGCCTCCGATGGGTGCCTACGCGCCCTCCCGTCAGCCGGCAGGCAGGCCCACACTGGCCGCTTGACCAATGATGCGAGGGGGCCCGACATGGGAACGCACGGCAAGTGACCGACCTGGAACGGCTACACACGCGGGCGGCCGAGGCGCTCGACATCACCGAGCCGTGGGTACGGCGGGCGTTCGAGGCCGTCCCGCGACACGAGTTCGTCCCCGGCACCGTATGGGTGGTGGACGACGGTGTGTACCGGCCGCTCCGACGAGCGGACGACCCGGACCGGTGGGCCCGCATGGTGTACGACCCCGCGCAGGCCATTACCACCCAGGTGGACGACGGGGCCCCTGCCCCTGCCGGCGGCGATGTGCCCACCAGCTCCATCTCCGCGCCGACCGCCGTCGTGACCATGCTCGCCAAACTGGATCTGCGGCCGGGGCACGGGGTGCTGGAGATCGGGGCGGGCACCGGGTACAACGCGGCGCTGATGGCCGAGCGGACGGGTGTGGGGCGGGTGACCACGCTGGAGATCGACCCCGACGTGGCCGACGGCGCACGGGCCGCGCTGCACCGGGCCGGGTACGGCGGAGTGACCGTGCTGGAAGCGGACGGCGAGCAGGGCTGGCGGCTTGGCGCGCCGTACGACCGGTTGGTGGCGACGGCCTCGGTGACTTCGATCCCGTGGGCATGGGTGGAGCAGGTGCGGCCCGGCGGCCTGATCCTGGCCCCCTTCCGAACCGCGTTCTGCTCGCACGGACTCGCGCGGCTGACCGTCTCGGACGGCTGCGCCGAGGGCCGGTTCGCGGGCGCGGTGACATTCATGGCGGTGCGAGGCCAGCGGGCGCGTCCACGCATCGATGGGCTCTTCTCCACGGAGGCGTGGGAAGAGAGCCGCGAGAGCAAGGCCGACCTGGACGTCACGGTGCTTGGCGGCGCGCACGCCGAATTCGCGGTCGGCTTGAGGATGGCGGACGTGGCGCACTGGCCGCAGGACGGCGGGCACTGGTGGTGCAGCCGGGACTCGTGGGCGTACGCGGCGGATGGCGCGGTACGTCAGTGGGGTCCGCGAAACCTGGCCGACGAGACTGCCCAGGCCCTCGCCTGGTGGGAGGGCGCCGGGCGGCCTGAGCTGTTCGACTTCGGGCTGACGGCCACGGCCGACGGCCACCACCGGGTATGGCTCGGCGATCCCTCGGCGGCGTGGCCCCTGCCCGCCGCGTAGCCGGTACCCCTGGCCGCCGCGTAGCCGGAGCGCCGTCCCGCTTGCCCGACGGGCCGCCTTCGCCGGGGGTGCCGCATCGGTCGGGTACGGCGCATGGGCCGGGTGCGGCGCCGTCTCGCGCGCTTCGCGCGATTGAGCAGCGGGGCAGGGGGCGGGGGGCGCGGGCCGACCGCCGACCGCCGGGCCGGTGGGAGCGACCGCCGGTGGCGGCATCCGTGTACAGGGGGCGAGGCCCGTCGCCGGACCGCCGGACTCCGCATCCACTGCGACGCTGGACCACCCATCAGTCGTGCCTGGACGATCCACCGTCGCACTCGACGCCGCAGGGGGTACCCCCTGCGAAAACTCTTGACAAGGTAGTTGCTTCAGATCAAGCGTTTTTTTGGGGGGGTACCCGGAGGGGCTGCCCCACCGGGCCGCGCTCCGGATCGGCATCGGCCCCCGGGCGCGGTTGCCGTCACCGCGCGGGCTCCCACCGGCCCGACGGCCGGCAACGCGCCCTGCGCCCCCGCCCCCTGCCCCGCTGCTCAATCGCGCGAAGCGCGCGAGACGATGCCCGCACCTGACATCCGGCCTGCGCTCAGAGGGTGCGATCGAGTCGGCCGACCTTCACGGCACGTATGAGGGCGCCGAGCGCGGCTGAGGTCGTACGGACCACCGTTTCGGGCTCGTCGCTTTCGCGTATGTGGATGTCGTCGTGTGCGGCAGCGAGTTCCACGCAGTTCGGCCCCGCGCCGTCGCTGAACGAGGACTTTTGCCAGGTGAGATCGGACATGACGCCCTTCGCTTAGTAGGTGTACAGGATGTGCTGGATCAGACCCCATGAGTCGCGCTTCTCGTGACGATCCGGGGATCCGTCTGTCACCACCCCTGGCAGCGCGCTCTTACTCAGACCTTCGAACGTTTTGCCGTAGTGGGCAATCGATTTGTCGTCGTCCAGGCGCAAAGACTCCACCGGATGCTCGAGAACGACCGTCTCCAACCCGGACACGCCCGGCCCGAGGATCAGGAATGGCGTCCCGAACCAGGCTCGCGCTCCACTCTCGAACGGCAGGATCTGGATGTCCGTGCCTGGACGCTCCGCTGCGCGAATGAGATGCGCGAGCTGTCCTCGCATGACGTGAGGACCGCCGACCGAGATGCGCAGAGCGGCCTCATGGATCACAGCGTGGAAAGTGATCGATGCGGACGCGAGGATTTCCTGGCGCGCCAGCCGGAAGCGCACTGCTGTCTCGATCTCGTCCTCGGACGCATCGGGCAGCGAGCTGAGGAAGAGGGCGCGCATGTACGACTCGGTCTGCAGCAGCCCGGGGATCAGCAGTGTCTCGTGGCTCTGCAGGTGGGCCGCGCGCGATTCCAGCTCAGCTAGATCGAGCGTGAACTGCGGAAAGGACTTGCGGTACGTGGACCACCACCCTTTGCCACCGCTCTCGGCCATGCTGACAAGCTCGTCAACGTACGGCTCATTCTTGCACCCGTATGCGTCGACCAGCTCGCGAAGCCGGTCCGTTGCGATGGCCGTCCGCCCCGCCTCGATGTGGCTCAGGTGCGGCGCGCCCATGCCGATCCGCTTGCCGCCCTCGGCGATCGACAACTCCGCCTGCAGTCGTAACTTCTTGAGCTCTGCGCCAAGTCGGCGTTGCCGTTCGGTGATGAGCGTTCGCAGCGCCACGGCCGGCCCTCCAGGGGAATCGGTGTCAGTGTGCCCCGCGTGGGTGGGGCAGTCCAATCATCTTCGTGGATCGGTTGCAACATTGCTGAGCTCTGCCATACCTTGGGTGTTGTCTTGCTCACACAGGGTATTGAGCTACGAGCGCCACGGAGGCGTCGCATGGGAGCACCCGCACACCCGGAACATCCGCACCGCTACACCCTCTCCGCCCCCGCCCTCCCCATCTCTCCACGCCTGTGCCGCGACTTCGTGCGCGGGATCTTCGCGGCTTCAGGACATTCCCAACTCGCCGAGGCGGCAGCCCTCTGCACGTCCGAGTTAGTGACCAACGTCCACCGGCACGGCAAGGGCGATGTGCGGATGGCCGCCACTATCCGGCACGACCGCATCCGGGTGACCGTCCACGACGACAGCCCCGAACTGCCCTCGCCCCGCCGCGCGGCCTTCGATGAGACCAACGGGCGTGGCCTCTTCCTGGTCACGGCGCTCTCCGACGTCTGCGGCATGACCTATGACGAACCAGCCGAAGGCACCGGCAAATCGGTGTGGTTCGAGTTCAATGTCCCGCCCGCGAACACGAAAAGCACCGCATGAACCCCACCCCCGCCGAGCGGGTCGCCGAAATCCTCCGCGACGAGTTCGCCGCCCACGGCGTACGGCTCCCCGACGTACGGGCCGACCTCACCGACCCCCGGCAACCCCGGCTGGAGCTCGGCACCGTCCCTCTCGGCACCGGCTTCGCGCTGCTGCGCGTGCTCACGGACTACCAGCGCCTGCTGAAGGCCGAGCGGAGGCGGGAAAGGCCGTCACCGTGACGCCGGAGAGTGACTCGCCACCGCTGATCTCTGCGGCGTTCACGGTGACGCTCTCCAGGTCGGGGAGAGCGGCGAGCGGGGACAGATCGATGGAGCGGTCGGCGCCATGGGGAAAGAGGATGTTCAGGTGACGAAGGCGGGGGAATGCCGAGGGCATCCAGGTGGTGTCCAGGAACTCGTGCAGAACATGCAGATCCAACCAGGTGATGCTGGGTGGGAAGTCGCGCTCCATACTTGCGTGTCCGATCGTGACCTTCAGCCGCTCCAGTGCTGTGAGCTTCTCCAGGCCATAGGGCACGACGCCCACGCCTGACAGGCCCGGCGTTTCGACGACCAAGGTGCGTAGGGGGAGGTCGGACAGGCCGGTGAGGAAGAGGGCCCCACCAAGACAGTCGGTCAGATAGAGCGTTTCGAGGTTCGCCAGGTGGCCGATCGCGGCGCCGAGGTCTTCGACCACGTGGTTACGGTTAAGCCGGAGCCGAGTCACCTCCTCCCCATCGAGGCTGTCCCTGATCTCGTCTTCGGTGAAATCACCACGCAGGATCAGCCAAGGACGCGGCCCCGTGCCCAGAAGCAACCGCAATTCCTCCATGGACTCGGCCACGAAGTACAACCCGTCCGGGTCCATGCGGAGGATCACCTCACGGAAGTACCGCTCGGTTTCGTACCGCCCCCAGCACGAGGCGAGCTGCCGACGAACTTCGAGCGCCGAATGGTTGGTGAATTGGGCCAGATACGGGATTGCCGCGTCCACCGGTATGCGTGAGGCGGTCACCACACAGCAGTGCGCCTGCTCGTCGGTCAGCCCCTCCGGCGGAGGCAGGAGCTCCAGCACCAGCGGGCCCACCGTGGCCAGCTCCCGCGCTCGTGGGATATCCAGGGGCGGGATGAACCCCAGGGCGTGCCGCGTGACCTCCTCCCGTATCTCCGGGTCCAGATCGGGCGCGTGCTCCAGGCAGGCCATGGCCAGCAGGAACAGACGAAGCGCCGAGTCGGCGCTGTCCTTGTGCCGGGCCAGCTCCAGCAGCTTGTTCAGCAGCTCCGCCCGCTCACGCGGCCGCGCATGCGCGACCGCCATGCGGATGACGTCCTCCCACTGCGCGTCATGCGCGTTGCGGATCAGCAGACCCACATCCCATGCCTCCACCGCCGCCTTCGCGCCCAAGTAGTCCTGGAAGGTGCGGTGGATGAAGTCCACCGTGCTCACCGACGGCTCGCGCAACAGCCCGCTGCGCAGCAGCAGATGGCGCAGGATGGCCGGGGCGTCGCCCAGGTCCCGGGCGTCGGGGACGGAGGGGAGGGCCTCCTCGATGAGGCGCTCCGCGCGGTCGCGGTCCAGCTCGGCCTCGCCGTTGCGGATCAGGTAATAGGCGAGCCGCTGGAGGAGCTGGATCTGCGGCTCCTCGTCGAGCTGGATGTCACCCTGCGCGTAGATGTGGCGCTCGGTGTCGCGCCGCGTCAGCAGCATCGACAGCGCCGCGTCGTACAGCGCCTTGCGGCGCAGCGGCAGATAGCCGCGCCGGGCGCGGTGCAGGGCGCAGATCAGCCCGCACATCAGCGGGTTCGTGGCGAGGCGGCTCAGGTCCTGCTTGGTGCGGACGGCGGTGTGGAGGGCCGACTGGTACGCGTCCAGCGTCGCCCGCTCCTCCTCCGTACGGCAGGTCTGGCGGGCCGCTTCATGCCAGCGGTCGATGAACGCCGCCATGTCCTCGCGGCTCATCGGGGACAGCGTGAACTCGGCGAAGTCCTGAGCCCCCAGCCAGTCGTCGGCCACGGCCGAGGGGCGGGAGGTGACCAGCCACAGGTTGTCCGGATAGGCGATGAGGAGATCGGACAGCCAGGCCCGGGTGCGCTCGCGGTCGTGCTCGGGGATCTCGTCGATGCCGTCGATCAGCAGCAGCCCGCGGCCGGCGTTCAGGACGCGGTCGGCCCAGCCGGGCGGCTGGGCGCCGTCCAGCGGATTGTGGACCGAGGCCAGGAACGAGGCCGGGGAGGGCAGGGATTCCTGGCGGGCGATCGTACGCAGCGGGAGAACAAAGGGGACGCGGCCGATGAGCTGCTCCAGGCCGCGCAGCGACTCCTGCCGTGCGGTGCATACGGCGAGCCACTGGACGAGCGTGGTCTTGCCGGAGCCCGCGACCCCGCGCAGCAGCACCCGCTGATGACCGGAGAGCGCCCGGTCGGCGGGCAGGGTCGCGGGAAGCGCGGCGTGCTGCTCGGCGGCGGGTGACTCACCGGACTCACCGACGAGCTCACCGCCGAACGCGCCCAGCGAGCGCTCCTCGCCGGAGGAGGAGACCGCCTCCAGGCTGAGATACGCCGCGTCCAGCGGCCACGTGGCCTCAGCGTGGCTGAGGTCGATCCCGACGATCGTCAGCGTGGAGTGCTTGCCGATCATGTACTCGGCGTACCGGCGCTCGAACCCCGCGTCCTGCGCGGTCTGGGACGGAATCCGCTCGATCAGGATGTCGATCTTGGTGATCAGCTCGCCGAGCTGGCCGCTCTGTTCGACGAGGGTGCGAGGGACGAAGGCCGAGCGCTGAGTGAAGAAGTGCAGGATGTGCAGACAGGCGGTGTCCAGCAGGCGCTCGTAGAGCAGCGTGCCGCCCTGGCTGAGGTGCTGCGCGCCTCGTCCCCTTCCCCGCGTGCGGGTGGCGTGGGCCAGTTCGTAGGCCAGTCCTTGGTGGCCGAGCTGCACCGCCTGGACGTCGTTCATATCGAGGTCGCCGAGCGCGTACAGCGTGGTGGCCAACTGCTCGGCCACGAGCTCGTCCTCGTCGGCGGGGCACGGCCGCTCGCCGGGGCCGGCGTGCCGGGTGGCCTGGGCGACCAGTTCGGCGGCGAGTTTGTCGAGATCCTTCTCGGTCAGCGTGCGCTTCTCGCCGCGGAACGAGACGAGGGAGGAAATACGGACCGGCTGGTTCACCAGCCCGGCGCCCGGCCCCTCCTTGACGAACAGCTTCTTGATGAGCGGTGCGACGACGCTCGACGCCAGGCGCGCGCCGATGACTGCGGGATCCACGTCCCATTCCCCCCGGTAGTTGTGTGTCCCTGGCCGGACAGCGTACAGCGGGGTAAGGACTTTGGTCCCGAATCGGACATCCGAAAGTCCCTGCGAAGGTGACTTCTCGCACAGGCCCTTCGGCGTCTACTACGGTAAATAGGGGATCTCGCAGGTCAGGGGTGTGATGGGGGTTTCCGGGAATTTCGCGCGGGAAACGCTTCACATAACCAATTCGCTACGTAGCCACTTAGTAGAAGAACGCCTTGGCCTATTCACGAGAACGGGATAACAAGAGGCGTCCAAAGACGCTTCTGGAGGTACTTCCCATGGCCCCGCGCGCCACAAACCGCCGTTTCTCGCTTACGTCCGTATCCAAGGGGCGCGCCGCTGTGGTCGCCGTCGGCCTGGGCGCCTCGCTCGCGCTGGGCGCCGGAACGGCGTTCGCCGTGGGGGCGGGCGATGCCCCCGCCGCCCCGTCCGTCAAGCAGGTCGCCGCGAAGGCCCCGGCGAAGAAGGCCCCGGCGAAGAAGGCCCCGGCCAAGAAGGCCCCCGCGAAGGACTGGCAGACCCCGGTCGACAAGTTCTCGATAGGCGCCGCCTTCGGCCTGGCGGGCAACCTGTGGTCGCACAACCACAGCGGCCAGGACTTCGTCGTGCCGACCGGCACCCCGGTGCACGCGGCCCACGAGGGTGTCGTCGTCAAGGCGGGCCCGAACGGCGGCGGTGACGGTCCCGCGTACGGCAACGCGATCGTGATCAAGCATGACAACGCGACGTACTCGCAGTACGCCCACCTGTCCCGGATCGATGTCCGGATCGGCCAGACCGTGACCGAGGGCCAGCAGATCGGCCTGTCCGGCAGCACCGGCAACTCGACCGGCCCGCACCTGCACTTCGAGATCCGTACGACGCCGAACTACGGCACCGCGGTCGAGCCGCTCAAGTTCCTCCGCGACCACGGCGTCAAGGTCTGACGCGACCACGGCGTCAAGGTCTGACGCAATTCATGCGCTTTGTGCGCATATCAGCCATGCGTCGATGACGCATGAGCCTGCTTCACCAGATCGAGGGCGACCTCCAGGGCGGCATCGCGCTTGTCCTCGGGGGTGCCCTCGATCGCCTGCAGCGCGAACATCCGCGCATGCATGCTGAACAGGGCGATGACGCTCCGGACCTGGTCGGCCATGGGCGCCTCCGGGTCCCGGATCATGGCGGACATCGCGAGCATCCGATTCTTGAAGATCTGGCCGATGCTCAGCTCGCGCACCGTCGCCTGGTTCTCCTGCATGAAGCGCATCAGCGGCTCGGCGATGTCCAGGGCCGCGCTGTAGCGGCGCAGCAGCTCCTGCTTGGTCTCCAGGCTGCGCGGCTGCTGCTCGCCCCAGGCGATCAGCTCGTCGAGCGGCCGGCCCAGGTCCTGGAACAGGCTGAGGACGATGTCTTCCTTGGTCTTGAAGTGGTAGTAGAGCGCTGCCTTGGTGACCTCGAGATGCTCGGCGATCTCGCGCAGTGACGTTTTCTCGTAACCCTGCTCCGCGAAGAGTTCCAGGGCCACGTCCTGGATGCGCTGACGGGTGTCTCCCCGCCGCGGTGTGTTGCCCATGGGTCTCTCCTGTGCTGGTGGTCTGGCTGCCGTCGGCAGGCCGAACGTAACTTACTTGACGCCCGGCTAGTTGGCGCCTTACCGTCTCCACTGTACTGAACTAGCCGGGCGGCAAGTAAGTGGGCGTCAGGGCTCTCATCATCCAGGGGGAGACGGAGAACATGGTCCGTAAACAATCAGACGACGAAGCGCCATCCGCTTCGATATCGGCTCAAGCCCCGGGGGCGGCCGAGAAGCCCGCCAAGGCCGAGCCGAAGCAGCGCAGCACCAGCGTGGTGATCTTCGCGCTGATGATCGCGATGCTGCTCGCGATGCTCGACAACATGATCGTGGGCACCGCGATGCCGACCATCGTCGGCGAGCTGGGGGGCCTCGAACACCTCTCCTGGGTGGTGACCGCGTACACCCTGGCCACCGCCGCCTCGACCCCCATCTGGGGCAAGCTCGGCGACATGTACGGCCGTAAGGGCGTCTTCCTCACCTCCATCGTGGTCTTCCTCGGCGGCTCGGCCCTGTCCGGCATGGCGCAGAGCATGAATGAGCTGATCGGCTTCCGGGCCATCCAGGGCCTGGGCGCGGGTGGCCTGATGGTCGGCGTGATGGCGATCATCGGTGACCTGGTGCCGCCCCGGGAGCGTGGCCGCTACCAGGGCATCATGGCCGGTGTGATGGCCGTGGCCATGATCGGTGGCCCGCTGGTCGGCGGTACCCTCACCGACCACCTCGGCTGGCGCTGGATCTTCTACATCAACCTTCCGCTCGGCGCCATCGCCCTCGCGGCGATCACCGCCGTGCTGCACCTGCCGAAGAAGCGCGCCCAGGGACGGATCGACTACACCGGTGCGGCCCTGCTGACCGTGGGCATCACCGCGCTCGTGCTGATCACCACCTGGGGCGGCAACGAGTACGCCTGGGGTTCGGCCCAGATCCTCGGGCTCGGGGCGCTCGGTGTCCTCTCGCTCGTCGCGTTCGTCTTCGTCGAGCAGCGGGTCGCCGAGCCCGTGCTGCCGCTGCACATCTTCCGTAACGCCAACTTCACGCTGGTCACCGCCATCGGCTTCCTCGTCGGCTTCGTGATGTTCGGCTCCACCACCTTCCTGCCGCTCTACCAGCAGACCGTCCAGGGCGCCACGGCCACCAACTCCGGGCTGCTGCTGCTCCCGATGCTGCTGGGCATGCTGGTCGTCTCGCTGGTCTCGGGCCGGGTCACCACCCAGACCGGCAAGTACAAGATCTTCCCGATCATCGGCGGCGTCCTGATCACTGTCGGGATGTTCCTGCTGTCCACCATGGACACCGAGACCACCCGGTTCACCTCCGGCCTCTACATGGCGGTGCTCGGTATGGGCATGGGCTGCCTGATGCAGACGACCATGCTCGTGGCGCAGAACAGCGTCGAGATGAAGGACATGGGCGTCGGCAGCTCCTCCGCCACCCTCTTCCGCACCCTGGGCGGCTCCTTCGGTGTCGCCATCCTCGGCGCCCTGTTCACCAGCCAGGTGAACGACACCATGGCCGAGCGGGGCGGCGACAAGGCCGCGGCCATCACTTCCGGGAGCGCCCAGCTCGACCCGGCCAGCCTCAAGGAGCTGCCGCTGCCCATCAGGGACGCGTACACCCACGCGGTGGCCAGCGGTGCGCATCAGGTGTTCCTGTGGGGCGCACTGATCAGCATCATCGGTGCCGTCGCCGCTTGGTTCGTCAAGGAGGTCCCGCTGCGCGGGGCCGCCCCCAAGTCCGCCGACGGGGACCAGGCCCCGGCCGACGCGGCACCGGTCGCCGAGACCGTCTGACCAACGGCCTCTCAGGGACCACCTCCCTGTCAGTGGGGCATGACAGCATCGGCCCCATGGTGACCTCGCCGGACGAGGCGCGGCTGGCGCATCTGCGCCGGCTGCGCCTCGCGAAGGACGTGATGGACCGCGACTGGGCCGAGCCGCTCGACCTGGACGCGGTCGCCGCGCATGCCGGCTATTCGCGCTATCACTTCATCCGCGCCTTCAAGGGCGCCTACGGATCCACGCCCGGCCAGTATCTGACCCGGCGCCGCATCGAGCGGGCCGAGGAGCTGCTGCGCTCGGCCAATCTCTCGGTCACCGAGATCTGCTCGCTCGTCGGCTTCAGCAGCCTCGGCACATTCTCGACGAGCTTCAAGAAGCAGACCGGGCTCACCCCCAGCGCCTACCGGGACCGGTACGTCGGCCGGGCCGCGGGGGTCATACCGGGGTGTTACGCCATGCTGTGGTACGGCGGGCGCGACGCCCCCGCGATCCGCTCCCAGGCCGGTGGCCCCGCGGCCGGTGGCGCCGAGGACAGCAATTCTTGAGAAGCGGGCCGGACCCCCCGCTGCCTACGGTGGCGATGTCGCGACGACGCGCGATCCATCCCGATACCTCCGGAGGCAGCAATGATCAAGGGGATGTCCATCGTCACCGTCTGGGTCCTCGACCAGGACCGGGCCAAGGAGTTCTACACCGAGAAGCTGGGCTTCGAGGTCCGCACCGACATGAGCATCGGCGGGGATGGCGAGGGCGGCGGTATGCGCTGGCTGACGGTCGGCGCCAAGGATCAGCCGGATGTGCAGCTCACCCTGATGGTGCCCAGCTCGCCGGGGCTGGACCCGGAGTCCGCCGAGGCCCTCAGGACGCTGGTCGCCAAGGGCGTGCTCGGGGCCGGGGTGTTCACCACCGATGACATCCACCGGGACTACGAGGCGCTCAAGGCCAAGGGCGTGGAGTTCGTCCAGGAGCCCCAGGAGCGTCCGTACGGCACCGAGGCGCTCTTCCGCGACGACTCCGGCAACTGGTTCTCGTTCACCCAGCCCCGCGAGGAGATGGACTTCAGTAAGCCCTGGGACGGCTGCGTCTCGGACTGAGCGCTCAGTCCGGCACCTCGATGATCGGGAAGCTGCCGGTGTTGGTGGGCGCGGACTCCGGCAGCCAGAGCACGGCGACCGCGCCCCGGCACTCGCCGTCCGTGCCGTCCGGCCCGTCCAGCACCGGATCGGCGTTGCGGAACGTCAGCCGGGCGCCCAGTACCCGCGCCTGGCCCGCGGCTATGGTCAGCCCCAGGCCGTGCCCGGTGCCCGCGCGGTCCTTGCTGCCGGTGCGGAACCGGCTCGGCCCGTCCTTCAGCAGCTCCTCCGGGAAGCCGGGGCCGTGGTCGCGGACGCGCAGCACCCGTCCCTCGACGGTGACCTCGAAGGGCGGCTTGCCGTGCCGGGCGGCGTTGGCGAGCAGATTGCCCATGATCCGCTCCAGCCGCCGGGGGTCGGTGGAGACATGGGCGTCACGCGCCACGTTGATCACCGCGTCGGGGGCCACCGCCCGGACCCGGCGGGCGATGAACTCGGCCACGGCTATCTCCTGGAGCTCCGCGCGCTCCGCGAAGCCGTCCAGCCGCGCGACCTCCAGGACGTCCTCGACCAAGGTGCGCATCGCCTGCGCCCGGTCCCGTACCAGCTCGGTGGGGCGGCCCGGCGGCAGCAGTTCGGCGGCCGTGAGCAGCCCGGTGACCGGGGTGCGCAGCTCATGCGCGATATCGGCGGTGACCCGGCGCTCCGCCTCCAGCCGCTGCTGCAGCGCCTCGGCCATGCCGTCGACCGCGCGCGCCAGATCGTCGGTCTCATCGCGCACCCGGCCGCCGATCGCCTCGCGCACCCGGACCTCGGAGTCGCCCTCGGCCAGCTTGCGGGCGGCGGTGGCCGCCTTGCGCAGCCGCCGGGAGAGCTGGTCGCCGACGAGCACACCGAGTGCGATACCGCCCATCACCACCGCCACCGAGCCGATGAGCAGCACCCGATCGAGGTCGTTGAGGACGGCGAAGCGGTCCTGGAACTTGGTGTGGACGGACAGCACCTTGCCGTTCCGCAGCGGCACCGAGGCCCACACCTCGGGGGTGCCGGTGCCGGAGTCCTCCAGATAGGTGGCGCGCTGGCCGCGCCACGCCTCCTTCTTGAGCTGCTCGGGCAGCTTGGGGTCGTCCAGCTTGGCGCCGAAGCCCAGCACCCGGGACTGCTCGTACCACCTCTGGGCGACCTTCACCCGCTCGTCCATCACGGTGCGGCTGTTGTCGAGCATCGAGACGCGGGCCGCGTTGTGGACGACGAGGCTCAGCACGACCGCGACGAGCGTACTCACCGCCGCGATGGCGAGACTGACCTTCCACCGCAGGCCACTGCGCAGCGCGAATCGCCCCAACGCCGCTCAGCCCTTGAGCTTGTAGCCGAAGCCGCGGACCGTCTCGATCCGGTCCTGGCCTATCTTGCCGCGCAGCCGCTGCACATGGACGTCCACGACCCGGGTGTCCCCGCCCCAGCCGTACTCCCAGACCCGCTCCAGCAGCCGGTCACGGGAGAGCACGGTGCCGGGCGCGGCCGAGAACTCCAGCAGCAGCCGCATCTCGGTCGGGGTGAGCGCGACCTGCCGGCCGCCCTTGCGGACCTCCATGCCCTCGGGGTCCACCTCCAGATCGCCGAAGCACAGCACCCCGCCGTCGGGCTCCTCGGGGACGGCCTCCGCGCCCCGCCCGCCGGGGCCGCTGGCATGGCCGAAGCGGCGCAGCACGGCCCGGATGCGGGCGACCAGCACGGCGCCGTCGAAGGGCTTGGTCACATAGTCGTCGGCGCCGGCTTCGAGGCCGAGCACCACATCGATCGAGTCGGCGCGCGCGGAGAGCATGATCACGGGCACGGTGGACTCATCGCGGATCCGGCGGCACAGGCTGACCCCGTCCAGGCCCGGAACCATCACATCGAGCAGCGCGATATCGGGGCGGTCGGCGCGGAAGCGCTCAAGACCGGTCAACCCGTCGGGTGCGGCCGTCACGAGAAAGCCATCGCGCTCCAGGGCGAGCTGCGTGGCTTCACGGATGACATCGTCGTCCTCGACGAAGAGCACATGGGTTTCGGCCACAGCCTCGGTTCAGCCTTCCGTTCCGTCGTCGGCGCTCACGGACGGCGCCGGGGTCGCCTCTTCCGTGGGCACATTCTTGCTGTAGTCGGTGCGCTTGCGGGACAGCACGTCGAACGTCCTGTCCGCCTCGGTCCAGCGGTAGGTGATCACGGCCTCGCTCGAAGGGCAGCAGACCGAGTCACCGGAGGTGTAGGCGAGCTTGGTCACCCGCAGCTCGTCCTTGGCGATGTCGGCGTAGACGGGCGGCTGCTCGTCGCTGAACACGTTCTCGTACCGGTCGCCCGCCTTGCGGTACACATACGAGCCGATGCCGAAGCCATCGCCGCAGGTCATCACGTTGATGACCAGGTCGGAGGCGTTGGAGCCGGTCAGCTTGCCGTACGTCACGTCCACCGGGTAGCCCTTGATCTGCTGCTTGCCCTCGGGCTCCTTGCCCTTGGGGCAGGGCTTGAGGTTCGCCTTCAGATCGTCGCTGACGTTCGGATCCGTCTTGACCAGCTTGATCGCGTCGACCTTCTGCCCGGCCGGTGACGGCCGGCCCGAGGCGTGGCCACCCGCGTACGAGCCCGGGTCCGCGGCGGCCCACTCGGTGCGCGCCGGTCCCTCCTTGCGCACACCCTCGCTCGCGGCGCCGCATCCGGCCAGCATCCAGCCGCCGGCGGCCGCGAGGCCCACGACCGCACCGCCGGTGATTATGACTGTCCTGCTGGGAGAGGCCCTGGTCAGGCCGCGCACCGTTCCTGCCCCCGCTCCTGGCGGCCGCGCCGGACCCGACCCGTGTGCTGCCGGACGTTCCCGGTCCGCTTGCCTTCCTCGTCCCGACGGCCGAGCGCGCGGGCGTCCAGATCGCGGCTCTCCAGCTCCTGCCGCAGCCGGGCCAGCGCCCGGTGCAGCGTGCTCTTGACCGTTCCGGTCGACATTCCGAGCGCCTCCGCGGTCTCTTCCGTCGTCATCTGCTCCCAGTGTCGCAGCACCACGACACTGCGCTGCTTGGGAGCCAGCACCGAGAGTATGTCCATCAGCAGGGCGCGGTCCGCGTGCTGCTCGGTGCTGTCCTCGACACTCGCCTCGGGAAGCTGCTCGGTGGGCACCTCGTCCAGCTTGCGGGCGCGCCACCACTCGGTACGGGTGTTGATCATCACGCGCCGGAGATAGGCGTCGGCGAGCGATTTGTCGGCTATGCCGTCCCAGCGGCCGTAGGTGCGCACCAAGGCGGTCTGGAGCAGGTCCTGTGCCTCGACCGGGTCCGGAATCAGCCGACGGGCGCTGCGCAGCAGCGCGTCCTGCCGATTCCGCACGTACTCCTCAAAGTCCAGAACATTGCTGCCCATGATGCAGCCTCCATCCCGCTGTCTTCCCCGCCGTTGATGTGCCGCCCTGTCGGTCGGCGCGAGAAGGACGCTACGGAGGCGCTGTTGCGGCGCCATGCGCATCCGGGCCTCGGCGAACGCACAGCTACCCATAGGTTGTGTAACAACGGAACCCGGTTCGACCGAGTGTCAGAACCGGGTCCTGGGTGTGTCACAGGTCTGTCACAGACAGGGCCGTGACGAGGAATTTTCTCAGGTCAGCGGCAGTCGGTAGAGGCCGCCCGAGAGCGGTTCCACCAGCCCGTCGGAGACCAGCCCGTCGAGCGCGCGGGCCCGCTGCACCGGCTCGTCCCACACCTGGTCCAGCGTCGCCTGCGGTACGGGTGTCACCGTCCCCCGCAACACCGCCAGCAGCTTGCCGCGCACCTGACGGTCCGTACCGGCGTAGGTCTGGCCGCGCCGCGGCGGTCCGTCGTGCTCCGGGGAACCGGCCTGGCGCCAGGCGCAGAGCGCGGCGATCGGGCAGCGGGCGCAGTCGGGGGTGCGGGCCGTGCAGACCAGCGCGCCCAGCTCCATCGTGGCGGCCGCCCAGCGTGCCGCGGTCGGCTCGTCGCCGGGGAGCAGGGTGCGGGCCAGCTTGCGCTCGGCGGCGGTCGTGGCGTTCGGCGGGTACTGCGCACCGCCGACCGCGCGCGCGAACACCCGGCGGACATTGGTGTCCAGGACCGGATGGCGCTGGCCGTACGCGAACGAGGCCACGGCCGCCGCCGTGTACTCACCCACCCCCGGCAGCGCCAGCAACTGGGCGTGGTCGCGCGGTACGTCACCGCCGTGCCGCTCCCTTATGGCGGCCGCGGCGCCGTGCAGCCGCAGCGCCCGGCGCGGATAGCCGAGCCGGCCCCAGGCGCGGACCGCCTCACCGGGCGGTTCCGCGGCCAGGTCGGCCGGGCGCGGCCAGCGGGCGAGCCACTGCTCGTACACCGGCAGCACCCGGTTCACCGGGGTCTGCTGGAGCATGAACTCGCTCACCATCACGCCCCAGGCACCGGCCTCGGGGCGACGCCAGGGGAGGTCGCGCGCGTGCGCGTCGAACCAGTCGATGACGGGCCGGTGCAGCACGGCTCCGTCGGGGTCGGGGGATGCGGCGGCCGGGACGGCGGAAGCGGAAATGGCAGTCATCGCTCTCGATCCTGGCACGACGGGACGGTTTGCGGGCGCGCTGGGCGCGGGCGTTCGGGTCGAGCCGCGCCAGTCGTTGCCAAATCGTGCAATACGGGCGTCCGCGCGGGAACGGATGGCCGCTTTCCGCGCCCGGGTGCGGTCTTTCTGCCCCCTCAGGGTGGCCGCAGGGCGACTCAGGGGCGTCCGGAGGGCGTCTTGGGGCGACTCGTGGCGGCCTGGTGGCGGACTTATGGCGGTCTCATGTGCGGGATCCGGTCGGATCATGAGAAAAGAAGGGAACGGGGCCGGGGTTATTGGCCGGTAGAGCTCCCGATCTCTCGTAGAGTTTCCGCGTGGGATCTCTGCGCAATCCGATCGGGCCGCTTCCCTCCTCCATTTACTGGCGGCGGAGGATCGTTGGGCTGGCCCTGTTCGTCGTCATCGTGCTCCTGGTCATCTGGGCCTTCGGCTGGGGTGGTTCGGGCGGTGGCGGAAGTGACGAGGGCAAGGGATCGGGCGGCGGGGGACCCGCGAGCACGATCACCCCGGGGCCCTCCTCATCCGGGCCGGTGAACAGCGAACGGCCGGGCGGGCGCGACGAGTCGGACAACGGCGGCTCGGGCTCCGGCGACTCCGGCGGCAGCGGCGGTGGCTCGGACGACGGCGGTACGGACGCGGGCGGCGGGGGCGGCAGCGGCTCCGGCGGCGCGGGTGGCGCCGGGGGCTCCTCGGGCGGCGGCGCGGGCGGTGGCATCGGCACCGGGACCGGACCGGGTCTGCCCGCCGGGTCGAGCCTGCCGGACTGCCGCCCCGGCGACGCGGAGTTGACGGTGCGCAGCGTCAAGGACTCCAAGGTCAAGAACACCTGGGCACCGGGAGAGAAGCCCACCTTCGAGATCGTCGTGAAGAACACCAAGCCGAACTCCTGCAAGGTCGACTTCGGGCGCGCGGCGGCCTCGCTGACCATCACGGACGCCAAGAACGCCCACGTCTGGGCCTCCGGCGACTGCCCGGAGGGCAGCGCCACCGCGCTGGTCGAGGTGAAGGGCTCCGGCCAGACCAAGCGCACCGTGGAGTGGGACCGCAAGCGCAGCGCCGAGCACTGCGCCACCCCGTCGGGCAGCGCGTCGGCCAAGCCCGGCACCTATCTGGTCGAGGTGAAGGTGGACGGCCTCGGCACGGCCAAGGTGTCGTTCGTCCTCGAGAAGGACTGAGCGGCGGCTACGAGGACTGCGGCGCGGCGACAGCCATATAACACCTCGCAGAGGCGATGGGCTCAGGTGACCGGCAGTTCGTTGTTCTCCCGTCGGGAGGCTGTGCCGAGCAATGTACGTGCGACGTCTTCCAGTGATCCGAGCAGCGGGTTGGGGTCGTCAGCGCGTGTGACGAGCACGACCTCGCAGGGATCGATGTCGATGACGGGCACCAGGGCGATGTCCTCGCGCACCGCAGCGCGTCGATCGCCGGCAGGGAAGATCGCGACACAGTGGCCGGTGGCGATGAGTTCCAGCTTGTCCTCGTAGCTGTCGTCGATCGCGGGCGGGGGTGGTGCCGGGCGGTCGCCGACCGGCTTGGGCGTGCTCCAGACAACCGGAGTGCTGACGCAGGTCACCAGTTCCTCGTCCGATAGAGCCCGCCGGCTGACGGCCTTCTCGTTCGCCAGATGATGACTCGCCGACGTGACGAGTACCCGCGACTCCTCATGGAGCTTGGTCACCCGGAAGCCGTCCGTGGGGAAGGGCAGGGGCCGGTACGCAATGAGGGCGTCGACCCGCCGCTCGGCGAGGGCGAGCGTGTCCCGCCAGTCGAGGTGCCGGGTGCGGACCTGGCCGTCGGGGTGCCGGCGGCGCAGTTCCTGCATACAGGCGGTGATGACCAGTCCTTCGGCGCAGCCGACGGTGACGGTACGGGGCTGGACGGCGGCTCTGGCCGTGCGGGCGGCTTGCTCGGCCTCCTGGAGCAGTATCCGGGCCCTGGGAAGGTATGCCCGACCGGCGTCGGTGAGGCTGGTGCCCTGCGGCGAGCGGTCGAAAAGCCGGACACCGAGCTCAGCCTCCAGCCGCTGGATCTGGCGGCTCAGCGACGGCTGCGCCAGGTGCAGCCTGGTGGCGGCCCGGCCGAAGTTGCCGTACTCGGCCACGACCGTGAAATAGCGCACGAGCCGCAGATCGATGTCCATTCGCCCAGGGTACGTCGCAGGCCGTCATACGCCTGGGACAAGACGGCATACGGAACAGGTCTTGGACAGGGTGTGCGGGTGGATATTTG
This sequence comes from Streptomyces sp. NEAU-YJ-81, assembly GCF_017592595.1. Taxonomy (NCBI): domain Bacteria; kingdom Bacillati; phylum Actinomycetota; class Actinomycetes; order Kitasatosporales; family Streptomycetaceae; genus Streptomyces; species Streptomyces sp. NEAU-YJ-81. The sequence goes on along the minus strand of NZ_JAGFNO010000033.1, from coordinate 21,834 downwards.
GCTTGAGGGCATGACCACTTATGACGGCAAGAAGATCGTGATCACGGGCGGAAGCAGCGGTATCGGCCTGACTACGGCCCGGTTGTTCGCGGACGGTGGGGCGCACGTACTGATCACCGGCCGCACCCGATCCACCCTGGACGCCGCGCTGGAGCAGTTGGGGGACAAGGCGGTCGCCGTCCGCAGCGACGCCGCGTCCTTGAAGGACATCAAGGCGCTGGCCGGCACGGTCCAAGAGCGGTTCGGCGCGGTGGACGCGCTGTTCGTCAACGCCGGTGCCACTGCGTCCGCACCGTTCGACTCGACGACGGAGGAGATGTACGACGCGCTGTTCGGCATCAACACCAAGGGCCCGTACTTCACGGTGCAGGCGTTGGCGCCGCTGCTGCGCGAGGGAAGCGGCGTGGTCCTCACCACGTCGGTGGTGAACGTCCTGGGCCTCGACGCGCTCAGTGTCTACTCGGCGAGCAAGGCAGCCCTGCGGTCGATGACGCGCACCCTGGCCCGCGAGCTGCTGCCGCGCAAGGTGCGCGTCAATGCCGTGAGCCCCGGCCCGACCGACACGGGCATCCTGGACCGCTCCTTCCCCGCCGACGTCATCGAGACGATGAAGGACACCTACCGGAGCACCAACCCGATGCAGCGGCTGGGGACGTCCGAGGAAGTGGCCGCCGCGGTGGCGTACTTGGCGTTCGGTGCGACCTTCTCGACGGGAGCGGAGTTCCCCGTCGACGGAGGGGCCACGCAACTCTAGGTGCTCTGACCGCATAGGTTCGCCGGGTCGTTCAGGCCGTTCAGGCCGCGGTGGCGAGGGGGCGTCCGCCCCAGCGGATGCTCTTCTCGCCGCGGATGCGGCGCTGGAACGCCAGCGGTTACGGGGGCGCCGGGGCGTGGCGGCGCCCGGTCGACCGTACGCGGCGGAACGTGGCGGCGCCCCGCGCACGTACGCGCCGGAACGCGCCGACGCCCCGTCGGACCTACGCGCCGCTCCTCAGACGTACCGCTCCAGGATGGACGACTCGGCCAACCGTGACAGGCCCTCGCGGACCGAGCGCGCCCGGGCCTCGCCCACGCCGTCCACCATCTGCAGATCGTCCACGCTCGCCGCCAACAGCTTCTGCAGGCCCCCGAAATGCTCCACCAGCCGCTCGATGATGGCGCCCGGAAGCCGCGGCACCTTCGCCAGCAGCCGGAAACCGCGTGGCGAGACCGCCGAGTCGAGGGTCTCGGGCGAGCCGGTGTACCCCAGCGCCCGGGCCACGATGGGCAGTTCGAGCAGCTCGGTGTGGGTCAGCCGGTCCAGCTCGGCGAGCGCGTCGGCCACCGTACGGGTGCGCTTGGCGGTCGGCTCGGGGACGTAGTCACGCACCACCAGCTCACGCTCGGGCTCGACACCCGCGATCAGCTCGTCGAGCTGGAGGGAGAGCAGCCGGCCGTCGGTGCCCAGCTCGACCACGTACTCCGCGATCTCGGTGGCGATGCGCCGGACCATCTCCAGCCGCTGTGCGACCGCGCTCACATCCCGGACGGTGACCAGGTCCTCGATCTCCAGGGCCGAGAGCGTGCCCGCGACCTCGTCGAGGCGGAGCTTGTACCGCTCCAGGGTGGCCAGCGCCTGGTTGGCGCGGGAGAGGATCGCCGCCGAGTCCTCCAGGACCCGCCGCTGGCCGTCCACATACAGCGCGATCAGCCGCATCGACTGGCTGACGGAGACCACCGGGAACCCGGTCTGGATGGAGACGCGCTGCGCGGTGCGGTGCCGGGTGCCGGTCTCCTCGGTGGCGATCGCCGCGTCCGGAACCAGCTGCACCCCCGCCCGCACGATCTTGGTGATGTCCTTGTCGAGAACCAGCGCGCCGTCCAGCTTGCACAGCTCGCGCAGCCGGGTCGCGGTGAACTCGACGTCGATGACGAAGCCGCCGGTGCACAGCGACTCGACGGTCTTGTCGGTGCCGAGCACGATCAGCCCGCCGGTGTTTCCCCGGAGGACGCGCTCGAGGCCGTCGCGCAACGCCGTGCCGGGCGCGACCGCGCTCAGGGAGGCACGCATCAGACCGTCGACCTTGCCGGGTGCCGTTGCCCGGTCGCCTGCTGCCACTGCACTCCTCCGTCGCAAGGTCTGTCGGTGCCGCGAGTCGCCCTGCCATGCCGGTGTGCGAGGCCACGTATGGGCGAGACCAGGGCAAAGTCTACCGGCGGCCACCGGCCTCCCGTGGGGTCTCCCGGCGTACGCCCGTAGGTGTGAAACGGAGTACGGCTCTCCCTGTGCCGCGCACCACCCGGCTCACCGCCCCCTTGCGTACCCCCTCACCAGCACACACCGCAGCCCACGGCCTATCACCTCAGCCGCGGTCCTCCGCGTCCGCCCGCGTCTTTTCGCCCCGCTCGCGGCGCCGCGGCAGCACCCGCAGCGCGTCCCCGATGTCCGCGACCTCCAGCACCCGCATCCCGTCCGGGGTCCGGCCCGGGTCGCTCGGCACCAGGGCGTGGGTGAAGCCGAGGCGGGCCGCCTCCGACAGCCGCCGTTGCACTCCGGTGACCCGCCGGACCTCGCCCGCGAGACCCACCTCGCCGATCGCCACCAGGTTCTTGGGCAGCGGGGTGTCACTGGCGGCGCTGGCCAGCGCGAGCGCCACCGCGAGGTCCGCGGCGGGCTCGGACAGCTTCACCCCGCCCACCGTGGCGCTGTAGATATCCCGCTTGCCCAGCGCGCTGATCCGGCCGCGCTGCTCCAGAACGGCGAGCATCATCGAGACCCGGGAGGTCTCCAGACCGGAGGTGGTGCGGCGCGGGGAGGGGATCTGGGAGTCGACCGTGAGCGCCTGCACCTCGGCCACCAGCGGCCGGCGGCCCTCCAGGGTGACCGTCAGACAGGTGCCCGGCACCGGCTCGTCGCGGCGGGTGAGGAACAGCCCGGAGGGGTCGGCGAGCCCGGTGATGCCCTCGTCGTGCAGCTCGAAGCAGCCGACCTCGTCCGTCGCCCCGTAGCGGTTCTTCACCCCGCGGACCAGCCGCAGCCGGGCGTGCCGGTCGCCCTCGAACTGCAGGACCACATCGACCAGATGCTCCAGCAGCCGGGGCCCCGCGATGGCGCCGTCCTTGGTGACATGGCCCACCAGCAGCGTGGACATACCGCGCTCCTTGGACGCGCGGATGAGCGCCCCGGCCACCTCGCGCACCTGCGCCATCCCGCCCGGCGCGCCGTCGATCTCGGGCGAGGCGACGGTCTGCACCGAGTCCAGGACGAGCAGCGAGGGCTTGACCGAGTCGAGATGGCCGAGGACCGCGGACAGGTCGGTCTCGGCGGCGAGGTAGAGATGCTCGCTCAGCGCGCCGATGCGGTCGGCGCGCAGCCGCACCTGACTCGCCGACTCCTCACCGGTGATGTAGAGCGTGCGGTGCTCCTCGGAGGCGGCCTTGGCCGCCACGTCCAGCAGCAGCGTGGACTTGCCGACCCCGGGCTCCCCGGCGAGCAGCACGACCGCGCCGGGGACCAGCCCGCCGCCGAGCACCCGGTCCAGCTCGTCCACGCCCGTGCCCCGCGCGGTGGCCTGACGGCCGTCGACCTGGCCGATGGGCAGGGCGGCCGAGGTGACCCGGCCGGGCGCGGTGGTGCGCACCGCGGGCGTGCCGTACTCCTCGACCGTGCCCCACGCCTGGCACTCCGGGCAGCGGCCGAGCCACTTGGCGGTGGTCCAGCCGCACTCCGTACAGCGGTAGGAGGGGCGGTCCTTGGCGGATGAGCGGGAGGAGCTACGGGCAGCCATGCCGTAACGCTAGCGTCGGCCACCGACAGAGCCGAACGGCGGTGGTGACGGCCCCTTCACGGGCCCCGGCACGGGCCCTTTTCCGGCCCCCCCACCCGCCCTTCCCCGGCCCCCGCACCGGCCCCTCATCGGCCTCGCCGGAGGGCGCCAGGCGCATAGCAGGTTACGGCCACCGGAGGGGGACACCTGTCCCCTTATGAGGGAGATGGTCACCCGTAAGGGTTAAAACAGCGCAAGTGGCGCGAGGAAGTCTGCATCATCCGCCTACCGTCGCCGGGTGATGAGCAGCAGGTCCGAGCACTCGACACAGACCACCGGCGCACAGCGGGTGCGGCGCCGTGCGCCCAGCTCCACCACCACCCGCCCCCAGCGCCCTCCCGAACGCTACGAGCCGTATCTCGACGGCCTGTTCACCTACTGCCTGTCGGCGCTGTGCGAGCACGACGCGGCGGCCGTCGCGGTGGGCGACGTGCTGGCGGTGGCCGAGCGCCGCTCCGGCCGGGGGCGGGGCCGGGTCACCGCGGAGGGCGAGCTGTCCCGCCCCTGGCTCTACGCGGTCGCCCGCTGGGCCTGTCTGCGCAAGCTGGCCGAGCGCCGCGGCCGTACGGGGACGGACACCCCGGGCGACGGCGCCGGGGCCGAACTGCCCGAGCCCATCGCCGCCCAGCGCCGTCGCGAACTGGCCGCGCTGGCCTGGCCGGAGGCCGCCGGGACCACCGCCGAGCAGCGCGAGGCGCTCGAGCTCGCGGTGCGCCATCGGCTGGGCCCCTCCGAGGTGGCCGCCGTGCTCGGCAAGGACCAGGAGGAGACCCGCGCCCTGCTCTCCAGCGCCGCCTGCGAGGTGGAGCGCACCCGCGCCGCCCTCGCCGTCGTCGAGCTGGGCCACTGCCCGGTCGTCGCGCGGCTCGCGGGCGACACCCAGGTGCTGCTCTCCGCCGCCCTCCGCCGCGAGCTGGTGCGCCATGTGGACGACTGCCGCGAGTGCCGCCGGATGGCCGAGCGGGCCACGGCCGACGGACCCTGGCCCGGTACGGCGGCCGCGCCCGCCGCGCTGCCGGTGGTGGAGGGCCCCCGCGCCGCCGTGCACGCCGCGCTGCTGAGCGCGCTCAGCGGACGCCCCGCCCGCGCGGGCGCCGGGCCCCGGTTCGACCGGCGCGGCTTCCCGCTGGAGCCCCAGGACCGGGCCGCCCGCCGCAGCCGGATGCGCAGCCGCGCGCTGACGACGACGGTGGTGGCGGCGGTCGTCGCGGCCCCGGTGCTCGCGCTGTGGGCCGCCTACCGGGGCGCCCCGCTCGCCGGTGACGAGCGCGACACGGACTCGGTGGCCGCCGCCGAGGTGGACGGCACCGACCAGGCCCCGGCCGGTCAGGACCGGCCCGCCCGTCGCTCGTACGAGCGCGGCGGCAGCGCGCAGGACCGTTCCGGCACGCAGATCGGCTCCGGCCCGCGGAGCGCCAAGGCGGGCCGCGGGGCGTCGGATGTGTCGGTCGAGGTCATCGGCGTGGACGGCGCGGTGGAGCGGCCGGGGCACAAGGGCAAGGGCGGCGAAGCGTCCCGCCCGGACGGCTCTCCGGCCGGTGGCGGCCGCCCCGGAGACGGCTCAGGACCATCGCGGCCCGCCCCCGGCCCGGGACGGCTCACGGTCACGGCACACCCCGAGGGCGAGGTGACGGTCATCACGCTCACCGCGTCCGGCGGCTCACCGGTGCACTGGTCGGCCTCCGCCGGGGCGTCCTGGCTCCGGCTGAACCACACGGGCGGGGTGCTGCGGCCCGGCGACTCCACGACCATCACGGTCTCGGTGGACCACGGCCGGGAGCCGGCCGGTCACTGGAGCGCACGGGTCTCGGTGGACCCGGCGGGCGCGGTGGTGCTGATCGAGGGCCGGGGCGCGTCCCCGGAGCCCACCCCCACCCCCACGGACCCCTCCGGCAACCCGACGCCGACCCCGACCGACCCGTCCCCTACGCCCTCCGGCCCAGCCGCCGCGAAGCGCTGACGCGAGGCCCGGACACGTCAGCCGCCGGGCGGTCCCGGAGGCGCCGACCGGCGGGGAGCCAATCCAGCCTCTCCGGCGTTTGAGGAGCGGGGTCCTGGGGCGGAGCCCCGGCCGGGGCCTGGCCCCGGATTCGGAAAGGGGCGGGGAGGGGAAAGATCCGCCGGACACCCCGTAAATCGCCCGTGTCAGCCCGTCGGGGCCGCCGGATCCGCCGGATGCGGGGCCACCATCGGCAGCGAGGACGCCAGGCGCTGCTCGCACAGCTCGGCCAGCCGGTCGTATCCGGGCTTGCCCATCAGCTCCGTGAGCTCCGGCCGGTACGACCGGAACACCGGCTCCCCGGCCCCGTGCGCCGAGGTGGCCGACGTGCACCACCAGTGCAGATCGTGGCCGCCCGGCCCCCAGCCGCGCCGGTCGTACTCGGCGATGGTGACCCGCAGCACGCGGGTGTCGTCCGGCCGGTCGATCCAGTCGTAGGACCGGCGCACCGGTAGCTGCCAGCACACGTCCGGCTTGGTCTCCAGCGGCTCGCGCCCCTCCCGCAGCGCCAGAATGTGCAGGGCGCAGCCCGCTCCGCCTGCGAACCCCGGCCGGTTCTGGAAGATGCACGAGCCCTTGTGGCGCCGGGTCTGCCGCTCGCCGTCGTCGTCCTCCTGCACCCACCCCGAGGCGTGCCCCACGTCGTGGAACTGCCAGATCTCCGGGGTCAGCCGGGCCATATGGCGGCCGACCCGCTCCTCGTCCTCCTCGTCGGAGAAGTGCGCGCCCAGCGTGCAGCAGCCATCGCTGGCCCGCCCCGCCTGGATGCCCTGGCAGCCCTGGCCGAAGATGCAGGTCCACCGGGAGGTCAGCCAGGTCAGATCGCATCGGAAGAACTGCTCGTCGTCGGCCGGATCGGGGAATTCGACCCATGCGCGGGCGAAGTCCAGACCGACCTCGTCCTCGGCGGCCGCGGCGGCCTCGGCCCCGGACGGCGTCGGCTCCTCGGCCGCCCACTCCGGGGCGGTCTTCCGGCTTTTGCCCTGCTTCGCCTTTTTCGTCTTTGCCACGGTGCAAGGGTAGGCCCCTCGGCCAAAAGCCGGAGGTGGGGACCGCACACGGCCCGGCGGCGCGGCCCGGGTCCGGGATCGGCCGCCGATCGGCCGCCCGGGCGCGCGATCGTGGGGGACCTGTGCATGACACCGAGGGGGGAGCAGTAGCGTTCACGTTATGAGACTCGGTGTCCTCGACGTGGGTTCGAATACGGTTCATCTGCTTGTGATGGACGCCCACCCCGGCGCGCGCCCGCTGCCCGCGCATTCGCACAAGGCCGAGCTGCGGCTGGCCGAACTCCTCGACGGCGCCGGGGCCATCGGCCCCGAAGGCGTCGACCGCCTGATCGCGGTGGTCAAGGAGGCGCTGGAGGCGGCCGAGGACAAGGGCGTCGAGGACGTCCTGCCGTTCGCGACCTCCGCCGTCCGTGAGGCGACCAACGCCGATGAGGTCCTGGCCCGGGTCGCCGAGGCGACCGGCGTGCGGCTCCAGGTGCTCAGCGGCGCGGACGAGGCGCGGCTCACCTTTCTGGCCGCCCGCCGCTGGTTCGGCTGGTCCGCGGGGAAGCTGCTGGTCCTGGACATCGGCGGCGGTTCGCTGGAGATCGCGTACGGCATGGACGAGGAGCCCGACACGGCGGTCTCGCTGCCGCTGGGGGCCGGCCGGCTGACCGGTTCCTGGCTGCTCGGCGACCCGCCCGACGCGGCGGAGGTACGGGCCCTGCGGCGCCATGTGCGGGCCGAGATCGCCCGGACCGTCGGCGACTTCAGCCGTCATGGGGCGCCGGACCATGTGGTGGCCACCTCCAAGACCTTCAAGCAGCTCGCCAGGATCACCGGCGCCGCGCGCTCCGCCGACGGGCCGTACGTGGAGCGCCGCCTCACCCGCCGGGCGCTGGTGGAGTGGGTGCCGAAACTGGCCGCCATGACCACCGAGGAACGGGCCGGGCTGCCCGGGGTCTCCGAGGGCCGGGCCGGGCAGCTTCCGGCCGGGGCGCTGGTGGCGGAGGCCGCGCTGGATCTGTTCGGCGTGGAGCAGCTTGAGATCTGCCCGTGGGCGCTGCGCGAGGGCGTCATCCTGCGCCGCCTGGACCACCTGCCCACGTGACCACACAGCGTCACCGGGGCCGGGGGCGGCGGTGGCCGGGCTGGAAAGCGGCGACGGCCGGGCGGGAAAGCCCCGGCGGCCGGGCTGGAAAGCGTCGGTGACTGGGCTGGAAAGCCCTGGTGGCCGAGCCGGAAAGCGGCGGTGGCCGGGCCGGAAAGCCCTGGTGGCCAGGCCGGAGGGCGGCGGTGGCCGGGCTGGAAAGCGGCGGTGGTTCAGCCGCAAGCGCCGCCGCGGTTCGGCTGCGGAGAGCAGCCGCCGTACGCTGTCCTTCGTGACAGAGCCAGTGGTGCGCATCCCGGATGCGAAGGTCGCGCTGTCCACAGCCTCGGTCTATCCGGAGTCGACGGCGACGGCCTTCGAGATCGCGGCACGGCTGGGCTATGACGGCGTCGAGGTCATGGTGTGGACCGATCCGGTCAGCCAGGACATCGAGGCGCTGCGTCGGCTCTCGGACTACCACCAGGTGCCGATCCTCGCCGTGCACGCTCCCTGTCTGCTGATCACCCAGCGGGTCTGGTCGACCGACCCCTGGGTCAAGCTGCAGCGGGCGAGAACGGCCGCCGAGAAGCTCGACGCGTCCACCGTCGTGGTCCACCCGCCGTTTCGATGGCAGCGGTCCTACGCCCGCGAGTTCGTCAGCGGAATCTGGCGGATGGCCGATGAGACCGATGTGCGGTTCGCGGTCGAGAACATGTACCCGTGGCGCTATCGCGATCGCGAGATGCTGGCGTACGCCCCGGGCTGGGACGTCACCCAGGACGACTACCGCCACTTCACCATCGATCTGTCGCACACGGCCACCGCCCGTACGGACGCGATGGAGATGGTGGACCGCATGGGCGACCGGCTGGCCCATCTCCACCTCGCCGACGGCCAGGGCTCCAACAAGGACGAGCACCTGGTGCCGGGGCGCGGCAGCCAGCCCTGCGCCGAGCTGCTGGAACGGCTCGCGGCCACCGGTTTCGACGGCAATGTGGTCGTCGAGGTCAACACCCGGCGGGCCATGTCCACCGCCGAGCGCGAGGCCGACCTGGCGGAGGCCCTGGCGTTCACCCGGCTGCATCTGGCCTCGCCGACCTCGGCCACCCCGCAGAGCAGGACGGTGCCCGGTTCATGACCCCCGCCTCGTCCGGGCCCGCCACGGGCCCGCGCAAGCGTGGCCGCCCGGCCCGTACGAGCGCCTCCGACGGCCCCGGCGCCCGCGACCGGATCCTGGCCGCGGCGCGCAACGAGTTCGCCGAGCGCGGCTACGACAAGACCTCGATCCGTGGCATCGCCAAGGCCGCGGAGGTGGACCCGGCGCTGGTCCACCACTACTTCGGCACCAAGGAGCAGGTCTTCGAGGCGGCCATCGAGCTGATCTTCGCGCCCGCCATGGCCGCCCCGGACGCGGTGCACGGCAGCCGGGAGGGCGCGGGCGAGCGGATGGCCCGCTTCATGTTCGGCATCTGGGAGAACCCCGTCAGCCGGCTGCCGCTGCTCGCCGTGATGCGCTCGGCGCTGACCAACGAGACCGCCTCCGTGGTGCTGCGCGGCATGATCGAGCGCCGGGTGCTGCTGCGGATGGCGGGTGAGCTGGACGTCCCGAACCCCGAGTTCCGGGCCCAGCTCGCGGCCGGGCACCTCATCGGGATCGCGATGCTGCGGTATGTGATCCGGATGGAGCCGATGGCCTCGGCCGAGGTCGACGACATCGTGGCCATGGTGGGGCCCACCCTGCAGCGCTATCTGACCGAAAGCTGATCGCGGACCGGCCAACCCTGACGGCCCGGCGCTGACCGAGCGCTGATCGGCCTGTGCCACACAGTGACCCCACCGTCTCTGGATCCGGACGGACCATCCGGATCCATGGACACAGGCGTAGGCTCAGAAGACTCCGATCCGATTCGCCGCGCGTCCCATTCGCTGGACGCACGTATCACGAGGGAGCCGAGCACCGTGCCCGAGCTGAGGTCTCGCACCGTCACCCATGGCCGCAACATGGCGGGCGCCCGCGCCCTTATGCAGGCGTCCGGCGTAGCGCGCGAGGACTTCGGCAAGCCGATCATCGCCGTGGCCAACAGCTTCACCGAGTTCGTGCCCGGCCACACCCACCTCCAGCCGGTCGGCCGGATCGTCAGCGAGGCGATCCACGCGGCGGGTGGCATTCCGCGCGAGTTCAACACCATCGCCGTGGACGACGGCATCGCCATGGGCCACGGCGGGATGCTCTACAGCCTCCCCTCCCGCGACCTGATCGCCGACTCCGTGGAGTACATGGTCGAGGCGCACTGCGCCGACGCGCTGATCTGCATCTCCAACTGCGACAAGATCACGCCCGGGATGCTGATGGCCGCGATGCGGCTCAACATCCCGACCGTCTTCGTCTCCGGCGGCCCCATGGAGGCCGGCCGGGCCACGCTCGTCGACGGCACCGTCCGCAAGCTGGACCTGATCAACGCGATCTCGGACGCGGTCAACGAGAACGTCTCGGACGAGGACATCCTCCGTATCGAGAACAACGCCTGCCCGACCTGCGGCTCCTGTTCCGGCATGTTCACCGCCAACTCGATGAACTGCCTGACCGAGGTGATGGGCCTCTCCTTGCCGGGCAACGGGTCGGTGCTGGCCACCCACACCGCCCGCAAGGCGCTCTACGAGACCGCCGGCCGTACGGTCGTGGACATCACCAAGCGCCACTACGAGCAGGACGACGAGACCGTTCTGCCGCGCTCCATCGGCACCCGCGCCGCCTTCGACAACGCCATGGCGCTCGACATCGCCATGGGCGGCTCGACCAACACGATCCTGCACCTCCTGGCCGCCGCCCAGGAGGCCGGTCTCGACTACGACCTCAACGACATCAACGAGGTCTCCCGCCGGGTGCCCTGCCTGGCCAAGGTCGCCCCGAACGTGGCCCCCGGCGGCACGTACTACATGGAGGACGTGCACCGCGCGGGCGGCATCCCGGCGATCCTCGGCGAGCTGTTCCGCGCCGGGCTGCTGAACGAGGACGTCCACTCCGTACACAGCTCCTCGCTCGCCGACTGGCTCAAGACCTGGGACGTGCGCGGCGGTTCGCCGTCCGCCGAGGCCGTCGAGCTGTGGCACGCGGCCCCCGGCTGCAAGCGCTCCGCCACCGCCTTCTCGCAGTCCGAGCGCTGGGACACGCTGGACACGGACGCCACCGGCGGCTGCATCCGCGACCTGGAGCACGCCTACTCCCAGGACGGCGGGCTGGCCGTCCTCAAGGGCAATCTGGCCGTCGACGGCTGCGTGGTGAAGACCGCGGGCGTGGACGAGTCGATCTGGACCTTCGAGGGCCCCGCCGTGGTCTGCGAATCCCAGGAGGAGGCCGTCGAGCGGATCCTGGGCAAGCAGGTCAAGGAGGGCGACGTCGTCGTCATCCGCTACGAGGGCCCCAAGGGCGGCCCCGGTATGCAGGAGATGCTCTACCCCACCTCCTTCCTCAAGGGCCGGGGCCTGGGCAAGGCATGCGCGCTGGTCACCGACGGCCGCTTCTCCGGCGGCACCTCGGGCCTGTCCATCGGCCACGCCTCGCCCGAGGCGGCGTCCGGCGGCACCATCGCCCTGGTCCAGGACGGCGACCGGATCCGCATCGACATCCCCGGCCGCACCATCGAACTCCTGGTGAGCGAGGAGGAGCTGGCGGCCCGCCGCGAGGCGCTCGGCGGTGTCTACGCCCCGAAGAACCGCGAGCGCAAGGTGTCCACCGCACTGCGCGCCTACGCGGCGATGGCCACCAGCGCGGACAAGGGCGCGGTCCGCGACATCAGCCGCCTCGGCTGACGTCGGTCCCGGCCGCCTCCACGGTGTCGTATCCGTAGACCGTAGTGAGGGCGTCACCGCTCAGCGTCAGCTCGGCGGGGACGCCACCGGGGTCCGTACGCGCCTTGCCCCGCCACAGCACCCGGCCGTCCCCGCGGTCCAGCGCGACCGTACGGCCCGCGGCGGTGGCCAGATACAGGGCGTTCCGGCGCCCGGACACGACGGGTGAGCCCAGCCACTCCACCTCCGTCGCCTCGCTCCACAGCCGCTTTCCGGCCGTGGTGACGGCGGTGACCTCGCCGTTCTGCCGGACGAAGTAGAGCGTGTCGCCCACCAGGGTGGGCCTGGTCTGCTGGGCGGAGAGCCCTCCGGGCAGCTTCACCCGGCGCGCCGGTCCGCCGTCCGGGGAGAGGAACAGCAGATCGGTGTAGTCGAAGCTGTCGTGGTCGCCCTGCTCCAGATAAAGAAGGTCGCCCGAGCGCTCGGCGAGGGATACGCCCGTATCCGGCGTGCCGATCTGCCGGGGCGCTCCCGTGGTGGGGGACAGGGCGTAGAGCCGGCTCGGAGTGTCCGGGTCGCCGCGGTCCTCCATCGGTCTGCAGTCGGCGAGGGGGCGCCCGGCCACCACATCGGGGGAGCAGGTCAGCCCGTGGCCGACCCGGCGCGACCAGAGCGTGCCGCCGGTGCGCGCGTCCACCGCCTGGAAGGTCTCCTGGTCCCAGCTCTGGGTGAGCACGGCGGGGTGGCGGCCCCGCCGGAACACCGCGCCCTGGTCCGCGCCGCCGATGTCGGTCTTCCAGACCCGCTCACCGTCGCTGGTGCGGTAGCCCTCCAGCCGGGCCGTTCCGTCCGAGAGTCCGACGGTGCCCAGGACGAGACCGTCGATCACACCGATCAGCGCGTCCGGCTTCGTCGGCCGGTGCCAGGTCACGCGCCCGCGGGCGTCCAGCCTGGTGAGGGCGATCCCGGAACCGCCGCAGTACAGATCGGTGCCCGAGGCGAGACAGCGACGGCCGCTCAGCCCGTTGACCGTCTGCGGAGTGCCTTCGAGGCGGGTCACGACGTCGTCGTCGCCGGGCTCGGTGAGCGTGCGTTGCCAGGGGCGCCATCCGGACGGGAGCGAGGCGTCCGGCGACGAGCCGGTGGCGGGGCGGGGGTCCGGCCGGTCGCCGGATCCGGCCTTGAGGACGACGACCGCCCCAACGACTGCGGCAACCAGGCCCGCGGCCGCTCCGGCGGCCACCAGGGCGCGGCGCGGGAGACGGGCGCGGCGGGGCGCGCGGCCGACCTCCGTCGGCACGGCGGCGCCGGTGCCGGCGTGCTCGGAATCGGCCTCACCTGTTCCGTGGTCGTCCGTGCCGACCTCGTCGGGCAGCGTCCGCAACCGCTCCAGCAGCTCGTCAAGACCGGGGCGCGCGGACGGCTCCTTGCTCAGGCAGTCCGCGACCGTGTCGCGCAACGGCCCGGTCACCGCGTCCAGTTCCGGCGGCTCGTGCACCACGTGATAGGCGGTCATATACGGGCTGTCCGCGTCGAACGGGCTCTGGCCGGTCGCCGCGAACACCACCACCGTCGCGAGCGAGAACACATCGGACTCCGGTCCGACCTCCCGCGGATCGCGCAGTTGCTCCGGGGACATGAACGGGGGTGTGCCCATGACCCGGCCCGTCATGGTCAGGGTCTGGTGGTCCGCCGCCCGCGAGATGCCGAAGTCGATGACGCGGGGGCCCTCTTCGGACAGCACGATGTTGGCCGGTTTGAGATCCCGGTGCACCACGCCCGCCCGATGGATGTCCCGCAACGCCTCCACCAGCCCGATCGCCAGCCGCCGCAGCTCGGCGCCGCGCAGCGGACCGTCCGCCGCGACCCGCTCGGCGAGGGTGCGGCCGGGGACGTACGAGGTCGCCATCCACGGCAGTACGGCATGGGGGTCGGCGTCCACGACGGCCGCGGTGAACGCGCCGCTGACCCGCCGGGCGGCCGCGACCTCCTGCCGGAACCGCACCCGGAACTCATCGTCGTCGGCGAACTGCTGATGCACCACCTTCAGGGCCAGCCGCCGCCCCGACTGCGACTGGGCCAGATACACCGTGCCCATCCCGCCGCGGCCGAGCCGCCGTTCGAGTGCGTAGCCTCCGATGGACTCCGGGTCCCCTGCGCGCAGTGCCATTCCTGTTCTTCCCTCACCGACCCACGATCCGGCGGTCAACGTAATCCAGCCCCTCGGGCGTTGTAATCCAGCCCCTCCGGCGGTTGAGGAGCGGGGGCCAGAGGCGGAGCCCCTGGTAGCGGGAAGGGACGGGGAGGCGAAAGCATCGATATGCGGCTCCGCCGCGTGGTCCGCCGGACACCCCGCAGCCCCGGCCCGCCCCGGGCACCGTGTCGTGGCTCACCAGCCGGCCGGATTCCGTCCGTCCACCGCGAACAGCGTGCCGTCCGGGGCCGTCGCGAACACCTTGCCGTCCGCCGCCACCGGCGCGGGCATCAGGTCCAGAAAGCCGCGACCGGCCGCGCCCCCGCGCGAGCGGGTCTCGCCGATCACCTCGCCCCGCTCGGCGTCCACGGCCAGCAGCCGTCCGTCCGCCGCCGAGAAGTACAGCCGGCCGTCCGCCGCCACCAGGGGCGAGGCGTTGGCCACCGAGGTCTCCAGGCGCCAGAGCCGCGCCCGCGCCACACCCTCGCGCCCGGTGTCGACGGCCACCAACCCGCCGTCCGCGCCCAGCACATACACCCGGTCGCCGCTGGTGACGGCACTGGTCGCGGACACCGGCGCGGACAGCGCGACCCGCCGCGCCGTACGCCGCTCCGGGTCGTAGCGGACGACCGCGGTGGTACGGGTCCGGGTGTCCGTCTCGGTCAGCAGCAGCACTCCGCCGGGGCCGCTCCCGGCCGGGGTGAGGTTGCCGCTGAGCGAGGCGTGCCAGCGCGTGTCGCCGCGCACCGTGTCCACCGCCGTGACCAGCGTGTGCGCGCCGTCGCCCGAGGTGGTCACGGCGTACGCCGTGCGGCCGTCGCCGTACGAGAAGAAGACGGGCCGGGCGTGGCCGGGCAGCCGATGGCTCCAACGCTCCTTGTTCGTCGCGCCGTTCACCGCCGTGACCGTGCCGTCCGGCGCGGCCAGCAGCACGGTGTCGCCCGAGGAGTAGACGCCGCCGTCGTAACGGGACACCTCGCGGCTCCAGCGGACGTCGTGGGTCGTAGGGTCGAGCGCCCGCAGCCGCCCGCCGTCCGGGGACACCGTCTGCACCAGACCGCCGGAGAACACGGGAGCGGAGATCGCCTCGCCGTCAGCGGGGCGCCCGGCCGCGGACGGCCGTGACCAGACCACCCGGCCGTCGTCCGGATCGACCCGGGCGGCCTCGATACCGCGCCGGGTGCAGTACAGCGCGCCCGCTCCGTACGAGCAGAACGCGGGCCGCGCCCCCGAGCGCGCCGCCTTTCCGACGTCCAGCCCCGTCGTCCAGGGGCGCCATGCCTCCGCGGTCGCCGCGCTGTTCCGCGGCTGCCGCCCGCCCGACGCGTCCGCGCCACCGAACGGGCGCAGCGCGACGACCGTGCCCGCGCCCAGCAGCACGAGGGCCGCGAGCCCGGACAGGGCCCACCGCCGGACCCCCCGCCGCGGCGCCACCGGCTCGTCGGCCATGGGCTCGTCCGTCACCGACTCAGGCTTGGCCTTCATGTCCTTCATGAGCCGGGGCGCGGGCTCAGCGGCCGCCTTCACATGCGTATCCCTGGCGCCGCCGTCCTGATCCCAGCGCCCGCCCGGCAGGGAGTGCGGCTCCGGCGTCCGCTGCTGCGGCACCAGCGGGACGGGGCCGCGGGGCATCGGCGGATGGGGGCCGCGGACGGCACGCAGGACCGTCATCAGGGCGTCGGGCGTGGGGCGTTCCTCGGGGTTCTTGGCCAGGCACCGCTGGATCAGCGGCAGCAGTTCATCCGGCACCCCCGCCAGATCCGCCTCGTCGTGCACCACCTGGTACGCCACGATGTACGGGCTCTCGGACTCGAACGGTCCCCGCCCGGTGGCCGCGTGCACCAGCAGCGAACCCAGCGCGAAGACATCCGCCGCCGGGCCCACCGCACGCGGCCGCTGGAACTGCTCCGGCGCCATGAACGGCGGAGTGCCGATCAACTGCCCTGTCTCGGTGCGCAGTTCGCTGTCGGACGGCCGCGAGATGCCGAAGTCGATGACCTTCGGGCCGTCCGCCGCGAGCAGCACATTGCTCGGCTTGAGATCGCGGTGCACCACGCCCACCCGGTGGATGTCCCGCAGCGCCTCCGCGAGCCCCGCGGCGAGCTGCACCGTCTCGTCCGGCGGCAACGGGCCGCTCCGCTTGACGTGTTCGGCGATGGTCGGGCCGGGGATGTAGAGGGTGGCCATCCAGGGCCTCGGCGCCTCCGGGTCGGCATCCACCACGGGCGCCGTGAACGCGCCGCTGACCCGCCGGGCGGCCGCCACCTCCTGCCGGAACCGCGCCCGGAACTCGGGGTCTTCGGCATACGCGGCATGGACGACCTTCACCGCGAGACGCCGTCCCGAGGGCGAGCGGGCCAGATGGACCACGCCCATGCCACCCGATCCGAGGCGCGCCTCGAGCCGGTATTGCCCGGCGTATTCCGGATCCTCCGCTTCCGGGCCCGTCCCGGCTCTGTGCACCGGCGGCATGCCCCACCCCCGTGAATTCGGCCGCATTCGCGACTCGGCGAGCCTAGTCGATGACACGTGCGAGCCTTGTTAGCCTCCGCATGTCGTGTCACTTCACACGACATGTGCACAACTTCGGAAAGAAGTTCAACGGGGGAGGGGCCGTCATGGCCATTGAAGAGACCGCAGAAACCGTCGCCACCACCGACACCGCGAACGCCACCGGCACAGCCAACGCCGCCGACACCGCGGACGGCACGGACGCCGTCGGGGTCGCCGCCGGAGCGATCACTTATCCGACCGCGCCCGGCTACCAGGTGAACGTCCGCAGCGGGCCCGGCACCAACCACAGAGTCGTCAAGGTGCTGCCGTACAACACCCGTGTCCCCATCCGCTGTCAGCGGCACGGCGAGAAGGTCTCCGGACCGTACGGCACCACGGACATCTGGGACAGCATCGCCCCGGGCCAGTACGTGTCCGACGCGTATGTGAGGACCGGCAGTGACGGCTTCGTCACCGTGCCCTGCGGCTGACCCACGGCCGGAGCGCAGCCGGCCCCCGGAGCCGCGAGTGCGGCGCCGGGGGCCGGATGACGGAAGGGGGCGTGTCCCCCCGAGCGGGCGTCGTTACGCCGGGACCCGCTCCTCGATGGCGGCGTCACGCTTGACCACCGCGTTGTGCCGCTCGGTCCAGGTGGCCAGCGCCATCTCACAGGCGTGGTCCACATGGCGCAGCCCGGTCAGGTCGAGCTCGACCTCCTGCTCACGGGGCAGCCCCTCCAGCTCGTCCAGCAGCTTGGGCAGTCGCAGGAAGGTCGCGTTACCGCGCACCCGGACGCGCAGGGGCTTGTCGCCGGCACCGGCCCCGGCGTCGTCGTTCTCGCGCCCGCTGACCTCGACATGCACATGCGAGGTCTCCCAGGCCGTCTTGGCCACGGCCATCAGCAGACCGATGATCACGCCCTCGAACATATTGGTGACCACGATCGCGCCGGCGGTGACGACCAGGATGATCGCCTCACCGCGGTGGGTCCGCCACAGCGGCACCAGGTCCTTGGTCGGGATCAGCTTCCAGCCCGAGTACACCAGCACACCGGCGAGCGTCGCCACCGGGATGATGCCCAGGGCCGAGGGGAAGAGCACCGCGAAGATCAGCAGCCACACACCGTGCAGCACCCGCGACGCCTTCGTCTTCGCGCCGGCCTGCACATTGGCCGCGCTCCGCACGATCACCGCGGTCATCGGGAGCGCGCCGAGGACACCGCACACCGCGTTGCCCGCGCCCTGCGCCATGAGCTCCTTGTCGTAGTCGGTGCGGGCACCGTCGTGCAGCCGGTCCACGGCCGCGGCGCTGAACAGGCTCTCGGCCGAGGCGATCAGCGTGAAGGCGAGCACGGTGCCGATGACGCCCACCTCGGCGAGCGCCTGGAACTCACTGCCGCCGGGCGGCTGGATGGCGTCCAGCAGACCCTTGACCTCGACTCGCGCGATCGGCAGGTCGAAGATCACGGTCGAGGCAGTGGCGAGCGCGACGGCCGCCAGCGGAGCGGGCAGCACCTTGGCGCCCTGGCGGAAGCGCGGCCACAGCACCAGTACCGCAATCGTGCCGACGCCCACGGCGAGCGCCTTCAAGGCGTCCCCGGAACCGGCCACGTCCCCGATGAGCTCCGGAATACCGAAGATCTTGTCGAGCCCGCTGGTCGGCGCCTTGGCGTCGGCGAGCGCGTAGAGCTGTCCGGCGATCAGCACCAGACCGATGCCCGCGAGCATGCCCTGCACCACGGCGACGGAGATCGCCCGGAACCAGCGGCCGAGGCCGAACGCGCCCATGGCCAGCTGCAGCAGTCCGGAGATCAGGACGAGGACGCCGAGTGCGGCGACGCCGTATTGCTCCACGGCCTCGTACACCAGCACGGTCAGACCGGCGGCCGGGCCGGAGACCTGCAGGCTGCTGCCCGGCAGGAAGCCGGTGACCAGCCCGCCGACGATGCCGGTGATCAGGCCGAGCTCGGCCGGAACACCCGAGGCCACCGCCACCCCCACGCACAGGGGGACGGCGACGAGGAAGACGACGAGAGAAGCGGTGAAGTCGGCGCGGAATGTTTTGGCGCCGGATGAGCCTGAGGTGCCTCCGGCACCACGGAAACGGTCAAAGAGAGAGTTTCGCATGAGGGTTGCCTCCAGTGCGCCCCGTCACCGGCTCATGGGCAGGCGGGGGCACGGCATAGCGCTACGTCAGTGGGATCGATGGAATCGGTCGCTGGCGGTTGAGATCGCTTGCTGCGAGAAGCGTGAAAGCGTGGAGAAGTGTCCGAGACGAACCGCCGGGCTACGGCGGTGTAGCTCTCAGCAGCGGAAGATCTGGAGGATGACGGGCAGCTCGCCCGATCTCGACACCGGAACGGCTTGGCGTCCGGTGACCGATGTGGAGATGGCGGTACGCGGCACCGGAACACCGGTATCGCAACCGCACACACATCCGTATTTGCCGCTCGGTGTGGGAGCGGTCAGCGGGACCCTTCCGCGGAGCCCCTTGCAGTCTTCTGTTCCGTGATCGCCGTGCGCGGAGACCCATGACTCCGTGGTCGGCCGCGGATCGGCTGAAGCGGTGACGCTGCTCGTTTCGGGATGGATGACCTGCGCGGACGCGCAATCAGCCGCGATGAAGAGGGCAAGCAACACGGCTACCGCCGTTACCAGTGCGTGAGCGGTATGCCGAATGCTCCTCACCATCGCCCCCTTCCCGTACGTATAGACACCGACCCCCATTGTGTCCATGAGACCGTGACCATTTGCAAGTCGATATGTAACCGACTTGTGAACTCGGAGTCATCGAACAGGACTGTTTGGTTCCGGGCGCCCCCATAGGCGCGGGCGCAAAGCGCCCTCCCGGTCACGCCGGATGGCGTGAAAAATTTAATTCATCGAACGACGAATAAGTAATCCATAAGAGCCAGGGGGAATGAGCCACCCGTGGGAAGATTGGCGGAGACCACACATGCAGCACAGCACGACCCGCTCAGGTATGAGGAGAGCCGCACTATGACGGAGAAGGTCGCCGTGCTCGGCACGGGAAAGATTGGCGAAGCCCTTCTCAGCGGAATGATCCGAGGTGGCTGGTCACCGTCCGACCTCCTGGTCACGGCCCGCCGCCCCGAGCGCGCCGAGGAGCTCCGCTCGCGCCACGGCGTCGAGGCCGTCTCCAACGCCGAGGCCGCCAAGTCCGCCGACACCCTCATCCTCACCGTCAAACCGCAGGACATGGGCGCCCTGCTCGATGAGCTCGCCCCACACGTCCCCGCCGACCGGCTGGTCATCTCCGGCGCCGCCGGCATCCCCACCTCCTTCTTCGAGGCGCGCCTGGCCGCCGGCACCCCGGTCGTCCGTGTGATGACCAACACCCCCGCACTGGTCGACGAGGCCATGTCCGTCATCTCGGCGGGCAGCCACGCCACCGAGGAGCACCTCACCCACACCGAGGCGATCTTCGGCGGCGTCGGCAAGACGCTGCGCGTCCCCGAGTCCCAGCAGGACGCCGCGACCGCCCTCTCCGGCTCCGGCCCGGCGTACTTCTACTTCCTCGTCGAGGCCATGACCGACGCGGGCATCCTGCTGGGCCTGCCCCGCGACAAGGCCCATGACCTGATCGTCCAGGCGGCCATCGGCGCCGCGGTGATGCTGCGCGACAGCGATCAGCACCCGGTCAAGCTGCGGGAGGCCGTGACCTCCCCGGCGGGCACCACGATCAACGCCATCCGCGAGCTCGAGAGCCACGGGGTGCGCGCCGCGCTGATCGCCGCGCTGGAGGCGGCCCGCGACCGCAGCCGCGAGCTCGCCTCCGGCAACGGCTGACGCCGACCAGCCGCTTTGCTCAGGCGGGCGGCAGCAGTCCGACCGCCGCATACGCCTCGTCCACCCGGGGCCGGGCCAGCCCGCGCGCCCGCTCGGCCCCGGCCCGCAGCACCCCGTCCATATAAGAGGAGTCGGCGCACAGCTCCGCGTGCCGGGCCTGAAGGGGCCGCAGCAGCTCCAGCACCGCCTCCGCCGTGGCCCGCTTCAGCGCCCCGTACGAGCTGAACTCCTCGGCCAGCACCTCCGGCTTTCCATCGGTGCACGAGGCGAGCACATCCAGCAGATTGGCCACCCCCGGCTGCTCCGTCCGGTCGTACCACACCTCGGTTCCGCTGTCCGTGACGGCCCGCATGATCTTCTTCCGCACCGCGTCCGGTTCGTCGAGCAGATAGACGATGCCCGAGGTCTCCGCATGCGACTTCCCCATCTTCGAGGTGGGGTCCTGTAGATCCATCACCCGCGCCGAGACCCGCGGATGCGTGGCCCGGGGCACCGTGAAGACCGGTCCGTACCGCTGGTTGAACCGCTGCGCCAGGTCCCGGGCCAGCTCGACATGTTGTGTCTGGTCCTCGCCGACGGGGACCTCATGCGTGCCATAGACGAGGATGTCGGCCGCCATCAGCGCCGGATAGGTGAGCAGCGACAGCCGTACGCTCCGCCCCCTTGCCTGTTCCCGCGCGGCCTTCTCCTTGTACTGGATCATCCGCCGCATCTCGCCGTCGGTGGCCGTGCACTCCATGAGATAGGACAGCCGCGCGTGCTCATCCACCTGGCTCTGGACGAACAGCGTGCACTGCTCGGGGTCGAGCCCCGAGGCCAGCAGCAGCGTGGCGGCCTGCCGGGTGAGCCGCCGCACCCGCGCCGGATCGTGCTCCACCGTGAGCGCGTGCAGATCGACGACGCAGAACAGCGCGTCGGCACGGTGCTGGTCCTCCTGAACCCACCGGCGTACGGCCCCGAGGTAGTTGCCGAGGGTCAGATGCCCGCTCGGTTTGATCCCACTGAAGATCCGGCGCCGTGCCGTCTTCGTCTCTGTCATCTCTCTGCCATCTCCCGCTGTGTCGGGGCCGCCGACCCGGCCGGCCGGGCTTCGCGGGGAGGGAGATACGCGAACGGCCGCCGGAGCGGCGGCCGTGGTTGCGCATGTGTTGATAGAGGCGGCCGCCGTCAGGCGGCCCACCACCGTGGGTGTACACATGCGCTCGTCATGCCCTAGACGGTACGCCCTGACGGGGCGTCCGGCCATGAGTTTGATGGTCCTCGGGGCGTCGTGTACTGTTCACCGAGTTGCCACGGAGCCCTGCGGGGAAACGCGGCAGCCACTCGAGCCGCACCGGCGGCAAACCACTTCTGCACGGTCCCTCATCGGGATGGATTTCGGTATGCCGGAATTCGGATCGGGAAGCTCGATTATGAGCTTCCGGGGGAATCCGCTAAAGTAGTGATCACGCCGGAAGGCGCGAAAGACCCCGCTCCAGCAGGGGGCCGGAAACGGAATTCGGACCGGAAACGGAACGGAAAACGGATCTGGTAAGGTGGAAACACCGAAGGGAAGCGCCCGGAGAGACCGGTGAAACGGTTTCAAAGGAAGCGTCCGTTCCTTGAGAACTCAACAGCGTGCCAAAAGTCAACGCCAGATATGTTGATACCCCGTCCATCTCGGAC